>NZ_JBEXCR010000001.1:0-598500 GCF_040605375.1 Nonomuraea sp. NPDC005650
GCCATCGACCGGACCACCTACAAAGCCACCATCAGCATCAACATGATCCCGGCCAGCCCTTGACGCGCTACCCCAGCCCTAACTGAACGGCGTTGCCTCTAGGGGGCCGCGACCCGCTCGCGGCGCAGGACCGAGACCGTCATGGTCTCGTCCACGGCGTCCGGCGAGAGCACGTGGTCGAGCACCATCACCGCGCACCCGCTGATGCCCGCGCCCGCCCCCAGCCGGCTCGGCTCTATGCGCAGCCGCCGGGTGGCCAGGGCCGTGGAGCGGCGGTAGACGACCTCGCGGATGCTCGACACCAGCGGCCCGAACGCCTCGGCCACGTCGCCACCCAGCACCACCACGGACGGGTTGAGGATGTTGACCGCCCCGGCCAGCACCTCGCCGATATGGCGGCCGGCCTCGCGCACCGTGGCCATCGTCTCGGCGTCGCCCGCGCGCACCAGCGCGGTCACGTCCGCGATCGTCTTGACGTCCTTGCCCTGCGCCCGCAGGTCCCGCAGCAGCGCGACGCCGCTGGCCACGGAGTCGACGCAGCCGGTGTTGCCGCAGCGGCACAGCACGTCGCCGCCGTCGATCACGGGGATGTGCCCGATCTCTCCGGCCGCGCCCAGCGCGCCGCGCAGGATGCCGCCCCCGGCGATCACGCCCGCGCCGATCCGCGTCGAGATCTTCACGAACATCAGGTCGTCCAGGTCGGGGTAGGCGCCGCGGTGCTCGCCGATGGCCAGCACGTTCACGTCGTTGTCCACGAGCACGGGGACGGGGAAGCGCTCGCGGATGATCGGCGGGATCACCACGCCGGTCCACGAGGCCATCACGCGGGCGCTCTCGGTGCGCCCATGCGCGAACTCGACCGTGGCCGGCACGCCCATCCCGACGCCTCTGAGCATCGAGCGGGGCCGGTCGCCGAGCAGCTCGTCCCAGGTGTCCATGATCACCGGGAGCACGACGTCGGGCCCCTGCTCCACGTCCATCGTGAACTCTCGCCCGGCCAGCTCCTGCCCCGCCAGGTCGCAGACGGCCACCCGGGTGCGGCTGGCGCCGAGCGCCGCCACCAGCACCACGCCGCCCGCGGCGTTGAACTCCAGCCGGACCGGCGGCCGCCCGCCCGTGGACGGGGCGTCGTCGCGCTCCACGACCAGGCCGCGCTCCAGCAGCTCGCCGACGCGCAGCTGCACCGCGGGGCGCGACAGGCCGGTCACCCGGCCCAGGTCGGCACGTGTCACGGCCTCTCCGGTGCGGATGAGGCGGAGCACCTCGCCACTGGTGGCAAGGGTCGCGGCGGTACGTCGAGGCATCGGCCAAGTGAATCACATGAGGTTAGGTCATGAAAAGTCCCGACTTTTTTATCTCAAATGCCAAAACTCCGCTTGTGTGAGACCCAAACTCTCGTTAGTGTCCGTTCTGTCCCTGCTTGGTAGATCATCGGAGTCCGCAACCGTGTCCCCCGTGTCGACAACCAGCCCCGCCCACACCGCCGACCTCGTCGTCTTCGGCGGGACCGGCGACCTGTCCATGCGCAAGCTGCTCCCGGCGCTCTACCACAGCGACAGGGACGGCCGGCTCTCTCCGGAGACCCGAGTCATCGCCATGTCCAGGGGCGGTCTGACCGACGCCGACTTCCGCGGCAAGGTGGACGCCGAGGTACGCGACCGGGTCCCGATCGACGACCCCTCCGTCTGGCAGCGCTTCCTCGGCCGCCTGCACCACGTGTCGGTCGACGTCGGAGGTGCCGACAAGTCCGGCTGGGCGGCGCTGACCCGGCTGCTGGCCGGGCACGAGCAGCGTGACCGGGTCTTCTACCTGGCCAGCCCGCCCCGGACGTTCGGCCCCTTCTGCCGCGAGCTGGAGGAGGCCGGGCTGGTGACGCCGCGCTCGCGCGTGGTGCTGGAGAAGCCGCTGGGCCACGACCTGCCGAGCGCGCAGCGGATCAACGACGAGGTCGGCGCCATCTTCGAGGAGCGCCAGATCTTCCGCATCGACCACTACCTGGGCAAGGAGACCGTCCAGAACCTGCTGGTCCTGCGCTTCGCCAACGCCTTCCTCGAGCCGATCTGGAACTCCCTGTGGATCGACCACGTCCAGATCACCGCCGCCGAGACCGTCGGCACGCCGGGCCGGCGCGGCTACTACGACCACGCGGGCGCGCTGCGCGACATGGTGCAGAACCACCTGCTCCAGCTCCTCACGCTGACCGCGATGGAGCCGCCGGCCCGCAACGACCGCGAGGCCATCCGCGACGAGAAGGTCAAGGTCCTGCAGGCGCTGCGCCCGATCACGGGCACTGAGGTCGACCGCTTCACCGTGCGGGGCCAGTACACCGAGGCCGGCGAGATGCCGGGCTACCTCGACGAGCCCGCCTCCACGCCGCCGACCGAGGCGTCGCGCCGGGTGGAGACGTTCACCGCGATCCGGGCCGAGATCAAGAACTGGCGGTGGGCGGGGGTGCCGTTCTACCTGCGGACCGGCAAGCGGATGCCGAACCGCAGGTCGGAGATCGTGGTGCAGTTCAAGGACGTGCCGCACTCCATCTACCCCGGCGGCACGCCCAACCGCCTGGTGCTGCGCCTGCAGCCGGAAGAGGGCATCGAGCTGCACATCATGGCCAAGGAGCCGGGCGCGGGCGAGGTCATGCTCAAGCCGGTGCCGCTGTCGCTGAGCTTCGGCAAGACGTTCACCGCGCGGGTGCCGGAGGCGTACGAGCGGCTGCTGACGGACGTGCTGGCCGGGAACCCGACGCTGTTCATGCGGCGTGACGAGGTGGAGGCGGCCTGGCGCTGGATCGACCCGATCCTGTCGGCCTGGGAGTCGTCCGAGGAGCTGCCCGAGCCCTACCCCGCCGGCACCACCGGCCCCGCCGGAGCCCACGAACTGCTCGGCCGCAGCGGTCGTGAGTGGCACGAGGAGGACGTGTGAACAATCGATTCCGGGTTCATGGACCCGACGAAGGAGGCACCGTGAACCCCGTCATCCAGGACGTCACCGACCGCATCGCCGAGCGCAGCGCCACCAGCCGGGCCGCGTACCTGGCACGCATCCGGCGCGACGGCGAGGCCGCCAGGGCGAAGGGCCCGGCCCGCGCCCACCTCGGCTGCGCGAACCTGGCGCACGGCTTCGCGGGCGCGCCCGCCGAGGACAAGCTCGTGCTGCGCGGTGCGGCGAAGCCGGGCGTGGCGATCGTGACCAGCTACAACGACATGCTGTCTGCGCACCAGCCGTACGAGACGTACCCGCCGGAGCTGAAGGCCGCAGTGCGCAAGGCCGGCGGCGTGGCGCAGGTGGCCGGCGGCGTGCCCGCGATGTGCGACGGCATCACGCAGGGGCGGCCCGGCATGGAGCTGTCCCTCTACAGCCGCGACGTGATCGCGATGGCGACCGCGAT
Source organism: Nonomuraea sp. NPDC005650 (assembly GCF_040605375.1). NCBI lineage: Bacteria > Bacillati > Actinomycetota > Actinomycetes > Streptosporangiales > Streptosporangiaceae > Nonomuraea > Nonomuraea sp. NPDC005650. Next base: position 3,389 of record NZ_JBEXCR010000001.1, read on the forward strand.
CGCGCTGTCGCACGACATGTTCGACTCGACGCTGCTGCTGGGCGTCTGCGACAAGATCGTGCCCGGCCTGTTCATCGGCGCGCTGCACTTCGGGCACCTGCCCGCGATCTTCGTGCCGGCCGGGCCGATGGCCTCGGGCCTGCCGAACAAGGTCAAGGCGCGCACCCGCCAGCTCTTCGCCGAGGGCAAGGTCGGGCGCCAGGAGCTGCTCGACGCCGAGGCGAAGTCGTACCACTCCCCCGGCACCTGCACCTTCTACGGCACCGCCAACTCCAACCAGGCGCTGATGGAGGTCATGGGCCTGCACCTGCCCGGCTCGACGTTCGTCAACCCGCACACCGAGCTGCGCCACGCCCTCACCGAGGCCGCCGGGCGCCGCGCGGTGGAGATCACCGCGCACGGCTCGGAGTACACGCCGATCGGCGAGCTGGTCGACGAGAAGGCCATCGTGAACGCCTGCGTCGCCCTGCTGGCCACCGGCGGCTCCACGAACCACACCCTCCACCTGGTCGCCATGGCCGCCGCCGCGGGCATCGTGCTGACCTGGGACGACTTCGCCTGCCTGTCGCAGGTCGTGCCGTCCCTCACCAAGATCTACCCGAACGGCCAGGCGGACGTGAACCACTTCCGCGACGCCGGCGGCATGCAGGTCCTCATCGGCGACCTGCTGGACGAGGGCCTGCTGCACGGGGACGTCATGACCGTGGCCGGGCCCGGCCTCGACCGCTACCGCGAGGCTCCCGAGCTGGTGGACGGCGAGCTGGTGTGGTCGCCGGTCACCGGCGGCAGCTCCGACCTGGACGTCCTGCGGCCGGTCGCGGCGCCGTTCTCGCCGGACGGCGGGATCCACATACTGTCGGGCAACCTGGGCCGGGCCGTCTCCAAGGTGTCGGCGGTCAAGCCTGAGCACCTGGTGATCGAGGCGCCGGCCAAGGTGTTCGACGACCAGCTGGACCTGCTGCGGGCGTTCGAGGCGGGCGAGCTGGACGGGCAGGACTTCGTGGCGGTCATCCGTTACCAGGGGCCGAGCGCGAACGGCATGCCCGAGCTGCACAAGCTCACGCCGCCGCTGGCCGTGCTGCTCGACAGGGGGCAGCGGGTGGCGATCGTCACCGACGGCCGCATGTCCGGCGCCTCGGGGAAGGTGCCCGCGGCCATCCACCTGTCGCCCGAGGCCGCCGACGGCGGGTCGCTCGCTCTGGTGCGGGAGGGCGACGTGATCAGGCTGGACTCGTCGGCGGGGACGCTGGAGCTGCGGGTGCCCGCCGAGGAGCTGGCCCGCCGCGTGCCGCAGGGCCGCCCGCTGAGCGACGCGCAGTGGGTGGGGACCGGGCGCGAGCTCTTCGCGACCTTCCGCCGGATGGCGGGGCACGCGGAGCAGGGCGCCGGGATCTTCGGCGTCAGCGGCGCCGAGTCGCCCGACCACGGCCCCGGCCTGGGCTTCCTCGCCGAGGCCGGCACCTCCCACCTGGAGACGGGCGCCCCGGTGGGCGCCCAGCACGCCGGGCTGGCCCGATGACACCTCGCTGCCGGTACGACGGACAGCGGCTCCCCGCGCACACCCGCCCGTCGCGCGACGGGCGGGTGTGAGACAGCGGATGGGGCTCACCACTCCATCCGGTCACCGTGGGATCCTTCGGTGTGTGACTCCTCCGCTCCCCAAAGGGATCGGCTTCGCGCTCTCCCCGACCGGGGTGAGCGACGGACCGGCCCTGCCCGTTTCGAACCCGAGAACCGTTTCAGCGGCGCGACACCCCAGCCGGGTGAATCCGGCGGCGCCCTCAACAGACCCGATGGCGAGCGATCTTGACGCCGCCCTGGATGCCGGAGGTATGCGGTGAGTGCCTTTGACCTTCCGTGGCTGGTCGCCGACATCGGCGGGACCAACGCCCGGTTCGGCCTGGTCACCTCGCCGGGAGCGCGGCCGACGAACGTCGCGGTCCTGGCCGGGGCCGACTATCCGACCCTCCCCGAAGCCGTAGCCGCCTATCTCGCGGAACACGCGGGCGGAGTGCGACCGGGGGCGGCGTGCCTGGCCGTGGCGGGACCGATCGACGGCGACCACTACCGGCTCACGAACTCCGCGTGGGCCGGGTCCGCACGGGATCTCGACGTGCCGTACGCGGTGCTGCTCAACGACTTCGAGGCGCTGGCCGTGTCGCTGCCGCACCTGGAGGGCGACGACCTGGTCTCGCTGGGCGGCCCCGAGCCGGGTCACGGCGTGAAGGCCGTGCTGGGCCCGGGGACCGGGCTCGGCGTGGGCGGGCTGGTGCCGTCGGAGCACGGCTGGACGCCGATCCCGGGCGAGGGCGGGCACGTCACGGTGCCCGTGGTGGACCGGCGGGAGCTGGAGATCGTCAAGGTGCTGCAGGCGCGGGGGCTGGCGCACGTGGTGGCCGAGCACGTGCTGTCCGGGCCCGGGCTGGTCCGGCTGCACCGGGCGCTGGCCCAGGTGAACGGCGTCACCGCCCCGGAGCTGACCGCCTCGGACATCGTGACCCGCCTGGACGACTCGCTGTGCGCGGAGACGGTGGAGGTGTTCTGCGGGATGCTGGGCAGCTTCGCCGGGAACGTGGCCCTGACACTCGGCGCGCGCGGCGGGGTGTATCTGGGCGGCGGAGTGCTCCCCCGTATCGTGGAACGCGTGCGCACCAGCAGCTTCAGGACGCGCTTCGCCGACAATCCCGACATGGCCCACTACCTGGAGGCCATCGGCACCGCGCTGATCGTCGCCCCGCAACCGGCGTTGACGGGCGCGGCGGCCTTGCTGGCCCAGCGCGCCCGCAGGGAACTGGTGGGGTGACACCGGCCCGCCCTTGCGGGACCTGTACGTGACTAGACGGCCATGACCGGCCGACGAGGAGAAGAAGAACTCATGAGCTTGCTCGATCTCGCCCCGGTGATCCCCGTCGTGGTGATCGACGACGTGGAGAGCGCCGTGCCGCTGGCCAGGGCTCTGGTCGCCGGCGGCCTGCCGGTCATCGAGGTGACCCTGCGCACCCCGGCCGCGCGCGAGGCCATCGCCAGGATCGCGGCCGAGGTGCCCGAGGCGACCGTGGGGGCGGGGACCATCCGCAGCTCGGAGGACATCTCGGCCTCGGTGGCCGCCGGGGCGAGGTTCCTGGTGTCGCCCGGCACGACCCTGTCGCTGGTCGAGGCGCTGGATTCGAGCGGCGTCCCGTACCTGCCGGGGGCGGCGACCGTGTCCGAGGTGATGGCGCTGGCCGAGCGGGGGGTCAAGGAGCTGAAGTTCTTCCCCGCCGAGGCCGCGGGCGGCATCCCCTACCTCAAGGCGCTGGCCGGGCCGCTGCCGGACGTGCGGTTCTGCCCGACGGGCGGGATCCGGGTGAACACGGCGGCCGACTATCTCGCGCTCCCGAACGTGGGGTGCGTCGGCGGCACCTGGCTGACCCCGGCCGACGCGCTGGCCACCGGTGACTGGGGCCGCGTGGAGAAGCTCGCCTCGGAGGCCGCGGCCCTGCGCTGAGCGCGGCGGCAACGGGCCGGCGGCCCTGGAGGCAGCGGCTCGCTCCGCTGAGCCTCAGCTCCAGATCGACACGTGGATCGGCGGGCGGAAGCGGCTGCGGGGGATGCCGTCGTCCGGGGTGCGCATGAGCTGGGTGGCGGCCGGGGTGGTGAGGAAGTCCAGGAACGTGCCCGCCGCCGCCGACCGGTTCGGGGGTTCCAGGGTGGTGGCGTACCAGTACGCGGCCAGCGGGGTGGCGGCGGTCTCGATGACCACCAGCTCACCCCTGCGTAACTGGGAGGCCACCAGGTGGGCCGTGGCGGGTGCGACGCCGGAGCCCTCGGCGGCGGCCTTCCAGGCGGCCGTCTGGTTCGCGAAGACCCGGACCTGGGACTCCGGGACGCGCAGCAGCCGCAGCAGCCGGCTGGTGTCGCTCAGCGGGTCCGTCCCGGAGGGGCCGACCAGCCAGTGGTCGCGGCGGCCGCGGGGCGAGCCGACCACGATCAGGCGGCAGCGCAGCACCGGGCGGCTCACCAGGCCCTCGCCCGTCGCCTGGGCCCCGAGGGCGACGTCGGCCAGGCGGCTGGACAGCAGGAGCGGGATCTCGGCCGTGGCGGCCACGCCGGTGGTGGCGTCCACCGACTTGCGCTGGGTGAAGAGGCAGACGAGCGGCCCGGCCACGTACTCGGCGAGCCCGGCGTCCATGACCACGTGCAGCCCGGCGCCGCGGCCCGGCTGGACGGCGGCGACGGCCTCCGCGCCGAGCGCGACGATCTGGGCGGCGATCCCGAGCAGCCGCCGCCCGCCCTCCGTCAGCACCATCCGGTCGCCGGCGCGGGTCAGCAGCGGGTCGCCGAGGTGCCTGCGGAGCTGGGCCAGCGACTGGGAGACCGCGGGCTCGCTCACGCCCAGCGCCCGTGCCGCCGCCTTGACGGATCCCAGACGGGCGACGAAAACGAACGCCCCGAGCTGGCTGAGTGTCACCCACCCTTCATAGTTCTCCGGTCCCCATTAAGGAATCCCTTATTTGCGGATTGTCGCGACAAATCGGCACTAGCAATGTGCAGTCATGCAGGTTCCCGCGAGGTTCGAATACGAGAGAGCGGACAGCGTGCCGCACGCGCTCGAACTGCTGGCGCGCTACGGCCCCGAAGCCAGGATCGTCGCAGGTGGGCACAGCCTCATCCCGATGATGAAGCTGCGCCTGGCCCAGCCGGAGGCGTTGATCGACATCAACGGGCTGGCCGAGCTGGGGCGGATCGCCGTCGAGGGTGACGAGCTGGCCATTGGCGCGCTGGTACGCCACACAGAGCTGCTGGACAGCAGCACCGCCACCGACCTTTTCCCGATATTTCGGGATGCGGAGCGAGTTATTGCCGACCCGATAGTGAGAAATCGGGGGACCGTTGGCGGCTCGCTGTGCCAGGGCGACCCTTCCGAGGATCTGGCCGCCGTCTTCTCGGCGCTGCGGGCGCGGGCGGTCATCCAGGGCGCGGACGGTCCGCGTACCGTGCCGATCAGGGACTTCCACGAGGGCCCGTACGAGACCGCCGTCGGGCCCGGCGAGCTGCTGGTCCAGCTCCGCGTGCCGATCACGCCGGGCACGGGCAGCGCGTACGAGAAGGTCGAGCGGCGCGTGGGCGACTGGCCGGTCGCCGCGGCCGGAGCGGTCGTCACGGTGCGGGACGGCGTGATCGTACGGGCGGGCATCGGGCTGACCGCGGTCGGCGCCGAGCACTTCTGCGCCCCCGAGGCCGAGAGCCACCTCGAAGGCAGGCGGCCCGGCGAGGAGGCGTTCGCGGAGGCGGGCAGGATCGCCGGCGAGCACTGCGACCCCCACGCCGACCAGCGCGGCCCGGCCGACTACAAGCGGCACCTGGCCGCCGAGCTGACCCGGCGGGCACTGGCCCGGGCAGCGGGGAGGATCTGACATGCGCATCACGGTCTCGGTGAACGGGCAGCCGTACACCAGAGAGGTCGAGCCCAGGCTGCTCCTCGTGCACTTCCTGCGCGACGAGCTGGGTCTGACCGGCACCCACTGGGGCTGCGACACCTCCAACTGCGGCGTCTGCACGGTGCGACTCGACGGCGTGCCGGTCAAGTCGTGCACGGTGCTGGCGGTGATGGCCGACGGCCACGAGGTCAGCACAGTGGAGGGCCTGGAGAGGGACGGGGAGCTGGACGCGGTGCAGAAGGGGTTCGTGGAGTGCCACGGGCTGCAGTGCGGGTTCTGCACGCCCGGCATGCTGCTGACCGCACGCGCGCTGCTCGACCGCGTGCCCGACCCCGACGAGGGCCGGATCCGCGAGGCCATCTCCGGGCAGCTGTGCCGCTGCACCGGCTACGAGAACATCGTCCGATCGATCCGCTGGGCTGCCCAGGAGGAGGCGAAATCATGAGCTACGGGCGCATGCACCGCAAAGAGGACGCCCGCTTCATCAGGGGCCGCGGCAACTACACCGACGACGTCCGGCTGCCCGGCATGCTGTACGGCGCTGTGCTGCGCAGCCCGCACGCCCACGCCAGGATCGTCTCCGTCGACACGAGCGCCGCCGAGGCCCACCCGAAGGTCAAGGCCGTCATCACCGGGCAGACCCTGGCCGGGCTCGGCCTGGCCTGGATGCCGACGCTGTCGCAGGACACCCAGGCGGTGCTGGCCACGGACAAGGTGCGCTTCCAGGGCCAGGAGGTCGCGTTCGTGGTGGCCGAGGACGCCTATTCGGCCCGCGACGCGCTGGAGCTCATCGACGTCGAGTACGACCCCCTCGACGCCGTCATCGACGCCAGGAAGGCCCTCGACCCGGACGCCCCGGTCATCCGGGACGATCTCGAAGGGCGTACCGGCAACCACATCTTCGACTGGGAGGCCGGCGACCGCGCCCGCACCGACGCCCTGTTCGAGCAGGCGGAGGTGACGGTCGCCCAGGACCTGCTCTATCCGCGCGTGCACCCGGCGCCGCTGGAGACGTGCGGCGCGGTCGCGGACTTCGACAGGGTCACCGGCAAGCTGACCGTCTGGTGCCCCACGCAGGCGCCGCACGCCCACAGGACGCTGTACGCGATGGTGGCCGGGCTGCCCGAGCACAAGATTCGGGTGATCTCGCCGGACATCGGCGGCGGCTTCGGCGGAAAAGTCGGGATTTATCCGGGCTACGTCTGCGCCATCGTCGGCTCGATCGTCACCGGCAAGCCGGTCAAATGGATGGAGGACCGCTCCGAGAACCTCATGAGCACCGCCTTCGCCCGCGACTACCACATGCGCGGCGAAGTGGCCGCGACGCGTGACGGCCGGATCCAGGCGATCAGGGTCAAGGTGACCGCCGACCACGGCGCGTTCAACGGCACCGCCCAGCCGACCAAGTTCCCGGCCGGCTTCTTCCACGTCTTCTCCGGCTCGTACGACATCGAGGCCGCCCACTGCGAGGTCACCGGCGTCTACACGAACAAGGCCCCCGGCGGCGTCGCCTACGCCTGCTCCTTCCGCGTCACCGAGGCCGTCTACCTGGTCGAGCGCATGATCGACGTGCTGGCCGCCGAGCTGGACCTCGACCCGGCCGACCTGCGGATGCGCAACCTGCTCAGGCCCGAGCAGTTCCCCTACCACTCCCCCACCGGCTGGGAGTACGACTCCGGCGACTACCCCAGGACGCTGCGCCTGGCCATGGACATGGCCGGCTACGACAAGCTCCGCGCCGAGCAGGCCGACCGGCGGGCCAGGGGCGAGCTGATGGGCATCGGCGTCAGCTTCTTCACCGAGGCCGTCGGGGCGGGCCCGCGCAAGCACATGGACATCCTCGGCCTGGGCATGGCCGACGGCGCCGAGCTGCGGGTGCACCCCACGGGCAAGGCCGTGCTGCGGGTCTCGTGCCAGTCGCAGGGCCAGGGGCACGAGACCACGTTCGCCCAGATCGTCGGGCAGGAGCTGGGCATCCCGGCCGACGACGTGGAGGTGGTGCACGGCGACACCGACCAGACGCCGTTCGGCCTGGGCACGTACGGCTCGCGCTCCACCCCCGTCTCCGGCGCGGCCACGGCCATCGTGGCCAGGAAGGTGCGCGACCGCGCCAAGATCGTGGCGGCGGCCATGCTGGAGGCCGCCCCGGAGGACCTGGAGTGGGCCGACGGCAGGTGGTCGGTGGTGGGCGACCCGTCCACCGGCAGGTCGATGGCCGAGATCGCGCTGGCCGCGCACTCCAGCCTGGAGCTGCCGGAAGGCGTCGAAGGCCACCTGGACGCGGTCACCGTCTACAACCCGCCCAACCTCACCTACCCGTTCGGCGCCTACATCTGCGTGGTCGACGTCGACCCGGGGACGGGGCAGGTGAAGGTGCGCAGGTTCGTGGCGGTGGACGACTGCGGCGTGCGGATCAACCCCATGATCGTTGAAGGGCAGATCCACGGCGGGCTGGCCGACGGGGTGGGGATGGCGCTCATGCAGGTGATGGCGTTCGACGAGGACGGCAACCACCTGGGGGCATCGTTCATGGACTACCTGCTGCCGACCTCGATGGAGTGCCCGTCGTGGGAGCTGGGCGAGACCGTGACGCCCTCGCCGACGCACCCGATCGGGGCCAAGGGCGTGGGCGAGTCGGCCACCGTCGGGTCTCCCGCGGCGGTGGTCAACGCCGTGGTGGACGCGCTCAGGCCGTACGGCGTGCGGCACGCCGACATGCCGCTCACCCCGGCGAACGTCTGGCGCGTCATCAACGGCGACCCGTTCCGCACGGACCTGGCGATCCCGTGAGTGAGCGCAGCGAGCGAACAATCAAACACAGCCGAGCCTCGCTCATGCGTCCGACGGAGGAGGGCGCATGAGCGAGTTTCTTGGCATGCCGGCGTCCCGGCCGCGGCCGGCCGCCGACCTGGACGCCCGGGTCGCGCGGCTGCGGTCGGGGCGGGAGCCGTACGTGCTGGCCACGGTCGTGCGGGCGCAGCGGCCGACCAGCGCGAAGGCGGGCGACCGCGCGCTGGTGCTGCCGGACGGGACGATCGAGGGGTTCGTCGGCGGCGTCTGCGCCACCGACACCGTCCGGGCGCAGGGCCTGCGGCTGCTCGAACCCCGGCACGCGGGGCGGGCGACGCTGCTGCGCATCACGCCGGAGGCGGGCGAGCCCCACGAGGAGGAGGGCCTGGTCGCCGTGGGCCAGCCGTGCCTGTCCGGCGGCACGCTGGAGATCTTCCTGGAGGCCGTGCTCCCTCCCGCGCTGGTCCACGTGCACGGCGACAGCCCCATCGCCCGGGCCTTCGCCGCCGTCGGCACCGCGCTGGGGTACCAGATCGAGACCGGCCCCGGGGTCGCCGCCGGCGCCGACGCCGTCCTGGTCGCCTCGCACGGGATCGGCGAGGAGCCGGTCCTGCGCGACGCGCTGGCCAACGACGTCCCGTACATCGGGCTGATCGCCAGCCGCAGGCGCGGCGCGGCGGTGCTGGCGCGCGTGGAGGGAGGCGAGCGGGTGCGGGTTCCGGCGGGTCTGGACATAGGTGCCAGAACGCCCGGTGAAGTGGCGGTTTCCGTGTACGCCGAGATCATCAGCCTGCGTTAACGGACGGCAGCCGGGTACGCCAAGGGAAGGACAACCGCAGCCCCGGGAAGCCCCTTTCGCTCTCCGGAGAGCGAAAGGACATCAATGCCGACGGAACTGATCCGCCAAGAGCAGCGCATGACGGACGACCGCCCCGTTGCCCAGCCGGGCAGCCTGGAGCGGGGGATCGACATCCTGCTGGCGCTCAGCGCCGCCTCCCACCCGGTCAGCCTCTCGCAGCTGTGCCGCATCACGGGCCTGCCCAAGACGACCGCCCACCGCATCCTGGGCGTGCTGTGCTCGCGCGAGCTGGCCAGGCGGGTCGGCAACGGCTACCTGCCGGGCGAGCTGCTGGAGACGATGGCCGGCATCACGCGGGCCCGCGTGCCCGGCACCCGCAAGGTCGTCCTGCCTTACCTGCTCTACCTGTACGAGGCCACCAGGCAGACGGTCAACCTGGCCGTCCCCTCCGGCCTGGAGGCCCGCTACGTCGAGCGCCTCTACAGCCACAACCGCGTCGACTCCCGTTCCGACGGCATGGACCGCGCGCCGCTCCACTGCACGGCGACCGGCAAGGCGCTGCTGGCCTTCGACCCGAGGCTGCGCCAGGAGCTGCTGGCCCGTGGCTCGTTCGAGCGGCTGACGCGCCGCACGATCACCACGATGGCCGGGCTGGAGCGCGAGCTGGCCCAGGTCCGCCGGTACGGCGTGGCGTACTCGCAGGAGGAGTTCACCGAGGGCGTGGCGTGCGTGGCCGCGCCGGTGTTCGGCCCGGGCGGCCGGATCTGCATGGCCCTCGGCGTGGCCGCCCCCGCGGGCGCGGCGCCGCTCGCCAAGCTCGGCATCTCCGTACGCGGCGCCGCCCAGGCCATCTCGGCCGCCCTGCTCGGCCCTTAGGCGTTCCGGCCATCGGAACGTTTCCGCGGCGCCCCGCCGGAAGTGTTCCGGTGGCCGAAACCCCCGATTGCGAACGCGGCGCCACGGGAGATCACATCGCCATATGGACTTCCATCCTGCTCCGGCCACTCAGGAGGCGCCCGCGGTCCGAGAGGTCCGGGCCCGCATGGCCACGGACCCGCGGGCGCCGGTCGGAACACGGAAGGCCGCGCGTGCCTAGGAGCCTCCCCCGTGCCACCGTGCTGGAGAGCCTGCGCCTGGCCTCCACGATCGCCCGGCCGGGCGTGCCGCACCTGATGCCCGGCCGCGACCCGCTGCGCTCCCGCGCGCTGCTGGCCGAGCTCGAGTCCAGGTACGGCGGCCGCCCCGTCCTGGTGCGCGGCCGGCGCGGCCCGGCGCTGCTGGTCATCTCCAAGCGCGACGCCCTGCGCGTGCTGTCGGAGGGGGGCGAGTACGCGCAGGGCGTCGAACAGCGCCCCTTCGGCCTGCCGACCGACGTGCTGCGCCCGACGTTCATCGAGATCGCCAGGGAGGAGGCCGGGGAGCTCACCTCCGGCGTGGTGGACCACGACCGGCTCAACGCCCAGTGGCAGCGCGTGGCCAGGCGCTGCGTCTACGGCGACGGCGCGGCCGGCGACGTGGAGCTCACCCGCCTGCTGGCGGGCCTGACGCGGGCCGGCAGGTGGCGCGACAGGCGGCGCCAGGACCTCCTGTCGGGCCGGTACGGCGCCCGCCTCATCGACCACCTGCGCCGCGCCGAACCCGGCAGCCTGGCCGGCCTGATCGCGGAGACCCCCGGGCTGGCCCGCTCGCGCGGGCTCATGCAGGCGGCGTTCTGGCTGATGGGCCTCGGCGTGCTGTCGCCGGGGCTGATGCAGACCCTGGCGCTGCTGGCCGCCCATCCGGCCCAGCGCAAGTCGGCCCGCCGCGACGCCGACTACCTGCGGGCCTGCCTGCGCGAGGGGCTGCGCCTGTGGCCGCCGGTGCCGACTCTGTCGCGGGTCACCACCACCCGGACCGACTGGTACGGCACCACCCTGCCCGCCGGCACCACCGTGCTCGTGCCGGTCGCGGCGCACCAGCGCAGCCTGCGCCTGCCGTACGCGAACACCTTCGCCCCCGAGGTCTGGCTGGACGGCACCGCGGCGAACGAGTGGTGGGCCAGACCGGGGTGCGACGGCACGCACCTCACGCTCGCGGTCGGCACCGCCTTCCTGGCCGGCATCGTCCGCGCCGCCCGCCCCAAGCCGGTCGGGCGGCTCCTGTCCCCGCACCGCCCTCTCCCCTACGCCCTCAACCTCTCGCGTCTGCGGGTGACGATGCGCCCGTTGCGCATCCACGGCGCTCCCACGCCTGCTCAGAACTAGTGGCCACCGGGCAGGCACTTCCTCCGTTAGAGTCTTGGGTACAAATGACGTGCCGGGCGGAGGAACGGTTCGGATTGCGACGGGATGACGACGGCGAGAGGACGGCAACCTTGGGGCGCTCCGCAGGCACTCCGCTGGAGCCGGAAGATCCGCCGGCGATCGGCCCCTATGAGCTGATCAGCCGTCTCGGCTCCGGTGGCATGGGCGTGGTCTACCTCGCCAAGGCGGCCGACGGCTCGCGGGTGGCGCTCAAGGCGATCCGCCGCGACTACACCGCCGACCCGGTCTACCGGGCGCGCTTCCACGAAGAGGTGTCCAACGCCCGCAAGGTGGCCTCGTTCTGCACGGCCCGCGTGCTCGACCACGGCGAGGACCGCGGCGTCCTCTACCTCGTCACCGAGTACATCGACGGCATCTCGCTCGAGGACCACCTGATCGAGCACGGCGCGCTGTCGCCGTCGGTGCTGCACTCCGCGGCGGTCGGCGTGGCCGCCGCGCTGACCGCGATCCACGCGGCCGGGCTCGTGCACCGCGACCTCAAGCCGGCCAACGTGATGCTGACGCTGGCCGGGCCCCGGGTGATCGACTTCGGGCTGGCGCGGTCGACGCACGTGAGCTCCCGGCACACCAACGCCGGCATGGTGATGGGCACGCCCGGGTGGATCGCTCCCGAGCAGGTCTTCGAGGGGCGCACCAGCCCGGCGGGCGACGTGTTCGCCTGGGGGTCGCTGATCGCCTACGCGGGGCTGGGCGGGCATCCGTTCGGCGAGGGCGACGCGTACGTGATGGCGGCCCGGGCCCGCAGCGCGCCGCCGGACCTGCGGGGGCTGCCCGCGCCCCTGGACCGGCTGGTGGCGGCGGCCATCCACCCCGACCCGGCGCGCCGGCCCGCGGCCAAGCAGCTGCTGCTGGAGCTGGTGGGGGCGGCCGACGAGCCCGCGGCGCAGCTCGCCGCGACCAAGCACCTGACCAACTCGTGGAACCCGTCGGACTTCCCGATGATGCCGCGGCAGCCGCACCCGATGCCCCCCGACCGCACGGGCCAGGTGCCGGGCGCGGGCCGCCCGGGCCCGCCCCGCCGTCCCGAGGCGCGTGCCCCGCATGCCGAGCCCCGCGGCCCGCAGCCCCCGCCGCCCGCCGAGCGCACCGGCCCCACGCCGGGGGCGGCGAGCCACGTGCCGCCGGCCGAACGCACCGGTCCCAAGCCCGGCATGATGCCGCCGCCCGCCGAACGCACCGGGCCCACCCCCGGGATGATGCCGCCGGCCGCCGAACGCACCGGCCCCACGCCCCGGATGGCGCCGCCGCCGGCCGAGCGTCGGGGGCCCAATCCGGGGCAGTTGCCGCCGCTCGCGGAGCGGACCGGGCCCGTGCCTCCTGCTCCCCATCCCGAGCGCACCGGCCCCGTGCCGGGGACCGGGCGGGGGCTGCGGGGGCCGCACCCGGACCTCACCGGGCCGGTCCCCCACCACCAGACCGGGCAGGGGCCGATGCCCCACCCCTCGGCCACCGGTCAGGGGCCGCTGCCGGGCTACCCGCCCGCCAAGCGCAAGCGGGGCGTGTTCGCGGGCTGCATGACCGCGTTGATCATCGCGTTCGTGCTGGTGGTAGGGCTGATCGTGGTGCTGACGTGGGTGCTGCGCTCGCCGGCGGCCGGCGAGGACGGGCCCGTGCAGGACGGCAAGCTGCGCTTCGCCATCACCGGCACGAAGTGCCCCAAGCCCGCGAAGTCGGCGCCCACGCGCACCTGCCAGATCGGGGTACGCGTCAGCAACGTCGGCCAGGAGGCCAGGGTCCTCTACCCGGGCCAGCAGAAGCTGGTCGACGAGGACCAGGAGTTACACGGCGGCACCAAGCTGCTCGACCAGGACGGCAAGGAGATCACGCCGATCCGCATCGAGGCGGGCCAGTCGTTCGCCGGCGCGCTGGTGTTCGAGCTGCCGAAAGACCTCGCCCCGGCCGCGCTCGAGGTGCACGACTCGGGGCTGAGCGGCGGGGCCCGGCTCAACCTCGGCTGAGCCGGCCCATGAGAAGTGTCAGAACCCCCGGGACGGGGAGACCACGCCCTCCAGCGGGGCGCCCTCGCCGAAACGCCGCACGTTGGAGGTGACGCGCTCGGTCAGGCCGCGCCAGTAGGAGGAGGGCGGGTTCGCCGAGTGCGGCGTGATGAGCACGTTGTCCAGGCTCCACAGCGGATGACCGTCGGGCAGCGGCTCGGGGTCCGTGACGTCGAGCGCCGCGCCGCCGATGCGGCCCGCGCGCAGCGCGTCCACCAGCTCGTCGGTGACGACGAGGCTGCCTCTGGCGACGTTCACCAGCCAGGCGTCCTCCCGCATGAGCTCGAACTCACGCTTCCCGAACATGCCCCTCGTCTCCGGCGTGGCCGGCGCCAGGACGACCACGTAGTCGGCCAGGGGCAGCACCTCGCGGTAGCGGGCGCGCGGCAGCACGAGGTCCGCGCCGGGCGCCTCGCCGCTGTCGGTGACCGCCAGGACCCGGCAGCCGAACGGCCGCAGCATCGGCATGAGCGCCCGGCCGATGCCGCCGAAGCCGACGATCGCGACCGTCGAGCCCGCGAACTCCCTGGACGTCTTCGGCTCCCACGTCTTCACCCTGGCCGACCGGTACAGGGCGCGGGCGGCGGCCAGCATCAGGGCCATCGAGTGCTCGGCCACCGGCAGACCGTAGGAGCCGGTGGCGGCGGTGATGACCGGGTGCTCGGAGATGATCCCGGCATCGGCGAACCGCTCGATGCCCGCGCTCGGCAGCTGCACCCAGCGGATGCCGTCGTGGAGCATCGGCCGCAGCTGGTCGGGGCCGCCACCGTAGAAGACGATCGCCTCCGCCTCGTCGAGCGGCACGACCCTGCCGCCCGCCCGCTGCACCGCTTCGATGAGCACGGGCACCGGCTCGGGTCCGACATGGACGGCGACGGTCATGCTGGGGCCTCCTTCTCGCCACGGGATCACCAGCGTATCGGTGATGCCCGAGCACGCCGTTCTCCGGCCTCAGCATCTCTTCAGCCTTCGTGGGTAGGTTGGGGCGGGTGTCCGCTGCCGCCGCCCAGCCCGTCACCGTCCCCGTCCCCGCCGCCTCCAGGCTCGCGTGGCTGGACGCGCTCAGAGGGATCGGCGCGCTGGCCGTGGTCGCCGAGCACCTCCTGCCGTGGTTCCTGCCGCAGCTCAGGCCGTACTGGTTCAGCCTCGGCGTCTACGGCATCCTCGTGTTCTTCCTGGTCAGCGGCTACATCATCCCCACCTCCCTGGAACGCCACGGCGACGTGCGCAAGTTCTGGATCGGCCGGTTCTTCCGGCTCTACCCGCTCTACCTCGGTGTGATCGCCCTCGTGCTGGCGCTGGCCTGGTGGGTGCCGGTGCGGGCCGAGGTGCCCAGGGACGGCAGCGCGGTGGCGGCGCACGCGACCATGCTGCTCGACGTCGTGAACGTGGGCGGCGTGGCCGACACCATGTGGACGCTGTCGTACGAGATGGTCTTCTACCTCCTGGTCACCGCGCTGTTCCTGGTCGGGGGGCACGGCCGGAGCGGGCTGCTGGCGATGTCGTTCGGGGCGGGGGCCGTGGCCGTGGGGCTGGTGGCGTCGGGGGCGGTGGTGACCGGCGGGTGGCCGGCCTACGTCTCCGGCGTGGTGTTCGTGGCCGGGCTGGCGTGTGTCGTGTGGGGGCGCCTGCGCACGGCCGCGGCCTGCGTGCTGGGTCTGACGGCGCTGGCGTTGCCGCCGCTGAGCGGCCGGGTGCCGTGGCTCGGGGTGGCGGTGCTGGCGGTGATGTTCGCGGGCACGGCCATCCACCGGTGGGAGCGGGGCCGCGGGCCGCTGTGGCCGGTGGCGGTGACGGCGGCGCTGGTGGCGGTCGCGCCTCTGTGGGCCGTCCAGGGCGGCTGGTGGTGGGTTCGGGCCGACGTGTGGCTGACGACGATCGCGCTGGCGGCGGGCACGTTCGCGGCGGGGATGGCGCTGCGCGGGCGGCGGCTGCCCAGGGTGCTGACCTGGCTCGGGCTGATCAGCTACTCGCTCTACCTGGTGCACCACCCGCTGCTGAAGTATTTCGTGGCGATCACCGGTGACCTGCGGTGGGCGGAGCCGGCGTACCAGCTCACGATGGCGGCGCTGGCCCTGACCGTGGTGCTGGCCGTCAGCACGCTCTCCTACAGGTACGTCGAACGGCCCATGCAGGCGCTGGGCCGCCGGCTCTCAGACCGGAGCGCCCGCCGGCTCCAGGGCGCGGGCGATCGCCGGATGGCCGGACAGGACGCGCGACACGACGGGGTCCTCGGCGAGGAGGAAGGCCAGGTGCCTGATCGCGTGCGCGACCACGTTGGCCAGGGCGACGCGCTCAGGTGACGGGGTGGCGGGGGCCTCGCCTCTGGCGATCTCCAGCACGGGCGCCTCGACGGCGGGCAGCCACGGCGCCGGGTCGGGACAGATCGCATAGGTCAGCACGAACCTGCCGTCCGGCTCGTACCGCCAGCTCGTGGAGTGGACCACGGTCCCGGGGTCCTGGGCCTCGACCTTGCCGAGCCGCCGCGCCGCCTCGTCAGGGCTTTCCCCGCGCCGCGGCCGGATACGGGCATGCCGGTAGGACCAGCGATTGTCGGTGCCCACCCGTAGCATGAGCGTCTCAACCAGGACCACGTGTCTTCCCGTCACCGCCACCAACTTACTGCCAATCATATGCAAGTACGTCCCAGACGCATCGTCTGACGCTCTTGAAAGCCGTGGCGGGCCCGGATGTAGTCGATGGCACGCGAGAAAGGGGCCGACAGCCATGCCGGGTTTGCTGGTGTTGATGGGGTCGGGCGAGACGAGCCCGACCATGGTCGAGATCCACCGCGCGGCGGCGCGTTCGCTGCGCGCGGGAGCGCGGGCCGTGCTGCTCGACACTCCCTACGCCTTCCAGGAAAACTCCGCCGACATCTCCGCCCGCGCCCGCCGCTACTTCGCGCACAGCGTCGGCCTGGAGGTCGAGGTGGCGGCCGGGATCACGGGCGCCGACTGGGTCTTCTCCGGCCCCGGCAGCCCGACCTACGCGCTCGACCGGTGGGCCGACTCGGGCGTGGCCGGCGACCTGCGTGCCCGGGTTCGCGCACGTCAGGGGGTGACGGTGCTGGCCTCGGCCGCCGCCTGCACGGCGGGTCTGGCCACCGTACCGGTCTACGAGGTCTACAAGGTCGGCGCGGATCCCCACTGGCGTGAGGGCGTCGACCTGCTGGAGCCGCTCGGGCTGCGGGCCGTGCTGATCCCCCACTTCGACAACACCGAGGGCGGCACCCACGACACCCGCTTCTGCTACCTCGGCGAGCGCCGGCTGTCGCGCATGGAGCGCGAGCTGCCCCCCGGCACCGCCGTCCTGGGCCTCGACGAGCACACCGCCCTGGTGATCGACCTCGACACCGAGTCGGTGCGGGTGGCGGGCCGGGGCGGCCTGACCGTCCGCCGGCCCGGCTCCGCGACGGTCCTGCCCACGGGCACCCTGACGGACCTCGCCGGGCTGCGCCGCCTGGCCGAGGGCGGCCCCGGCACGGGCGCCGTCACCCCGCCGCCCCCGGCGGACCCCGCGCCCGCCGAGGTCACGCTGGAGGAGACGATCCACACCTCCGAAGACCTGTTCAAGGCGGCGGTGTCCCGGCCGGACCTGGTGGCGGCGGCCCAGGTGGTGCTCGACCTGGAGGCGGAGCTCGTCAAGTGGGCGGCCGACACGGAGGAGGACGCCGGCGGGGTCGAGCAGGCCAGGGAGCTGATGCGGCTGCTCATCGCCCGCCTCGGCGAGCTCGCCTCGGCCGCCGGCCTCCGCTCGCGAACCCTCCCCGCCCTGGTGGAGCCCCTGCTGACGCTCCGCGCCCGGCTGCGGGAGGAGGGGCGGTACGAGGTGGCGGACGCGTTGCGGGAGGCGATGCAGGAGGGCGGCATCCTCGTGGAGGACACCCCGGACGGACCCCGCTGGACCTGCGCCTCCTGAGACTTCCGGCGGATGCCCGACGCGATCGGTAAAGGCAGGGTAACGTGGCCCCGTCACTCGACGTGCTCATACGAATACACCTGGCTCTGTGCCTCAGTGCGTGCACGTGTCGAATCCGTGGAAGGCGATGAGGCGATGACTGCTGCGCCCAACGACGGCTGGCTTGCCGCACACCCGCCGCCACGGCGCGTCAGGCTTTTCGCCTTGCCGTCGGCCGGCAACGACTACGCCGTCGAGGACTGGCTCAAGCTGCCCGAAACCGGGGAACGCATCGAGTTGATCGACGGGAGTTTCATAGTGAGCCCCATGCCCGCATTCCCTCATGCGCTCTGCGCGGGGCGACTTCGACAGATCCTGGTCGAGGCGGCACCTGAGGCATTCGAGGTGGTCGCGACGGGCAATCTCGAAGTCGGCGAGGACGGCCTCATTCCCGACGTCCTGGTAGGACGTGCCGAGGCGATGCTGACCGACGTCACCATGCTTGCCGCCGCGGACACCGCGTGTGTGGTCGAGGTCGCCAGCCGGAGGCGCATCGACGAGGTCAAGCCGCCCAAATACGCCGCAGCGGGCATCCCGGTCTTCATCAGGGTCGACCTCCGGGGCGATGACGCACCTCGCGTCGAGGTCTTCAACCTGAGTGACCAGGGCTACGAGCTCGTCGCGGAGGGGAAGGCGGGCAACGTCCTCTCACTGGACCAGCCCTTCCCCGTGTCCTTCGACCCGGCGGTGCTGACCGGGCCGCGATCGATGGCTCAGGGCTAGAACGTCCTAGAGATCCGGCGGGCGTGTTCGTCGGCCTGCTTGCGTTCGGCCTCGTACGAGCCCGTGAGCGTCGGGTGGTGGCGGATCTCCTGGATGTCGGCGATGCCGGCCCAGCGGAGCCAGTCGCCGAAGGACGTCGACTGGAAGTCGGCGCCGAACTCCGGCCCCAGGCCGGGACCCCAGACGGCGCTGGTGTAGACGACGGCGGCGCGCTTGCCGGTCAGCAGGGCGCGGTAGCCGGTCTCCGGGTGCACGTCGAAGATCATCGCCGGCTGGCTGACCACGTCGATGAACTGCTTCAGCTTGTAGGGCACGCCCCCGTTCCACATCGGCACGCTGAAGAGGTAGCGGTCGTAGGAGTCGAAGCGCTCGAACGTGCGCACGGCCGCCGCCCACGCCTCCGCCTGCTCGCCCTCGGGCGTGCCGCCGCCGAACACGGTCATCTTCGCGCCCGCGGCGGCGGGGCCGAACTCGGGGAGCGTGCCGTCCCACAGGTCGAAGTGGTCGACCGTCGCATCGGGCCGGGCGGCGCGGTACTCCTCGACGAACGTCCGCGCGATGCCCAGCGAGATCGACTCGCCCCCACGGGGAGAGGCGGAGATGTGCAGCAGTCTGCTCATGGTTTAGCGTCCTTTCCGGACTGCGGTCCGTTTACTGGACACAAATATACGGACTGCGGTCCGGTTGGTCAACGAGACGCGCGCCGGCGTAAGGCGTAAGGGAGGAAGGGTCAGCGGCGAGGGGGGTCGATGCGGGCGCCGTCGAGGGTGAAGATCATGATGCGGGAGAGGTCCACGCCGACCTTGGCGGCGTCGCCGGTGCGCCAGACGGGGCGGCCGCCCAGGCGGACGATCAGGTCCGAGCGGCGGTGGATGCCACTGTTCGGGTGCTGGCCGACCTGCTCCTGCTCCTGATGTTCCTCCTGCCGCTGCCCGGAGAAGATCCGCCGCACCAGCCCCGACAGCTTCCCCGAGCCGTGCTTGTCCCCGTTGAGCCGCACGCGCGGGTCCGGCGGCTCCGGCACCGGTACGGCGGGCGCCCCGCACTCCAGGTACGCCAGCCACTCGTGCCCGTGATACTCCAGCGCCCGCACCCGCCCGAAGAACGACGGCCCGTCGTACGACTCCGGCACCGGGACCAGCCCGTCCGGGCGCAGGCCCACCAGCACCTGCCCGCCCGTGTGCTGCGAGATCGCGTACGCCCGCGGATCGCTCCACTGCATCGTGAGCCGGTGCGGGCCGAAGTCGAGCATGACGTACTGGTTCTGCGGCGTCCTGACGTTGGCCGCCAGCAGGTTCAGCTGCTGGGAGTTGAGGAACGCCGCCACGAACGCGGTGGCCGGATCGTTGTAGATCTGCCCGGGGGTGCCGAAGTCCTGGAGCACCCCTCGGTTCAGGATGGCGATCCGGTCGGCGAGCGTCAGCGCCTCCACCTGGTCGTGCGTCACGTAGATCGTCGTGACGCCGAGCGACCTGACCAGCGCCGAGATCTCCATGCGGAGCTCGGTGCGCATGCCGGCGTCCAGGTTCGACAGCGGCTCGTCCATGAGGAACAGCTTGGGCTGCCGGACGATGGCCCGCCCCATGGCCACGCGCTGCCGCTGGCCGCCGGAGAGCGTGCCGGGACGGCGGTCCAGCGTCTCGTCGATGTGTAAGGCCTTCGACAGCTCGGTCACCCGCTCGCGCACCATCGCGGGGTCCGACTTGGCGATCTCCAGGGGGAAGGCGATGTTCCCGCGTACTGTCCGGTGCGGATACAGGGCGCCGTTCTGGAACACCATGGCGACGTCGCGATCGCGCGGGGCCAGGTGGTTGGCCAGCTCGCCGTCCAGCCACAGGTCACCCTCGGTGATCTCCTCCAAGCCTGCGATCATGCGGAGCAGCGTGGACTTGCCGCATCCGGAGGGGCCGAGGAGGACGAGGAACTCGCCGTCTTCCGCCCGCAGGCTCAGCCGGTCGACTGCGAGGTAGTCGCCCGGATACACCTTGGTCACTTTGTCGAGAACGACCGAGCTCATGGGCCTACACCTTGCGCGCGTGTCACCTGTGACGAGGCTGATTGAAGAGGTAGTACATCGCGCCTTAACGCTAGATGTCCACCCTTGACATAAAGAATCTCCTGCGCGGGCGTTTAGGTCGAGGGCTTTGGGGGTTCTTAAGCGAAATTTCCGGATTAGAGGTGTATGTAAGGACTTGCGTAAACTTGCGGCAAGGGATTTCATAGTCGGGACCGTCAGGGGGAGACTATGACCGCATGGTGGCGAGACGCCGCGATTTACCAGGTGTACGTGCGCAGCTTCGCCGACGGCAACGGCGACGGCGTGGGCGACCTGATCGGCGTTCGCGATCGCCTGCCGTATCTGGCCGGGCTCGGCGTCGACGCCATCTGGCTGACGCCCTTCTACCCCTCCCCCATGGCCGACTTCGGCTACGACGTCGCGGACTACCGGGACGTCGACCCGCTGTTCGGATCGCTCGCCGACGCCAAGGCGCTCATCGACGAGGCGCACGCCCTCGGCCTGCGGGTGATCACGGACGTCGTCCCCAACCACACCTCCTCGGCCCACCCCTGGTTCCAGGAGGCGCTGCGCGGCGAGCACCGTGATCGTTACGTCTTCCGCGACCGGCCGAACGACTGGGAGTCGATCTTCGGCGGCCCCGCCTGGACGCAGGTCGAGGACGGGCAGTGGTACCTGCACCTGTTCGACCCCGCGCAGCCGGACCTCAACTGGGACAACGACGGGGTGCGCGGCGAGTTCGAGTCGGTCCTGCGGTTCTGGCTCGACCTGGGCGTCGACGGCTTCCGCGTGGACGTGGCGCACGGCATGGTCAAGCCGCGCGGCCTGCCCGACATCGGCCACCCGAACCAGGCCAGGCTGATCGGCAAGGATCCGGTGCCGTACTTCGACAACGACGGCGTGCACGACATCCACCGCGCGTGGCGGCGCGTGCTCGACTCCTACCCCGGCGAGCGCATCGGCGTGGCCGAGGCGTGGGCGCCGACGGCCGAGCGGCTGGCGATGTACGTCCGTCCGGACGAGCTGCACCAGGCGTTCAACTTCCACTACCTGTTCACCCCGTGGGACGCCGCCGAGCTGAGGGCCGTGATCGACTCCTCGCTCGCCACGGCCGGCTCCGTGGGCGCCCCGACCACCTGGGTGCTGTCGAACCACGACGTCAAGCGGCACGTCACCCGCTACGGCAGCCTGGCCAGGGCCCGCGCCGCCGCGCTGCTGACGCTCGCGCTGCCCGGCTCGGTCTACGTCTACCAGGGCGAGGAGCTGGGCCTGCCCGAGGTGCTCGACCTGCCGGACGAGGTGTGCCGGGACCCGCAGCGGCTGCGCGACCCCGACAGCGGCCGGGACGGCTGCCGCGTCCCGCTGCCGTGGACGCGCGAGTCCGGCTGGCAGGACCCGTGGCTGCCGATCCCGTCCGAGTGGGCCGGGCTGAGCGTGGAGGCGCAGGAGGGCGTGCCCGGCTCGACGCTGGAGCTGTACCGTACGGCGCTGGAGCTGCGGCGCGCGCTCGACGGGGACCTCGTCTGGCACGAGTCGCCCGAGGGCACGCTCGTGTTCTCCAGAGGGCGGTTCGTCTGCGCCGTCAACCTCACCGGAACGCCGGTGGACTTCGAGATCGACGGGGACGTCCTGATCGCCTCGGATGTCCCTGGAGCAGGGGATTCGGCGGCCTGGTGGAAAGTAAAGTGAGTGGCATGAACGGTCACGCTCGCCTTGCCGACATCGCCGCCCAGGCCGGGGTGAGTGAGGCCACGGTCAGCAGGGTGCTCAACGGCAAGCCCGGCGTCTCGGCCGCCACCCGCCAGGCGGTGATGACCGCGCTCGACCTCATGGGCTACGAGCGCCCGCCGCGGCTGCGCCAGCGCAGCAACGGGCTGGTCGGCCTGGTGACCCCGGAGCTGGACAACCCGATCTTCCCCGCGTTCGCGCAGGCCATCGAGAAGGCGCTGACCCAGCACGGCTACACGCCCGTGCTGTGCACCCAGCTGCCCGGCGGCGCGCCGGAGGACGAGTTCACCGAGCTGCTGGTCGATCGCGGGGTGAGCGGCATCGTGTTCATCTCCGGGCTGCACGCCGACAGCACCGCCCGCATGGACCGCTACACCCGGCTGACCGACCGCGGGCTGCCGATCGTGCTGGTCGACGGCTACAGCGAGCACATCGACGCGCCCTTCATCTCGCCCGACGACCGCATGGCCGCCCGGCTGTCCGTGCAGCACCTGGTCGACCTCGGCCACGAGCGGATCGGCATCGCGCTCGGGCCGCGCAGGTTCGTGCCGGTGATCAGGAAGATCGAGGGCTACAAGCAGGCCATGGCGCAGCTGCTCGGCGCGACCGACGTCGACGAGCTGATCGCCCACTCGCTGTTCTCGGTCGAGGGCGGGCAGGCGGCCGCCGCGCAGCTGCTGTCGCGCGGCTGCACCGGCATCGTGTGCGCGAGCGACCTGATGGCGCTGGGCGCGATCCGCGCCTGCCGGGAGAGGGGGTTGTCGGTGCCGGGAGAGGTGTCGGTGGTGGGCTTCGACGACTCGCCGCTGATCGCGTTCACCGACCCGCCGCTGACCACCGTACGCAAGCCGATCGGCGCGATGGCCTCGGCGGCCGTGCAGACGCTGCTCGAAGAGGTGAACGGCGCCTCCGCCAAGCACGTCGAGCTGATCTTCCAGCCGGAGCTCGTCGTCCGCGGCTCCACCGGCTCGGGCCCGCTGGTCAACCGGTGAGCCGCGATGTCTTGGTCCTCGGCGGTGCCGGGGTGGATACGACGGTGTACGTGCCCGAGCTGCCGCTGCCGTACCGGGACACCTACCACGTGCCCCCGGTCGTCGACCGGATCGGCAACACGGGCGCGGGCGTGGCGCTGGGCTGCCACGCGCTCGGGCTCGCCGTCGCCTTCGCCGACCTGATCGGCGACGACCCGCAGGGCGCCCTGGTCCGCCACGCGCTGCGCGAGGTCGACTGCTCCTTCGGGCCCGCCGCGGCGGGCACCCGGCGCAGCGTCCTGCTCGTGGGGCCGGACGGCCGCCGCACCTCGCTCCACGACCCGAAGGTCACGCCCGGCGAGCGCCTGCCGCGCGAGCTGTACGCGAACACGCGCGCCCGGCACGTACACCTGTCGATCATGGACTTCTGCCGCCACGTCTACCCCGACCTCGACGGCACGCCGGTCTCCACCGACCTGCACGACTGGGACGGCGTCAACGACTACCACCAGGACTTCGCCTACCGCTCCGACCTGGTGTTCCTGTCGGCCACCGCACTGAGCGACCCGGTCGCCACGATGCGCGACATCCTCCGGCGCGGCCGCGCCCACACCGTCGTCTGCACGCGCGGGGCCGAGGGCTGCCTCGTCCTGACGCGCGACTCCGGCGTGCGCGCCTTCCCGGCCGCGCCGCTGCCCGGGCCGGTGGCCGACAGCAACGGGGCGGGCGACGCGTTCGTCTCCGGCTTCCTGTACGGCACCTTGCGCGGCCGGTCTCTGGAGGAGTGCGTACGGCTGGGCTCGGCGGCGGGGGCGCACGCCTGCACGGTCGCCGGCACGCACGAGTCCCCGATCACGGAGTCCGCGCTACTGGCTACGTCTTCGCGGTAGACGGCTGGTCCAGCTCCCGCCAGGCCCGGCAGACGAACGGCGGGATGGACGTGATCAGGTAAAGGCCGGTGAACGCGTAAAGCGTGGTCCGCAGGCCGGTCACCTCGGTGAGCGAGCCGGCCAGCAGCCCGCCGAGCGGCATGGCCGCGTACGCGGCGGCCGTCATCGTGCCGAGCGCCCGCGCTCTCATGGGGGCGGGGATGCGGCCGAACTGCAGGATGCCGAGAATCGGGTTGATCGCGCCGGCCGCGAACCCGGACAGCGCGGCCGTGGCGAGCGCCACGGGGAACGGCACGCCGAGCGCCAGGACCAGGACGCGGGGCACGCCGGCGACGAGGAAGCACACTCCGTAGGTCAGCCTCATGGGTAATCGTTCGCCGGCCGCTCCGTACACGATCGTCCCCGCCACGGCGCCCGCGCCGAGCGCGCCGGTGAGCAGGCCGAACGCGCGGGGGTCGCCTGTCACGTCGCGGGCGTACAGGGCCAGCAGCACCTGTGTCACGCCCGTGTCCAGCATGTTGACGACCACGATCATGCTGGTGGCGCTCAGCTGCAGGCGGTCGCGCCAGAGGAAGGTCAGGCCGTCGCGCAGGTCGCGGAGGTAGCCGCCGGATTCGCGTTGCCCGTTCTCGATGCGCGGGACGCCGCCGGCTATGAGCGCCGCCGACAGGAGGAAGGTGATGCCGTCGACGATCAGGAGCGTGCTCGGTCCCGCCCAGAGGATCAGGATTCCGGCGAGCGGGGCGCCCACCATGGTCGCGCCGCGGCTGGCGCCGTCGTACGCCGCCGTCGCGCGTTCGATGCGTACGCGGCCGAGGGCCGCCAGGTCGGGCAGCATGGCCTTGCGCGCGGTCTCCCCCGGCGTGGCGGCCAGCCACCGTACGAACAGCAGGACCAGCAGGAACGGATAGGACAGCCCGGTCGTCAGGAACAGCGCGGGGATGGCGAGGACGACCAGGCCGCTCACCAGGTCGGACGCCACGCTCGCCCCGCGGAATCCCAGCCAGTCCACCAGCGTGGCGCCGAACGCGGCGGAGATGACGATCGGGAACGTGGTGGCGAAGGCGGCCAGCCCCGTGAGCCCGGCGCTCCCCGTGGTCTCCAGGACGAACCAGGGGACGGCGAGCATGGAGAGCACGTTTCCGGTGACGGATAGAGCGTTGGCCGACAGCAAGGTGATGAATGGACGCCTCACGCGTTTATGCCCCCGGCAACGTCTACCACCTCAGCGTTCCTCAGGGTCGGCGCGCGGTCAAGGGAGCGTTTTGGACGGAATGTCGTCACCGCGTCCTGTCACCGCCCGCTCAGCCGGACCGGTGGGCGGACAGGCTGGCGTGGTGGTCGGCGCCGGCGGGGCCGTGCGGGTCGGTGTGGACGGTGGCGGCTCTCAGGCGCGGCAGTTCGTGGATGAGCCGGTGCTCGGCCTCCACCGCCACCGCGTGGGCGTCCACCACCGACAGGTCGTGATCCACCAGGATCTCCACCTCGGCGTGCAGGGCGTGGCCGATCCAGCGCAGGCGTACGGATCCGACGTGGCGAACCCCGTCCACCGCGCCCAGGATGCGCTCGGCGCGGTCCACGAGGGCGGGGTCCACGGCGTCCATGAGCCGCTGGTAGATCTCGCGGGCGGCGTCCCGCAGCACGAAGCAGATGGCGAACGTGATCAGCAGGCCCACCATCGGGTCCGCCAGGGGGAAGCCGAGCGCGGCGCCGCCCGCGCCCAGGAGAACGGCCAGCGAGGTGAAGCCGTCGGTCCTGGCGTGCAGCCCGTCGGCCACCAGGGCGGCCGAGCCGATCTCCCGGCCGACCTTGATCCGGTAGCGGGCCACCCACTCGTTCCCCGCGAACCCCACCAGGGCCGCCCCCGCCACCCATCCGACGGCCCGGAGGTCCTGGGGGTTCAGCAGCCGCGTGACGGCCTCGTACCCGGCCAGGCCCGCCGAGGCGGCGATCAGCAGGACGATGACGATGCCCGCGAGGTCCTCGGCCCTGCCGTACCCGTAGGTGAAGCGCCGGGTGGCGGCGCGGCGGCCGAGCGAGAACGCGATCGCCAGCGGGACGGCGGTGAGCGCGTCGGCCAGGTTGTGCAGGGTGTCGCCGAGCAGCGCCACCGACCCGGAGGCCACGACGACCACCGCCTGAAGCGCGGCGGTGGCCATCAGGACGGCGAACGAGCCGGCCAGCACGCGCATCCCGCGACGGCCGGCTTCCAGGGCGGCGTCGGTCCTGTCGACGCTGTCGTGGGTGTGGGCGCCGAGCGGATGATGAGCCGCAACCTGGTGCGCCACCCGGGCGAACCACCGGCGGCTGGGTCCGTGCTCATGTTCGTGTGACGCATGGTCAGCATGGTTTCGCTGGTCGGTCATGACGTCCCTCGCCTTGCGCAATTTATCCCGCTTGACCAGGCTATGTAGTTATGTACGCACGCGACAACGACTCAGCTGCCGGCCGGCCTCCGGAGCAGCCCACTCCCGCCCAGGTGAACGCGGCCGTGGACGCCTTCCGCATGCTCAGCGACGGCACCCGGCTGAGGCTGATGTGGTTGTTGTCGTCGGGCGAGCAGGATGTGAACTCGCTTGCCGAGGACATCGGCGTCCCGCGCCCGTCCGTGTCGCAACACCTCGCCAAGCTCCGGCTCGCGGGGCTGGTGGACACCCGCAGGGACGGGCGTCGCGTGCTCTACCGGGCCCGCGACTCCCACGTGCGGACTCTCATCGCGGAAGCCCTGTTCCACGCCGGCCACGAGGTGTCCGGCCTCCCCCGCCACGACTAGGACGACGTGGAGGTCGGGGTACTGCCTGGCGTCCAAGCCCTGCTCCGGGTCAGGCGCGGGCGGCCAGCTTGGCGACCACGTCGACGATGCGGGAGGCGCGTTCCAGCTCCGCGCGGTGGAACACCGGCCCGTCCGCCCTGGCGACCACCAGGTGCAGCCCCTGCGCGACCACCGGCAGCAACATCAGGCGCAGCTCGTCGGCGTCCATGGTGGCGGCTCTCGGCGGCGGCTCGGGCAGGTTCAGCTCGAACTTCTCGGGAGCGGCCAGCGAGGCGTGCCGTACGGCGCCGTCGGCCAGCGCCACCGACCATTCCGCCCCGCACAACCCCGGCAGCGCGTCCACCAGCGCGGCGAACCCCCGGGCGGGCTGGGAAACGACGTGCATGAGGAGGTCGTAGTCCAGCGCCGAGCCCGGCACCTCCTTGGTCGCCCAGACGCCCTCCACCCGCACACCCGGCATGGCCGACAATCGTTCGCGAGCGTCTGAGGGGGTCACCGGCCCAGGCCAGGAAACGGTGAAATCGTCCACGGCCCGCCCGGCCTCGCGTTCGAGCACGGTGACCTGCAGGATGTCCGCGCCGAGCGCTCCAAGAGACTTGGCGACCTGACCCAGGCCGCCAGGCCGGTCCGGCAGCGACACCCTCAGTCGCAGCAGCATTGCCGCCCCCTTTCAGAGGCTCTCACAGTGCCGTGGAAAAGTTTCGGGCATGTTCCACGGATATGTCGCGCATGCTGCGGTTATATCCCAGCATGCAGCGTTAAGTCCGGAATGTCGATAAAGGCCTGGCGCGGTTTCCGCCTGCCTCGCCGGGCGTCCGACACGGGCGGGCGCCGCCAGGGCACCCGTCGTGGTGGACTGCCCGGCCGAGGCCCAGGCGGGCGCCCACGGCAGGGGCCGCGCGACACGGGCGGCCCGAGCGGCGGGGGCGGATGCTTCGGGTGACGGCCGGGGGCGGGTCAGGCGAAGACGTCCTGCTGGTAGCGGCCGGAGGACTCCAGGGCGGCCAGCCAGCCGGCGCCGTCCTCCCCCGTCCGCGAGCGGTAGACGTCCAGCAGCGCCTGCCGCACCGCGGGAGCCATCCGCAGCCCGTCCCCGCAGACGTACACGTACGCCCCCCGGGAGAGCAGCTCCCACACCTCCTCGGCGTGCGCCGCAATGGCGTCCTGGACGAACCGGTACGGGTGCCCGGGCACGGCCGAGTACGCGCTGTGCGCGGGCACGCCCCAGCGGGCCAGGTCGTCCGCGTACAGCGCGTCGTGCCGCGGGTGCCGGCAGCCGGTGAAGACGGCGGCGGGGCCGGGAGCGCCGGCCAGCAGGCGCTCCTCGAGGAAGCCGCGCAGCGGCGCGAACCCGGTGCCGGGGCCGACGAGGATCACCGGCGTGGCCGGGTCGTCCGGCAGGCGGAACGGCGGCGCGGGAACGCGGATGTAGCCGTAGAACACCTCGCCGGGCTGAAGTGCGGCGAGGTAGGCCGAGCACATGCCCTGGTAGGTGCCCGTACCGGACCAGGCGGGGCCCTCGACGAGGCCGACGGTGAGGCGCACGAGCGAGGGGTCGGCCAGCGGGGAGGAGGAGACGGAGTAGTAGCGCGGCTTGATCGGCCCGGCCATCTCCAGGAACACCGGCAGCGGCAGCTCGATCGCGGGGAGGCGTTCGAGCAGGGTCAGCGCGGAGACGCGCTTGGCGAGGATCTCGTCGGCGTAGTTCGCGGTCAGCTCGGCGAGCTGGCCCTTGGTCCAGGGGCAGGCGGTGTGCGCGGCCAGCGCCTCGAGGTCGGACCTGGTGGCGACCTCCTGCAGCTCGGCGAACTCGGTCAGCAGCAGGCCCGCCGTGACCGCCGTGTCCACGGGCAGGTGGGTCGCTCCGGCGGCGTGCAGGCGTACCACCTGATCGCGGGGGACGCGCAGGCAGCGCAGCGCCCACTCCACCAGCTCGGGGTCGTTCTTGGCGAAGACGGCCACGTGGTCGCCCGCCGAGTACGTGATGCCCTCAGGCAGCCGGGCCACGATGGAGCGCACGCCGGGGCGCGGCGCCTCGGTCGAGAAGTCCCACAGGCCGGTCGGGTCGGAGGTCAGCTCCTCGTTGGAGACGACAGTCAGCGGGAAGGCGCGCGAGGAGACGACGGCGGGCCTGACCTCGGCCTCGCTGAGCACCTCCATCTCATAACGCGGCCCGGCGCTCTCGGTGGAGGCCGAGTACTCCTCGGCCAGCGCCGCCCACAGCCGGGCGGTCCAGGCGGTCACGTCGCCGTCGAAGTCGCCGTCCGCGTCGGCCTCGCCGCGCTCGATCAGCGGCACCGCTCCGGCGGCGGTCAGCTTCTCGTACGCCCGCTTCGGGAACTCCTGGTACGTGGGCCACTGCGTGTTCCCGCAGCCCAGCACGGCCAGCCGGACCCCGGACAGGTCGGGCAGCGCCTCCAGGGCGTCGAAGCGCTGGGCGTTGTCGGGCGCCTTGCCGTTGTAGGAGGAGGCGACCACGACCAGCAGGCCCTCGCCCGGCGGCGTCAGGTCGTCGAGCGTGGTCAGCGTGGTGGTGAAGCCCGCGCGACCGGCCCGCTCTGCCAGGCGTTCGGCGATGTCGGAGCTGGTGCCGAGGTTGGAGCCGTAGGCGACGGTGAGCGGCACGCCGCCGGTGACGGCGATCTCCTGGTGCTCGCTCCGCTCGGCCTCCTGGGCCACGACGGCGGCCCGCTCGTGCGCGCGACGCTCGCGCACCCTGATCGTGAACCCGTCGGGCTTGATGGTGAGGGTCTGCTTGATCTTCATGCGGTAGACGTTCGGGTCGGAGATCGCGAACCGCCGCAGGATCATCGCCAGCGCCAGCCTGGCCTCGGTCAGCGCGAACTGGCGGCCGATGCAGGCCCGCTCGCCGTTGCCGAACGGCTTGTACGCCCCGGGGTGGTGGCCCTTCTTGTTCTCCGGCAGCCAGCGGTCGATGTCGAACTCGTCCGGCCGCTCCCACGCCTTGGGGTTGCGGTGCAGCACCGGCAGCAGCACGGCGACGCTCTGGTCCTTGGGGATGGGGTAGCCGCCGATCTCGGTGTCCTCGATCGCGCTGACGCTGATCGCGGGGATCGGCGACCAGTGCCGCAGCGTCTCCTCCAGGATGCGCGCGATGACGTCGAGCTTCATGATCGTCTCGTACGTGGGCGGCTCGTCGCCCGGCAGCAGCCGGTCCACCTCGTCGTAGGCGCGCGCCAGGGTGTGCGGGTCGCGCAGCAGGTTGTACAGGGCGAAGGAGAGCAGGCCGCTGGTGGTCTCGTGGCCGGCGATGAGGAAGGTGAGGACCTGGTTGCGGATGTTCTCGTCGGACAGGCGGGCGCCGCTCTGCGGGTCGGACGCCTCCAGCATGAGGCCGAGCAGGTCCTTGGAGCCGGTGGCGCCCTCGGCGCGGCGCTGCCTGATCACGTCGTCGACCAGCGACTGCATGGTGGCGATGTCGCTCCGGTACGCCTCCTCGTGCCCGCGCTTGAGCTTGGTGACGAACGGCAGCTGCTGGTTGCGCAGCATGGCCTCGGTGAGCGCGCCGCCCATGGCCCGCAGGAACGGGTGCAGCTCGGGCGAGTCGAAGGAGCGGAACCGGTAGCCGAACCCGGTGAGCGAGATCGTGTCCAGGGTCAGCCTGGTCATGTCGTCGGAGACGGGCAGGTCCTCCCCCTGGCGGGCTGCCCACGACTCGACGAGCTGCTCGGCGATCTCGAGCATCTGCCCGTAGTACGCCTTCATCGCCCGCTGGCTGAAGGCCGGCATCAGGATGCGGTGCGCGTGCCCCCACACCGGCTCGTCCGGCTCGGCCGTGAACAGGCCGTCGCCGGCGAAGTCGCGCACGATCGACAGCGGCGACTTGATCCGCTTGACGAACCGGCTCTCGTCGCACACCTCGGCGACCAGGTCGGGGTCGTAGACCATCACGATCTTGCGGCCGGCGATCTCCAGCTTGTAGATGCCCTCGTCGTACTGGGAGGCGACCTGGATGAAGTGCTCCACCGGCGAGTGAGAGGGAATCTGCAGCGTGTTGCCGAGGATGGGCAGGCCCTGCGGGGCGGGGATCTCCGCCATGATTGCTCCCTTCGAGTAGCCATACACCGTATGGCTGACGCTACCATACGGCGTATGGCAGTGAGTGCGCGAAGGGGTGCCCCCCTCAATCTCGACGAGATCAGCTCCACGGCGGTGCGCCTGATGGAGGAGAGCGGCGTGGAGGGGCTGTCCATGCGCAAGCTGGCGGCCGAGCTCCAGGTCAACCCGATGTCGCTCTATCACCACGTGGAGAGCAAGGAGGCGCTGCTGGGGCTGGTCTGCGCCACGGCGGCCCAGCGCATGCACGTGCCGCCGGACGACGACACCCCGTGGCAGGAGCAGCTCAGGGCGCTGGGGCTGGCCTACCACCGGCACGCGAAGGAGCACCCGGCCGTGTGGGGATATGTCCACACCCACCCGAGGCTCGTCTCCGACCGGCGGCTGCCCGTCTGGCAGACGCTCTACCGCATCCTGCGGCTGGCGGGGGTGCCGGAGCCGGAGCTGCGGCGCACGAGCGAGATCCTGCACGCGTTCGTCTCGGGGTTCATCCTGGCCGAGACCCAGGGGCACATGTCGGACGACCCTGAGGAGATCGACCGCACCTTCGACGCGGCCATCCAACTGATCGTCGACGGTGTGGCGGGCTTCACCTCCTCCTCATAGGGCGTCCGTTGGAAAACCCAACCCACCCGGGCTAGAGTGGGTTCAGTTTTCCAACTGACGAGGAGGGCGCGATGCGTGATGCCGTCATCGTGCAAGCCGTACGTACTCCGATCGGCAAGGGCAAACCGGGCGGCGGCCTGTCCGGGATCCACCCGGTGGACCTGCTCGCGCACACCCTGCGCGCCCTGATCGAGCGCAGCGGCGTGGACCCGTCCCTGGTGGACGACGTGATCGGCGGCTGCGTCGACCAGGTGGGCGAGCAGGCCATGAACACCACCCGCAACGCCTGGCTGGCGGCCGGCTTCCCGGAGTCGGTGCCCGCGGTCACGGTGGACCGGCAGTGCGGTTCGTCACAGCAGGCCGTGCACTTCGCCGCCCAGGGGGTCATGTCGGGCGCGTACGACCTGGTGGTGGCGTGCGGCGTGGAGTCGATGAGCCGGGTCCCGATGTGGTCGAACGTGCCCGCGGGCGCCGACCCGTTCGGCCCCGGCCTGGCCGAGCGCTTCCCCGAGGGCCTGGTGCCGCAGGGCATCAGCGCCGAGCTCATCGCCGCCAAGTGGTCGCTCGGCCGGGATCAGCTGGACGAGTTCTCGGCCGGCTCGCACCGCAAGGCCGCCGCCTCCTCCTTCGCCGCCGAGCTCGCGCCCGTCGGCGGGCTGGACCGGGACGAGTCGGTACGCCCGAGCACGACGCCGGAGATCCTGGCCGGGCTCGGGCCCGCCTTCGCCGACCCCGGCTACGCCGAGCGGTTCCCGCAGATCGACTGGTCGGTGACCGCGGGCAACAGCAGCCCGATCAACGACGGGGCGGCGGCCGTACTGGTCACCACCTCGGAGACGGCGGCCCGCCTCGGCCTGCGGCCCCTGGCCCGCCTGCACAGCTTCGCCGTCGTCGGCTCGGACCCGATCCTCATGCTCACGGGCGTCATCCCGGCCACGGAGAAGGTCCTGCGCCGAGCGGGGCTGGACCTCGCCGACATCGACCTGTTCGAGGTCAACGAGGCGTTCGCGAGCGTCGTACTGGCCTGGCTCCAGGAGACCGGCGCCGATCCGGCCAAGGTCAACGTCAAGGGCGGCGCCATCGCCCTCGGCCACCCGCTGGGCGCCAGCGGCGCCCGCATCGCCACGACCCTGGTCCACGCGATGGCCGAGCGCGGCGCCCGCTACGCGCTGCAGACCATGTGCGAGGCCGGCGGCCTCGCCAACGCCCTCATCCTCGAACGTCCGTAACCCACACCTTTGGAGCCGTCCTCATGAAGATCTCCGGCAGCGTCGCGCTCGTCACCGGCGCCAACCGCGGCCTGGGCGCCGCTTTCGCCCAGGCCCTCCTGGACCGGGGCGCCCGCACCGTCTACGCGGCCGCCAGGAACCCCGCCACGATCACCGACGCGAACCTCACCCCGATCGAGCTCGACGTCACCGACCCGGCCGCCGTCGCGGCCGCGGCCGAGCGCTGCGGCGAGGTGAACCTGCTCGTCAACAACGCCGGCATCTCGCGGGCCGGCAGCTCGGACCTGGACGCGGCGCGCGCCGAGATGGAGACCAACTACTTCGGCCCCCTGTCCATGAGCCGCGCCTTCGCCCCCGTGCTGGCCCGCAACGGCGGCGGGGCGCTGGTGAACGTCCTGTCGGTGCTGTCGTTCATCACGGCGCCCCAGGTGAGCGGGTACGCGGCGTCGAAGGCGGCGGCCTGGTCCCTGACCAACGCCCTGCGGCTGGAGCTGCGGGAGCAGGGCACCCACGTCCTGGGGGTGCACGCCGGCTACATCGACACCGACATGGCCGCCCGCGTCACCGGGCCCAAGATCACGCCCGCGGAGGTCGTCGCGCAGACCCTCGACGCCCTGGAGACCGGGGCCCACGAGGTGCTGGCCGACGAGATCAGCCGGCAGTCGAAGGCCGGGCTGTCGGGCGAGCTGGAGCGCCTCTACCCGGCGCTGGCCGCCGGCAGTTAGAGCCTCAGCCGCTCGCCTCCCAGACGGCCTCGAACGCCTGCTCGGTGATCTCGGCCAGCTCCCAGACCTCCAGCGGCTGGTCGGTGAGGAAGCCGTGCTCGTCCTGCAGGTGGCGCCACCAGTAGCGGCGGGCGGCCCGGTCGGCGCCCACCAGCACCTGCCTGATGGCCCACTGTTCGTGGCCGTCGCCCTCGACGCTCTCGAACAGCCAGGCCCGCCCGTCCTCGTCGCCCAGGTGCCAGTAGCGGCGGGGAGCCTCGGACTCGGCGAGCTGCCGCACCAGCGGCTGGCGAAGGTCTGGAAGCACCCGTCCACTCTAGAGCGAGCGCACCCCGCCTATGGCGATCTCGGCGGCGCGGGCCATCGACGCCACGATCTCCTCGTCCGACTGGCCCGCCTCGCGGGCGGCGCCGCCCACCCCCTGGACCGCGCCCACGAAGGAGCCGGCCACCGCCGCGGCGCTGATCGGGTCGAGCACGTCGGGGAAGGCGGCCAGCAGCTGCCGGGCGACCTCGCGCTGCACGCCGAACGTCATGTGCAGGGCCTTGGCCTGGACGGAGGGCACGGTCGCGACCAGGTGCTCGTAGACCTTGGCCAGCTCGCGGTCGCCGGCGATCGGGCCCCTGGTCAGGTAGTGGACGATGACCCGGTCGTACGTCTTGAGCAGCACGTCGGCGACGCTGTCGGACGGCTCCCGCTCGGCGACCGCGTCGGACATCTCCTCCATGTAGTCCATCACCTCGGCGAACAGCACGTCCTCCTTGGTGGGGAAGTAGTTGAAGAACGTCTTGGTGGCGACGTCGGCCGCGGTGGCGATCTGCGCGACGGTCGTCTGCTCGTATCCCTGCTCGGCGAACAACCTGAGCGCCGTGCCGACGAGCAACTGCCTGGTCTGCCGCTTCTTGCGCTCGCGCCGTGACTCCTCCATGCCCAGCAAGCTTACACTCACTGCATGTTTACACTCGCCGGGCGGAGCGTCGTCAGCGCTGGTAGGCCCCGGCGTCTGGGGCGCCGGTGAGCCGCTTACCGGCGAGGTCCTTGCCGAGCGCCTTGCCGCCGTACCACCTGGGGGTGAGGGGCAGGCCGCGGCCGAGGGCCGGCGAGCCGGGCCGCAGCCGCAGGTCGGTGCGGGAGACGAACTTCGGGTCGGCCACGACCGACTTCGGCCCCAGCTTGAACCGGTCCACCCGCCCCCGGTAGACGCTGCCGCCCTCGTCGGCCCCCTTGCCGTCCTCCCAGCCGGCCTCGCCGCCCACGACGATCACGTTGTTGCGCAGCTTGAGAATCGACGGAGAGCAGCCGTCGTGGCAGGACCAGCCGATGGTGTCCCTGGCCGGCAGGTAGACCGAGTTGTGGACGGCGACCGTGCCCTTGACGGGCCCGACGACGTGGCGCGGGCCGCGGGTGATGAGGAACGAGCCGCGGCTGCGGGAGGAGGTCACGACGTTGAAGGCGAACACGTTGCCGGTGGCGGTCTTGCCCTTCTGGGCGCCGAGCTCGGTGAACGTCTCGTTGTCGCGGGAGATGTTGTGGGTGACGCGGTTGCGGTCGCCGTCGAAGATCTCCACGGCGGCCCCGTCGGTGCCGTAGTCGGCGCTCTTGGCGAAGCTGCCGGTGATGGTGTTGCCGGTCACGAGGTTGTCGTCGCCGTTGAGCAGCACGCCGAAGGCGCCGGAGTCGTTGTCGC
Source organism: Nonomuraea sp. NPDC005650 (assembly GCF_040605375.1). Classification (NCBI taxonomy): domain Bacteria; kingdom Bacillati; phylum Actinomycetota; class Actinomycetes; order Streptosporangiales; family Streptosporangiaceae; genus Nonomuraea; species Nonomuraea sp. NPDC005650. The sequence continues at coordinate 38,081 of NZ_JBEXCR010000001.1, forward strand.
CGCCCTCGTCGTTGACGCTCATCCGGTTGTTGTCGGTCAGGACGCTGTCGCGGACGGTGTTGCGCGAGCCGGACGGGGTGACGTAGACGCCCGCGATGTTGCGGTCGGCCTGCACGCCGGCCAGCACGTTGCCGTCGCCGGCGACCTGGAAGCCGGCCCAGCGGCAGCCGGAGGCCCGCAGGCCGCCGACGCGCCAGTGGTTGCCGCTGATCACGACGCAGTCGTCGTCCATGCCGCTGATCCTGGCCAGCGGGCCGGTGCCGTACGCCTGGACGACGATGGGCTTGGCCGCGGTGCCGTCGGCCTCCAGCTTGAGCGGGCCGGTGAAGGAGCTGCCGCGCTTGAAGCTGACGGCGTCGCCGGGCTTGAGGTCGGCGGAGTTGACCTTGTCGAGGGACTTCCACGGCGCGGTGGCGCTGGTGCCCGCCGCGTCGTCGTTCCCCGACCTGGAGTCCACGTAGTACGTGGTGCCCGCCAGCGCGTGCGCCGGGGCCGCCGGCGTGAAGGCAGGCAGGACAGTCGCCATGACGGCTACGTGCAGCAACCTCATTCGAGCACACCACTATCGAGTTGGAGCGGAAGGGGGGATGCCAAAGGTAGCGTGATCAACGCGTGAGACGCCAGAGACGCACCGAAGGTCCGTCACCCGGCAGCACGTCCCCGTCCTCTGCGTCATAGAGGCCCTGGGCGTGGACGCCGAGGCGGAGCGGCGCGCCCGGCGCCCGCCGCACGCACACCAGGATCGACTCCTCGTACGTCTCCCGCGCGAAGACCAGGCAGTCGGCGTCGGCGTGCAGCCAGCGCAGGCCGCCGTGGCGCAGCGCGGGCTCGGCTCGCCGCAGCCCGAGCAGCTCCCGGTAGGCCGTCAGCGTCGCGAGGTCCTGGTCCGCGGGCCGGTTCCAGGGCATCGGGGTGCGCGAGTGCTCGCCGTTCACCCCGGTCAGGCCGAACTCGCTGCCCGCGAACACCATCGGCGTGCCCGGCAGCGTGGCCTGCAGGCCGAGCGCGAGCAGGTGGCGCGCGCGCGAGCCGGTGACGGTGCGGATGCGGGGCGAGTCGTGCGAGTCGAGCAGCTGCCAGGAGTGGACGAGCGAGCGCCACGACATGTGGGACGCGAACGACCGGAACGTGGCCAGCGCGGCGACCCCGTCGCGCGACGGCACGCCGCCCGGCACGCCGAGGAAGTGGTCCAGGTCCAGCTCGGGCCCGCGCAGCCAGGTCCAGACGGGGCGGGTGAAGCCGCCGTAGTTCATGGTGCCGTGCCAGCCGTCGCGGTCGAGGTCGGGCGAGGCGTCGTGGTTGTGCTCGGCGATGAACGCGGCCCCGGGGCCCACCGCGGCCCGCAGCAGGGCGGCGGCCTCGTGGTTGTGGTCGTCGGAGCCGCGCCTGCCGGTCATGTTGGCCACGTCCACGCGCCAGCCGTCCAGCGGCCCGAGCCACCTCTTCAGCACGGCCCGCATGCGGGCGCGGACGAGCTCGCTGCCCCAGTTGAGCTTGGGCAGCGTCTTGATGCCCCACCAGGACTCGTAGTCGCCGGTGTCGCGGTCGAAGTAGAACATCTCGCGCTCGGCCGCGTTCACGTCGGAGACTGCCGCGGTGAACCATTCGTGGGTGTCGCCGCAGTGGTTGGTGGTGATGTCGCCCAGCAGCCGCATGCCCCGGGCGTGCAGCGCGCCCGACAGCCGGTGCAGCGCCTCGTCGCCGCCGAGCAGCGGGTCGACGTGCTCGAACGTGGAGGCGTTGTAGCGGTGGTTGGAGCGGGCGGGGAAGATCGGCGTCAGGTAGACGGTGTCGACGCCGAGGCTCTGGACGTGGTCGAGCCGCTGGATCACGCCGTCGAGGTCGCCGCCGTAGAACTGGTCCGCGGTGCCGGGGCCGCTGGGGATGACCGGATCGACGTCCCAGTCACGCGGCAGCGCCCAGTCGGGCAGGTCGCGCATGGGCCGGGAGCGGTCGAAGCGGTCGGGGAAGATCTGGTAGACGATCGCGTCCGACATCCAGGGGGGCGGCGGCCGGTGGCACACGAGGCGGAAGTCGCCCGCGTCGGTCACGTCGTGGGTGACGAGCCCGGCCGCGGTCAGCCACGCCTGCCCGCCCCGCGTGGCCAGCAGGAAGCGGTACGGGGTGACGGGGTTGACCGCGGTGATCTCGGCCCGCCACCAGACGTCCGTGCCGCCGTAGCCGCCGGCGTCCCGGCGCGACGGGTCCGGCGCCGCCTCGGCGAAGCGCGGCTCGCCGTCGTGCACGGTACGCACGTGCACGCCGGTGATCCCGGCGGCCAGCGGCGCCCGCAGCCACAGCGCCACCCGCGAGCCGAGAGCGGGCTCCTGCTTGGAGACGTACAGAGCTGAGCCGTCGTGATGCGGCTCCCCGATGAAGCGCAAATCCACCTATCCCTTGACAGCCCCGGCGGTGAGCCCGGAGACGATGTACTTCTGCAACCAGAGGAACACACTCACCGTGGGAATCGCGGTAAGCAGCGTGGCCGCGGCGAACATGCCGAAGTTCGCGTTGCGGTGGTCGCCGGCGATCATGCCGTACATGCCCACGGCGAGGGTCTTGCTCTCGGGGTCGCGCAGGAACACGTTGGCCATGAGGAACTCGCTCATCGTGCCGATGAACGCCAGCAGCGCCGTGACCGCGAGGATCGGCGTGACCAGCGGCATGATGACCCGCCAGAAGATCTGCGCGTGCGTGGCCCCGTCCACGGTGGCGGCCTCGTCCAGCTCCTTCGGCACGGTGTCGAGGAAGCCCTTCATCAGCCAGGTGTTCACGCCGAGCGCGCCGCCGAGGTAGAGCAACATCAGCCCCCACACGGTGTTGAACCCGAAGGCCGGATACAGCTCGGTCACCCTCGTGAAGATCATGAAGATCGTCACGATGGCCAGGAACTGCGGGAACATCTGGATCAGCAGCAGCGCCAGCAGCCCGACCCGGCGGCCCGCGAAGCGCATGCGGCTGAAGGCGTACGCGGCGAGCATCGACAGCAGCAGGCTCGCGAACGACGCCACCAGCGCGATGAACACCGAGTTGAAGAACCACCGGCCGAACGGGTAGCTGTCGGAGCTCAGCAGGTTGGCGAAGTTGCTCAGGCTGGCCCCGGTCGGCAGCAGGTCCGTGGAGGCCAGCGTGCCCATGGGGTTGATCGCGGCCGAGACCACGAACAGGATCGGGAAGAGCGCGAACGCGCACACGACCAGCACGAAGACATGCCTGAGGGCGAGCTTCACGCGTAGACCTCCTCCTGCTTGCGGGTACGCCGGAACGCCACGGCCGAGATGACGGCCACGATCGTGAAGATGAACACCGAGACCGCCGCCGCGAAGCCGAACTGCGCGCCGCCCGCCCCGAACGCCAGCCTGAAGGTGTAGGTGATCAGCAGGTCGGTGCCGCCCACCTGCGGATTGTCGGCCGGGAACGGGCCGCCCTCGGTGGTGAGCCCGATCGCGTTGAAGTTGTTGAAGTTGTAGGCGAACGACGAGATCAGCAGCGGCGTGAGCGCGACCAGCAGCAGCGGCAGCGTCACCCGCCGGAACGCCTTCCACGGCGTGGCCCCGTCGATGGCCGCGGCCTCGGTCAGCTCGCGCGGGATGGCCTGCAGCGCGCCGGTGGTGACGAGGAACATGTACGGGAAGCCGAGCCAGAGGTTGACCAGGATCACCCCGAACCGGGCGGTCGCGGTCTGGCCCAGCCAGTCGACGTTGGCGCCGAGAAGCTGGTTGATCAGGCCGAAGTCGCGGTTGAACATGTCACGCCACACCAGCAGCATGGCGAAGGCGGGCATCGCGTACGGCAGGATCAGCGCGATCCGGTAGAACCGAGTGCCGCGCATCCGCGGGTGGTGCAGCGCCAGCGCCACCGACATGCCGAGCGCGAACGTGCCGAGCACGGAGGCCAGGGCGAAGACCAGGTTCCAGCCGAACACCCCCGCGAAATAGCCCGAAATAGTCGGATTTGTCAGGACGCGAGCGAAGTTGTCGAACCCGACGCCGACCTGCCAGCCCTGTGCCAGGTGCTCGCCCTTGGCGTTGACGAAGTAGCCCTGGCCCTCGTCGGCCGTCCAGGTGTCGCCGTTGCCGCGCACGCAGTCGCAGCCGGCGTCGTACACGAGCGCCGCCTTGCCCTCGACCGCCCGGCTGAGCCCGTTCGCCTTGATCGCGCCGTCGCCGGTCGGCACGGCCAGCGCGGAGATCTCCCGCCCGCGGGCGGCGGCCTCGGGCGCCTTGAGCACGGTCAGCCCGGGGGCCGCCAGCACCTTGCCGGTGACCCCGACCTGGGCGTCCGCCAGCGGCGACAGCCCCTTCGCGTCGCCCAGCCGCGCCTGCTTGGTCTTCGGGTCGACCAGCAGGAACACCAGCTCGTCACCGCGCAGCGCGGCCGTCAGGGCGTACTCGGGCGAGCCGGGGGTCTGCCGCACCGAGCCGGTCTCGATGGCCGTGACCGCGGCGGCCTTGTCGCCGCGGTGCCCGTCGCCAAAGTTCGTGAACGCGGTGGTGACCGTGTAGACCACGGGGAACACCTGGAACGCGATCAAGAAGACGGTGCCGGGCACCAGATACTTGGCCGGGACGAAGCGGCGGGTCAGGTAGAGCCAGGCGATGGCCGCGCTGACGGCGCACAGCAGCGCGAGCGAGCCCCACGACTCGGCGGCGACCAGCGGCGGCACGGCGTAGAGCAGGATCGCGGCGGCCACGGCCAGGACCGCGATCCTGCTCACCACGAACGCCGTGGTGATCTCCCGGCGGGGCCGTGGAGCCGGCTTGCTCTCCACGGCTTCGCGCACGTCGAGCGCCATGATCAGTGCTTGAGCGAGCCGTCGATGGCCTTCTGCGCGGCCGCGGCGGCCTTGGCCGCGTCGCCGCCCTTGACGACGGCGTTCTCGGCGATGCCGAACGGCTCCCAGATCGCCGCCATCTCGGGGATGGCCGGCATCGGCAGGCCGTCCTTGCCCGCGTCCATGAACTTGACCGCGTCAGGGTCGCTCGCCTGGACCTCCTGGAGGGCGGCGGTCAGCGCCGGGGGCCGCGGGTCGGCCTCGTACAGCGCCTTCGCGACGTCCTTGTTGGTCACGTAGTTGGCGACGAACTCCTGGGCCAGCGCCTTGTTCTTGCCCTTGGAGGCCACGAAGAACGTCTGCACGCCGACGAACGGGGTGGCCGGCTTGCCGCCCTTGAACGCCGGGACGGCCGTGATGTCGTACGAGATGCCGCCCTTCTTGACCTCGCTCATCGCCCACGGGCCGGAGATCAGGTAGGCGCACTTGCCGCCGGCGAAGTTCACGATGTAGTTCTCGTTCGTGATCGACGTGCGCAGCGCGCCGTCGCCCTTCTCGCCCAGGTCCTTCAGCTTGCCGAACGCCTTGACCGAGTCGGCCGAGCCGACCAGCACCTGCTTGGGGTCGGGGTCGCCGGTGGAGGTGGCGCCGAACAGCGCGCCGCCCGCCGAGGCGAAGATCGGGTAGACGTGGAAGGCGTCGCCCTTCTGGCCGACGGGCAGGCAGAGCACCTCCTTGACCTTGCCGGCCGCCTTGAGCTCCTTGCCCTTGGCGATCATGTCCTCGATCGAGGCGGGCGCGTCGGGGGCGAGCTTGGTGTTGCGGATCAGGGCGATGTTCTCCACCGCGTACGGGGCGCCGTAGACCTGCCCGTTGAACGTCACGGCCTGCATCGCCTTGGCCGAGAAGGCGGCCTTCTGCTCGTCGGTCAGCGTGACCGGGTCGATGGCGCCGTTCTGCACGAGGTTGCCGATCCAGTCGTGCGCGCCGATCATGATGTCGGGGCCGCTGCCCTGCTGGGAGGCGGTGAGGAAGGTCGTCTGGTTGTCCTTGCTGATCTCCTTCACCTCGACGGTCACGCCGTTCTCGGTGCCGAACTGGTCGGCGAACGGCTTGAGCGGCTTGACGCGGCTGGGGTCGGCCCAGATCACGAGCGTGCCGCCGCTCTTGGCCGCCGGGGCGGAGGCGGACGCACCGGGTGCCGCCGAAGTGGCCGACGGGGCAGCCGGCTGGGAATCGCCGCAGGCCGTGGCGGCGAACGCGAGGGACGCGAGAGCGGCCACACCCAGAGCCCGCATGCGCATGAGACCTCCTGAGGTCACGGAGGAACGGCGGCGCCGCGCAAGCACCGCCGGAAGAAAGCTCTAACGTTTCCGGGACGTTAGCGGCTCTTTGCAAGAATTGGAAGAACTTGCGAAAGAGCGTTACGTGATCCTCACCGAACAGGGCGAAAGCGACTCCCAGCCCCTTCTGACACCCGATCCCGGAGGAAGTACGGGCGGGTCAAGGTGACTTCTGCAACTTTCCGCAAGTTGCGCTTGACCCTCACCTAACCGTCGCGACATCCTTCACCAGGACATCACCGACATCTCACGCAAAGGGACAGCCATGCTCGGCAACGACGACTGGTGGCGTGACGCCGTCGTGTACCAGGTCTACCCTCGCAGCTTCGCCGACGCCGACGGCGACGGCACGGGCGACCTCGCGGGCGTGCGCGACCGCCTCGGCTACCTCGCCGACCTGGGCGTGGACGCCATCTGGCTGAGCCCCTTCTACACCTCCCCCATGGCCGACGGCGGCTACGACGTGGCCGACTACCGGGACGTGGACCCCATGTTCGGCACGCTCGCCGACTTCGACGCCCTCGTCGCGGACGCCCACGACAAGGGCATCAGGGTCATCGTGGACCTGGTGCCGAACCACTCCTCCGACCGGCACCCGTGGTTCCAGGCCGGGCTGCGCGACCGCTACATCTTCCGCGACCGGCCCAACGACTGGGAGTCGATCTTCGGCGGCCCCGCCTGGACGCAGGTGGCGGACGGGCAGTGGTACCTGCACCTGTTCGCCCCCGAGCAGCCGGACCTCAACTGGGAGAACCCGGACGTGCGCGCCGAGTTCCGCGACATCCTGCGCTTCTGGCTCGACCGGGGCGTGGACGGCTTCCGCGTGGACGTGGCGCACGGCATGATCAAGGCCGACGGGCTGCCCGACGTGGGGCCGAAGGAGGGCCGCCAGGCCGAGATGCTCGGCGACGAGCAGCTGCCCTACTTCGACCAGGACGGCGTGCACGAGATCTACCGCGAGTGGCGGCCGATCCTCGACTCCTACCCCGGCGGCCGGATGGCGGTGGCCGAGGCGTGGGTGTCCTCCCCCGAGCGGCTGGCCCGTTACGTCGGGCCCGACGAGCTGCACCAGGCGTTCTCGTTCGAGTTCATGATGGCCGACTTCCACGCCAAGTCGTTCCGTACGGTCATCGAGAAGGCGCTCAAGGAGGCCGAGCTGGTCGGCGCGCCCACCACGTGGGTGCTGTCGAACCACGACAAGCCCCGCCACGTCACCCGCCACGGCGGCCTGGCCCGCGCGCGGGCGGCCACGCTGCTCATGCTGGCCCTGCCCGGCTCGGCCTACCTCTACAACGGCGAGGAGCTGGGCCTGCCCGAGGTGCTCGACCTGCCGGACGAGCTGCGCCAGGACCCGGCGTTTCGGCGCACGGGCGAGAGCCGCGACGGCTGCCGGGTGCCGATCCCGTGGACGGCCTCCGGCGACTTCGGCTGGCGCGACCCATGGCTGCCGATCCCCGCCTCGTGGGGGCCGCTGTCGGCCGAGGCCCAGGAGCACGACCCCGCCTCCACGCTGAACCTCTACCGGGCCGCGCTGAAGCTGCGCAGGGAGCACCCGGCGCTCGGCGGCGGCACCCTGACCTGGCTCGACTCCCCCAAGGACGTGCTGGCCATCGAGCGCGACCCCGGGCTGGTCGTGGTCCTCAACACGGGCGAGGAGCCGGTGCGCCTCGACCTGGGCGGCGAGGTGCTGCTGTCCAGCGGACCCCTGGCCGGGGACGGGGTCGTCCCGCCGGACACCGCGGTCTGGATCCAGCGCTGACCGGATAGTGGCGTGGATTGGGGGAATCTTTCCCTTAACGCGACAAATGTCGGTAATCACGCTCGGTAACCTCACAGGGTGCCACCCTGGTGGGCCAGGTCCCTGCGCGGACGCGTCACCCTCATCGCGACGGCGGTAGCCGCCCTCGTGCTGATCCCTGTGGCCGTCGCCGGGGTGATCACCGCCAGGTCGCTGATGACCGCCAGCGTGTTCCGCGACACCCGGGACACGGCCGAGCGGATCGCGTACGAGATGCGCGGCGGCGCGCTGCCCATGGGCGCCGCCATCCCGGTGCCCAACCCGCCGGTGGACCTCATCCAGGTCGTCGGCCCCAACGGCCAGATCCTGGCCAGCAGCGACGCGGCCAGGAACCTGCCGCCGCTCAGCGACATCCGCCCGACACCCGAGAACCGGGTGATCAGCATGATGAACTGCCTGCCGACCGAGTGCGTCCACGTCACAGCCGTCAGGGTGAGCCTCTTCGCCGACTCCCCCGTGGTCTACGCGGGCCGCAGCACGCCCGACCTGCTGGCCAACCGCGGGCTGGAAGTGGTGGTGTTCATCGAGGTCGGGGTGCTGATCGGGCTGGCGTCGTGGGCCACGTGGCTGGTCACGGGACGCGCGCTGCGGCCGGTGGCGACCCTGCGGGCAGAACTGGACGCCGTGCACGCGGGAGACCTGAGCCGGCGCGTCACGCAGCCGCCGGGCGCCGACGAGGTGGCCCAGCTCGCCAGGTCCGTCAACGGCACGCTGGCCCGGCTGGAGCGCTCGGCGCAGCAGCAGCGCCAGTTCGCCTCCGACGCCTCGCACGAGCTGCGCACCCCCATCGCGGGCCTGCGCGCCCAGTTGGAGAGCGCCCAGCTCTACCCCGACGACACCGACGTCGAGGCGCTGGTGGACAGCGCGCTGCGCGACACCGACCGCCTGGAGGCCATCATCACCGACCTGCTACTGCTGGCCAGGATCGGCTCCCGGGTGGACGTGGTCAAGGAGCGGGTCGACCTCGCCGAGCTGGTGCGCCAGGAGCTGTCCGTGCGCTGCGACAAGGTGCCCGTGCAGGTGGAGCTGGCCGAGGGGGTGCAGGTCGAGGGCGTACGGCTCCAGCTCGCCAGGGTCCTGACGAACCTGCTGGACAACGCCCAGCGCCACGCCGAGCACACGGTCCAGGTCGAGGTCCACAAGGAGGGCGCGCACACGGCGTTGCTGGCGGTCGAGAACGACGGCGTGGAGATCGCCGAGGGCGATCGCGAGCGGATCTTCCAGCGCTTCACCCGCCTGGACGCCGCCCGCAGCCGCGACGCCGGCGGAACGGGTCTGGGCCTGGCCATCGCGCGGGACGTCGCGGTGGCCCACGGAGGCCAGATCACCGTCGAGGATCGCGCGGGCGGAGCGAGGTTTGTGTTGAGACTTCCGGCCGTTTGACCGCTTTTCGTAGATTTTCGGAGCTCAGGTCATAGATCATGGTGCCATGACGGAACAAGCGCCGCAGGGCGTCGACCCTCACATCCCTAACGCGGCGCGCATGTACGACTACTTCCTGGGTGGCAAGGACAATTTCCAAGCCGACAGGGATCTGGCCGAACTGGTCCTGAGCGCGGTCCCCGAGACCCGCGAGGGCACCAGGGAGAACCGGGCGCTCATCGGCCGGTTCGTGCGTTACCTGTGCGAACAGGGCATCACGCAGTTCCTCGACCTCGGCTCCGGCCTGCCCGCGCAGGAGAACGTGCACGAGGTCGCGCTCCGCCACACCCCCGATGCCCGCGTGGTCTACGTGGACAACGACCCGGTGGTGGCCGCGCACGGCAGGGCCCTGCTGGCCGACCCGGAACGGGTGGCCATGGTGCTGGGCGACGTGCGCAGGCCGGCGGAGATCCTGGCCAACCCCGAAGTGCGCGCGCTCCTGGACTTCGAGCGGCCGGTGGCCGTGCTGATGATGTTCATCCTGCATCTGATCCCCGACGAGGACGACCCGAACGCCTTCGTCGCCGCCTACCGCGACGCGATGTCGCCGGGCAGCTATCTGGCGCTCTCGCACGTGGGCAGCGACTCCCACTCGGCGCAGACGGACCGGGTGGTCCAGTTCTACCAGCGCGCCAACATGCCGTTCAGGCCGCGACCCGGCAAGGAGATCGCGGCCTTCTTCGGTGATCTGGAGTTCATCCCGCCCGGCCACCTCGCCAACGGCATCGGGCCGGAGCTCGGCTGGCCCTACGTCGACCGCGACGTCCCGATCTTCCTGGACGCTGACATGGCGCGGCTGGGCTACGCGGGCATCGCCCGCAAACTCTAGACCTTCGACAGCTCCCGGTCGCCGGACTCGTCGGGCCCGGGGCGGTCGTCCTCCTCGTCCTCGTCCAGCAGCGTCGCCTCGTCGAACGGCGCGTTCCCGGCGAGCACCTCATTGGCGCGCTCCCGGTCGAAGTCACCGGTCCAGACGGCGACGAGCACGGTGGCGACGGAGTTCCCGGCGAAGTTCGTCAGCGCCCTGGCCTCGGACATGAAGCGGTCGATGCCCACGATGAGGCCGACGCCGTCGACCAGCGCGGGGCGGTGCGCCTGCAGCCCGCCGGCCAGCGTGGCCAGCCCGGCCCCGGTCACGCCCGCGGCGCCCTTGGAGGCGATCATCATGAACAGCAGCAGCGCGATCTGCTCGCCGAACTGCAGCGGCGCCCCGGTGGCCTCGGCGATGAACAGCGTGGCCATGGTCAGGTAGATCGCCGTGCCGTCGAGGTTGAAGGAGTAGCCGGTCGGCACCGTGATGCCGGCGACGGTCTTGCTCACGCCCAGGTGCTCCATCTTGGCGATGAGCCTGGGCAGGGCCGTCTCCGAGGAGGAGGTGGACAGGATGAGCAGGAACTCCCGGCCCAGGTACTTCAGCAGCGACCACAGGTTGATCCGGGCGACCAGCCACAGGATCGAGCCGAGCACGACGCCGACGAACAGCAGGCAGGTGATGTAGAAGGCGACCATGATGATCGCCAGGCTCTTGAGCGCCTCCAGCCCGGTCTCTCCCACGACCGCGGCGATCGCGCCGAACGCGCCGACGGGCGCGGCCCACATGATCATGGCGAGGATGCGGAACGTCAGCCGCTGGAAGTGCTCGATGCCGCGCAGGATCGGCTCGCCCTTGGCACCCATGGCCTGGATCGCGAACCCGGCCAGCAGCGCCACCAGCAGCGCCTGCAGCACCGAGCCGCCGGTGAGCGCGGACACGAGCGTCTTGGGGATGATGCCGAGCAGGAAGTCGACCGTGGACGACTCGCCGCCCTTGGCCGCCTGCGCCTCCGCGGCCTGCTTGGCGGCGTCGCTGAGGTGCAGGCCCGAGCCCGGGTCGATGACGTTGCCGACCACCAGGCCGATGAGCAGGGCTACCGTGGACATGACGATGAAGTAGCCGAGCGCGAGGCCGCCGACCTTGCCGACCTTGGCCGCCTGGCGTACCGAGCCGATGCCCAGCACGATCGTGCAGAAGATGATCGGCCCGATCACCATCTGGATGAGCGCCACGAAGCCGGTGCCGAGCGGTTTGAGCTCCTTGCCCACGTCCGGCCAGACGAATCCGACCAGGATGCCGAGTAGGACCGCCCCGATGACGGCCAGGTAGAGGTAGCGAGTGCGATCACGCATGGGGGGCTCTCCAGCGGTGATGGAATGACCTTCTAGACGCCCGAGTATGCCCCTCACAGTGACATAGGTCACCATTGAGTAAGTTTCGTTCACAGGAGAGATGTCAGATGCGGCGCTGGAGCCTGGCGGGCCAGATGCTGGTCCTGCAGCTGCTCGTGGTCGCCGTCACGGTGGCGGGCGGCGCCGTGCTCGCGCTCGTGCAGGCGCGCGACCTGCTCACCGAGGAGGCGGCCGCCAAGGCCAGAGCCGTCGCGGTGAGCGTGGCGGCCTCGCCCGACGTGCTGGCCGCCCTCGACGGCCCGAACCCGTCCGCGCGGCTGCAGCCGTACGCCGAGCGGGTACGTCACCAGACGGGCGTCGACTTCATCACCATCATGAGCCCGGACGGCATCCGCTACACCCACCCCAACCCCGCCGAGATCGGCAAGCGTTACCTCGGCCACATCGAGGAGGCGCTGACGGGCAGGACGTTCACCGAGACCTACACCGGCACGCTCGGCGAGTCCAGGCGGGTGGTGACCCCCGTCATGTCCGGCGGCCGGGTGCGGGCGCTGGTCAGCGCGGGCATCACGATCGAGAAGATCAGCGCCAGGGTCCGCGACCAGCTCGCCTGGGGCGGCCTCCTCATCGCGCTGGCGCTCTCGCTGGGCGCCGCGGGCACGTGGCTGGTCACGGCGCGGCTGCGCCGCCAGACGCACGGCCTCGGCCCGGTGGAGCTGGGGCGCATCCACGAGCACCACGACGCCGTCCTGCACGCCGTACGGGAGGGACTGCTGCTGGTGGGCAAGGACGGCACGCTGACGCTGTGCAACGACGCCGCCAGAATGCTGCTCGGCCTGCCCGCCGACGCCGAGGGGCGGCACGTGGCCGAACTGGGCCTGTCGGAGCTGCTGGCCGCCGACGACGAGCGCGTCCACCTGGTCGGCGACCGCGTCCTGGCGGTCAACAGCGCCGCCAGCCGGCTCGGCACCGTCGTGACCGTACGCGACCACACCGAGCTGCAGGCGCTGACCGGGCAGCTCCACGCCGAGCGCGACTTCGCCGAGTCGCTGCGCTCGGCCGCCCACGAGGCCGCCAACCGGCTGCACACCGTCATCACGCTGGTGGAGCTGGGCCGCACCGAACAGGCCGTGGCGCTCGGCACGGCCGAGCTGCGCGCCGCGCAGGACCTGACCGACCGGGTGGTCGGCGCGGTCCGCGAGCCCGTGCTCGCCGCGCTGCTGCTGGGCAAGAGCGCCGAGGCGGCCGAACGCGGCGCCGAGCTGGTGATCAGCCAGGACAGCGAGCTCGACGACCTGGGCCTCGACCCGCGCGAGCTCGTCACGATCGTCGGCAACCTGATAGACAACGCCATCGACGCGGCCTCCCGGGTGGAGGTGCACCTGAGCGCGGGCCGCGGCGAGGTCCTCATCAGGGTCGCCGACAACGGCCCGGGGCTGGCCGACCCGCAGGCGTTCGAGAAGGGCTGGACCACCAAGGGCGACGGGCGCGGGCTGGGCCTGGCGCTGGTGGGGCAGGCGGTGCGGCGGCTGGGCGGCACCATCGAGGTGGCGGGCTCGGTGTTCACCGTGCGGCTGCCGGTCCCGGAGCGGGTGCGATGACGAACTCGACGATCTCCGTGCTCGTCGTGGAGGACGAGGAGATCACGGCCGAGGCCAACCGCATCTACGTCGAGCGGATGCCGGGCTTCGAGGTGGCCGGGGTGGTCAGGACCGGCGGCGAGGCGCTGCGCTTCCTGCGCGGCCGGCCCGTGGACCTCGTCCTGCTCGACCTCTACCTGCCGGACATGCACGGGCTGGAGGTGTGCCGGGCGATCCGCGCGGGCGGGCTCATGTGCGACGTGATCGCCGTCACCTCGGCCCGCGACCTGGCCATGGTGCGTTCAGCGGTCTCGCTCGGAATATCCCAGTACCTGCTCAAACCGTTCACCTACGGGACACTCGCCGAAAAGCTGACGCGTTACGCCCGGTTCAAGGACGAGGCGGGCCTGGCCGTCGGGCAGGGCGACGTGGACCGGGTCCTCGGCACCCTCCGGGGCAGCTCGGAGCTGCCGAAAGGCATGGCGCGCGACACCCTCGACACGGTCGCCGCGAAGCTGCGCGACAACCCCGGGGGCATGGCGGCGCAAGCCGTGGCGGACGCGATCGGAGTGTCTCGTGTGACGGCCCGCAGGTACCTGGAATACCTGGTCGAGCTGGGTGTGGCGGCCCGCATCCCGCAGTACGGCGGAGTCGGCCGGCCAGAACTCCTCTACCGGATCCCCATGGAAAGTTAATGATGGTGACGCTGGCCGTTCAATCCGGGCCTCTAGCTTCTGGGTGCAGTCCGATGCACTGAGGAGACAGATCTTGCGAGTCCTGGCCGTAGTTCCCGCCCGCGGAGGTTCGGCGGGCGTACCCCTGAAGAACCTCGCCCTGGTCGGCGGCGTGCCGCTGGTCACCCGAGCGGTTCGGGCCGCCCAGCGGGCCGAACTGGTGGACCAGGTCGTGGTCAGCACCGACCACGCGGGGATCGCCGAGACCGCCCGCGAGGCGGGGGCGATCGTCGTGGAGCGGCCCGAAGAGCTGAGCGGCGCGACCGCCTCCAGCGAGTCGGCGGTGCTGCACGCGCTCGACGCCCTCGGCGAGGACCCCGAGGTCGTCGTGCTGGTGCAGTGCACCAGCGCGTTCATCGACCCGGAGGACCTTTCCGAGGCCGTGCGCAAGGTGCTGGACGGGGAGGCCGACTCGGTCGTGTCGGGGCTGCCGACGCACGAGTTCCTGTGGACCGCCGCCGGGGGCGGCATCAACCACGACCCGGCCGTCCGGCAGCGCCGGCAGGACCGCGACGCCCAGTTCCGCGAGAACGGCGCCTTCTACGTCATGCGCGCCTCCGGCCTGCGCGAGCACGGCCACCGCTTCTTCGGCGAGGTCGCCGTCCAGCCGGTCTCGCCCAAGCACGGCGTCGAGATCGACAACCCGGAGGACCTGGAGCTGGTGCGCGCGCTCGCCCCGTTCATCGACGAGCCCGAGCCGATCGACGTGGACGCCGTCATCACCGACTTCGACGGCGTGCACACCGACGACCGCGCCTACGTCGACTCCGACGGCCGCGAGATGGTGCTCGTCAGCCGCTCCGACGGGATGGGCGTCGCGCTGCTGAAGCGCTCCGGCGTGAAGGTGCTGGTCATGTCCACCGAGCACAACCCGGTGGTGGCCGCCCGCGCCCGCAAGCTCGGCGTCCCCGTGCTGCAGGGCCTGGCCGAGAAGCGGACCGTGCTGCGCGACTGGCTGACCATCGAGGGCCTCGACCCCGCCCGCGTCGCCTACGTCGGCAACGACGTCAACGACCTGGGCCCGATGGGCGAGGTCGGCTGGCCCATCGCCACCCCCGACGCCCACCCGCGCGTGCGCGCCGCCGCCCGGGTCGTGCTGACCAGGCCCGGCGGGTCCGGCGCCGTGCGCGAGCTGTGCGACCGCGTCGTGGCCGCCCGGCCCGAGCCGCCCGCGGCCGAGGTCCGCACCCGGCCCAGGCTCGGCCCCGTCGCGATCGGCGACCTCCTGGTCGGCGACGGCGAGCCCGTGTACGTGATCGGCGAGATCGGCATCAACCACAACGGCGACCTCGACATCGCCCGCCGGCTCATCGACGTGGCGGCCGAGGCCGGCTGCCAGGCGGTCAAGTTCCAGAAGCGCACCCCCGCGATCTGCGTGCCCGAGGAGCAGAAGAGCCAGCTCCGGCAGACGCCGTGGGGCGAGATGACGTACCTGGAGTACAAGGAGCGGACCGAGTTCGGCTACGACGAGTACCGGCAGATCGCCAAATACTGCGACGAGCGCGGCCTGCACTGGTTCGCCTCGCCGTGGGACGTGCCCTCCGTGGAGTTCCTGGAGGAGATGGACGTCCTGGTGCACAAGGTAGCCTCGGCCAGCATCGCCGACCACGAGCTGCTGCGGGCCCTGGCCGCCACCGGCAAGCCGATCATCCTGTCCACCGGCATGTCCACGCTGTCGGAGATCGACGCGGCCGTCGAGACCCTCGGCACCGACAAGCTGATCATGATGCACGCGACGTCCACGTACCCGCTGCCGCCGGAAGAGGCGAACCTGCGCACGATCACCACGCTCAAGGAGCGCTACGGCGTGCCCGTCGGCTACTCCGGCCACGAGCGCGGCCTGCAGATCTCCCTGGCCGCGGTCACGCTCGGCGCGGTCACCGTGGAGCGGCACATCACCCTCGACCGCACCATGTGGGGCTCCGACCACGCCGCCTCGCTGGAGCCGGCCGGCCTCGAGCACCTCGTCCGCGACATCCGCATCATCGAGCAGGCCATGGGCGACGGCGTCAAGCGCGTCTTCCCCGGCGAGGAGGCTCCCAAGGCCCGCCTGCGCCGGGTGACCGTCTGACCTCGTCCCCACTCTGGAGAGACAACTCTTGATCACTCTCTCGGTCGTCGTGCCGGTGCTGAACGGCGAGCGGTACATCGCGGACGCGCTGTCCTCGCTCTGCCGCAACGCCCGGCACGACTTCGAGTTCATCGTCGTCAACGACGGGTCCGTGGACGCCACCGGGGACATCGTCGAGGACTTCACCCGCGACCTGCCCGGGCTGACGATGCTGCGTAACCCGAGCCCCGTCGGGCTGGCCGACGCCCGCAACACGGGCCTGTCGGCCGCCTCGGGCCGGTACGTCACGTTCATGGACGCCGACGACTGGCTCGCCCCCGGCTACCTGGCGCGGCTCGTCGAGGCGATCGACGGGCTCGGCTGCGACTTCGTCCGCGCCGACCACGTGCAGGTCGAGGGCCGCAAACGGGTCGTGCACCGCGCCCCCATGGCGCGGAGGGGCGTGGTGCTCGACCCGCGGGACGCGATCCTGCCCTCGGGCGTGCGGACCATGGTCGACTACCCGTACGCGTGGGCCGGGATCTACCGGCGCTCCCTGCGCGACCTGCTGCAGTTCCCCGGCTCCCTGCACACCGCCGAGGACCGGCCGTGGATCTGGCGCCTGCACCGGGAGGCCGCCACGTTCGCGGTGGTGTCGCTGGCCGGGGTGTTCTACCGCCGCCTGGTGTCCGGGTCGCTGACCCAGGTCGGCGACGAGCGCCAGCTGCACTTCTTCGACGCGTTCGACCTGGTGTTCAAGGACCTCGAACCGGAGTTCGTGCCCAAGGCGGTGCGGAACTTCTGCGCGCTCCTGGCCCACCACCTGGAGATCGCCGACCGGTTCACGCCGGCGCTGCGCTCGCGCTTCGAGGAGCGCGGCGCGCACATGGTGCGCGCGCTGCCCCCCGAGATCGTGTCGGAATCGGTGGCGCGCATGTCCGTCGAACGCGAGACCACGCTGCGGGCCCTGGTGCCCGACCTGCCGCCCAGCCCGCACGTCCGCGTCCGCCGCGACCGGGAGGAGACATAGTGAAGGTCTTCTACGCCTCGACGCTGTTCGGGGCGATGTCGCTGGCCGCCGCCATCGACGACGGCCGCTTCGGCGACGGGCGCCGCGTCCTGATCGTGTCGAACAACGCGGCCATCCCCGAGGTGTCGACGCCGCTCGACAAGACGCCCGGCTTCGCCGTGCTGCGCTCGCGCTTCGACGCGGTCCACTCGTGGAACGACCTCATCGCGCCGCTGCACCCCTCCGACTGGCGGGCCCGCGTCATCGAGGTGCCGATGATGGAGCGCCTCCTCCGCACCGCCTGGGACCTGGACGACGTCGACGAGCTGGTGCTGGAGTCGATCGCGGTGCCCCCGGCGCGGACCATCGCCGGGCTGGTGCGCGACTGCCCGATCACCGTCTACTCCGACGGCCTGATGAGCTACGGCCCCACCCGCGACCCGCTGCCGGCCGAGATCTTCCGCCGCATCGGACGCCTGTTCCACCTGGACCTGGTGCCGGGCCTGACCCCGCTGCTGCTCAGCGAGTACGACGTCGCGCCCTCGATCCTGCCGGACGAGCGGTTCATGTCGATCGTGCACGAGGTCACCGCCACCGCCCCCGACACGATGCCCGGCCAGGCGATGATCCTCGGCCAGTACCTGTCGGCCCTGGAGATCGTCACTCCGGAGGAGGAGGCGGGGCTGCACGAGACGATGCTCAAGGCCCTGGCCGCGCGCGGCTACACCGACATCGTCTTCAAGCCGCACCCTGCCGCCGGCCGGCGCCACGCCCAGCTCCTGCGGGCCGCGGCCGAGCCCCTGGGCGTGCGGCTGTCGGTGGCCCCGGAGAGCGTGCCCGCCGAGGTGTGCTTCGCGGCGCTGCGGCCGGAGCTGGTCGTGGGCTGCTTCTCGACCGGGCTGCTGACCGCGCAGCGCTACTTCGGGCTGCAGGTGGCCTCGTACGGGACGGACCTGGTGCTCGACCGGCTGGCGCCGTACGAGAACAGCAACCGGATCCCGGTCACCATCGTGGACGCGCTGCTGCCCCGGCTCTCGCCCGAGGGCGCCGTCGAGCATCCGAAGGCGGTGGACCTGCGCGGGCTCGTCCGGGCGGTGGGCTACTGCATGCAGGCCGAGACGTATCCGGAGCTGCGGCCCACGAGCATCCAGTTCGACGCCCGCTACTTCAAGCGCAAGCGCCTGGAGACCCTCGGCCTGGTGACCCGCCCCACGGCACTCACCCGGCTGCGCCGCAAGATCCGCTCAGCGATGTGACGCTCCTGCACAAAGGACCGCGACCCCTGTGACGACGGGGGTCGCGGTCCTTTCTCGTGGGGGGCCAGGCGACCGCACCACGGCCGACGCCCCACCGCGACCGGCCCCGCCACCCCGCACCACGGCCGGCCCGGTCATCGCGTTTTCCTGGGGACCGCAACTCCGGACGGCGGGAGGGACCCTCTCCCACCGTCCGGAGTTGCGGTCCTTTCGGGGAACCGGGGCGCGGGCGACCGCCCACGCCCCGGGCGGTCCTTTCGGGCCGGCGATCAGCTGAGGGCTTTGAGGTAGCGCCGCATCCGGCGCTTGGCCCGGTAGCCGGCCCGCAACATCGACGGATGCACCTCCACCCGCAACCGCGCCCGCCGCCGCGCCGCCGCGTGCTCGGGCCCGTCCAGCAGCGACCGCGCCGGTACGCGCGACCCCGCCGCCACCAGCCCGGCCAGCCGCACGGCCCAGTCGTTGTGCCCCGCCGGGTGGAAGTAGTTGGCCTCGCACCACTCGGACGAGGCCGGGCGGAAGCCGCCCTTGGCCAGCTCGTCAAGGGTGCCGAGCAGCCCGCTGCCCTCGAACACCAGGTTGATCATCTCGGCGCTCACGCCGAAGTCCGACAGCACCAGCGACGGCACGCCCAGCGCGATCGCCTCCAGCGCCGCCGTCGAGCTCACCGTGACGAACCCGGCCGCCCGCTCCAGCTGGTCGTGCATCGACCCCGCCGCGAACTCCAGCCGCCCCGGCTCGCCCATCTCCCGCCACAGCCGCTGGTAGTGGTGGCGCTCGTTGTGCGTCTGCCGCTCGTCCTCAAGGGCCCGCAGCTTGACCACCACGTCCAGCTCGGGCCGCAGCCGGGCCAGCTCGGCCAGCGCCAGCAGGATCCGCTCGCGCTGCTCGCGCTCCCGCGGCACCTTGGCCTGGGTGGCGAACACGACCCGGTTCCCGCCCCCGGCGACCACGTCGGAGCGCAGGAACGGCAGCCGGGCCAGCCCCACCGCCCCTCCCCCGCCGAGCCGGCCGGCGATCTCGGAGAACTCGGCCACCTCACGCTCGCTGTGCACCACGAACAGGTCGCACCCGCTGCGGAACACCCACGCCTTCTCCGTCGCCGGCACCGAGATGCCCGGCAGCCCGCTGACGAACACCGGCCGCGGCCGCAGGTCGCCGAGCACGTCGGCCACCAGCACGTCCACCACCGGGCCCGTGCAGGCCACGAGTATCACGTCCGGCCGCGTGCGCTCGGCCAGCCGCCGCACGGACCGCGCCGAGACCACCGGCGGCGGCTCCAGACCGCCCACTGCTGCGGCGATCTGCTCCGGCGAGGGCGCGATCGGCGTGCGCACCACCACCAGTTCCGCCGTGTCGCCGGGGGGAAGGTCGCCGAGCAGGCAGGCCGCCCACTTCAGATACGAGTCGGAGTCGGCGACCGCCAACACTTTCAACCGGACACTCCTGTCAGATGCGAGCGAAGGGCGGGGGCCGCCCTGCTGGTCCACCAGTCGTCAGGAACGTCCACGGGCTCCACGGCGACACCGCGCGGGCTGAGCAGCACCCGCAGCGAGGTGATCGCGGTCGAGGGCAGGCTGAGCACGCGCTGGCTCGCGTCCAGGCCGCGCAGCGTCAGCTCGGCCGGCGCGCCCACGTCGTGCACGGTGATGCCGGGGCGCTCCCGGATCAGGGCCACGTCCACGGGGTCCTCGCGGCGGTGCGGGTAGTACGCGAGCGGCTCCTGCGCCGCCAGGTCCGTCAGCCAGCGCAGGTAGTGGTCACGGTGCACGAGGCCGTTCCTGACGAGCGAGGTGCCCAGGACGACCGTGCGCTCCGCGGGCCCCTCCGCGCTGGGCGGCTGGGCGCGCAGCCAGGCGAACTGGTGGCGTACCAGGTTGATCCCGGCCCGGCGTACCCCGTCCTCCAGGGCCTCGTCCACGGGCAGGGCGGTGAAGACCGACACGTCGCTCAGGCGCAGCCGCAGCGCGGCCGCCAGGCCCAGCGCGGAGCGCAGCTTGGCCGGCTCGGCCCTGGCCCGCAGCAACGGCTTGAACGGCCCCGCGGCCAGCAGCTCCAGCAGCCGGAGCGTGGCCAGCCCGTCGTCCACGATGACGATGCGGCCGGGACGCGAGGTGAGCCAGCGCAGCTGCACCCTGCCGGAGAAGGCGTCACCGACGGCCTGCACGCGTCTGGGCATGCGCTCAAGCGGCTCCGCCAGCTCAAGGCCGGCGGGCAGCCCGAGAGACCTCAGCTCTCGACGCGTGGCCTTCAGCGGTCGCAGACCGGCGCGCGGCACGACCACCGTCTCGGGGCCGAGCACGCCCGCGTGATGGGCCTCGACGGCGCACAGCATCTGGAGCGGAGACTCCACCCAGGCCGACGCCTGTTCGACCACTCCTTGTCCTCCCAGCCGGGTGATGGCCCGTTCACGACCGCTTCAAGCTAGCCCCGCCGCCTTAAGCCACTAGAAACGTGACGTGAACAATGGAGGGTATGAACTCGCTCATGCTCAACACCGACGGCGTGCAGATCCCGCAGCTCGGTTATGGCGTCTGGCAGGTCCCCGCCGATGAGGCCGCGCAGGCCGTCGCCACCGCGCTGCGGGCCGGCTACCGGCACATCGACACCGCCGCCGCGTACGGCAACGAAGAGGGCGTGGGGCAGGCCGTGCGGGAAAGCGAGCTGCCGCGCCGGAAGGTGTTCGTCACCACCAAACTGTGGAACGCCGACCACGCCCGCGCGGAGGCGGCCTTCGACGAGTCCCTGGCCCGGCTCGGCCTCGACCACATCGACCTTTTCCTCATCCACTGGCCGGTGCCGCAGCAGGACAAGTACGTGCAGGCGTGGAAGGCGATGGAGAAGATCTACCGTGACGGGCGCGCCAAGGCCATCGGCACCTCCAACTTCACCATCGCCCACCTCACCCGCCTGATGAACGAGACCGGCATCGTGCCCTCCATCAACCAGATCGAGCTGCACCCGTACCTCCAGCAACGGGAGATGCGCGCCTTCCACGAGGCCAACGGCATCCTCACCGAGGCGTGGAGCCCGCTCGGCCAGGGCCAGGGGCTGCTGAACGACCCGGCGCTGGCCAAGCTGTCCGACAAGTGCGGCAGGACGCCCGCGCAGATCGTGCTCCGCTGGCACCTTCAACTCGGCCACGTCGCGATCCCCAAGTCGGTCACCCCGTCGCGCATCGCCGAGAACATCGGCGTCTTCGACTTCATCCTCGACGCCGAGGACATGGCCGCGATCGGCGCGATGAACAAGGGCCTTCGGATCGGGCCCGACCCCGACACGTTCAACATGACCTGATTCGTCTACGATCTCCCACGTGCGGGATTTTGCGTGGGGCATTGCAGCGACAGGCGTCATAGCGCGGACCGTCGGCGCGGTCATCGCGGCCGAACCGGGCATGCGGGTGGCCGCCGTCGGCTCGCGGAACCTTGAGCGGGCGCAGGCGCTGGCCGCCACGCTGGGCGCGGAGTCGGCGTACGACTCCTATGAGCGGCTCTGCGCCGACCCCGCGGTGGACGCGATCTACGTGGCGACGCCGCACGCCCAGCACCTGGAGGTGGCCGAGGCCGCCATCGCCGCGGGCAAGGCCGTGCTGTGCGAGAAGCCGCTGGCCGCCACCGTGGACGACGCGGAGAAGATGGTGCGGCTGGCACGCGAGGCAGGCGTGTTCCTGATGGAAGCGATGTGGATGAGGTTCAACCCCCTCATCCAGAAGATCGCGGCCGACGAGCGCTTCGGCGACCTCCGCTCGGTGCACGCCTCCTTCGGCTTCGCCAAGCCGTACGAACCGGCGCACCGGCTGTGGGCGCCGGAGCTCGGCGGCGGGGCGCTCCTCGACCTGGGGATCTACCCGTTCGGCCTGGCCCAGCTGCTCCTCGGCATGCCCTCCGACCTGCGGATCACCGGCTCCCTGGCGCCCAACGGCGTCGACGCGGAGGCCGGCGGCGTGCTGCTCTACGCCGATGGCAGGAAGGCTCTCGTGGAGACTTCGTTGCTCGGGAATTACCCGAACCATGCCAGCGTTGTAGGCACTCAGATGCGGGCGGACATCCAGGCACCGTTCTGGGCACCGCGGCGGATCGTACTGTCCGGGCCCTCGATGGAGCCGGAGGAGCACACGCTCGATTCGGTGAACGACGGGTACGCCGGGGAGCTCCGCGAAGTCCGCACCGCGACGGCCGAAGGCAGGACCGAAAGTTCGATCATGCCGCTTGACGAATCCCTTGCCATGATGGGGCTTCTGGCCGATGCCCGCAGGCAACTCGCCTAGCTGGGCCTTTATGGATTTGTAAGCCTCTTGCCTTATGCATTACGTTTGAGGCATTCTTGAGACATAAGTCCGGTTTGTCCGGTCTTGTCCGACCATCGCACGACACATCACAGGACCGTCCTGTGACCGCTGAATCCGCCTTCGGGCGGAGCCGGGGACCCACGTCCTTTGGGGTGAATCGGCACTTCGGTGCCGTAGGGCAGCTTCCACGTCCGAACCCGTCAGCTAACTCGGTAAGCGGCATGGAAGCAAGGAGTAACCCCCTCGATGGCCAGCATCCGCTTTACCTCTGCTGCGAAGCACAACATCGCCCGCGCCCTTCTCGGCGCCACCGTCCTCGGCTCCGTGTTCGGCGTCCACATGACGAGCGCCGGCGCCGCGGAGAAGCAGCCGATCGACACGGCCGCCGTCGCCGACCACGCCGAGCGCTCACGCGAGACCCACGTCGGCGCCACCGCCGCCCAGGTCCTGGCGCTCGCCAAGTCCCAGATCGGCATCTCCGAGAACGCGGCCGGCGGCGGCACCAAGTTCCAGCAGTGGTACGCCGGCTCGCAGCGGGCCGCGGAGACCATCGCCCGTGACGGCGGCACCCGCGCCGAGTACCTGAACGCCGCCTGGTGCGCGATGTTCGTCTCCTGGGTCGGCGACCAGACCGGCGCCCGCACGCAGATCGGCTGGGACGCCTGGACCGTCGCCCACGCCAAGTGGTTCCAGGCCAACCAGCGCTTCGGCACCGAGCCCAAGCCCGGCGCCGTCGTGTTCTTCTCGTGGAGCGGCAGCAAGAACCTCAAGGACATCAACCACGTCGGGTTCGTCGAGAAGGACAACGGCGACGGCACCATCACGACCGTCGAGGGCAACACCGGCCGCGGCAAGGTCGAGGAGCGCGTGCGGCCCAAGTCCCAGGTCGTCGGCTACGGCTACCCGCAGTACCGCGGCTGACCGGACTCCCCCACAGCGCCGAACGAGCGCGCGTCCCGTTCACGGGACGCGCGCTCGTCGCGTTCGTCGCGTTCGTCCCCCGTGCGTGCGTGCGGCGGCCCGCCACCGGGGAGGACCCGAGGCAAGCCGTCCACGACCGCACCGAGGAGCCGCCCACCATGCCACCGCACACGTGGAGGGGCCCGTGAGGAGGGGCGGGCTGCGGTGGATCGCCGACGGGCTCTTCCCGAGCGGCGCCAACCCGCACGGCGTCCTGCCCGCCCTGCTGATCCTCCTGGCCCTCGTCACCGGCCTCGTGGACGCCGTCAGCTTCCTCGGCCTGGGCCGCGTCTTCGTCGCCAACATGACCGGCAACATCGTCTTCCTCGGCTTCGCCCTGGCAGGGGACCCGCAAATGTCCAAATGGGCCTCGCCGGTGGCCCTGGCCGCCTTCGGAGCCGGCGCCTGGAGCGCCGGCCGGGTGATCAAGCGGGCCACGAACCCGCGACGCGCCTTCGCCGCCGCCACCGCCGTGCACGCGCTCCTCGTCGCCGCCGCCCTCGTCGTCGCCCTCGTCGCCGGACCCCACACCGCCGGGCCGCAGGCGGCCCCCATCGCCACCGGGCCGCAGGCGGCCCTCATCACGCTGCTCGGCTACGGCATGGGCCTGCAGAACGCCTCCGTGCGCGCGCTCGGCGTACCCGACCTGGTCACCAACGTCCTCACCACGACCCTCACGGGCCTGGCCACCGACACGCCGGGACGGGCCGCCCTGCGCCGGGCCGCCTCCGTGGCGGCGATGTTCCTCGGCGCGCTGGCCGGCGCCGTCCTCCTCCTCACCACCGGCCCCGCACCCGCGCTGGCGGCCGCCCTGGCCCTGCTCGTCGCCGTCACCCTCATGTCCCGCAGGACTCACTAGCCTCAGCTGAGGAAAAACTCCGCCAGCGCCCGCGCCACCCCTGCCGGATCGTTCTCCATCGGGATGTGCCCCGCCCCCGGGACCCGCACCAGCGTCGTGTTCGGCACCTCCGCGGCGAATCGCTCGGCGTGCCGGACCTCCTGGAACGTGTCGTCCTCCCCCCACACCAGCAGCTTCGGCGTCTCATCCGCCTTGAGCGCGGGCATCAGGTCCAGCGTGTAACGGCCGTCGGCCGCCCCCGCCAGCGCCATCCACGACCGGCCCACCCGCGGGTCGTTCCACGGATCCAGGTAGTCCGCCAGCTCCGCCTCGCCCGCGGGCCGGCCCAGCGCGACTGTGACGGCCTTGCGGCGGGCGTCCAGCAGCTCCTCCACGGTCGTCGCCGCCACCACGGCCGGATCCCGGTAACGGGCCACACCGGGCACCGGCCAGGAGTCGTACGTGACCGAGTTGACCAGCGCCAGCCGCCGCACCTCCCCCTCGACCAGCAGGTGCTGGGCGACCGCGCCGCCGATGTCGTGCCCCGCCACCGACAGCGGCTCCCCCGCCCCCACCGCCGCCGCGAACCGGCGCACCCACGCCGCCAGCGCCGGAACCGCCGCCGTCTCCGCCGTCAGCTCCCCGCCAGAACGGCCCAGCCCCGGCAGATCCACCGCCACCGGGCGCAGCCCCGCCGCCGCCAGCCCGTCGATCACCGGCGCCCAGACCCGGCTCCAGTACGTCCCGTGCAACAGCAACACCACCGGGCCCCGCTCGCCCGCCGTCAGATAACTGGCCACAAGGCCATCGACGTCAACCGTCATTCGCTCGACCATGGACATAACCATCGGGTTCTGGAAGCCCCTTGGTCAAATACCAATTAAGGTATGCCGGTATGACATTGGCGCAGCTCAGAGTGCTGGTCGCGGTCGCCGAACACGGCGGCTTCACCACCGCCGCCGACCACACCGGCATGTCCCAGCCCGCGGTCAGCCGCGCCGTCGCCGCCCTCGAACGCGAGCTCGGCGCCACCCTGTTCGTCCGCCACCGCGACGGCATCGCCCTCACCGAGGCCGGCCGGCGAGCCGTGGCCCGCGCCCGCGAGGCCCTGCGCCACCTCGACCTCATCCGCGCCGACGTCGCCGCCGCCAACGGCCAGATCACCGGCGAACTCCGCCTGGCCAGCCTCCCCAGCGCCACCGGCACGCTCGTCGCCAAGCTGCTGCGCGCGTTCACCGACCGCTACCCGCAGGTCCGCGTACGCCTCTTCGAGGGCGTGGACGACGACATCCGCGAATGGCTGCACCGCGGCGCCGCCGAGGTCGGCGTCGTCACCCTCCCCGCCCCCGGCCTGCACACCGTCCACCTGAGCACCCACGACATGGTCGCCGTGCTGCCCGCCGACCACCCCCTGACCGCCCGCCCGGCCATCACCCTCGCCGACCTGGCGGGCCGGCCGTTCATCCTGACCACCGCCGGCTGCCGCCCCCTGATCATGGGCGCGGCACTGACGGCCCAGGTACAGCTGGACATCGCCTTCGAGGCCGGCGGCCCATCCGCCATCCTGGAGATGGTGGCAGCGGGGCTCGGCGTCAGCATCGTCCCCGCCCTCGGCCTCCCCGCCGACCTGGGCACCGTCGTCACCCGCCCCCTGGAGCCGAAGATGACCCGCTCACTGGCCCTGGCCGTCCCATCGGCGGATGATTGTGCCCCGACGGCGCGAGCCTTCCTCGACCAGCTGGGCGCCTTTACAATGTAGATTCCGAACTGGCCGAGTTGAATTTCCGGCGGACGTGTCGATCCCGCCCATCGCCGTTCGACGCGTTCGACGAGAGCCCGAACGAGACGAAAGAGAGACACCACCCATGAAGTTCATGATCGTCGGCAAGGCCAACGCGGAGACCGAGGCCGGGGCGCTGCCCAGCCAGGAGCTCGTGGACAACATGCACGCCTACAACGAGGCGCTGACCAAGGCAGGCGTGCTGCTGGCGGCCGAAGGGCTCTACCCGAGCTCGCAGGGCGCCCAGATCGCCTACACCGGCGGCAAGGCGACCGTGATCGACGGCCCCTTCGCGGAGGCCAAGGAGCTCATCGCCGGCTTCTGGCTGATCCAGGTGAAGTCCCGGGAGGAGGCGATCGAGTGGGCACTGCGCGTACCGGTCCCGCCGGGGCACGAGGGGATCGGGCTGGACGTCTGGCGGGTGTTCGACGCTTCGGACGTACCGGACGACTCGCTGCCGGCGGACGAGCGGGAACGCGAACACGCACTACGCGACCGCCTCGGCGCCGACACCACCCCCAACACCTGACCCACCCGGGGCCCGCCTGCCCGCGACGCCAGGCACGCACCTTCCCGCTCACCTCCTCACCAGTCCCACCCCCACTCCTGGCTTCGCCCTTACCACCGCCCTCCCCCGTACCCGACCGGCGCACATCGCACGACGCAACCGGGCAGTGGGCAGAGCACTAACCCGAGCGGCCAAACCACCAGCCATCGATCGCCCAGGTCGACACAGCGAGCCGAGCAACCGAGCCGAGCTTCCGAGTGGAGCAGCCGAGCCGAGAGGACCGCGGCTTGCCATCGGCGGCATGATGCTGCTCTCATGGGCCGGTGACGGCTTCCGACACCGGCGACCAGGTCCGAGCCCAATCCCGCACCCCCGCCCAGGCTCCAGCCGACTCCCAGGACAGCACCCAGCCCCAGCCTCAACCCCAACCCCCCACACCTACTCGCCCTCGCAGCAGGACTGAGACCCACCGGGCCATCGGGGCCATCGGGGCCATCGAGGCGGTGTGGCGGATCGAGGCGGCCCGGCTCATCGCCGGGCTCGCCCGGCTGGTGCGCGACGTCGGCCTGGCCGAGGAGCTGGCCCAGGACGCGCTGGTGGCCGCCCTGGAGCAGTGGCCGGAGTCCGGCGTGCCCCGCAACCCCGGCGCCTGGCTGATGACCGTGTCGAAGCGCCGCGCCATCGACCTGATCCGCAGAAACGAACGCCTCGAACGGAACCTCATCGAGCTCGGGCACCGGCTCGACGCCGAGGAGGACCCGCCCGAGGTGGACGAGATCGAGGACGACCTGCTGCGGCTGGTGTTCACGGCCTGCCACCCAGCGCTCTCCATGGAGGCGCGGGTGGCCCTCACGCTCCGCGTGCTCGGCGGCCTGACCACCGACGAGATCGCCCGCGCGTTCCTGGTCCCGGAGTCCACGGTCGCGCAGCGGATCGTCCGCGCCAAGCGAACCCTGGCCGACAAGAAGATCCCTTTCGAGGTCCCCCAGGCCACCGAGCTGTCGGTGCGCCTCGAATCGGTCCTGGAGGTCATCTACCTGATTTTCAACGAGGGCTATTCGGCGACGGCCGGCGACGACTGGATGCGTCCGGCCCTGTGCGAGGACGCCCTCCGGCTGGGCCGGGTCCTGGCGGGCCTGATGCCCAAGGAGCCGGAGGTCCACGGCCTGGTCTCCCTCATGGAGATCCAGGCCTCCCGATCGGCGGCCCGCGTGGGCCCGTCGGGCGAGCCGATCCTCCTCCTCGACCAGAACCGCGCCCGCTGGGACCGGCTCCTCATCCACCGCGGCCTCACCGCCCTGGACCAGGCCGAGAAGCTGAGGGACGGCGAACTCGGCCCGTACACCCTCCAGGCCGCCATCGCCGCCTGCCACGCGCGAGCCCTCAACCCGGAGGACACCGACTGGGTACGCATAGCGAGCCTGTACGAAGCGCTCGCCAAGCTGTCCCGCTCCCCCATCGTCGAACTCAACCGGGCCGTCGCCCTCTCCATGGCCTACGGCCCCGCCGTCGGCCTCCAACTCCTGGACCAGATCGTCGACGAGCCATCCCTCAAGGACTACCACCTGCTGCCGAGCGTACGAGGAGACCTGCTCTTCAAGCTGGGCCGCCGCGATGAGGCCCGCGCCGAGTTCGAGCGGGCAGCACAAATGACCCGCAACACCCGCGAACGCGCCCTCCTCCAGGAACGCGCCACCACCTGCCACCCATAGGGCAACAAGCCCCACCACCCTCACTCAGGGGAGCCCCCGGGATGCAGGCCGCCACAGGACCCTGCCCGCGAAAACGGGACGGATCAGCAAGAGACGATCTACAGGTCGCCCCGGCGTCGGCAGGACAGCGTCAGGACGAGGTGACCACCAGGCGCCCACCCACGAAATGCATTCCCGACACGTATCGCGTTCGGCGTGTGACAATGAGTCCCATGCCGTTGGCCGTCACGCCTTCCCACGCATGCCACGCCGGATGCGCGACGCCCTCTTGAGGAGATCATGACGACCACGCACTGGCCCGTCTTCAGCCCCTTCGCCCGCCAGCACTTCGGCCGCGGCCTCGAAGAAGGCCGCACCAAAGGCATAGCGGAGGGCAAAGTCGAGGGCAAGGCCGAGGGCAAAGCCGAAGGCATGGCCGAGGGCAAGGCTGAAGGCAAGGCCGAGGAGGCGGCCCGGATAGTCCTCCTGCTGCTGACCAACCGCGGCCTTGACGTCCCAGACGACACACGGGCACAGATCACCGCCACCACCGATCTCACCCAACTCGAGACCTGGGTCACCCGGGCGGCAACCGCCCACACCCTCCGGGACCTGTTCAGCGACACCGACGAGCAGCTCCGCCCGAACTAGGCAGCTCAAGCGCAGAGGGCCTTCCGGGGGGCGAGCCCCCCGGAAGGCGGCGCGGCCGAAGGGCCATCGTGCGCGGCGGCGCCCGTTGCGGAGAGTCGCGGTGTTCGCCCCCCCGAACCGCCGGAGGCCCCGCCGCTTCCGAACGGGCTTCTCACTGGTGGTGTGACCGGGAGAAAGCGTGGTGGGTGCGGGTGACATGCCCTTGATGCGACACAAAAGATGCCTCTTGAGGTGGGAGCGCTCCCAAGACGTCCTTTGCGAGGTATAACGCGAAAAATCCCGTTCCACGGTGACAAACCGCCCCATTGGTAACGGTTGCGTTTCGGTGGATTGACGTGCAGACCACGCAAGTGCACCCTTTGTGGGAGCGCTCCCAAAGACTCCCACCGCGGCGGAGCGCGTGCCGCGGTGCACTCCCCCAACATTCACCCGAGAAGGGGTCCACCATGATGATCAGCAAGCGTCGCGGCGGTCTGGCCGCGGCCTCTGCCCTGGCCGCGGCGGCGCTGGCCGTCGCGTCCTGCAGTTCCGGCGGCGGCACCGGTACGGGGTCCAGCAGCGCTCCCGCCTCCTCGGCGGCGGCCGAGCCGGTCACCATCCGTGTTCAGACTTTCGGCGGCGGCACCAACTTCGGCTACAAGAACGCCATCACGAAGTGGAACGCCGAGCACAAGGACATCCAGATCAAGGAAGAGCACCTGACCGACCAGTTCGAGCAGCAGTACTGGCCGCAGATGATCCAGTGGCTACAGGCCGGCAACGGCGCGGGCGACGTGGTCGGCATCGACGAGGGCGGCATGGGCCTGGCCAAGGCGCACCCCGAATGGTGGGCCGACCTCAAGGAGTACGGCCTGGAGTCCCGCAAGGCGGACTTCCCGGCGTGGAAGTGGGAGAACGGAGTCACGGCCAGCGGCCAGTTGTTCGGCCTGGGCACCGACATCGGCGGCATGAGCATCTGCTACCGCACGGACCTGTTCAAGAAGGCCGGCCTGCCGACCGAGCGGGACAAGGTGAGCGCTCTCTGGCCGACCTGGGACGAGTTCATGAACGTCGCCAAGACGTTCCAGTCGAAGGTCAAGGGCACCAAGTTCGCCGACGGCACGAACACGCTCTACCAGGTCGTCCTCTACCAGGAGGCGGCCAAGAACGGCAACGTGACGTACTTCGACAAGGACAACAACCTCATCGTCGACAAGAACCCGGCGGTGAAGGCGGGCTTCGACTTCGCCACGAAGATGAGCCAGCAGGGGCTGACCGCCAAGCTGCGCAACTTCACCGACGAGTGGGCGGCGGGCACCCAGAAGGGCGCGTTCGCCACGGTCGGCTGCCCGTCCTGGATGCTGGGCGTGGTCAGCGGCAACGCCGGCGACGGCGGCAAGGGCAAGTGGGACGTGGCCGGCGTGCCGGGCGGCGGCGGCAACTGGGGCGGCTCGTGGCTGGCCGTGCCCAAGCAGTCGAAGCACCCGAAGGAAGCCGCGATGGTCGCCGACTACCTGACCAACGCGCAGACCGAGGCGAGCATCTTCACCGACTTCGGCAACATGCCGAGCAACACCAAGGCCCAGCAGGACCCGGCCGTGCAGGGCGCGAAGAACGAGTTCTTCAACGACGCCCCCATCGGTGACATCTTCGCCAAGTCCGCGTCGAGCCTGCAGCCGGTCTTCCTCGGCGTGAAGCACGCCCAGGTCAAGAACGCCATCGAGTCCGTCATCCAGGGCATGGACGACGGCTCCGTCCCGTACGACAAGGCCTGGCAGCAGCTGGTCGACGACGCGGTGAAGGCCGCGGGCTAGTCTCCCCGCCCGGCCCGCGAGCAGCGGGCCGGGCGTGTTGCCGTCGACAAGCTGCCGAAAGGTTCCGCTATGAGCATCGACACCCTTCCGCGGGCGGCGCGGAACAACCATCACCGCGCCCGCCCGCCCGGCCAGCGCTGGCGTTCGCGATTCGACGTCAAGGCCATGCCGTACGCCCTGGTGTCCCCGTATTTCCTGCTGTTCGCCGCCTTCGGGCTGTTCCCGTTGGCCTTCACCCTGTACTACTCGCTCTACGACTACGACCTGGCCGGGACCGTGGAGTGGACCGGG
This sequence comes from Nonomuraea sp. NPDC005650, assembly GCF_040605375.1. Taxonomy (NCBI): domain Bacteria; kingdom Bacillati; phylum Actinomycetota; class Actinomycetes; order Streptosporangiales; family Streptosporangiaceae; genus Nonomuraea; species Nonomuraea sp. NPDC005650. The sequence goes on from NZ_JBEXCR010000001.1 coordinate 69,016, forward strand.
CTGGGCAACTACACCGCCCTGCTCGGGGACGAGGACTTCTGGAACGCCGTGGTCAACACGGTGGCCATGTTCGTCATCGCCACCGTCCCCCAGATGATCCTCGCGCTGCTCCTGGCCAACGCGCTGAACAAGCGCCTGAAGCTGCGCCTGGCCATCCGCATGAGCGTGCTGCTGCCGCTGGTCACGTCGGTGGTCGCGGTCGCGGTGGTGTTCACGCAGCTCTACGCCCGCGACTGGGGCCTGGTCAACTGGGTCCTGAGCGCGTTCGGCGTGGACAACACGAACTGGCGGGCCGAGCGCATCCCGTCGTGGATCGCCATCGCCACCATGGTCGACTGGCGCTGGACCGGCTACAACGCGATCATCTTCCTGGCCGGCATGCAGACGATCCCCCGGGACCTCTACGAGGCCGCCGCGATCGACGGCGCGTCGCGGCGCAGGCAGTTCTGGCAGATCACGCTGCCGATGCTGCGCCCGACGATGATCTTCGTGGTGCTCAACTCCACGATCGGCGGCCTGACGCTGTTCTCCGAGCCGACCACGTTCTACAACGGCAACGTCGACGGCGGCTCGCAGGGACAGTTCCAGACGGTGGCCATGTTCATCGTCAAGCAGGGCTTCCGCGAGTTCGACTACGGCTACGCCGCGGCGGCCGCGTGGCTGCTGTTCCTGCTCATCCTCATAGGAGCGGCGATCAACTTCCTGTTCGTGCGCCGGATCGGGGGCACGAAATGAACAACTTCTCCCCCACCCTCGCCACCAGGCTCATGCTGGCCCTGGCCGTCCTGCTGTCGGCGTTCCCGCTGTACTGGATGCTCGTCATCGCCTCCCGTACGAACGCCGACGCGGTGACGGTGCCGCCCCCGTTCCTGCCGGGCGGGAACCTGGGCGACAACATCGTCGCGGTGCTCAACAACGAGGACGCCAAGTTCCTGCTGGGCCTGACGAACTCGTTCATCGTGTCGAGCATCGTCACCATCTCCGTGGTGATCATCTCCACGCTGGCCGGCTTCGCGTTCGCGAACCTGAGCTTCAAGGGCAGGAACCTGCTGCTGGTGCTCGTGCTGCTGACGATGGCGGTGCCGTTGCAGCAGATGGGCGTGGTGCCCCTCTACCGGCTCATGGTGAGCCTGGAGTGGACCGGCACGCTCAAGGCCGTCATCCTGCCGTACCTGCTCAACGGGTTCGGCGTGTTCCTGATGACGCAGTACACCCGCCAGGCCGTGCCGATGGAGCTGGTCGAGGCCGCCCGGGTCGACGGCGCCGCCACGCTGCGGATCTGGTGGAACGTCGTCCTGCCCGCCGTGCGCCCCGGCATGGCGGTGCTCGGCATCAACACGTTCATGCTCATGTGGAACGACTTCATGTGGCCGCTGATCGTGCTGACCCCGGACAACCCGACCGTGCAGATCGCGATCACGTCGCTCAACGCCAGGTTCTCCACGAACTACACGTTGATCTTCGCGGGAACGGCTCTGTCCATCATTCCGCTCATCGCAGTATTCGTCGCTTTCGGCCGCCAGATCGTGGGCGGCCTCATGGAAGGTGCGGTCAAGGCGTGACGACACAAGAGGAACAGACGCGTGCCGGGCTGCGCTTCCCTGCGGGCTTCGCGTGGGGCTCGGCGACCTCGGCGTACCAGATCGAGGGCGCGGTCGACGAGGACGGGCGCGGCGTCTCCATCTGGGACACCTTCACCAGGACGCCCGGTCGGATTCTCAACGGCCACAACGCGGACGTGGCCATCGACCACTACCACCGGTACCGGGAAGACGTCAGGATCATGGCGGAGCTGGGCCTGTCGGCCTACCGCTTCTCGGTCTCCTGGCCCCGCATCCAGCCCGCCGGCTCCGGCCCGATCAACCAGAAGGGCCTGGACTTCTACCGGCGGCTCGCCGACGAGCTCCGCCGGCACGGCATCGACCCCTGGCTCACCCTCTACCACTGGGACCTGCCCCAGGAGCTGGAGGACAAGGGCGGCTGGCCCAACCGCGACACGGCCTACCGGTTCGCCGACTACGCCGCGGCCGTGCACGACGAGCTGAAGGACTACATCCACACCTTCAGCACCGTCAACGAGCCATGGTGCGCCGCGTTCCTCGGCTATGCCTCGGGCGAGCACGCCCCCGGCAGGCGTGAGCCGCAGAACGCGATCAGGGGCGCGCATCACCTCAACCTGGCGCACGGGCTGTCCGTCCAGGCGATGAACGCCCGGCGGGTCGGCGGCTGCGTGAACCTGTACGCGGTCACCCCCGCCACCGACAGCGCGGAGGACCTGGAGGCGGCGCGGCGCATCGACGGCCTGCAGAACAGGTTCTTCCTGGACGCGATGCTGACCGGCCGCTATCCGGAGGACGTGCTGGCCGACCTGCCCCTCGAGATCGACTTCATCGAGCCCGGCGACATGAAGACCATCGGCGCCCCCATCGACGTGCTGCTCGTCAACTACTACAGCCGCTTCACGGTCTCGGGAGCACCAGGCGGCAGGCAGTCGGCGGCGGCGGCCCCCACGGACACGGCTTCTCCGTGGGTGGGCAGCGAGCACGTGTCGTTCGTCAGCGGCGGCCACCCGACCACCGCGATGGGCTGGGAGATCGACGAGGGCGGCCTGGTCGAGGTGCTCACGCGGGTCGCGCGGGAGTACCCGCCGATCCCCATGGTGGTCTCCGAGAACGGCGCCGCCTTCGAGGACGTGCTCGAGGACGGCCGGATCCACGACCGGGAGCGGCAGGCGTACGTGGAGGCGCACCTCGGCGCCTGCAAGGAGGCCATCGAGGCCGGCGTGCCCCTGGAGGGGTATTTCGCCTGGTCACTGATGGACAACTTCGAGTGGGCCTGGGGTTACGGCAAGCGGTTCGGCCTGGTACGTGTGGACTTCGAGACCCAGGAGCGGCTGGTCAAGGACAGCGCGCTCTGGTACTCGGAGATCATCCGGCAGAATAGGCGCCATGAACCGACCGACTCTTGAGGCAGTCGCAGCTCGGGCCGGTGTGGGCCGGGGCACGGTGTCGAGAGTCATCAATGGCTCGCCGAACGTCAGCGCCAGGGCCCGCGAGGCCGTGGAGCTGGCCATCCGCGAGCTGGGCTACGTGCCCAACCGTGCGGCGCGCGCCCTGGTGACGCGCCGCACGGACGCGGTGGCCCTGGTGGTGTCCGAGTCGCAGCTGCGGGTGTTCGACGACCCGTTCTTCGCGGGCACCATCCGCGGCATCGGCTCGGCGCTGTCGGAGACCGGGCTGCAGCTCATCCTGGCGATGGCCCGCACCGAAGAGGAATACGACCGGCTGGAGCACTACCTGACCGGGCAGCACGTCGACGGCGTGCTGCTGCTGTCGCTGCACGGCGCCGACCCGCTGCCGGGGCGGCTCGAGGAGATGGGCGTGCCGACCGTGCTCGGCGGCCGGCCCGTCGGGCTCGACCCCTACAGCTACGTCGACATGGACAACAGGGCCGGTGCCCGGCAGGCGGTCAAACACCTGCTGGGCCTCGGCCGCACCCGCATCGCCACCATCGCCGGTCACCAGGACATGGGCGTGGGCGTCGACCGTCTGGCCGGCTATCGCGACGCGCTGTTGCCCGCCGGGCTGCCGGAGCTGGTGGTCTACGGCGACTTCTCGGAGGAGAGCGGCTCGGCGGCGATGACCGAGCTGCTGGCCGGCCACCCCGATCTCGACGCGGTCTTCGCCGCGTCCGACCCGATGGCCCTGGGCGCGATGCGCGTGCTCAAGGCCGCGGGGCGGGCGATCCCGGAGGACGTGGCGGTGATCGGGTTCGACGACTCCAAGGCCGCGCTGCACGCCGACCCGCCGCTGACCACCGTCCACCAGCCGACCGAGCAGATGGGCCGGCAGATGGCGCAGCTGCTGGTGGCCCGCATCAACGGCGAGGAGCTGCGCCAGCCCGTCGTGATCCTCGACACCCACCTCGTACGCCGGCAGTCAGCCTGAAAGGCCCCCGTGGACAGTAGAACAAAGCGCCGCTTAACCGAGCCCGAGCTCGACGCCCTGGCCCGCCGGGCGCTGGGCACGGGGGTCGTGGCCGTCACCGAGCTGACCGACGGCTACGCCAACGCCGTCTGGCGGCTGAAACTGGAGGACGGGCGCGAGGTGGTGCTCAAGCTGTCCCCGCCGCCCGACCTCGACCAGCTCAGCTACGAGCGCAACCTGCTGCGCATGGAGGCCGACGCGTACGAACTGGTGGCCCAGGCGGGGGTGCCGGTGGCGACGCTGCTGCGCGCCGAGTTCGACGACCCGGTGCTGGGCGGCGACTACCTCCTGCTCGGCGCGCTCGACGGGGTCTCGTGGAACGACGTCAAGCCCGAGGGCGAGGAGGCGCTGCGGCGGGAGCTCGGCCGCCATCTGGCCAGGTTCAACGCGGTGCGCGGCGAGGTCTTCGGCTACCCCCACGCCGGGATCGTCGGCGCCACCTGGCGTCAGGCGTTCCTGGCGATGGTGGGGGCGCTGCTCGGCGACACCGAGCGCTACCCGACGCGGCTGCCGCGCACCCCCGCGGAGATCATGGCGGTGATCGAGGCGGCCTCGCCGGTGCTGGACGAGGTGACGACGCCGCGGCTCGTGCACTTCGACATCTGGCAGGGCAACGTCTTCCTCGACCTCAGCGGCCCGCCCCGGATCCAGGCCATCATCGACCACGAACGCGCCTTCTGGGGCGACCCGCTCGCCGAGTTCGTCACGCCGACGATCTTCGGCGAGCTGACGGAGGACGACCCGCTGCTGGCGGGCTACCGCGAGGTGACGCCGCTTGAGCTCACCCCGGCGGCGCGCACCCGGATCGACCTCTACCGCGCCTACCTCTACCTGATCCTGCTGGTGGAGAACGGACCCCGGCAATACCCGGAGGACGAGTACGCCAGGCTCCGCGACGCCTCGTTCGGCTCACTTACCGCGGTGCTCGACCGCCTCGTAGGCCCCTCCTCTGGAGGCCTCGGCTAGCCGGACGCACGCCCTCACGCCCTTGTTGGGCACGCCGAGATCGACGGGTTTGTCGCCGGTGCACACCAGCGCGCCGCTGATCGTGGTGCCCGACAGGATCGGCGCCGTGTTGCCGGTCAGCAGGACGGCGCCGCGCAGGTCGGCGCCCACGATGGTCAGCGCCTTGGCGCCGCTGACGTTGAGCGCGCCGGTGAGGGACGCCTTGAGCACGTGCACGGCGGCCGGCTGCGCGGCGGTGACCGTGCCGGCGATCCGGCCGCCCTTGATCACCAGCGAGGCCCCGGGCTTCACCGTGATGGGCCCGCTGACCTGGGCGCCGTCGAGGCAGGTGACGCCGTCGGCGACGAGGAGGGGGCCCTGGTACGCGCCGGTGACCGTGCGGGTGCAGGCGGGCGGCGGGGCGATCGTGGTGACGGTGAAGCTCTTCGGCGTGCCCTGGTTGCCCGCGGCGTCGATCGAGCGGTACTCGATCGTGTGCCGGCCGCGCGGCAGCTTCCCGTACACGAGGGAGTCGATGACCGTGCCGTCCTCGCTGAACGTCCACGGCAGCTCCGAGGAGGTCGGCCAGCCGAAGTAGTTGAACCAGCCGTCGCCGTCCACCCTGGACTCCGAGACCACGTAACCTGCGCGGTCGTCCTCACCCGTCAGCCGCATGGAGAAGGGGCCGTTGTAGACGTAGGCGTCGCCGGACGCGGCGAGCGGTTCGGACAGCTCGTAGCGGGTGACGGGCTGGTTCGCGTCGATCTGCCAGTTGAGGGTCTGGCCCCCGATGGCCGCGGTGAGGGTGTGCGGGCCCGGCTTCAGGTCCAGCCTGCCCAGGTCGAGCTCGGTGCCGGTGGCCGCCGGGCGGCCGTCCACGGTCCACGTCACCTGGGGTGCGGCCGTGGCCGGGTGGGTGGTCTCCACGTAGACGACGTCGGCGCGGCCCAGCGGCCGCTCGGTGGGCGTGGAGGAGACGAACGCGGCCTCGACGCCGTCCGGCGGGGTGGTCAGCGACGTGTCCACCGTCCAGGCGCGGGACTTGGTGACGGCCGCCCTGATCGCCGGGTCCCTGACGAACTCGGTCGGGTCCGAGACGGTGGCCGTGACGGTGTGCGTTCCCGGGGTGAGGCCGAGCGTGCGCAGGTCCAGGACGTCCTCGTGGCTCGCGAGGTCCTTGCCGTCCACGTTCCAGGTGGTCGTCAGCGAGTGGCCGACGGGGCGCATCGGCTCGACCCACAGCACCCGGTCGGCGCCGACGGGCTGCTGGTTGGGCGCGGCGTCCTGGATGACCATGGTCTTGGCGGTAATGCGCTGGACCATGACCTCGCGGCTGACCTGGTCGTAGTAGTAGCCGAGGGTCTTCATCATCGAGTGCCGGCTGGGGCGCCAGACGCCGCTCGTGTAGTACAGGCCGCCCTCGTAGCGGCCGATGGGGCCGCCCGACTCGCTGGGCTCGCCCAGCCAGCGCCACCATTTCTTCTGCTGGTCCTTCAGCTGCTGCTCGGTCAGCAGCGAGTGGTGGGCGCTGGACGGCTCGGGGCCGGTGTAGGCGCCGCCGGGGACGCCGCGCTGGTAGTAGTCGTACTCGTCCTGCAGGCCGCCCAGGGAGTGGCCCAGCTCGTGCGGGCTGATCAGGGCGGACATGCTGTTGCTGCCCGAGGCGGTGGCGTACGAGCCGCCCGCGCCGCCGTACGTGCCGCTGTTGCCGAGCGCGAGGATCTGCCTGTTGCCGGAGGAGGTGCCGGTGACCAGGTCGGCGTAGCGGGTGGCGGCGGTGTTGTCCATGGTGATCAGCCGCTGGACGCTGCCGGGGTTGCAGCGGCCCCAGAATCCCATGCTGAGCGGGGTGGTCTTCTTCGGCGAGTCGAGCCCCGGGTCGCAGCTGATGCCGGACTCTCCGGAGACGATGTCGACGCGGTAGACGTTGATGTAGTTCCGATATGTCTTGAACGGCTCGATCGACCACATCACGTTGAGGTGCCGGTCCACGTCGGCCCGGAACCTGGCCAGCTCCGGCTCCGTGTAGCCGTCTCCCATGATGATCAGGTTGAATCGCCTGGCCGGGGAGCCGGTGACCTGCACGGGCACCACGTTGGCCGCGCCCGCCTCGGCGGCCGCCGCGGGCATGGGTAACACGGGTAACAGTGCGGCGGCCAGCACCAGGGCCGCGAAGATACGCATGCCCTGCACTATCTACGATCAAACGCGTGTGACCAAGTCCCTAACTGCGTGTCAGGCCGTCGGCAGCTCGGCCAGGAGGATCGGCTGGGTCGTCGGTCTCCTGGACCCGGCCGCCGGCTCGACCGTGAGCGCCACGCGGTCGTCCGCCCGGTCCGGCGTGATCAGCAGCGGGGTGGTCAGGTCGCCCCTGGCCCGGTCGAGCATCCCGGCCGGGCGCGGGCCGTCGGGGCCCATCAGCCACAGCTCGTATCCCTTGGACCGGGGCAGTTCGGACAGGCCGGACGAGGCGAACATCATGCGTCCCCTGGAGCGGGAGATCACGACCGTGCCGGTGCCGCCGGAGGTGACGGGCCGGCGTACCGTCTCGGCGTCGGGGGCGGCCAGCACGGCGATCAGCTCGTCGTTCCTGGCGGTCAGGTCGCTCACGTCGCGGCGGGCGTCGAGGGCGACGGCGCCGAGCGCGACCGCGGCCGCCGCGGCGACCGCCGCCAGGCCCGCCGTCAGCCTGGCCCGCCCGCGCCTGAGGGGCACGACCCGGCCGCTCTCGGGAGCCACGGGGATCTCCGGCGTGGTCCCGGACACCACGGGCTCCTCCGGCCTCGTGGTGAACGCGGCGGGCCGCTCGGGCTCGCGCAGGACCCTGAGCGTCGGGGCGTCGTCCGGCACGGGCCTGCGCAGCTCGTGGGCGGCGGCGAGCAGGCGCTGCCGGAGCATCGCGGGCGGCGGCTCGGCCACCGCCTCGGCGAGCCTGGCCGCCGTCTCCCGCAGCCGGCGCACCTCCACCCAGCAGGCCGAGCACGCCAGCAGGTGCTCCTCGAACAGCACCCACTCGGCGTACGGCAGTGCGTGCACGGCGTAGGCGCCCGAGAGGGTGTGGAGTTCGTCCGTCATCATCCACTCCCTTTGTGAGAGGCGGCTCACGCATGTACTTCGGCGGCTCGGGCATGTCGGATGGCCGTGGGGGCTTGCTCTTTTCTCATGGCGTGAGACAATCTCATCGGGTGATGAATTATGAGCTGTGTCATTGCAGGCGGCGGACCGGCCGGCGCGGTGCTGGCCCTGCTGCTGGCCAGATCGGGTGTCGAGGTCACGCTGCTGGAGAAGCACGGTGACTTCCTGCGCGACTTCCGGGGCGACACGATCCATCCGTCCACGCTGCAGGTGCTCGACGAGCTGGGGCTGGCCGAGGAGTTCCTGAAGATCCCCCACTGGAAGGCGTACGGGATCACCATGGTCACCGACCGCGGGGACGTCAGGATGGCGAGCCTGCGCGGGCTGCCCGGCAAGTACGACTACATCGCGTTCGTACCGCAATGGGATTTCCTGAACCTCATCACATCGGCCGCCGCCCGCTACCCGCATTTCCGGCTGCTGATGAACGCGGAGGCGTACGACCTGATCCGCGAGGGCCAGGCCGTGCGCGGGCTGCGCTACCGGGACGAGTCGGGCGAGCACGAGATCAGGGCCGACCTGACCGTCGCCGCCGACGGACGCCACTCGACCCTGCGCGAGCGCGCAGGGCTCGTGCCGGAGGAGCTCGGCGCGCCGATGGACGTGGTGTGGTTCCGGCTGCCCAGGCACCCGTCCGACCGCGACGACACGTTCCTGCGGCTCTCCAGCGGACGCATGATGGTGTCCATCAACAGGCAAAGTTATTGGCAACTCGCGTACGTGATCCCCAAGGGCGGGTTCGACGAGCTGGTGCGTTCCGGGATCGACGCGCTGCGCGAGCCCGTCGTGTCGCTGCTGCCGTGGCTGGCCGACCGGGTCGGGCAGATCGGGAGCTACGACGACGTCAGCGTGCTCACCGTCGTGATCAACCGGCTGCACCGCTGGTACCGGCCCGGGTTCCTGTGCATCGGGGACGCCGCGCACGCCATGTCGCCGGTGTTCGGGGTCGGGATCAACCTGGCCGTCCAGGACGCGGTCGCCACCGCCAACCTGCTGGCCGGCTCGCTCAGGTCCGGCGCGCCGATCCCCGAGTCGGCCCTGCGCCTGGTGCAGAAGCGGCGGATGCCGCCCACGCGGGTCACGCAGGCGGCCCAGCGGGTTTTCCAGAATCTGGTGGTCAAGCGGGCGCTGCGCAGCAGGATCGACCCGTCCGGGCTGCCCCGCGACATGACCGGGATCCCCCTGCTCAACCGGGTGGCCCGGCGTTTCATCGGCCTGGGGGTGCGGCCCGAGCACGTGACCGTAAAGGAAGTTTGACCGCCTCGGAGTCCACAGGGGTATAACTGCATTCTCACAACGTGGACAAGGGGGTCCGTGGGGCCGCGGCCGGTGGATTACCCTCGTATCTCGTGAGCAGCAATCTCGTGGATCTCGATTCCTGGCGAGCCCTCCCCGCGGCGCAGCAGCCTGACTGGCCCGACCGCGGCGAGCTCGACAAGGTCGTCGCCGAGCTCGGCGGCCTGCCCCCACTGGTCTTCGCGGGCGAGTGCGACCAGCTCAAGGAGCAGCTGGCCGCCGTCGCCCGCGGTGAGGCATTCGTCCTGCAGGGCGGCGACTGCGCGGAGACCTTCTCCGGCGCGACCGCCGACAACGTGCGCAACAAGCTCAAGACGCTGCTGCAGATGGCGATCGTGCTGACCTATGCGGGCAAGATTCCGGTCGTGAAGATCGGCCGGGTCGCGGGCCAGTTCGCCAAGCCGCGCTCCAAGGGCAGCGAGACCCGTGACGGGATCGAGCTGCCCGCCTACCGGGGCGACATGGTCAACGGGTTCGACTTCACCGCCGAGTCCCGCCGGCCCGACCCGTGGCGGCTGCTCAAGGCGTACCACTCCTCGGCCGTGACCCTCAACCTCGCGCGCGCCTTCACCAAGGGCGGTTACGCCGACCTGCGCCAGGTGCACGCGTGGAACCAGGACTTCGTGGCCGAGTCGCCCGCCGGGCGCCGCTACGAGCAGCTGGCCAGGGAGATCGACCAGGCGCTCGCGTTCATGCGGGCCTGCGGGGCCGATCCCGAGGAGTTCCACACCGTGGAGTTCTACTCCTCGCACGAGGCGCTCATCCTCGACTACGACCGGGCGCTCACGCGCATCGACTCGCGTACGGGGCTGCCGTACGACGTGTCGGCGCACATGGTCTGGATCGGCGAGCGCACCCGCCAGCTCGACGGGGCGCACGTCGACTTCTTCTCCCGCATCCGCAACCCGATCGGCGTCAAGCTCGGGCCCACCACCTCGCCCGACGAGGCCCTCGGGCTCATCGAGAAGCTCAACCCGGGCAACGAGGCGGGGCGGCTCACGTTCATCACCCGCATGGGCGCCTCCAAGATCCGCGAGCACCTGCCGGCCCTGGTCAAGGAGGTCACTGCCACGGGGGCGCGGGTCGCCTGGATCTGCGACCCGATGCACGGCAACACCTTCGAGGCGCCCAGCGGGCACAAGACGCGCCGCCTCGACGACGTGCTGGACGAGGTGGCGGGCTTCTTCGAGGTGCACCGGTCCCTGGGGACGCATCCCGGGGGGATCCACATCGAGTTCACGGGTGACGACGTGACGGAGTGCGTGGGCGGCGGGCACGAGATCGTCGAGGACGACCTCGCGACCCGCTACGAGACGGCCTGCGACCCGCGGCTCAACCGCGGCCAGTCCCTCGACCTCGCCTTCCGCGTGGCCGAGCTCTACCGCGGCTGACCTCACTCGCACCTGAGGGGACGCGGCGCTCACCGAGCGCCGCGTCCCTTTCGGCTTTCCGGCCCCCGCCTCGGTGCCCGCCCTGCCCGCCACGGACCGCGGGCCGGTGTGGCGGATGGGGTTACCGGGGGCGAGGGGGCCGGGGCGGGGCGTGATGGAGGTGAGTGATGTGCGTCTCACTGGTCGAGAGAGTAGAACCGAATTCCGGGGAAACCGGGGAGCTCGCAGATATGATCGCCCGCAAAAAGGCCGAAATTTCGGGAGAAATCGTGGACAGTGCCCCCGAGGGGGTGGACCCTAACGTCCCCAACGTCGCGCGTATGTACGACTACTTCCTCGACGGTAAGGACAACTTCGCGGCCGACCGGGCAGCCGCCGAGCAAATCCTGCAGACGTTCCCCAACACCAAGGAGGGCGCCCGCGCGAACAGGGCGTTCCTGCGCCGCGCCGTGCGGCACCTGGTCGATTCGGGCGTGCGGCAGATCGTGGACCTCGGCGCCGGGCTGCCGACCCAGGGGAACACGCACGAGATCGCCCCTGAGGCGCGCGTCGTCTACGTGGACAACGACCCCGTGGTCTGCGTGCACGGCAGGGCGCTGCTGGCCAGGACCGAGGACGTGCTCTTCCTGCAGGCCGACGTGCGCGAGACCGACACGCTGCTGGACAAGCTGCGGGACATGATCGACTTCGATCGTCCGGTGGCGTTCCTGATGCTGGCGATCCTGCACTTCATCCCGGACGACGTCGCGTACGACATGGTGGGCAAGCTGCGCGCGGTGAGCGCGCCCGGCAGCAGGTTGGTGATCAGCCACGCCATCGACACCACGCCGGACACCACCCCGCAGGCCATCGAGATCTACCGGCGGGCCACGGCCGCGCTGAGCCTGCGCACCGGCGAGGAGATCCTGCGGTTCTTCGAAGGTTACGAGCTGGAGGAGCCTGGGCTGACGTACCCGAACGGGTGGCGGCCCGACGACCCCGACGCGCCCGGGAACGGGATCACATTCGGGTACGTCGGGGTCGCCGTCAAACCCTGAGACCCTCGGGGAAGGGTCAGTTCTGCTTCATTTCCTCGGCGAGTTCGGCCCTGATGCCGTCCATGTCGAGCGCCCGCACCTGCTTGATCAGGTCCTCGAGTGCGGGCGCCGGGATGGCGCCGGCCTGGGCGAAGACCACGATGCCGTCGCGGATGGCCATGAGCGTCGGGATCGAGGTGATGTCAAAGCCCTGCGCGAGCCCCTGCTCGGCGTCGGTGTCGATCTTGCCGAACGTGATGTCCTCGTGCTTGCCCGACGCCTGCTCGAAGATCGGACCGAACTTCTTGCACGGCGGGCACCACTCCGCCCAGAAGTCGAGCAGCACGATCCCCTTGTCGGCGATGTCGTTGAAGTTCTGCTCTGTTACTTCGATGGTCGCCACAAGTGGCTCCTCGTCCCTCGCTGAAACTTATCCATGGGTATGAACCTCTACCCCTTCGCCGGCATTCCACTGTCCATGCCTGCCCGAACTCTGCCACACCGCAAGGACGGTCGGACAAGATCGGGATGAAACCGGCGGACAGCGGGTGGCCCTCGACCGAACGAGGCCCGGCCTGGCGGGGTGTTGTGACGTTCGTCACCGCGTTCCGGCCGGGGGCGGGGCTCCGCCACGGCAGGCGAGGCGGAGAGAGCCACCACAATCAGTGCAGCCAGGGAGGCTTGGGATAAAGCGCGCATGTCCGGCACTTTGCGAAGGTGCGAGGAGTTTAGAACGCATATTTCCCCGCAAAAGTGGATAGAACATAAAAACATCGAACCTTGACGCCGTCTCGGGCGGGTATGACCTCTTCATGGACTGGGTCACCTGCGCGTATTCGGCTGCCTGCACCGGAATCGCCAGCCGGACGACCGGCTTCTGCCTCGCACACCTCGCACCCGATCAACTCCCTGAGGCTCTCGCCGAGATGTCTCCCGGCCGCCTGCTCGACCTGCGCGGCACCACAGTGAGCGGCGAGCTGCTGTCCCGGGTGCTCGACGCCACCGGCGGCAGGCCCGGCAGGGCCCGGCTCGACCGGGTCAGGTTCACCGGCGACGTACGGCTGTCCGGTGTGACGTTCACGGGCGACGTCTCGCTCGACGGCGCCAGGTTCGACCGGCTGGCCTCGTTCTTCGGTGCCCGCTTCGAGGGCAACGTGTCGCTGGCCGGCGCCAGGTTCACGCGCGAGCTGTCCTTCCACGGCGTCACCGTGCGCGGGCACGTCTCGCTCGACCGGGCCGTGATGTCCCGCGACGCGCTGTTCAGCCAGGCCGTCTTCGGTCACGGGCTGTCGTGCGAGCGGGCCAGGTTCGACGGGTACGCCACCTTCGACGGAGCCAGGCTGGGCGACGGGGCCGCCTTCAGAGGGGCGCGCTTCGGCCGTACCCTGTCCTTCCGCAAGGTCAGCGGGCACGCCGGGTTCGAGGCCGCGCACTTCGCCGCCGACGCGTACCTCTCGGCCACCGGCAGGCTGTCGGCGGCCAGGGCCCGCGCCGACGGGCTCCTCGACGTGGCCGTGTCCCGGTGCGGCGTGGACCTGCGCGGCGTCGAGGTGGCCGGCGCGACGACGCTGCGGCTGACCGACTCCCAGGCCGACCTGGAGGGCGCGGTGCTGCGCGGCCCCGCCACCGTGACCGGGCGGGGCAGGTCCGTGCTGACGTCACTGCGCCAGGTGGAGGCCGCCGAGCTGGCGCTGTACGGGCTGGACCTGTCGGCGTGCAGGTTCGCCGGTCTGGCCCATCCGTCGGGGGTGCGGGTCAAGGACTGCACGTTCGCGTTCACGCCGCGTGCCCTGCGGGTGAGCCTGCGCTGGCCGATGCTGCGCTGGTTCTCCCGCCGGCGCGCGCTGGCCGACGAGCACACCTTGCGCGGCTGGGCGGCGCCGGGCGACCCCGGCGCCACCCCCGACCGGCTGGCCGACCTCTACGCCGGGCTGCAGCCCAGCGACCGCGCCACCTCGGCCGACTTCGCGTTCGCGGCCATGGAGATGCGGCGCCAGGCCGGTCACCGCTGGTGGCTGTCGGTCTCCTGGCTCGTGTGCGGGTACGGCATGCGCATGGGCCGGGCGGCCGGCTGGTTCGCGCTGCTGCTGGCGATCACCACGGCAACCGTGATGTGGACGTCCACCCCGTAGGCCGCAGCCCACTTTCCCGCCCTCAGCCGCCGAGCCCCTCCACGACGGCGGCGATGGCGCGGAAGTGCCGCGAACGCCAGCCGCCGCCCATGATCCGGCGGGAGAGCTGCTGCAGCTCGTCGTCCGGGTCGAAGCCCTCGTGGTCGAGGAACAGCCTGGTGCCCCTGCCCTCTGGCTCCAGCCGCCAGGTGACCGTCCAGTCGACCCGCTTGCGGTCGCTCCAGCTGATCTTGAGCAGCTTCTCCGGCTCCAGCTCCAGCACCTCGCAGTAGACGATCCCGTCGAAGCCGACCTGCGGCTTGGGCTCCGTGGTGAACGTGAACCGGTGCCCCACCTCCGGCTTGAAGTCGTTGGGCATGAGCCAGCGGGCGACCAGCTCGGGCTCGGTCAGCGCCCGCCACACCTTCCTCGGCGGGTGCGCGATGAACTGGTCCACCCTGATCGCGCGCAGGTCCTCGGCCGCCGGGTCACGGGGCATGGTCGTCGTCCTCCATCTCGTCGAGCAGGGCCGTGAGGCCAGACAGCTTCTCCCGCCAGAACCGTTCGTACGGGGTGAGCCAGTCGCGCAGCTCCATGAGCGGCGCCGCCTCCAGCCGGTAGTGCCGCTCCCGCCCCATGCGGGTCTCGGCCACCAGCCCGGCGTCCCTGAGCACCTTGAGGTGCTCCGACACGCTGGGCCGGCTCATGTCGAACCGCTCGGCCAGCCGGCCGGCGGGCTGGGCGCCCTCGTCGAGCAGCAGGCGCAGCAGCTCCCGCCTGGCCGGGCTGGCCAGCGCGGCGAACACGTGGTCGGCCGTCATGCCTGGCTGACCACGAACCCGTTGCCGAACGGATCCTGGAACAGCAGCTGGCGCCCCCACGGCTCATCGCTCGGCCCCTCGAAGGAGGTGCCGTGCTCGCGCAGCCGCGCGGCCAGGGCGTCGAGGTCGGGCGCGGCCACCACCAGGCCGCCGATCGGGGCCATGGCGGGGAACCAGGAGGCCAGCAGCAGCGTGGTCGCGGCCCCCTTGGGGGCGACGGTCAGCCAGCGGCCCATCGGGAACGGGTTGTCCGTGCGCACCTCGAAGTCGAGGACGCCGGTGTAGAAGGCCAGCGCCCGCTCCTGGTCGGCGACGGGCACGGTGATGGTGAGGATTTGGGATATCAGCATGTCGGACACTATACGTAGGTTTTTTCCTACACATCAACCCCACCCCTGAAATATCGGGGAATTCCCCGATGGGACCCCGAGATCGTCCTCCGTAGACTGGAGTCCATGCGCATCGACGACTACGTGGCAGAGCTCGACCGCGCCCTGGCCGGCCCGCACGGGCCGAAGCGCGATCTGGTCGTCGAGGCGCGCGACAGCCTCACCGACACCGCCGACGCCCTGGAGGCCGACGGGCTCGACCGGGCGGAGGCGGAGCGGGTCGCGGTGGCGGAGTTCGGGCAGGTCACGGAGATCGCCCCGGGCTACCAGTCCGAGCTGACCGCCGTGGCGGGGCGCCGGCTGGGCTTCCTGCTGTTCATCAGCGTGCCGATCACCGCGCTGATGTGGTCGGTGATCTGGCGCATCTATCCCGGCAACAGCGATGCCTGGCAGCACGCGCCGCTCTGGTACCGGCCCGTCTCGCGGCTGCTCGACATCCTGCAGCTCTGCGTCGGGCTGTACGGCGGGCTCGCGCTGTTCGCGCTGAGCCGGGGCGCCCGGTGGATCCACCGGCCCCGGCTGGTGACCAGGTCGCTGGGCGTGCTCGTGCTGGCCATGCTGCCCGTCACCGTGGCGCTGGGCATGCTGCTGACCCTGGGCTCGAACGGGGCGAGCCGGCTGGACGTCCTGCCCACCGTCCTGGCCAACGCGGTGACGTCCGCCTGCTGGGGGCTGCAGCTCTACGGCGCGACGCGCTGCCTGCGCATCAGCCGGCAGCCCTTCGCGCGCCGCTGACCTCCCCCGCCCCGGCCGCCGTGGCGTCCGCGCGGAGCACGCTGCCGATCACGGTGGCGAACTCCTGCCACGCCGAACGCTCCCCTTCGAGCTGCTTCCTGCCCGAATCCGTCAACCGGTAGGTACGCCGCTTGCGCCCGCCCACCGTGGCCCACTCGCTGGACAGGTAGCCGATGCGCTCCAGCCGGCGCAGGGCCGGATAGACGGTGCCGGTGGGCACGTTCAGCGCGCCGCCGCTGCGCTCCAGCAGCGCCTCGATGATGGCGTAGCCGTGCAGCGGCTCCCGCTCCAGCACGGAGAGCAGGAGCGCGTCCATGTGCCCGCGCAGCGCGTCCGGATTCATGATTCCGATCCTAGACACCGCCCCGGCATTCCCCGCGCCCTCCAGCGAAGTGCTCTCATGTAGGCAGTCTACATGTAGGCTGTCTATATGTAGGTAGACACAACAACGGAGTTCGCGATGGATGTACTCGAACTGGCACGGACGCAGTTCGCCGTGACGGGAAGCCTCCACTTCCTGTTCGTCGTGCTCACGCTGGGCCTGGCGCCCCTGGTGGCGATCATGAACACGCGCTGGGTGATCTCGGGCAAGCCGCTGCACGAGGGCATGACCCGCTTCTGGGGGCAGATCTACGTCGTCAACTACGCGCTGGGCATCGTGACCGGGCTGGTGATGGAGTTCCAGTTCGGCCTGTCCTGGAGCGGCCTGTCCCACTACGCCGGCGACGTGTTCGGCGCGCCGCTGGCTATGGAGACCCTGGTGGCCTTCTTCCTGGAGTCCACGTTCCTGGGCCTGTGGATCTTCGGCTGGCGGCGGCTGCCCAAGGGGCTGCACCTGGCCTGCATCTGGCTCGTGACGCTGACGGCGTACGCGAGCGCCTTCTACATCATGGTCGCCAACTCGTTCCTGCAGAACCCGGTCGGCTCCGTCGACCGCGGCGACCGCCTGGAGCTGGTCGACTTCGGCGCCCTGCTCACGAACAAGAGCCTGGTCTTCTCCTTCCCGCACGTCATCGGGGCCGGGCTGTTCACGGGGGCCATGGTGCTGGTGGGGGCGAGCGCGTACCAGCTGCGCCGCCGTACCGAACACGTGGAGTTCTTCACCAGGTCGCTGCGGACCGGCGTGGTCGCGGCGGCGATCGGGATCTTCCTGACGACCGGGTTCGGGTACGCGCAGTTCGCCGGGGTCCAGGAGGGGAAGTTCAACGGCAACGTGGGCGCGGCGCTCCCGCTGGCGGTCATGATCGAGTTCGGGCAGCTGCTCGCGCTGGTCGTGCTGTTCGTGATGCTGCCGATGATCGGCGTGCTGCCGCGGTGGCGGTGGACGCATCCGCTGCTCATGGTGATGACGCCGCTGCCGTTCGCCCTGGCGATCATGGGCTGGCTGGCGCGGGAGGTCGGCCGGCAGCCGTGGATGATCTGGGAGAAGCTCTCCGTGGCCGACGCGATGTCCCCGGGGCTGACCTCGGGCATGGTCACGGCCTCGCTCGTCGGGTTCGCGGGGGTGCTGGGGCTGCTGGCGGTCGTCGACTACGTGCTCATCGCCAAGATCATCCGGCGCGGGCCGCGTGACCTGGCCCTGGGCGCCGCCCCCGCCGGTGAGTCCCGCTCCCCCGCCCTGAGCTACTGAGGAGTGCCGACATGGAAGTGATCTGGTTCGTTCTCTTCGCCGTGCTGCTGATCGGATATTTCGCCCTTGAGGGGTTCGACCTGGGAGTGGGGCTGCTGCTGCCGCTGATGGGCAGGACGCGCGAGGGCCGTGACCGCATGGTGGCCGCGATGGCGCCGTACGTGCTGGCCAACGAGGTGTGGCTGGTGGCGGTCGCCGGGACGATGTTCGGCGTCTATCCGATGCTGGAGGGCGAGGTGCTGTTCAAGCTGTACCCGCTGGTGGTGGCCATGCTGCTGAGCTGGATCGTGCGGGACGCGGGGCTGTGGTTCCGGCGGAGGCTGGACGGGTTCAGGTGGCGGGGGTTCTGGGACGCGATGATCGCGTTCGGGTCACTGGGGCTGTCGTTCGGTTGGGGCATGGCGATCTACGCGGCGGCCACGGGGTTCACGGCTCCGGCCGTGCACCCGGTGGGGATGATGCTGGGGGCGGTCGTGACGCTGCTGTTCGCCTTCCACGGGTGGACGTTCCTGGCGTGGCGGACGCCCGGGGTCTTCGGGGCGTCCCGGTCGGGGCGGGCCCTGGTGGTGTCGGGGGTCGTGGCGGCTGTCCCGGCGGTGGGCGTGCTCGTGGGCGCGATGCCGTACCTGCTGGCGCACAGCGCGCCCGCGGCCACCTTGAATGTGCTCAGTGTCATGGTGCTGCCGCTCGCACCCGTCGTCCTGGGCGCGCAAGTATGGGTGTGGCGCACTTTCCGTCCGGGGAAGGACGCCCTCCTGCTTCCGTCGTTCTTCTGAGGGCTCGTGCACAAGGATCTTCTACGGCTCATGCGGGCCGAGCGGTCGGTCCGCCGCCACCTCGCGGTGACCATGGCCGCCGCGGTGCTGGCGGGGCTGCTCGTGCTGGTGCAGGCCGAGTTGCTGGCCGGGGTGCTGTCCGGCAGGTTCACCGCGGTCGCCCTGGCGGGGCTGGCGGCGGTGGTGGGCGTGCGGGCGCTGCTGGCGTGGACGCAGGGCGTCTTCGCCGGGCGCACCGCGACCGGCGTGAAGTCGGCGCTGCGCCACCGGCTGCTGGCCCGGCTGCGCGACCTGGGCCCGGGGCGGCTCACGCAGCACCGCTCGGGCGAGCTGGTCACGCTCGCGGGGCGCGGCCTGGACGGGCTCGACGCGTACCTGACCGGCTACCTGCCCTCGATCGCGGTGGCCGCGGTGGTGCCGCTCGCGGTGCTGGTACGGCTGTTCGCCGCCGACCTGGCCAGCGCGGTCATCGTCCTCGTCACGCTGCCGCTGATCCCCGTCTTCGGCGCCCTGGTGGGCATGACCACCAAGGCCGTCACCGAGCGCCAGTTCCTGGCCCTGTCGCGGCTCGGCGGCCACTTCCTCGACGTGGTGCGCGGGCTGCCCACGCTGCGGGCGTTCGGCCGGGCCCGCTACCAGGCGGGCGTCATCCAGCAGGTCGCGGACGCGCACCGGAACGCGACGATGCGGACGTTGCGGGTGGCGTTCCTGTCGTCGCTGGTGCTGGAGCTGTGCGCGTCGCTGTCGTTGGCGCTGGTGGCGGTGCCGATCGGGCTGCGGCTGCTCGGGGGGTCGCTGGACCTGACCACCGCGCTGCTGGTGCTGCTGCTGGCGCCGGAGGCGTACCTGCCGCTGCGGGCGATGGGGACGCGCTTCCACGCCTCGATGGAGGGCGTGGCGGCGGCCGACGCGGCCTTCGCCGTGCTGGACGGCGCGGACGAGCCCGATCCCGTACGCGGGCCGGTCCGTGCGGCCGCGCAGGGGACGCCGCCGCCCGGCGCGCCGGAGATCCGCCTGGAGAACGTGACCGTCCGCTACCCCGGGCGTGACGTCGCGGCCCTGGAGGACGTCTCGCTCACGATCGGCCCGGGCGAACGGGTGGCGCTGGTCGGCGAGAGCGGCGGGGGCAAGAGCACCCTGCTCCACCTCGTCCTCGGGTTCGTCGAGCCGTCGGAGGGCCGGGTGCTCGTCGACGGCGCCGACCTTCGCGAGCTGGACCTGGGAAGCTGGCGGTCGCGGCTGGCGTTCGTGGCGCAGCGGCCCCACCTGTTCGCCACCTCCGTGGCCGGCAACATCCGCCTCGGGGCTCCCGAGGCCTCTCTGGACGCGGTCCGCGAGGCCGCGGCCGCCGCGCACGCCGACTTCGTGGAGGCGTTGCCGCAGGGGTTCGACACGATGGTGGGCGAGCGCGGCGCCAACCTGTCCGCCGGTCAGCGGCAGCGGGTCGCGCTGGCGCGGGCCTTCTGCCGGCCCGCGGCCTCGGTGCTGCTGCTCGACGAGCCCACGGCCCGGCTGGACGGGCGCAGCGAGGCCGCCGTGGTGGCGGCCACCGCGGACCTGGCCCGGGGCCGCACGGCCGTCATCGTCGCGCACCGCCCGGCCATGATCGACCTCGCCGACCGCGTCATCCGCGTCCACGAGGGCCGCGTCGTCTCCGACACCGTCCGCCGCGATGGACGGATCGGCCCAGACCAGACCAGCACAGACCGGCCCGGCGCCGCCGGGCAAGCGAGCCACGCCGGTGGGCCCGCGTCGTCCCCGGGCGGGGATCGGCAGGACGATCAGGTGGCGGCCCGGCGAGGCGAAGGGAGCGGGCGGTGAACCGGCGGATGGGGACGCGGCTCCTGTGGGCCGTGCTGGCGGGCGCGGCGGCGGACCTGGCCGGGCTCGGGCTCATCGCCGCCGCCGCGTGGCTGATCACCAGGGCCGCGCAGCAGCCTGGCCTGGCCGCCCTGAGCGTGGCCATCGTGGCGACCAGGGCGTTCGCCACGAGCAAGGGCGTCTTCCGCTACGCCGAACGCCTCACCGGCCACGACGTCGCGCTGCGCGCCCAGGCGGGCACCCGCGAGCAGCTCTACCGGGCCCTCATCCCGCCCCAGCAGCCCCGGCACGGCGGAGCCGACCTGCTCAGCCGCATGGTCGACGACACCGAGGCCGTGCAGGACCTGCTCGTGCGCTGCCTGCTGCCCGCCGCGGCGGCGGCGCTGGCGGGGCTGGCGGCCGTCGCCATCGGGCTGGCCGTCCTGCCGGTGACGGCGCTCGTGCTGGTGGCCGGGCTCCTGCTGGCCGGGGTGGCGCTGCCCGCCGGCACGGCCGCCGCCGCCCGCCGCTGGTCGGCCAGGATCGCCCCGGCCAGGGCGGCGCTGGCGGGCCGGGTGGCCGACCTGGTGCACGGCTCGGCCGACCTGGCCGCCTACGGCGCCGACGCGGAGGCACTGGCCAAGGCGCTGGCCGCCGACGAGTCCCTGGCCGCCCTCGAACGCCGCCAGGCCCGCGTCCACGCCACCGCCCTCGCCGGGGGCACCCTCGTGCAGGGCCTGACGGTGGCGGCCGTCGTCCTGCTCGCCCAGGGCGCGGGCGCCGGCTCGGTCGCGACGGCCGTGCTGGCGCTGACCGCCCTGGTGGCGTTCGAGCCGGTGCTGCCGCTGGCGGCGGCGGGTGAGCGCCTGGCGGGGATCACGGCGGCGCTCCGCCGCCTGCGCGAGGTCCGCACCGCCGCCCCGGCCGTCGCCGAGCCCGCCGCGCCCGCGCCCCGGCCCGAGGCCCCGCTGACCGTCGAGATCGACGACCTGGTGGTCCGCCACGGGTCCGCGCGGGCCGCCCTGGACGGGGTGTCGCTGACGCTCACGCCCGGCAGGCGGGTCGCGATCGTGGGCCCCAGCGGGGCGGGGAAGAGCACGTTGCTGGCCGCCCTGATGCGGCTGGTCGAGCCGGAGTCGGGCAGCATCCGCGTCAACGGCGTGGACGTACGCGACCTCGCCGGCGACGACGTGCGGGCGCTCATGACCGGCCTCACCCAGGACCCGTACATCTTCCGTGCCAGCCTGAAGGACAACCTGCGCCTCGCGGGTCCGGAAGCGGGCCAGGAGGAGCTCGACGCGGCCGTACGCGACGCCAGGCTCGACGGCTGGGTCGAGCGGACCGGGTGGGACGCGGAGCTCGGCGAGGACGGCAGGACCGTGTCCGGCGGGCAGTTGCAGCGCCTGGCCCTGGCCAGGGCGCTGCTGTACGACCCGCCCGTGCTGCTGCTCGACGAGCCCGCCGAGGCGCTCGACGAGGAGACGGCCGACCGGCTGATGGGCGACCTGCTCGACGTCACCCGCGACCGCACCACGCTCCTCGTGACGCACCGGCTCAAGGGGCTGGAGAGCGTGGACGAGGTCGTCGTGCTCGAAGAGGGCCGGGTCGCCCAGCGGGGCCGGCACGACGAGCTCGTCTCCGTGCCCGGCTACTACCGCGACCTTTGGGAGTCCGAGGTCCTGACCAGGCGCTGAGCCCCCAGACGGACAGGGGATTGAGTTGGCGTGGCAATCTGGTTTAAAGTACAAACCAGTTTGAAGGACCGAGGAGTTTGTCATGATGAGCGAGGACGAACAGGTGACGAGCCCCGAGGAGATGCTGCGCCTCATCGAGGAGCAGCGGGAGGCCACCACGAGGCGGCTGCGCGGCGACCCGCTCCTGCTCTACGTCCCCTGGGGCGTCGCCTGGCTGCTCGGCTTCACCGCGTTCTTCCTGCACTACGGCCTCGACGGCCACCCGTACGCGCCGATCTCCCAGATGCAGGCGCTGGCGGTGCTGATGGGCGCGCAGATCGTGGCCGGGGCGGTGGCCGCGTTCGGGATCGTGCGGATGAGCATGGGCATCCGCGGCGACCACACGGCCAGGGGCACGATGTTCGGGTACGCGTGGTTCGCCGGGATGCTGCTCGTGGTCGTCATCGCCACCAGGGTGAGCGCCCTCCTGCCGCCCGAGGAGAGCGGCCTGGTCTGGGGAGGCGCGTCGCTCATGATCGTCGCGGTTCTGCACATGGCCGGGGGCGCGATCTGGCTCAACTGGCCGATGTTCTTCATCGGCGCCTGGGTCGCCGGCGTCGACGCCGTGGGAGTGCTGCTCGGCGCCGGCTGGCACGCGCTGCTGACGGCCGTGCTGCTGGGAGGCGGCTTCATCGTCGCGGGCCTGTGGCTGCGGCGGGACGGCCGGTGACCGCCGACAACGCGCCGCCGGAGCTCGACCCGGTGATCCACGCGCAGGCCAGGCTGCGGGTGGTCGCCGCGCTCAACGTGCTCGGCGAGGGGAACGAGATGGCCTTCCCCTCGCTGAAGGACCTGCTCGGCATGACGGCGGGAAACCTGTCGGTGCACCTCACCAAGCTGGAGGACGCCGGATACGTCCAGATCGTCAAGACGCACAAGGGGCGCACCCCCGTCACGTTCGTGGCGCTCACCAAGCGCGGGCGGCTGGCCTTCGAGGACTACACCAAGGCGATCCGCGCCTTGCTCGACAACGCTGGAGGAATCTCATGACCATGCTCGCCAGGGCGATCGAGGTCACCCGTCGCTATGGCGACGTGCTCGCGCTCGACCGGGTCTCGCTCGACATCCGGGCGGGCGAGCTCGTCGGCCTGCTCGGCCCGAACGGCGCGGGCAAGTCCACCCTGATCAACCTGTTCGTGGGGCTGCGCCGCCCCACCTCCGGCACGGTCGAGCTGCTCGGCGGCTCCCCGCAGGACCCGGTCGTACGCCGCGGCATCGGCGTGACCCCGCAGGAGACCGGGCTGCCCGAGTCGTTACGCGTCGGCGAGATCGTCGACTTCGTTTCAGCACATTTTCCGAAAAAAGCGGATAAAGGGGAGCTGCTGGCGCGCTTCGGCCTGGACGACCTGGTCAAGCGGCAGGTCGGCGGCCTGTCCGGCGGGCAGAAGCGGCGGCTGGCCGTGGCGCTGGCGTTCGCGGGCGACCCGAAGCTGGTCTTCCTGGACGAGCCCACGACCGGCCTGGACGTCGAGGCCAGGCGCGCGCTGTGGGAGGGCGTCAGGTCCTTCCACCAGGCCGGCGGCACCGTCCTGCTGACCAGCCACTACCTGGAGGAGATCGAGGCCCTGGCCGAGCGGGTCGTGGTGGTGGGCCACGGCCGCGTGCTGGCCGACGACACCGTGCGGGCCGTACGCGACATGGTGGGCGTGCGGCGCGTCTCGCTCGTCGCCGACGACCTGCCCGAGCTGCCCGGCGTCATCGGCACCGAACGCGAGGACGGCCGGATCCACCTGCTGACCACCGACCCCGACCGGCTGGTCGTCGAGCTGGTACGGAGCGGCACGCCGTTCTCCGGCCTCGAGATCAGGCCGACCACCCTGGAGGAGGCCTTCCTCACCATCACCTCGAAGGAGTCCGCGCATGTCTAGCCTGGTCCTCGCACACACCCGCTATCTGCTGCTGGAGCAGCTCCGGGTGCCCATCAGCCTCCTGGCCAGCGCGTTCTTCCCGGCCGTGTCGATGCTGGCGTTCGTGGTGCCGTTCGCGGGGCAGGATCCGCGGGCGGCCACGATGGCGACGGCGTCGCTGATGTTCTTCGGGGCCATGTCGGGCGCGCTGATCGGGCTCAGCATCAACGTGGCCCAGGAGCGCGAGCAACCCTGGAACCCGTACCTGCGCACGCTCCCCGCGGGCCCGTTCCCCCGCTTCGCGGGGCGGATCCTGACGACGGTGGGCGTCATGCTCGTCTCGGTGATCCCCGTGCTGCTGGTGGCGGCGTTCCTCACGGAGGCCACGATCACGCCGGTGAAACTGCTGCTCGGGCTGGCCGTGCTGGTCGCCGGCGGGATCCCGTTCATGCTGCTCGGCCTGCTCATCGGCTACCTGCTGAGCTCGAAGGCCGCGATCGCGGTGTCTCAGGTCCTGTTCTTCCCGCTGGCGGTGCTGGGCGGGCTGCTGCTGCCGCCGCAGGTCCTGCCCGCCTTCATCGAGGCCGTCTCCCCGTACACGCCGACCCGGGGTGCGGCGGAGCTGCTCTGGGCGGTGACCGCGGATCGCGACCCGAACGTGGTCGCCATCGTCATGCTGGCCGTCTGGACGGTCGTCCTCGCCCTCGCCGCGGGCTGGGCCTACCGCCGCGACGAGGGCAGACGCTTCTCCTGAAAATGGGGGGTGTGCCGCCGAGTCCGCAGCGATCTCGACGGCACACCCGTCCGGGAGGGGGTCCTTGTTACTTCTTCTCTTCGAGGGTCACGGTGACGTCGGAAGTCTTGCCGTCCCTCATATATGTGATCTTGACCTGTTGGCCCGGTTTGAAACCTCTGACCTGCCCAACTACAGTATCGCCGCCGTCAACCACCTTGTCGCCGATCTTCGTGATCAGGTCGCCCTGCCGCAGTCCCGCCTTCGCCGCCGGGCTTCCGTCGGTGACCTGCCGGACGAGGGCGCCCGGCACGTCGCCGGTCGCGTCGGTGACGCTCACGCCGAGGAACGCGTGGCTGACCTTGCCGTCGCTGATGAGCTGCTCGGAGACCTGCTTGGCGGTGTTGACCGGGATGGCGAAGCCGACGCCGCCGCCCGCGGCGTCCGAGGCGATGGCGGTGTTGATGCCGATCAACTCGCCGGCGGCGTTCACCAGCGCGCCGCCGGAGTTGCCGGGGTTGATCGAGGCGTCGGTCTGGATCGCGCCGGCGATCGTGGTGGTCCCGCTCCCCTGCTGCTCCTGCTGCCCCCAGCCCCAGCCGGGCGGGATCTGCTGGCGCTGCTCGCCGCCGACGGTGAGCGTGCGGTCGAGCGCGCTGACGATGCCCGCGGTGACGGATCCGTCCAGGCCAAGCGGGCTTCCGATGGCCAGTACGGGGTCGCCGACCTTGACGATGTCGCTGTCGCCGAGCGTGGCCTTGCTCAGCCCCGAGACGCCTTCCGCCCGGATGACGGCCAGGTCGGTGGCCGGGTCGGTGCCGACGACGCTGGCCTTGGCGGTCTTGCCGTCGTTGAACTTGACGGTCATCTGGCCGCCGCCCTGACCGGCGCCCACGACCACGTGGTTGTTGGTGAGGATGAGCCCGTCCTCCGACAGGACGACGCCGGAGCCCTCACCGGTCTGACCCTGGATCATCACGACGGTCGGCTGCACCTTGGCGGCCACCTGCGCGACGGTGAGCTGGTTGGAGGCCGACTTGAAGACGGGACTCGGCGTGGCGCTGCTGGCCAGCTGGGTCGGCTGGAAGGCGTTGGCGACGACGGCCCCCACGATGCCGCCGCCGATGGCGGTGGCGGCCAGGGCGAGCCCGGCGACGGCCTTGCGACCTGGGTAGAAACCGGGCTTCTTCGGTTGCGAGGGGGGTGGCGGCAGTTGCTCCATGATGTGCGTGTCCCGCCGGGGAAAGCCCCCGGCGGCCGGCGGGGTGTTGCCGAACTGGCTCCACCCACCGGTCCCCTGCTCGTGAGGCTCGTTCGCGTTCATC
The DNA here is from genome assembly GCF_040605375.1 of Nonomuraea sp. NPDC005650. NCBI lineage: Bacteria > Bacillati > Actinomycetota > Actinomycetes > Streptosporangiales > Streptosporangiaceae > Nonomuraea > Nonomuraea sp. NPDC005650. The sequence goes on from NZ_JBEXCR010000001.1 coordinate 94,685, forward strand.
TGTCATCTCCCTCGAGTACCGATGACTCAAGAGTGCCAACAAGCGCGTAAGAGCTGGTTAAGCCGCTGATCAGAGCTTCATGAGAAGGCTCACGGAAGCCTTATCGGACAAGGTGGGAGCGCGGGTGGCGGCGCGGAGAAATTGCGGAGAATTTACCCGGAAGCCGGCCAGTACTCGTCCCTGAGCAGGCGCTTATAGAGCTTGCCCGTCGGGTGGCGGGGCAACTGCTCGCGGAAGTCCACCGACTTGGGGCATTTGTAGTGTGCCAGACGCTCACGGCAGTACGCGACCAGCTCCGCCTCCAGCCCCGGTCCGGCCTCAGCCATGGACACCGGCTCGACCACGGCCTTGACCTGCTCGCCCATCTCCTCGTCCGGCACCCCGAACACCGCCACGTCCGCCACCTTCGGATGCACCGACAGGACGTTCTCGGCCTCCTGCGGGTAGATGTTCACGCCGCCGGAGATGATCATGTACGAGCGGCGGTCGGTGAGGTAGAGGAAGCCGTCGGCGTCCAGGCGGCCGATGTCGCCGAGCGTGGTCCAGCCCCGGCCCCGGGGGTCCTGCGCGGAGCGGGTCTTGTCGGGGTCGCCGTGATACTCGAACCGGCCGCCCTTCTCGAAGTAGATCGTGCCGTGCTCGCCAGGGGGCAGGTCGGCGCCGTCCTCGTCGCAGATGTGCACGATGCCGAGCAGGGAGCGGCCGACCGTGCCCTTGTGCCGGAGCCAGTCCTGGGAGTTGACGTAGAGGAAGCCGTTGCCCTCGGTGCCCGCGTAGTACTCGTGGATGATCGGGCCCCACCAGTCGATCATCTGCTCCTTGACGGGGACGGGGCAGGGGGCGGCGGCGTGGATCGCGTGCGTGAGCGAGGAAATATCGTACTTTGTCCGAGTTTTTTCGGGCAGTTTGAGCATCTTGATGAACATTGTCGGCACGAGCTGCGAGTGCGTCACCCCGTACCGCTCGACCAGCGCCAGGAACTGCTCGGGGTCGAAGCGCTCCATCACCACCACCGTGGCGCCGAGCCGCTGGAACGTCAGGCTGTAGCGCAGCGGGGCGGCGTGGTAGAGCGGCGCCGGCGAGAGGTAGACGCTGTCCGCCGACGGCGCGAACAGCGCCTGGATGAGCTGCAGCAGGGTGCCGGGCTCGGTGAGCGGGCCGTGCGCCGACGAGATCTTGACGCCCTTCGGCCGTCCCGTGGTGCCCGACGAGTAGAGCATGTCCACGCCCATGCACTCGTCGTCGATCGGGGTGGCCGGCTGCTTTGCGACCGCCTCCTCGTACGACTCGAAGCCCTCGGCGGCGCCGTCCAGCATGAGCCGCACCTCGACCCCGGGGGTGGCGGCGGTGATCGAGGTGGCGACGGCGGCCAGGTCGGCGCTGGAGACGAACACCCGGGCGCCGCAGTTGTTCACGATGTAGGCCAGCTCGTCGGTCTGGAGGCGGGAGCTGATCGGCGTGTAGTACAGCCCCGAGCGCTGCGCGGCCCAGGCGACGGCGAGGAAGAGGGGGTGGTTGGCGAGCATGAAGGCGATGTGGTCGCCGGGGCGCAACCCGGCCGCGCGGAACAGGTGGGCCAGCCGGTTCGACTCCTCATCCAGCTCGCGGTAGGTGATGATCCGTCCGGAGCCCGCCATGATCACAGCGGGCTTGTCTGGGGTGACTGCTGCGATGGCTCCCGGATACATGACCGAACACTATTCGGCGCACTGCGGTCGCGCCAGCACCCTCCCGCCCACACCCGCCCCCGCGACACCTGGCGCAGCGACGCCACGTGGGAGTCGGCTGCGCGAGCGAGCGCCCGGGCGGGTGAGCGCCCTGCCCGGCCACCGCGCCCAGGGGCTCCCGTGCAGGCCGGCACCGTGAGCCGAGCGCCGCGGGTGCGCGGTGGCCGGGGCCGGGGTGGGTGGGCCGGGATGTGCGAAAGCCGCGGCCTTGGTGCCTGGCCGCGGCTTTCGCGCTGGGACTGGCCCTCGGGGTCACTCGGCCGGGATGACCGAGCCCTCGTACTTCTGCTTGATGAAGTCCTTGACCTTCGGGTCCTGCAGCAGCTTGCCGAGGGTGACGATGTTGGCGTCCTTCTCGTGGCCGGCCTTGACGACCAGACCGTTCACGTACGGGTTGCCCTCGGTCTTCTCCAGCACCAGCGCCTGCGAAGCGGGCTTGAGCCCGGCCTCGATGGCATAGTTGCCGTTGATGACGGCGGCGTCCACGTCCTCGAGTGAGCGCGGGAGCTGGGCGGCCTCAAGCGGCTTGAACTGCAGCTTCTTCGGGTTGTCCACCACGTCGCGCTCGGTGGCGGCGGTGCCGGCGCCGTCCTTGAGCTTGACCAGGCCGTTGTCGGCGAGCAGCTTGAGCGCGCGGCCCAGGTTGGTGGCGTCGTTCGGGACGGCTACGGTCGCGCCGTCGGCCAGCGCGGACACGGACGTGATCTTCTTGGAGTAGAGGCCGAGCGGCTCCAGGTGGACCGGCGTGACGAACGTCAGCTTGGTCCCCTTGGAGGCGTTGAAGTCGTCAAGGTAGGGCTTGTGCTGGAAGAAGTTCGCATTCAGCTGGCCCTCGTCGAGCTGCACGTTCGGCTGCACGTAGTCGGTGAACTCAACGACCTCGAGCTTGAGGCCGGCGGCCGGGGCCAGGTTCTGCTTGACGAAGTTGAGGATCTCCGCGTGCGGCACCGGGCTCGCGCCCACCTTCAGCACGGTGTCGGCCGACTCGGCGGCCTTCGTCGCGGACTGCGACGTTCCGCATGCGGCGAGCGACAAGGCCAGCGCGACAGTACCCGCTATATAACGAAATTTCATGATTTTTCCTTATTTGTGAGATAGGCGCCGAGCGACCCAGTCGCCCAGGCTCTGCAGAAGTTGCACGATCACGAGGAGCAGGACGACGGTCACGATCATCAGCAGCGTCTCGAACCGCTGGTAGCCGTACCGGACCGCGAGGTCGCCCAGCCCGCCGCCGCCGAGCGTGCCGGCCATGGCGGAGTAGCCGATGAGCGCGACGACGGTCACGGTCAGGCCCGCGACCAGCCCGGGCAGCGCCTCGGGCAGCAGGACCTTGCGCACGATGGTGGTCCGGCTCGCGCCCATGGCCTGCGCGGCCTGCACCACGTCCGGGCCGACCTCCCTGAGCGCCGTCTCGACGAGCCGGGCGAAGAACGGCACCGCGCCGACGGTCAGCGGCACCACGAACGCGGCCGTCCCGATGGTCGTGCCGACGACGAGCCGGGTGAACGGGATGATCGCGATCATCAGCACGATGAACGGCAGCGACCGCCCGACGTTGACCACGAACCCGAGCCCCGACTTGAGCACCGGCGCCGGCCGCAGCCCGTTCCGGTCGAACACCACCAGCGCCACCCCGAGCGGCAGCCCGAGCAGCGCCGTGAACAGCGTCGCCCAGCCGACCATCTGCGCCGTCTCCAGCGTCGCCGGCCCGAGCAGCGGCAGGATCTCGTCCCACGTCATGCCTGCTCCACCTCCACGATCAGGCCCGCGTCACGCAGGTACGCCAGCGCCGCGGCGGACTCGGCGCCGTCGAGTGCGACGCGCAGGCGGCCCACCGAGCCGCCGGCGAGGTCCTCGATCGAGCCGCCCAGGATGCTCAGGTCCACCGAGAACTTCCTGACCACCTCCGACACCACCGGCTGCCGCGGGTCGCCGGTGAAGGTCAGCGTCACCGAGCCGGCCGGGGCGGGCTCGGGCAGCGGGAAGATCTCCCTGGTCAAGCGGGATCCAGGGGTACGGATGAGGTCGGCGATGGCGCCGGACTCCTCGATGCGCCCGTTCGCCATGATGGCGACCGAGTCGCAGACGCTCTTGACGACGTTCATCTCGTGGGTGATGAGCAGGATCGTCAGGCCCAGTTCGGCGTTGAGCCGCTTGAGCAGCGCGAGAATCGACTGGGTGGTGGCCGGGTCGAGCGCGGAGGTGGCCTCGTCCGACAGCAGCACGGACGGGTTGCCCGCCAGTGCCCTGGCGATGCCGACCCGCTGCTTCTGGCCTCCGGAGAGCTGGTTCGGACGGTCCTTGCCGCGGCCCGCGAGGCCGACGAGCTCCAGCAGTTCGGCCACCCGGCGGTCGCGCTCGGCCCTGGGCACGCCCATGATCTCCAGGGGGAAGGCCACGTTGCCCGCGACCGTGCGCGAGCTCAGCAGCGCGAAGTGCTGGTGGATCATGCCGATGCGCTGGCGGGCCCGGTTCAGCTCGGCGCTGCGCAGCGCGGTCAGGTCCTGCCCGGCGACGGTGACGGTGCCCGCGGTGGGGCGTTCGAGCAGGTTGACGCAGCGCAGGAGCGTGCTCTTGCCGGCGCCGCTCTGACCGAGCACGCCGTAGATCTCGCCTTCGCGCACGTGCAGGTCGACGCCGTCCAGCGCGACGGTGTCCCCGTACTGCTTGCGCAGGCCTGAAGCCTGGATCACGGAATATCCCCACGACTGAGAGCGGCCCGTCAGCGGGCCGCGGAAACGTACATCACATGAAGGAAGAAGCGCGCTGGTGTCAGCGGGTGCCGGGGTGGAAGGGCAGGTGGCTCAGCCTGCGCAGCACGAAACAAGGTGCGATCATGATGACCTTCGCGGAGGAACGGGCGGATCTCTGCTTCAGCTCGGCATTCGCCCCATACGACAACACGAGCCGTCCCGGTGGGTGCTCGTGTCGTACGCGTATGCCTCGTTCACGCCGGTGTCAACGGATCCCGGCACTCCCCTTATTCCCTACTTCTTTGGTGATCTGAGTCACGACCCGCCAGCCGTGGGCGGGGACGACGGCCGGATCCCCTCGATCGTCCTGGAAGGCGGGCCGCGCGTCGGCGAGGTGGAAGCGGTGCGGCCGGTCGCCGAGGTTCAGCAGCGTGACGACCTCCTCACCGGGCTCCTCACCGGGCTCCTCGCCGGGCGGGCGGCTGCGGAGCGCGACGGCCGTGTTGGTGAGCTGTTCGGCCGTGGTCCGGGCTCTGTGCAACCACGGGTGACGCCTGCGGAAGCCGATGAGCCGCTGGTGAAGCCGGTAGACCTCGGCCCCGTACGGCGCCAGCCCGCCGGGCTCCGCGGGGAACGCCGGTCTGATCGCGTCGTCGCCGCCCGCCCGTTCCTCCTTCAGCCCCTGGAACGCCCGCTCGTCCCCGTAGTAGACGCTGGGCAGACCCGCGACGGTGAACAGCACGGCCAGCGCGTGGCCCAGGTGGCGGGGGTCGTCGAGCCGGGTGGCGAGCCTGGTGACGTCGTGGTTGCCGACGAACGTGAGCGGCACGAACGTGTCGAGCAGCTGGTCGTGGCGGTCGAGGGCCCAGGCGAGCTCGAAGAGGTTCCGGTCGTTGAGCGAGCTCCAGACGGCCTTCCACAGCTCGTACTGGGTGACCGAATCGAGCCCTGATTCGCTGACATATCCGGCATAGTCGCCGTGGATCACCTCGCCGCCGAACCACGCCTCGGGATGCCGTTCACGTACCTCCGGCAGGATCTTCCTCCAGAACCACGCCGGCACGGCGTACGCGGCGTCGAGCCGCCACCCCGAGGCGCCGCGGCCGAGCCAGTGGTCGAGCACGCCGGCCACGTGCTTCTGCACGGCGGGTTCCGCGTGGTCGAGGGCGACGAGCCCGTGGTGGCCCTCGAAGACCTCGTGGTCGCCGCCGGGCCCCCGCCTGAACCACCGTTCGCCGGCCGCGAAGGAGCGGCCCACGTGGTTGAACACGCCGTCGAGGACGATCCGCAGCCCGCGCTCGCGCGCCTTGGCGACGAGGGCGTCGAAGTCGCGGTCGTCGCCGAGGCGCGGGTCGATCCTGAAGTGGTCGACGGTGTCGTACCCGTGGGACTCGGCGGCGAAGATCGGGCCGAGTTGGAGGCCAGAACAGCCCAGCTCGACCGCGTAGTCCAGCCACGGCTCCAGTTGCCGCAGCCGGTGCCGAACGCCGGCGGCGCCCGGGGGCGCGGTGGCGGGGGCTCCGGTGAAGCCGAGCGGGTAGACCTGCCACCAGATCGCGTGTTCAGCCCACGACGGCACGAACGCTCCTTTCCTTGCGTACCACCCAGGGCAGATACCCGAGCCCCAGGGCCAGCACGCAGCCGATGGCCGTGTCCGCGAGCCGGTATCCGATCGTGGCGGGTGGCACGCGTGCGCCGCCCTCCATGAGTAGCAGGACGAGCGGGGTCATGACGGTCGCGTACAGGGTGTAGTTGCGTTCCTTGAGCACCGGCCGGACCGCGGCCAGCACGGCGACGAGCAGCACGAACAGCCACGACGGCGGCACCCACAACAGCACGGCGGATCCGGCGGCCACCCCCGCGGCGGTGCCGGCGGCCCGCTCGACCGACCGCCGCGCCGCTCCGTCCATCCGGCGCCGGACGACGATCACGACGGTGACGGCGATCCACGACGCGGCCGGCTGGGGCCACAGGAGCCCGACGACCTCGGCGGCGGCGAGGCAGGCGGTCAGGCGGACGGGGTACTGCCACGCGGGCGCGCTCCCCAGCGTCCGCCACCAGCGCCGGAGCAGCGCTCTCGCGCTGGGAGCCGCCGGGCGCGCGGCGGCGGGCTCCTCTCGGGTGTCGCGGCGGGGGCGTCTCACGTGGACGCAGAGCGCGGTGACCAGCAGGCCCCAGGCTGCCCCTCCGGCGAACAGCACGGCGGCGGCGACCGGCTCGACGCCCTTCGCGGCGCCGGTGCTGATGACCATGAAGACGATGAAGCGGGTGCTGTGCTCGGCCATGGGACGGCTGATCCCGCCGACGACCGCGAGCAGGCCCGCGATCAGCACGACACCGACGACGGTGAGCCACCCGCGCCCCGCGACCGCGACCCCGGCGAGCCCCGCCACAGCCGTGTCCGCCACCACAACGGCCCCTTGTCGCAGGACGCGACTCAGGGAAGCGCCCGACGAGGCCCCGCCCGGAGGCACCCTGACCGGCGAGACCCCACCCGACGTAACCCCACCCGGGGAGACCTCGCCCGACGCGACGCCACCCAGGGAGACGCCACCCAGGGAGACGCCACTCGCGGCGAGGGCGCCGATGGCGGCCAGGGCGCCGAGCGCGGGCCGCCCCGAGGCGACTCCCCACGCGACCGGCCCGCCGAGCCCCAGCCCGGCGGCGACCATGTCTCGCCACTCGATCCGCACGCGGCACCTCCCGACGCCGGGAGCCTACCTCAATTTCCTACGCATTGCGTAGTAAGCTGCCGTGAATCACCACCGAATGCCGCCAAATTAGTAAGTGTTATCGTAGTAATCATGGAAGACGAGGAACTGCGGGCCACCGCCGTGGCGCTCCGCCGGGCGACCATCGGCCTGGCCCGGCGCCTGCGCGACGAGCGCCCCGCGCACGGCCTGGGCCGGCTGGCGCTCTCCCTGCTCGGCCACCTGCACCGGCGCGGCGCGATGACGGCGGGAGAGCTCGCCGCCGCCGAGCACCTCCAGCCCCAGTCCGTCACCCGCGTGCTCGCCTCGCTGGAGGAGCAGGGCCTGATCCGCCGCTCGCGCGGCGAGACCGACCGGCGCAGGCACCACATCGTCCTCACGGAGGACGGCACGGCGGCGCTCACCCGGCAGGTCGGCACCACGGATCTGTGGCTGGCCGAGGCGCTGGCCGCCAAGCTCACCCCCGCCGAGCGCCGCATCCTGGCGGTGGCCGCCGACCTGCTCGAACAGCTCCGCTAGCGGTACGGGTCGCGCAGCGGGGTGACGCGTTCGGCGAAGTCGGCCTTGATCCGCTCCATGCGCGGCCCCGGCGCGTAGAAGCGGCCCTTGGTCTCGCCGTACGGCCGGAGCCAGCCCTTGGCGGCCAGGTCGCGCAGGTCACGCGCGGCCTGCCCCTGGCTGAGACCTTCGTCGGCCTGGTAGCGGCTCCTGCGCAGCCGCCTGTTCACGAACACCTCGTAGAGCGCGGAGACGGTACGGCTGTTGAGCCCGTCGGCGTCGACCTGTTCCTCCAGGAGCATCCAGATCTCTCCGGCCTCGGCGAGGCGCTGACGGACCCGCTGGGCCTGCAGGTGATGCGCCTTCAAGCAGAACCGCACCCACGGCAGCGTGTCCCCGTGAGGGCCCCATCGCCGCCCTCCGACCTCGCCCAGCACGTCGTAGTAGTCGAAGGTGACGCGCTGCTGGCCGAGCCACTCCTCGATGGAGCAGAACTCGGGCAGCAGGATCTGCTCCCGGCCGAGGACGAGCGTCTGCAGCGCCCGGGACATCCGGCCGTTGCCGTCACGCCACGGGTGGATCTTGACGAGGTTGAAGTGGGCCATGGCGGCCCGGACATAGCCAGGGACGTCGAGGTCGCCCTCGTTCAGCCAGGTGACCAGCTCGTTCATCGCGCCGGGGACCAGCTCGACGTCGGGGCCCTCGTAGACGACCTCCCCCGTGTCGGAGTCACGGATGAAGATGGCTCCCGGCCGGATGACGCCCGGCCCTTTGTTGCGATGGTGACCGATGACCATGAAGTTGAGCGCGTTGAGCATCCCGGCGTCGTAGCGGAACACCGGCGCCCGCGACAGCACCTGGATGTACGTCAGCGCCTGCTGGTAGCCCGCGATCTCCTGAGCCACCGACGTCGACGTCTCCAGCGGCTCCTCCCCCGCCATGATCGACTGGATGTCCTCGACGCTGGCCTGGTAGCCCTCGATCGAGTTCGAGCCCTGGATCGCCCGCGCCTGCAACTGCCTGCGCAGCTGCCCGTCCCACCGGTGCGTCTCGGCGAGCCGGTATTTCAGGTCGCGCCGCATCTCCTCGATCTCTTCGAGGACGCCCTTGTCCACGGGCTCCAGCGCCGGGGTCTCGTACAACATGACCCCATAACAGCATGGGCGAATCATCCAGTCAAATGACTGAATGATTCGCCCATTTATGCCCCAATTAGGCGGCGACCGTGGCGGCCACCTGTGCCGGGGCCAGCGCGATGTCCAGGACCTCGCGCACGTCGCTCACCGTGTGGATGGTCAGCTCGCCGCGAACCTCCTCGGGCACGTCGTCCAGGTCCGGCTCGTTGCGGGCCGGGATGAGGACGGTGGTGATGCCCGCCCGGTGCGCGGCCAGGAGCTTCTGCTTCACGCCGCCGATCGGCAGGACCCGCCCGGTCAGGGAGATCTCGCCGGTCATGGCCACGTCACCGCGTACGAGACGGCCCGACAGGAGGGAGGCCAGCGCGGTCGTCAGCGTCACACCGGCCGAGGGGCCGTCCTTGGGCACGGCGCCCGCCGGGAAGTGGACGTGGACCGAGCGGTCCTTCAGCGCGGTGACCGGCAGCTCCAGCTCCGCCCCGTGCGAGCGGAGGTAGGACAGCGCGATCCTGGCCGACTCCTTCATCACGTCGCCCAGCTGGCCGGTCAGCGTGAGGCCGGTCTCGCCGGTCTCCGGGTCGGCCAGGGACGCCTCGACGTACAGGACGTCGCCGCCCGCTCCGGTGACCGCCAGGCCCGTCGCCACGCCCGGCACCGAGGTGCGCTGGGTGGACTCGGGCAGCGACGACTCCGGCACGAACCGCGGCCGCCCGAGGTAGCCCACGAGGTCGTCCTCGCCGACCGTGACGGGCAGCTCGTCCTTGGCCGACACCTTGCGCAGGATCCTGGCGACCGAGCGCTCCAGCGACCGGACGCCCGCCTCGCGGGTGTACTCGCCGGCCAGCTTGCGCAGCGCGTCGTCCTCGACCTTGACCTCCTCGGCCGTCAGCCCGGCCAGCTCCAGCTGCCTGGGCAGCAGGTGGTCGCGGGCGATCGCGACCTTCTCGTCCTCGGTGTAGCCGTCGAGCGTGACGATCTCCATCCGGTCGAGCAGCGGCCCGGGGATGGCCTCGAGCACGTTGGCCGTGGCCAGGAACAGCACGTCGGACAGGTCCAGCTCGACCTCGAGGTAGTGGTCGCGGAACGTGTGGTTCTGGGCCGGGTCGAGCACCTCCAGCAGGGCCGCCGTCGGGTCGCCCCGGTAGTCGGCGCCGACCTTGTCAACCTCGTCGAGCAGGACGACCGGGTTCATCGAGCCGGCCTCGCGGATGGCGCGGACGATGCGGCCGGGCAGCGCGCCGACGTAGGTGCGCCGGTGGCCGCGGATCTCGGCCTCGTCGCGTACGCCGCCGAGCGCGACGCGTACGAACTTGCGGCCCATCGCGCGGGCCACGGACTCGCCCAGAGAGGTCTTGCCGACTCCGGGAGGGCCGGCGAGGGCGAGCACGGCGCCGCTGCGGCGGCCGCCCACCACGCCGAGACCCTTGTCCTGGCGGCGCTTGCGCACGGCCAGGTGCTCGATGATGCGGTCCTTCACGTCGGACAGCCCCGTGTGGTCGGCGTCGAGCACGGCCCGCGCGCCGGTGATGTCGTAGTTGTCCTCGGTACGGTCGTTCCAGGGGATGTCGAGCACCGTGTCCAGCCAGGTGCGGATCCAGCCGGTCTCAGGGGACTGGTCGGAGGTCCGCTCCAGCTTGTCGACCTCCTTGAGCGCGGCCTCGCGCACCTTCTCCGGCAGGTCGGCGGCCTCGACGCGGGCGCGGTAGTCCTCTTCCTCGGTCTCGGTGTCGCCGTTGAGCTCCTTGAGCTCCTTGCGCACGGCGGCGAGCTGCTGGCGCAGCAGGAACTCGCGCTGCTGCTTCTCCATGCCCTCCTGGACGTCCTTGCGGATCGTCTCGGCGACGTCGAGCTCGGCGAGGTGCTCGCGGGACCACTCGATCAGCCTGGCCAGCCGCTCGGCGGGGTCGGCGGCCTCGAGCAGCTCGACCTTCTGCGCGGTGGTCAGCCAGGGGGTGTAGCCGGAGCTGTCGGCCAGCACCGAGGGGTCGTCGATCTGGTTGACCTGGTCGACCACCTGCCAGGCGCCGCGCTTCTGCAGGATCGTGGTGGCCAGCGCCTTGTACTCCTTGGCCAGCTCGTGGGCGCGCTCGCCGGCCGCGACGGTGTCGATCGTGTCTGCCTCGACCCACAGTGCGGCGCCCGGGCCGGTCGTGCCGGTGCCCACGCGTACGCGGTCGACACCCCGGACCACGGCGGCGGGCTCGCCACCGGGCAACCTCCCGACCTGCTCGACGACGGCCTGCACGCCGATGGCGCCGTAACGGCCGTCGATCCGGGGAACGAGGAGGACCCGCGGCTTGTTGCCACCAGATGCACGAGCCGCGTCGATGGCGGCGCGCACCTCGGAGTCGGACAGGTCCAGCGGAACCACCATGCCCGGCAGGACGACCTCGTCGTCCAACGGCAGGACCGGGAGGATCAAGCTCTCACTCATGCGAACTCCAAAGGGTTGAGTTATACCGACTCAATTCATTGGAGCCCTTCGTTGTTCCCTCTCTTGCCGATGTTCGCTCACGGCGATCGTAATTGTGTAATTGCTACCTGAGGGGGAGGGGCGGATCAAACCCTGGTGTGACGTCTGGCGGGGTGTGGATCCGTAAGCTTGACCAGGTGATCTCCGTCCCCGGCGCCCGATTCCTCAGCCGCCGCCGGCGCGCGACCGCCGAGGAGCGGGCAGGCGCGGCGACGTCCGGACTGCAACGCGATGAGGCGGCGTCCGAACCGCGCGGTGACGATGCAACGGCCCGGCGGCGTGGCGGTGGGGAGCCGTTGGGCGAACAGGCGGGCCGGTCGCGGTCCGGCACGGACGGCGAGCGAACCAGCGACGGGGGCAGCGACGGCGGCAGCGACGGGGGGCGCAGCCGCAGAAGCGAACGCAGCGGTGACGAGTGGCACGGCAGCAGCGAGCGCAGCGGTGGCGGACGGGACGACGCCGAGCGGGGCAGCGGCGAGCAGGGCAGCGGCGAGCAGGGCGCCAGCGAGCGGGACGCCAGCGAGCGGGACGCCAGGGAGCAGGACGACGCCGAGTGGGGCGCCCGCGAGGGGGGCGGACGCGGGCGGGGCAGCGGCGGGCGCAGCGGTGGCGAGGGGGGCGGTGGCTGGCGGGCGGGTTGGGGGCGGGTTGGGGTGTGGGTGAGGCAGGCCGTGCGGGCCGTTCCGGAGCCGTTCAGGCTTGCCTTCTTCCGGGGTGACGCCGATCCGCCCCCGAACACGCGGCGGTTGGCGATCCGGGTGCCGAAGTGGTTCAGGCTGCTCGTGCCGTTCGACACGGTCAACCTCGTCCAGGTGGCGGAGCTGTTACTGGCGCTGTTCCTCTACATGGCGACGCTGAGCATGCTGCTGTCGTGGAACGCCGACCCACCGCGCCCCCCGGCCGGAAGCGTGCCTGTCTGGGACGGCTTCATCTACCTCACCGCCGCCGCGGTCGGGCTGCCCATCGCCCTGCGTGACCGGTGGCCGCTGGCGGCCTGGCGGGTGTCGATCGTGCTCTTTCCGGTGGCCGAATGGGTGACCAAGAAGATCGGTGGCGCGAACCAGCCGTACCTGGCCTGGCTGATCGTCTCCTATCTGCTGGTCCTCTACTCCGTGGCCGTGCGCTGCGACCGGCGGATCACGGTGGCCGTCTGGATGGTCACGTTCCTGGGCACCTGGATCGTCGACCCCAACTCGATGCCGGTCGCCATGGTCATCGTGTCGGTGGTGGTGCTGTTCGGCTACAACGTGCGGGTCCGCCGTTCGGCCACGGCCCGGCTGAAGGTGGAGGAGCAGCGCACCCAGCAGGCCGAGAGCGCGCAGGCGGTGCTGGCGGAGCGGGCCCGCATCGCCAGGGAGCTGCACGACGTGGTCGCGCACCACATGTCGGTGATCGCGATCCAGGCGGAGGCGGTGCCGCTCCGGGCCAGGGGCGATGCCGCGCAACTGGAGGCGGGGCTGGCGGAGATCCGCGGGCTGTCGCTGGAGGCCATCGCCGAGCTGCGCCAGGTTCTCGGTGTGCTGCGCGACCAGGACGGACGCGTCGACACCGCCCCGCAGCCCGGGCTCGACCGGCTCGACGAGCTGGTCTCCAACGCCCGCGCCGCCGGGCTGGCCGTGCTCGTCAAGCGCACCGGCCCGCTCGACCGGCTGCCCCCGGCCGTGGGGCTGTCGGCGTACCGGATCGTGCAGGAGTCGCTCAGCAACGCGATGCGGCACGCGCCCGGCGCGACGGTGGCGCTGGACATCGCGCACAAACGGGGCGAGCTGCGGCTGCGTGTCGCCAACGGACCGGGCGCCGCGCCCGGGGCGGGGCCGGGAGCGGGCCAGGGGCTGGTGGGCATGCGCGAACGGGCGACGCTGCTCGGCGGCGCGCTCGACGCCGGGCCCGTGCCGGGTGGAGGCTTCGAGGTACGCGCCACCCTGCCCGTCACCGACGCCGGCGAGGAGGGCACCTTCCCATGAGCCTGTTGCCGCCGTCGGAGCTGAGCCCCTGCCGCGCCTTCGGCCCACGGCTCATCGCGGGGGATGGCATTGGATGACCAAGGAGAGGGAGAGCGGTTGATCCGGGTTCTGATCGCCGATGACCAGGGCATGGTGCGCACGGGGTTCACCGTGTTCCTGAGCGGGCAGCCGGACATCGAGGTCGTGGGCGAGGCGGCCAACGGGCGGGAGGCCGTGGAGCGGGCCCGGGCGCTGCGCCCCGACGTGGTGCTCATGGACGTACGCATGCCGGTCATGAACGGCCTGGAGGCGACCAGGGAGCTCCTGTCCCCCGGCGGCGGCGCGCCGAAGGTGCTCATCCTGACGACGTTCGACCTCGACGACTACGTCTACGAGGCGTTGCGCGCCGGGGCCAGCGGGTTCCTGCTCAAGGACGCCTCCGCCGCGCAGCTCGCCGAGGCGGTACGCGTGGTCGCCGCCGGGGACGCGCTCATCGCCCCGGCGATCACGAAGCGGCTGATCCACGAGTTCGCCAGGCTGGGCGCGCCGCGATCGGTGGCGGGCAGGCGGCCGGCCGAGCTGACCGAACGCGAGACGGAGGTGCTGACGCTGGTCGCGCAGGCGCTGTCCAACCAGGAGATCGCGGAGAAGCTGTTCGTGGCGGAGCAGACGGTCAAGACGCACGTCGGACGGGTGCTGATGAAGCTCGGCCTGCGCGACCGCGCCCAGGCGATCGTCTTCGCCTACGAGACCGGCCTGGTCCGGCCCGGCGAGTGACCCCCGACGAGCCGACTGCTCTTGAGACCGGTCGGCTCCCCTAATGCGTGGCTTGGCCGGGAGGACAAACCGGGTCAGCTCGTTCCCGGGCGGGGGCCGGCTCCGCCCTCGGGCGACGAACGCGGCGTGTCTCGGCGTCCCCTCGCGCGGCCCCGTTCCCCTGCGCGGGCCGCCGCCGTACAGTCGGCTGATGGACCCGGTTGAGCTCTTCCATCAGGTGGCGGCGACCGTTCCCGCCTACAGGGCCTTTCTGGCGGAGAACCACATCAACCCCGAGCAGATCGCGACATTTCAGGATTTCGTCGGGTTGCCGATGACGTCCAAGGAGAGCTACACCCACCGCCACCCCCTCCCCGACCTCTGCAGGAACGGCGTGATCGGGGACATCATCGCCGTGTCCTCCGGCTCGACCGGCGTCCCGTCCTTCTGGCCGCGCTCGGCGGCGGACGAGCGCGTGATCGCGGCCCGGTTCGAGGAGGTCTTCAGGGACTCCTTCGACGCCCGCGAGCACCGCACCCTCGCCGTCGTCTGCTTCGCCCTGGGCACCTGGGTCGGCGGCCTGTTCACCGTCAACTGCTGCCGCCACCTGGCCGAACGCGGTTACCCGATCACCGTGGTCGCCCCCGGGACCGACCGGAAGGAGATCCTGCGGGTGATCCCCGAGCTGGCGCCCCACTTCGACCAGGTCGTGCTCCTGGGCTACCCGCCGTTCCTCAAGAACGTCATCGACACCGAGGACCTCCCCTGGGCCGACTGGAACCTCAAGCTCGTCACGGCCGGTGAGGTGTTCAGCGAGGAGTGGCGCACGCTGGTCGCGCGGCGGGCCGGAATCGCGGATCCCGTCAGGGGCGTCGCCTCCCTGTACGGCACCGCCGACGCGGGGGTCCTGGGCAACGAGACCGCGCTGTCCGTCGAGATCCGGCGCTTCCTGTCCACCCGCCCGGACACGGCCAGGGAGCTGTTCGGCGAGTCCAGGCTGCCGACGCTCATCCAGTACGACCCGGATGTCCGCTTCTTCGAGGAGCAGGAGGGCACCCTGCTCTTCTCCGGCGACAACGGCATTCCGCTCATCCGCTACCACATTGCCGATGAGGGCGGCGTGGTGCCGTACGAGGACATGCTGGGCTTCGTCCGGCGGCACGGCTTCGAGCCGACGGCTCGGGGGCCGGAGCGGCCGTTCGTGTACGTCTTCGGCCGCAGCCACTTCACGGTGTCGTACTACGGCGCGAACGTCTACCCCGAGAACATCGCGGTCGGCCTGGAACAGCCCGAGGTCAGCGGGTCGGTCACGGGCAAGTTCGTGATGGAGGTGGTGGAGGACGCCGACCGGGACCGGCACCTGACGATCACGGTGGAGCTGATGCCCGGCGAGAAGCCGACCGACGAGATCGCCCAAGCCGTGGGCGAGTCGGTCCTGGCCCAGCTGCGCCGGCTGAACAGCGAGTTCGCAAACTATGTGCCGGTCTCGCAGCAGGCGCCGTTCATCCGGCTCCGGGAGTCCGGCGACCCCGAATACTTCCCGCCAGGCGCCAAACACCGTTACACACGCTGACAACGCGGCCCCTCGGTCCAGCACGCGCCGTAGCCCCGGGCCCCACTCCGGTACTCCGGAACCTGCGCTCCACCCCGGTACTCCTGAACCAGCGCCCCACTCCGGTACTCCGGAACCAGCGCCCCATTCCAGTACTGCCGAAACCCGCGCCCCACTCCGGTACTGCCGGAGCCCGCACCCCATTCCGGTACTCCGGAACCTGCGTTCCCTTCCGGTACTGCCGGAAGCCGCGTCCCCCTCCGGTACTACGGAAAAGGTCAAACCCTGCGGTGACGCGGGCGACGGGCCACTCTCCGTAACGTTCCCGGCATGCTCAGAAACCTTCTGCTAGCTGGGCTCGTGACGGTGGGCGCGCTCGTGCTGTGGCCGGGGCAGCCGAGCGGACGGCTGGTACGCGTCTACGGCGACCTGGCCACGGCCGACCGGGTCGCGGTCATCGTGCCGGGCGCCGACACCACGGTCGCCACGTTCGACGACGGCACGAAGCGGCCCGGAGGCGCGGCGAGAGCGCTGCTGGCGGAGGCCGTCCGGCTCGCCCCGGGCGAGCGGCTGGCGGTGGTGGCCTGGCTCGGCTACGACGCCCCACGCACGCTGAGCCTGAGCGTGATCACCATCGACGCGGCAGTCAAAGGGGCCCGGGAGCTGCGCCGCACCGTCACGGACCTCCACACGCGCACCCCGGCGCCGATCGCTCTGCTGTGCCACAGCTACGGCTCGGTCCTGTGCGCCAGAGCCGTCCCCGGCTTACCCGTCACCGACCTCGCCGTCTTCGGCAGCCCCGGCCTCGACACCCCTTCGGCCGCCACCCTGACCCACCCCGCACGCGCGACGACCGCCTCGACCCCACTGACACACGCGGCGCCCACCCTGGCCCAGCCGACACACACGGCGCCCACCCTGACCCCACCGGCACACGCGACGACCGCCCCGACCCCACCGGCACACGCGACGACCACCCTGGCCCAGCCGAAACACGCGGCGCCAACCACCCGAGCCGCAGGCAGTGCTCGCGACGCGACCGACGCACCCAACGTTCAGGGCGCGACGGTCACGCAGGACGCTCGGCCCGCAACAGGCGCCCAGAATGCCCAGGACACGGCAGGCCTGCGGGACACTCCACCCTCGGCAGTCGTGCGGAGTGGTGCGCAGGGCGGCGCGACGGGGGCGGCAGCGACGCCGCTGCGGGTGTGGGCGGGGCTGGGAGAAAGCGACTGGGTCAGGTTCGTGCCAAAGGTCAGACTCGGGCTGGCGGGCTTCGGCGCCGACCCCATGAGCCCTTCGTTCGGGGCCCGTGTCTTCGCGGTGGGCTCGGGCGGTCACAGCGACTACTTCACCCCTGGCACCCCATCACTGCGTAACCTGACCCTTATCGCTCTCGGCCACGCTGACGAGGTGACCTCTTGACGTGGTGTTTCCTGGGTACGAGAGGAGGAGAGCCAGGTTTTGATGACATGGTGTCGTCATCAGCTTGACGTCGGATGCCGATGTTTGTGACACTTCGTCATAAAACGTCTGTGCGAGTTGAGGTAGGCCGTGACCACGCCGTTCTCCGAAACCCTGAAGAACGCCACCTGGACCGACCACGAGTCCGCCGAAGGCGAGAGCTATCTCGCCGAGCTCATGGGCGGCCGGTTGAGCGAACACGAATACGGCGAGATGGTGGCCCAGCACTACTTCGCGTACATCGCGCTCGACGGCGTGTCGCGTGAGCTGGCCGACCATCCGGTGGCGGGCCGGTTCGTCTTTCCCGAGCTCTATCGGGAGCGGGCGCTGGAGCGGGACCTGGCGACCGTCTACGGCCCGAGCTGGCGGAGCCGGATCGTGCCGTCCAAGGCCACCCGCACGCTGGTCGCGCGGATCCACCAGGTGGCCGATTGGCCCAGTGGCTACATCGCCCACCACTACACGCGTTACCTGGGCGATCTGTCCGGCGGACAGTTCATCCGCATGGAGCTGCAGAAGATCTACGGGTACGGCTCTGGCGGGGGTGTCGACTTCTACATCTTCGACGGGCTGGGCAGCCTGCCGAGGTTCAAGAACGAGTACCGTGCGCGGCTGGACGAGCTGGAACTGGACGACCGGGAGCGGCAGCGCATGATCCGCGAGGTCAAGCTGGCGTACCAGCTCAACACCGAGGTGCTGGCCGAGCTCCTCCACGTCGTCAAAACCGCCGCCTGACCACCAGCGCCAGCCGCCCTCCGTACGCCCCACAACCGGCCACCACACCCCACAACCGACCGCCGCCCAACGACCCGGCCGCCGCCCAACAACCGGCGGCCGTCCTCTCCACGCCTTCACGACCGCCATCCGCGTACCAACGGCTCGCCGTTAAGACCTGCCGCCCCGCATCCCAGCGGCTCGCCGTCAGGACCTGCCGCCCAGCGGCCGGCGGCGATCTCGTCACGCCGTCACGGACCGCCTCTTTCGCGGATGGCCCCGACTACGCCGTCGGAACCGCCCGGTCGCTCAGCCGCCGGCGGGCGCTCTCCTCACAACGTCCCAACCGCCAACCGACCGCCGATGCCCACCCTCCCGACCACCGCCCAACCGCCGACGACCCATCGTTACGGCCACCGTCCGACCACCGGCACCCGCCGTTACCGCTGTCCCCCACCGCCAGCGGCACGGCGTCAAGACAACCCGACGACAACCGCCCTCACAGCCGCAGCCCGACCGTCAATGCCCGGGTCGCCGCCCGGCTACCAGTGCCCGCCAATGCCCCTTGCCGCCAACGGCACGGCGTCAAGACAGCCCGACGGCAACCGTCCTCATGGCTGTCGCCCGAGCGTCGACGGTGCGGGCGCTGACCCGGGCCCTACCAGCGGTGACCGGGGCTGGAGGGGGAATGAGGGGACCGTGCGGTGACTCGTTACGATCCCCGCCTACCATGGGCGTATGCCTCGGATCTCCGCCGCCACGATCGGCGAGCATCGAACGCAGACGCGTGACCGCATCCTCCAGGCCGTCTCCCGGCTGTCCAGGGTGCACGGCATCGATGAGATCTCGATGACGGACGTGGCCGGCGAGGCGGGGATCACCAGGACCGTCCTGTACAACTACTTCCCGGACAAGGCTGCTCTATTGCTGGCGTTCACCGAGCGGGTGACTCAATACTTCATCGACAGCTACGAGCAGGAGCTGCCGGAGAGCGCCTCTCCGGCAGATCGGCTGCGGGCGTTCGTGCGGCTGCAGTTGGCCGGGCTGCTCGCCCATCCTCATCCGGGTGCCGCCGATCTCAGTGCCGCACTCGGGCCCGACGCCTACCAGCAGTTGGCCGAGCATGTCGCGCCCATGCAGCGCATCCTGGTGGAGATCCTCGAGAGCGGTGCCGAGTCCGGTGATTTCCGGGTGCTCGACGTGCAGGCCACGGCTCGCATGATCCTCGCGGTCGTCGGCGCCGAGCGGGTTCCGCTGATCAGCGGGAACGTGACGGTGGACCGGGCCGGGGAGCTGGTGTCCGAGTTCGTGCTGCGGGCCATCGGCGGGCTCGCGTGAGCGCTGCGGGCGACGGCGTGGGAACGGCGGCCGGGGACGGCCACGTCCAGCTCGGGTCCGTGCGCGGCCGGTGGATACTGGCCGCGACCGTGCTCGGCTCGGGGCTGGCTCTGCTCGACAGCACCGTGGTCAACGTCGCCCTCCCGTTCCTGGGCGACGAGCTCAACGCGGGCATGGACGGCCTGCAGTGGACGATCAACGCGTACACGCTCACCCTCGCCGGGCTGATCCTGCTGGGCGGGTCCCTGGGCGATCGGTACGGGCGGCGGAAGATCTTCCTGATCGGCACCGTGTGGTTCGCGGTGGCGTCGGCGCTGTGCGGGCTGTCGCCGAACATCGAGTTCCTGATCGCGGCCCGGGCTCTGCAGGGCATCGGCGGGGCGCTGCTCACGCCGGGCTCGCTGGCGATCATCCAGGCGTCGTTCGTGCAGCACGACCGGCCGCGGGCCGTGGGAGTGTGGTCCGGGCTGGGCGGCGTGGCCAGCGCGATCGGGCCGCTGCTCGGCGGCTGGCTGGTGCAGAGCGTGGGGTGGCGCTGGGCGTTCCTGATCAACCTGCCGTTCGCGGTGCTCATCGTGTTCGTGACGATGCGGCACGTGCCGGAGAGCAAGGACGAGCAGGCGGCGGGGCGGTTCGACGTGCTGGGGGCGGCGCTGGCCGCGCTGGCGCTGGCCGGGATCACGTACGGGCTGATCGAGAAGGGCGCGCCGGTGCCGCTGATCGCGGGGCTGGTGCTGGGGGCGGTCTTCGTGGTGACCGAGATCCGCAGGTCGCCGAACGCGCTGGTGCCGGTGGAGATCTTCCGCAACCCGGTGTTCACCGCCGTGAACGTGGTGACGCTGATCATGTACGCGGCCATGGGCGTGGTGTTCTTCCTGCTGGTGGTGCAGCTCCAGGTGGTGTCCGGGTTCGGGCCCATCGCGGCGGGGCTGGCGATGTTGCCGACGACGATCCTGATGCTGCTGCTGTCGCCACGGGCCGGTGAGGTGGCCAAACGCATCGGGCCGCGCTGGCCGATGACGGCCGGGATCCTGCTCGCGGCCTGCGGTTTCCTCGCGATGAGCACGATCGGGCCGGGCGCGTCCTACCCGCTGCAGGTGCTGCCCGCGGCGACCCTCTTCGGACTGGGGCTGTCGGCGACGGTCGCGCCGCTGACCTCGACCGTGCTGGCCACGGCCGAGGAGAGGCACGCGGGCACCGCCAGCGGCGTCAACAACGCCGTGGCCCGGACCGGGAGCCTGCTCGCCGTCGCCGCCGTCCCGCCGCTGGTCGGGCTGGTGGGCGACGCGTTCAAGAACCCGCCGGTGTTCAACGCCGGGTTCCATCTGGCGATGCTGATCAGCGCCGTGATGATGGTGGTGGCGGCGCTGATCACGTTCTTCTCCATCAGGACGAACGTCCTGGCGGTCAAGGACTAGTCAGAAGGCGAACGCCTGGCTGCGGACGCTGTTGTCGAAGTTCGACAGCAGCAGGTCGGGCTCGCCGACCGAGCGGAGGTCGGGCAGCCTGGTCAGCAGCTCGCGGAACATCGTACGCATCTCCTGCCTGGCCAGGTTGGCGCCGAGGCAGAAGTGCGGCCCTGGGCCGCCGAAGCCGACGTGCGGCTTGGTCTCGCGGGTGATGTCGAACGTGTCGGCGTCGGGGAAGACCGACTCGTCCCGGTTGGCCGACCCGTAGAAGAGGACGACCTTGTCGCCCTTCTTCAGCTCCAGCCCGCGCAGCGAGCAGTCCTCGGTGACCGTGCGCCGGAACTGCATGATCGGCGACACGTACCGGACCATCTCCTCGATCGCGCCGTTGATGTGCGTGTCGAAGTCGCCCGTCAGCAGCTCGCGCTGCGCCGGGTTGTCGGTGAGGAGCTTGACGCCGTGGGCCATCGTGTTGCGGGCCGTCTCGTTGCCCGCGACCAGCAGCAGCGAGAAGAACGAGCCGAGCTCCTTGTCGGTCAGCTTCTCCCCGTCGGGGTTGGCGTTGACCAGCAGGGAGACCAGGTCGCCCTTGGGGTCGGCGACGCGCTCGTGGCCGAGCTTGATGACCATGCGCTGCAGGGCGAGCAGGGCCAGCATGTTCTGGCCGGCCATCTGGACGCTGCGGGCCAGGCTGGGGCGCACGCCGGTGTAGGCGGTGGAGATGTCGACGTGCTGGTGGACCTTCTCGCGCAGCTCCTGCGGGATGTCCAGCATGTCGCAGATGACGTGGATGGGCAGCCGGGCGGCCACCTGGGTGACGAAGTCGCTCGGCCCGTCCCTGACGACGTCGTCCACGATGCGGGCGCAGGCGGCCTCGATGTCGCTCTGCAGGCCGGCCAGCATCTTCGGGCTGAACGAGCGGGTGACGATCCGGCGCAGGCGGGCGTGGCGCGGGTCGTCCATGTTGACCATCGACTCCCCGAACACCTGCTTCACCCAGCCCGGCGGCTCCGGGTTGGTGACGGCGGGCTCGCTGGAGAAGAGCTTGGCGTTGCGGCTGGCCTCGACCACGTCCGCGTGCCGTACGAGGGCGTAGAAACCCTTGCCCGAGCGGAGGAACGGCACCTTCTTCTCGGGGAAGAACACCGGATGCTCCAACTGCCGGAGCCGGGCGAACGCCTCATTACGCTCTTTTGGCGGCTTGCGCCAGAAATCCAGATCCGCGAGATCGATGTCCACGCGTCTATCCTGGCACGTTCCCACGATCTCGTGGATCGCCAAGCGATGTGCATCCGGCTCTCCTGGGCCGTTCTCGCGCTGTTCAGGCACGGTTCGACCTGTGTGGACATTACTTCCGTTATGAACCTTCTCCTCGCCGCCTGCCTGGTTCTCCCGCTCGCCTCCGGTACGACTCCCGCCGCGGCCCGGTCGTGCGGCGGGCACCCTCTCGACTTCGACGGCGACGGACGGCCCGACCTCGCCGTGGCCGCGCCCTACGACGACTCCCGGGCCGGGTCGGTGACCGTGATGTACGGGTCCGGGAAGAAGGTGAAGCTCACCCAGAACGGCGCCGAACCCGGTGACTCGTTCGGATCCGCGCTGGCCGTGGGCGACTTCAACGGGGACAAGTGCGCCGACCTGGCCGTCGGGGTGTCGGAGGAGTTCGTGGGGGCGCGGGTGCCGGGCGCGGACGGGAACGGGGTCGTCCAGATCTTCAACGGCTCGGTCGACGGGCTGGTCCCGGGCAAGGAGCTGGCACTGGCCAAGCCGTCGAGCGACCGGTTCGGGGCGGCACTGGCGGCCGGTGACCTCGACGGGGACGGCAAGGACGAGCTGGTCGTCGGCGCGCCCAGCCACCGGTCGGGCGGGGCGGTGACGGTGTACTGGATGAAGGGGCGCAAGCCGTACCAGATCACCCAGAAGACGTCATGGGTGCGGCAGGCGGCGAACGTCACCGACCAGTGGGGCGCCGCGCTGGCGACCGGCGACTTCGACGGGGACGGCAAGGACGAGCTGGTCATCGGCGCGCCCGCCGACAGCGTCAAGCTGGACGGGCAGGGCTCGGTGACCATCGTCGACGTACGGGCAAAGCGGGCGCGGCAGCTCACCCAGAGCAGCCCCGGCATCAAGGGGGCCTCCGAGAAGTGGGACTCGTTCGGGGCCTCGCTGGCCACGGGCGACTTCAACGGGGACGGACGGGCCGACCTGGCCATCGGGGTGCCGGGTGAGGGGCTCAGCGCGAACCAGCGGGCCATGGACTACGGCGACGGCACCGTGGACGTCCTGTACGGGACGCGGAGCGGGCTGACCACCCACAAGAGCGAGGCGTGGTCGCAGAACACGCTCAAGGGGGTGCCCCGGTACTACGACCGGTTCGGGGCGTCGCTGGCCGCCGGGGACTTCAACGGGGACGGGTACGACGAGCTGGCCATCGGCGTGCCCGGGGAGAAGGCGGTCCAGGTGCTGGCCGGGCGCAGCTCCGGCGGGCTCACCCGGGTGGGGAACCTGCTGATCAAGGGCGAGGGGCGGGACTTCGGCGCCGCCCTGGCCGCGCTGCCGCTGAACGAGCGCTACCGGGCGCTGGGGGCGCGGCGGCCGCTGTACGGGCTCGTGGTGGCGGCGCCGGACCAGGGGCTGGTCATGTACGCTCCCGGGTCCCGCAAGGCGGGGCTGAGGCTGGGCAAGGTCCGCCGGCTCAGCAAGGGCACGGGGCTGTACGGGTACACCTTCGGCTGAGCCGCTCCCCCGCCGCACTTCGGCTGAGGTCCTCTTGGGGAGCGGGGGAACGGTCGAGGCAGGCGGAAGGGCTGGGCAGGAGGCCGTCGGCGGGGTGCCGTGGTGGCGTGGATGCGCCGACGCGGTGCGACGAGGGGATGGTCAGGGGGTGGGTGGGTTGGTGGGGAGGATGATGCGGAAGAGGGCGCCCTTGCCGGGTGAGCCTTCCGCCATCACGATGCCCCCGTGCGCCTCCACCAGCGTGGCCGCGATCGACAGCCCCAGTCCCGAACCGCCCGCGCTCCGCGCCGGGTCCGCGCGGTAGAAGCGTTCGAAGACGCGTTCGGCGACCTCCGGAGGGAAGCCGGGCCCCTCGTCGGCCACCTCCACCACGGCCTGGTCACCCTCCATCCCAACCCGCACCTGGAAGGGCGTGCCAGGCGGCGTGTGGGTGAGGGCGTTCGTGACGAGGTTGTTGAGGACCTGCCCGAGCCGCGACTCGTCCCCCGTCACGATCACATCCCCCTCGCCGCCGAACAGCCGCACCAGCTCGATCCTGCGGTCCGGCGCCAGCGTCTGGGCGTCGATGACGGTGGTGGCGGCCAGGCTGAGCAGGTCCACGGGCCGCCGTGCCAGCGCCCGCCGCTGGTCGAGGCGGGCCAGCAGGAGCATGTCCTCCACCAGCAGTCCCATCCGGGCCGCCTGCCCCTCGATGCGGCTCAGCAGCCGTACGGCCTCCGCCAGGTCCTTCTCCTCCCCCAGCCGGAACAGCTCGGCGAACCCTCTGATCGACGTCAGCGGCGTGCGCAGTTCGTGGGAGGCGTCGGCCATGAACCTGCGCATCAGCTCCTCGGAGCGCCGGGCGGCCGTGGCGGACTGGCGGGCCGACTCGGCGGCCGCCTCGCGCTCGCGCGCCGCCGACTCGATCTGCGCGAGCATGCTGTTGAGCGAACGGCCCAGCTTGCCGACCTCGGTGGTGCCCGCCCACATGGGCACGCGGCGCGACAGGTCGCCGCCCGCGATGTCCCTGGCCGTACGGGCGATCTCGCGGAGCGGGCGCAGGCTGCGGCGTACCAGCCAGTAGCAGGCGAACCCGAGCCCCACCAGCGTGCCGCCGCCGGCGACCCCCACGATCAGGGCGAGCTGGGAGACCGTGGCGTCCACGTCGCCGAGGTTGACGGCGATCACCCGGGTCTCGCCGTCCCGGACCGGCACGGCGACGACGCGCCAGGTCGGCCCGCCGGCGGCGAGCGACTCGACGGTGAAGGGGTGGCCGTCGAGGGCGATGACCGTGCGGAGGTCGAGCCTGGGCAGGGCGGGTGTGTGGTCCTCGGTGGACTCGCTGATCGTCCTGATCGGGGCGCCGGTGGAGTCGAGGATCACCGCGTAGAACAGGCCGAAGAAGCGCTGCGGGCGCGTGCCGGAGCGGGGCGGCTCGGGCTGCTGCTCGGGCGGCGGGGGCGGCTCGCGCAGCGGGCGGCTGGCCGCGACCAGCTGCTGGTCCACGCGTTCGACGAGGTAGCCGCGCAGCAGCCGTACGGCGAACAGGCCCGTCAGGGTGATGGCGAGGGTGACCAGCAGGAGGGTCGCCGAGACCAGCCGCAGCCACAGCGGGGCCCTGGCCAGGTGTTTACGCGCCGCCGCGCCCTTGGCGCGGAGGTGGTGGGCAAGGGAGACGGCGTCGCTCATATGCGGGGCGGGCGCAGGATGTAGCCCACCCCGCGCAGCGTGTGCAGGTATTTGCGATCCCCCGTGTCCACCTTCCGCCGCAGGTAGGAGACGTACGACTCGACCAGCCCCACGTCGGTGCGCCAGTCGCCGTTCCAGACGTGGTCGAGGATCTGCGTCTTCGACAGCACCCGGCCCACGTTGAGCATGAAGTACCGCAGCAGCCTGAACTCCGTCGGCGACAGCTTCACCGGGATGCCGTCGCGCCACACCTCGTGGCTCTCCTCGTCCAGCTCCAGGTCGGCCACCCGCATCCGGTTCGGCGGCGGGACGCCGCGCCGGGTCCTGCGCAGGACCGCCCGGATCCTGGCGATGACCTCCTCCAGGCTGAACGGCTTGGTCACGTAGTCCTCGCCCAGGCCCAGCCCCGCGAGCCGGTCCTCCGGCGTGTCCTTGGCGGTCACGAACAGCACCGGAACCCGGCGGCCGCGGGACCGCAGCCTGCCCGCGACCGCCAGGCCGTCCAGGTCGGGCAGCATGACGTCGAGCATCACCAGGTCGGGTGAGCTCTCCTCCGCCACCCGCAACGCCTCCATGCCGTCGGCCGCGGTCAGCACCTCGAAGCCGGCCATGCGCAGGCTGGCCGAGAACAACTCCCTGATGTTGGGCTCGTCGTCGACCACCAGCAGCCGGGCTTCGGGCTCACGCGTCATCGCGGGCCTCCTCCGAGGTTCCCCTGCGTGATCGACGTGGCGGTCACCGAGCCGTCGCCGCCCTGCTGGCCGCGTACCACCACCGAGGTGCCGGCCTGGAGGTCGGCCACCTTCCCCGGCTTGGAGATCTGAACGGTGGTCCGGTCGTCGGTGGTGACCGTGACGGTGGAGCCGTCCATGGTCTTCACGTAGACCTTGCCCCCTTCGACCTTCTCCACGGTGCCGATGGTGCCTCCCCCGCCGCCCATCCGCTGGCCTCCACCGTAGCCGGGCGGCTGGCCGGATCCGCCGCGCTGCTGGCCGAACCCCCCTTGTTGCTGGCCGTACCCGCCGCCCATGGGACGCTGCTGCGCCCCGGCGGCGGGCCCGGCCGACGAGCCGAACAGGTTGGAGGCCTGAATGCCGATGAGGATACCGGCCACCAGCACGACGCCGGCGGCCAGCGCCAGCGTGAGCTTGGAGGTGCCCTTCCGCGGCTGGACGGCGAGCTCCTCCCCCAGGTCGTCGGGGTACGGCGAGGAGTCGAGCTGGGCCATGTCATTCTCCTTATTCGTGGCGCAAGGCCTGGATGGGCCTCAGCTTGGCCGCCCGGTTGGCGGGATAACTGCCGAAGAACAGCCCGATCCCCACCGACACGCCCAGGGCGAGCGCCACCGACGACGGCACCAGGACCGGCTCGATGCCGGCCACGGTGAACCTGGTCCCGATGAACGCCACCAGCACCCCGGACAGTCCGCCGACCAGGCTCAGCAACGTGGCCTCCAGCAGGAACTGGCCCAGGATCGCGCTCCTGGGCGCGCCGATCGCCTTGCGGATGCCGATCTCGCGGGTGCGTTCCGTGACGGTCACCAGCATGATGTTGGTGATGCCGATGCCGCCCACCAGCAGCGAGATCGCGGCCACGGCGCCCAGCAGCACGGTGAAGGTGCCGGTCGCCGCGCTGACGGTCTCCTGCAGCGTGGCCTGGTTGAGGATGCGGTAGTCGGCGTTGTCGTTCGTGATGCCGTGCCGCTGGTTGAGGATGGCCGTGACCTCGGCCTGCGCCGCCGTCGTGGTCTCCGCCCCGGACGCCTGCACGACGATCGAGTTGAGCGAGCCGAACCCGCTCAGGCTCTGCTGTACGGCGGGCAGCGGCGCGATGGCCACGTCGTCGGCGTCCTGCATGCCGGTGGACCCGGCCTCCTTCAGCACGCCGACGACCGTGAACGGCACGCCCGACACGCTGACCTGCTTGCCGATGGGATCGACAGTGCCGAACAGCTCCTCCACGACGGTCTGGCCGAGCACCACGACCTTCCTGGCCGCCAGCACGTCGTCGTTGAAGAAGTACGTGCCCTTCGCGACGGGCTTGTTGACGGCCTCGAAGTAGCTGGGGTAGGTGCCGACGAACTGCGAGATCGCGTGGCTGGCGGCCCCGTACGTGGCGGTCGAGGAGGAGGCGGTCACGACCGGCGAGACGCTGCTGACGGAGGGCGCCAGGGTCTTGTCGGTCAGCGCCTTGGCGTCGGCCAGGCTGAGCTGCCTGGCCTGGGTGCGCGGACCGGTGTTCGCGCCGCCGCCGGGTGCCCGCACGGCGCCCCCGCCACCTCCTCCGCCTCCGCCGCCTCCTCCCGAGAACTGCGGGGAGATGGTCAGGGTGTTGGCGCCGAGGCGCTGGATGTTGCGCGTGATGCTCTGCGAGGAGCCCTCGCCGACGGCGACCAGCATGATGACCGCGGCGACGCCGATGAGGATGCCGAGCGTGGTCAGCGAGCTGCGCATCTTGTTGGCCAGCAGGCCGCGCAGCGCGAAGCGGAGGATCTCGAGCTGGTTCACCTGGCCGCCGCCTTGCCCTTTTCCGAATCCTTCTCCGGCATCCGCGGGGGTGGGCCGTCGACCGGACCCTGGCGGCGGTCCTCCACGATCTCGCCGTCCACCAGCCTGATCACCCGCTTGGCGTGCGCGGCCACGTCGTTCTCGTGCGTGATGATCACGATCGTGCGGCCCGAGTCGCTGAGCCGGTCCAGGATCTCCAGGACGTCGCTCGTGGAGGCGGTGTCGAGGTTGCCGGTCGGCTCGTCGGCCAGCAGCAGCGCGGGCACGGTGACCAGGGCCCTGGCCACGGCCACGCGCTGCTGCTGGCCGCCGGAGAGCTGGTTCGGCTCGTGGTGCACGCGGTCGGTCAGCCCGACCTGGTCCAGCGCCGCCAGGGCCCGCCTGCGCCGCTCGGCCTGGCCGATGCCGCCGTACACCAGTGGCAGCTCGACGTTGGCCAGCGCGCTCATGCGCGGGATCAGGTTGAACGACTGGAACACGAACCCGACCCTGCGGTTGCGCAGGATGGCGAGCTGGTGCTCGTCCAGCTGTCCCACGTCGGCGCCGTCGATCAGGTACGTGCCGGCGGTGGGGACGTCGAGGCAGCCGAGGATGTTCATGAGCGTCGACTTGCCGGAGCCGGAGGCGCCCATGATGGCGACGTAGTCGCCGCGCTCGACGTCCAGGCTGATGCCGCGCAGGGCGCGGACCTTCGCGTCGCCCTCGCCGTACTCTTTGATCAGGTCCTTCACCTGCAGGACAGGCGGGACCTCCGGGGGCGTCATCGCCCGCCGCCCGGACCGCCGCCGCCACCGGGC
This sequence comes from Nonomuraea sp. NPDC005650, assembly GCF_040605375.1. NCBI lineage: Bacteria > Bacillati > Actinomycetota > Actinomycetes > Streptosporangiales > Streptosporangiaceae > Nonomuraea > Nonomuraea sp. NPDC005650. The sequence continues at coordinate 122,807 of NZ_JBEXCR010000001.1, forward strand.
ACCCCGCCGCCGCCGGGGAAGCCGCCACCGCCGCCGAAGCGCAGGCCGCCGCCCGTGGTGCCGGTCGTCGTGGTCGCCGGGGGCACGATCTGGTCGCCCTCGGACACGCCCGACTTGATCTCGGTCAGCGTCGTGCCCTGCACGCCGACCTCCACCGGGGTCCTGGTCTGCGTGCCGTTCCTGAGGAGGGTGACCGTGGTCTGGCCGCCGCTGGTGGAGACCGCCGTCGAGGGGACGGTGACGACGTTCTCGGCCTGGCCGACCACGACCTCGACCGTGGCCGTCTGGCCCAGCCGCACCTGGCTCGGGACCTTCGTGAACGTCACCGTGACCGGATATTGCACGACATTGTTGCTGGTGGAGGCGACCGGATCGATCTGGGTGACCTTGCCGGTCGCGGTCACCCCCGGCAGGGCGTCGAACGTGACCGTGGCCTCCTGGCCCTTCTTGAGCTTGCCGACGTCGGACTCGGTGAAGGTGCCCACGAGCTGCAGCTTGCCGACGTCGGCCAGCTCGATGAAGCCGCCGGAGCCCTGGGCGGCGCCGGAGCCCGAGGACTGGCTCGCGCCCTGGCCGGAGCTCGAGTTCGAACCCGAGCTCGACCCCGAGCTCGACCCGGAGCTGCTGCCGCCGACCGAGCCGTTCACCGCCGTGATCGTGCCCTTGAACGGCGCCTTCAGCACGGTGGCCGCGACCGTGCGCTGGGCCTCCCGGTAGGCGTTGCGGGCCTTGATATAGGCGGCGTAGAGCTGGGCCGTCGAGGTCCCGTCGTCGACGGCCTCGTCGTACGTGGCCTTGGCCGCCGACAGGCTGTCCTGCGCGGCGTCGTCGTCGACCCTGGCCAGGATGTCGCCCTTGCTCACCTTGTCGCCGGCCTTGACATAGACCTTCTCGACCGTGCCCGTCGTACCGAACGACAGCGCCCGGGACTGGGCGCTCGCGACCGCGCCCGACGCGGACACCGAGGCCACCACGGAGCCGCGGCTCGCGGTCACGGTCCTGACGGCCGTCTGCCCGGCCGCCTGTCCCGTGCCAAGCTGGGCGTACGCGAACGCGGCCCCGCCCAGCAGGAGCACCACCAGCGCTCCGTTGGTCATCAGCGCTCTGCGCCTTCTCGACACCTTCACAGGCGGTGACCCTTGCACACCAGGCTGCGCCGGAGCCGCGAGCAAGCTGAACGTTCGCTGACAACCTGGACCTCTCCCAAGGCACACAGGTAACTCTTAGGCTGCTCGCAGCCTGGCGCGAGGCGGCTCCGCCAGGATGGGCCGCCATGAGACCGACTTTCGCGCTGGGCGGCCTCGCCCTCGCCGTGCTCGTGGCCGGGTCCGGCCTGGCACTGGCGCTGCGCGACGACACCCCGCCCGCCGTCCAGGTACGGCTCGCCTCCGCGCAGCGCGGCCAGGTCACGGCCACGGTCAGCGCGGCGGGCAACACCGTGGACGGCTCGCGCAGGGACCTGGCGTTCGGCTCTTCGGGGACGCTGACCAAGGTGTACGTCAAAGTCGGGACCAAGGTGAAGAAGGGCCAGGTGCTGGCCAGGATCGACGGGCGGACGGCGCGGGAGGCGTACACGGCGGCCAAGGCCGATCTCGCCGCGGCCGAGGAGTCGCTGGACGAGGCCCAGGACAAGGCCGCGTCCCCGACCGGAGCCACCTCCCCGACCAGAGCCACGCCCGCGACCTGCACACCGTCCGGGAACGGCGCCACACCGGCCGCGTCCCCCACCGGCTCGGCGACCCCCACCGGCAGGGGAACCCCCGCCGGCTCGGCGACGCCCACCGGAGGCGCGACGCCCACGCCCACGGGGTCGAGCGGCAACACGGTGAACGGCGACGCCGTGACCGGGAACGCTGTGACCGGGAACGCCGTGAACGGCAACGCGGTCGGCCGCAGCGGGACCGACGGCACCGGGACTGGTGGCACCGGGGCGAACGGCGCGCTCGGGCCGACGGCGCCCACCGCCCAGGGCGTTTCCGCGCACAACGTGAACCCGGCGACCGGCTCCACCCCGCGCCCCACCAGCACGCCGACCTCCGGGCCCACGGACCCCGGCCCCACCGACCCCGGGCCCGAGCCGCAGCCCACGGTCACAGTCACCGTGACCGCCACGGTGACGGCCACCGTGACGGCGACCGTCACCGCCACCCCGACCGGCGGCACCCCGGGCGGGGGCTCCGACCAGTCCGGGAGCCGCCCGACCTCGGACACCACCCCGTCCGCCACGAGCTCCGGCAAGCCGTCCACCGGCGCGAAGCCGTCGGCGAGCGGCCGCCCCACGGCCAGCGGCAAGCCGTCGGCGCGACCGAGCACAGGAGCGACCAACGGGGCCCGGCCGAACGCGCAGTCCTCCTGCAACCGCAGCACGGGCTCGACGGGCCAAAGCCAAGGTCAGAGCCAGGCTCAGAGCCAAGGCCAGGGTCAGGGCACCAGCGAGGAGCAGGCGTCCGCGAACGTCGACCGCGCGCAGGCCGCGCTCGAACAGGCAGCCGACGCCGTACGGGCCACCCGCATCGTGGCCCCGGCGGCGGGCACGGTCCTGTCGCTGGCGGGCGCGGCCGGTGACCAGGCGGGCACCGGCACCTTCGTCAGCCTCGGCGACCTCGACGAGCTGCAGGTCCAGGCCATGGTCACCGAGTCCGACGTGAACCGGCTCAAGCTCGGGCAGAAGGCCCGGATCACCCTGGCCACCCGGAACGGCGAAAAGTACGAGGGGACGGTCACGGCCATCGCGCCGACCGCGACAGTGAGCGGCCAGCTCGTCCGCTACTCGGTCACCCTCGCCTTCGACGAGCCGCCGACCGGGCTCATGCTCGGGCAGACCTCCTCGGTCACGGTCACCACGGACACGGCCGAGAACGCGATCTACGTGCCCGCCTCCGCGGTGCGCAGCAGGTCGGACGGGGCCCAGGTGGTCACGGTCCGGACGGATGGCCGTGACTCGGCGACGGTGGTGCGGACGGGCGTCCGCGGCGACCAGTACGTGGAGGTGACCTCAGGACTGCAGGAAAGCGACGAAGTGGTCATGTCAGGCGCCACGAACGGCGAGTTCCCGGACGGGAGCTGGCCCGGCGCGTGACCCCCTGGACCGGCCCGGCATCCTCCTCTCCCGCCGGGTCCCGGGCAGGGCCGCACGTGCGGCGTGCCGCCCCGGCCCGGCGCGCCCCCGGCAGGCGCCACCCAGCGCCTCCGGCGGGCGCGGCCCCCACCCCGCCACACACGGAGCGGCGCCGCCGGGCACGACCGCCGGGCACGGCGCGCTTGGTCGGCGCGGCGGGCGCGCCAGGCGGTGGGGAGCCGAGGCCCCTGGTGGGCGCGGCGGGGTGCCAGACGCGGGCGAGCCGAGGCCCCGGCGGGGTGCCGGGGTTGAGCGGATTTTCAGCGGGCTCCCAGCGAACGTTCAGCCAACGCGTGGTGCGCTCGCCCGGCCGGCGGCCGCCGCGCCGGTCGTCGCCGGGATGGTGAGGCGGTGGGCGGTCTTGGCCTTGGCGCCCCGACGCGAAATGTAGTCCAATGTCCGGAAATCGACGGAAAGCTCGTCCCGGGTCAGCCGCGCCATCAGATAGCCACGCCGCTGGTCGATGAAGGAGATGTGCGGGTTCTCCTGCAGCGCCTCCGCGATCCACGTCCGGTCCCGGTACCCGTCCCCGTCGCTGGCGATCGACGAGGCGATCAGCTCCCTGGCCACCACCGGTGAGTCCGGGTCGTCGAAGTCGGTCTTGAGCTCGGCCAGGTGGTGCATGTGCGCGTCCCCCGTCAGCACCACCGGGTTCTCGGTGCCCGCCAGCGATCCCAGCAGCCGGGTCCGCTCGGCGGCGTACCCGTCCCACGAGTCCAGGTTCACCTCACGCCCCGGCCCGACCTTGTAGTCGCGCTGCGCCATCATGATCTGCTGCCCCAGCAGGTTCCAGCGGGTGGTGGAGCCGTGCAGCCCGCTCTCCAGCCAGCGCCACTGGTCGGCCCCGAGCAGCGTCCGCCCCGACGCCAGCCGGTCGTCGCAGCCCGCCCGCACGCCGTCCAGGCACGCCTGGTCGTCGCGGAACTGCCGGGTGTCCAGCAGGTGGAAGCGGGCCAGCGTCCCCCAGGAGATCCGCCTGTTCACCCTGAGCACCGCCCCCTGGAGGCTGGCGCGGCGCAGCGGCATGTTCTCGTAGTACGCCCGGAACGCATGCGCCCTGCGACTGGCGAAATCGGGCGCCTCCGTGCTGGAGACGTCCCCGGCCCAGTTGTTCTCCACCTCGTGGTCGTCGAACGCCACCAGCCACGGCGCCACCGCGTGCGCGGCCTGCAGGTCGTGGTCGCTCTTGTACTGGGCGTGCCGCAGCCGGTAGTCGGCGAGCGTCTCGCACTTGCCGGGCGTGTGGGTGCGTACGCGGCCGGCCAGCGCCGTGTAGCCGCTGGGGCCGTACTCGTACATGTAGTCGCCGAGGAACACCACCAGCTCGGGCTCCTGCTCGGCCAGGCGGCGGTAGGCGGTGTAGTAGCCGTGCTCGTAGTGCGCGCACGCCGCGACGGCGAAGTTGAGCGGCGTCTCACCGGCGGGGGTCGTCCTGGTGCGGGCCGCCGGGGAGAGCCTGCCCTCGCTTCTGAAGCGGTAGAAGTACTCGCGCCCCGGATCCAGCCCGTCCAGCTCGACGTGCACGCTGTGGGCGTCGCGCGACCGGGCGGTGGCCGTACCGGAGCGAACGATCTTGGAGAAGCGCTCGTCGGTCGAGACCTGCCAGTCCACGTCCACGTCGCGGGCGGGCATGCCGCCGCGGCCGTCGCCGGCCAGCGGGTCGGCGGCCAGCCTGGTCCACAGGACGAAGCCGTCGACCGACGGGTCGCCGGAGGCCACGCCCAGCGTGAACGGGTCGGATTTGAGGGTTCTGGCCGCTGCCGCCGGAGTGGCGGTCTGCGGGAGGAGGAGTCCGGCTGTCGCCGCTGTCAGGAAGGCTCTGCGGTCCACGTTCACAGGTATGTCCGCCCGCGTTGACCCGGCCGTGACAGCCGAGTCAAGCGCGGGTGAACAGCATCAGTCGTCCTGTTCGCGAGGTTTCACCTCGGCTGTTGCCCTCACTGAGCGTTCATCCGATAGCTCCGTGAACGCCGGCCAGTGTTCCGCGGAGCGTGGATGCGTCGGTGAAATGCACGCCGGTCATGCCCGCGCGCTCGGCGCCCTCGATGTTCTCCTCGCGGTCGTCGATGAAGACGATCTCGGACGGGTCGGCGCCCAGCGCGCGGGCCATCTCGTCGTAGATCTCCCGGTCGGGTTTGACCAGGCCCATCCGGCCGCTGTAGAAGCGGCGGCCGATCTCGGCGATCCAGGGCAGCTCGTCCACGCCGTCGCCGACGCAGACGGGCGCGTTGGACAGCAGCGCCACGTCACGCCCCGCGCCGATCAGCTCGCCGAGCAGGGCGATCGTGCCCTCGTTCGGGTACGCCCAGCTCGCCACGTCCATGGCGACCAGGCGGGCGACCTCGACCTGGGTGACGGGCCGGTCCAGCACGGCCGCCCAGTAGTCGAGCGGGCTCAGGCTCCCCCGGTCGAACTCCAGGCGGTGCTCCCAGTAGCCCCGCCTGAACGCCTCCGGGTCCGCGTCGACCGCCCGCGCCATGGCCTCGTTGTCGGACTCGGGCTGGGGCAGGCACAGGACACCGCCGTAGTCGAACACAATCCACGTCATGCCAGGAATGGTCGCAGATGCGGGTCCAGCGCCGGGCAACCTAGGTACTTCTCGGCGGTGTGAAAGTCGATCCAGTCCAGGTTGACCAGCTCTTCGGCGTCGATGCCGGTGAAGCTGACGGCCAGGTTGGGCGGGATTGCGGCGATGTCGTCCTTGTCGGCGATGTTCACCCAGCGCCTGACGCCCGCGGGACGTTCGCCGCGGCCGTTGATGGGAGCGGGCAGGAGCCGCTCGAAGACGACGTTGCGCATGCCGAGCGGGCTGCCCAGGGTGATCAGGAGGTCGACGTGGAGGTCGGGGTTAGCCCAGAGCGTCTCGTACGTGACGACGCTGCCGAGCGAGTGGGCGATCACCACCTTCGGGCGGTTCCGCCTGATCGCGTCGGCCACGCTCTGCCGGCACTTCTCGCGCCTGCCCGCGTCCGTGAGGTACGCCGCCACCTCCGGCGCGAACAGCTTGGCGAACGCCGCCGACCGCCCGTCGAGCCGGTCCAGCAGCCAGCCGGTGAACGACTTGAGCGCCCCCGTCACGTGCTCGCCCACGCCCAGGTTCTTCGCCCAGTCGACGAGCACCTGCTGGACCTGGCCGTCCATCGCCGCGCCGGCCCTGGCCTCCTCGTCGCCGCCCTTGCCGCTGTGTAAGTGGTGCGAGAAGTAGGCGACCTCGCTGAAGTAGGGTCGCGCCTCGCCCCCGAGCGCCACGTGCAGATATCGGTCCCACTTGGCCCGCATGGCCTCGGCCGCCCCGGCCGCGGACCGGCCCGCTTCGAGGTAGTAGTTGTACTTGCCGATCCCGTGGACCCCGACGATCGCGGTCACTGCGCCTCCCCCACCCGGCGATCTTTACGCGCGATAGTGGCACACGGCGCTTGCAGTCCGCCATCGAGAGGGCGCTTTACGCACCTCGCCGCCACACGGCCGTGCCCTGCCCCGGGATGTGGAATCCCGCCTGCCGTCCGCGGCGTTCTGTCCATAGTGCCGGAAATGCCGTTGCGCCCGGCCCGTGTCGCCCATTTACTGTTGAGTCTGGAGAGAGAACAGGAGTCCCGCGCATGCCCGGCCCGCTGACCGTCAACGACTCGGTCGTCATTCCCGACGTCGAGCTCGTCTGGCGTTTCTCACGTTCGTCGGGCCCCGGCGGCCAGGGCGTCAACACCACCGACAGCCGCGTGGAGCTCGTCTTCGACGTGGCCGCCAGCACGGCGCTACCGCCCGCGCTGAAGGCCAGGGCGCTCGACCGGCTGGGCGCGCCGACGATCACGATCGCCGCCTCCGAGTACCGCTCCCAGCTCCGCAACCGGGAGGCCGCGGCGCAGCGCCTGGCCCAGCGCCTGCGCGAGGCCATCGCCCCGCCGCCGAAGCGCCGCCGCCCGACCAAGCCCAGCCGCGGCTCCGTCGAACGCCGCATCGCCGCGAAGAAGCAGCGCTCCGACCTGAAGCGCCTGCGCCGCGAACCCTAGCCGAGCTGAGTGCTCTGGCCGATCAGCCGGGGCAGGTCCGTGATGGTGTCCGACAGGTAGTCCGCCACCGGCTCGGGGACCAGGTGCCGGGACGTGATCTCCGAGCGGTCCAGCCGCACCCGCTCCACCTCGTACAGCCCCCGCGACGGATCCTCGAACTCGGGCCCGTGCCGCAGCCCCGGATCCATCGACACCAGGCGGCACCCGTAGACGTGCTGCGTCTTGAGCTCGCCCTGCCACGGGTATGACAGCGTGACCAGGGGCGTCACCGCCGAGACGGTCGCGCCCAGCTCCTCGAGCAGTTCCCGGTGCAAAGTGTGTTCCAGCGTGTCGTCACCCGGCTCGACATGCCCTCCGGGGATGCTCCAATAGACGTCACGCCCCGGAACCGTACGACGGAAGAGCACCAGCCGCTCGTCATGGTCGAGCAGGACACCGCGGACACTGGGTCGCATACGACCACCCTATTTGACCGGTATGTCCTTCCGGTAGCCTAACCTACGGTACCGTAACCTGAAGGAGAAGATCTTTTATGGCGATGACTCAGACGGAGCTGCTGCACGAGCTGGAGCCCGTGGTCGCCGGGGAGCTCGACCGCCACGAGAAGGTGGCCAAGGAGTGGTTCCCGCACGAGTACATCCCGTGGAGCGAGGGCCGCGACTTCGACGGCATCTACGGGGGCGAGGCCTGGCGGGAGGACGACTCCAAGATCCCCGAGGCGGCCCGCGTCTCGCTCATCGTCAACCTCCTGACCGAGGACAACCTCCCCAGCTACCACCACGAGATCGCCACCACCTTCGGCCGCGACGGCGCCTGGGGCACCTGGGTGCAGCGCTGGACGGCCGAGGAGGGCCGCCACGGCACCGCGATCCGCGACTACCTCACGGTCACCCGCGCCGTCGACCCCGTGGCGCTCGAGCGCGCGCGCATGCACCACATGGAGAACGGCTTCACCTCCGAGTACGGCACCATGCTCCAGCAGCTCGCGTACGTCTCCTTCCAGGAGCTGGCCACCCGCATCGCGCACCGCAACACCGGCAGGGCCTCCGGCGACGAGGGCTGCGAGCGCCTGCTCGCCAGGATCGCCGCCGACGAGAACCTGCACATGCTCTTCTACCGCAACCTGCTCAAGGCCGCCTTCGAGCTGGACCCCAGCCAGACCATGCGCGCGGTGACCGACGTCGTCACCACGTTCCAGATGCCGGGCACGGGCATCGACGGGTTCGCCCGCAAGGCCATGATCATCGCGAACGAGGGCATCTACGACCTGCGCCTCCACCTGGACGACGTGCTGATGCCGGTGCTGCGGCAGTGGTCGGTGTTCGACAAGACGGGGCTGGACGCCGAGGGCGAGCAGGCCCGCGAGCAGCTGGCCGCGTTCCTGGCCAAGACCGAGACCACAGCCGCCAGGTTCGTCGAGCGCCGCGACGAGCGCCGGGCGCGCGCCGCCGCACGCTGACGCACCCCGAGCGACCCGGCGGGCCACCGCACGCCGAAGCGCCCGCGAGCGGCCCGGCGTGCCGGCGCACGCCGACGCGACACGCGGCGAGGAGCGACGCCGTGGAATGATCCTGCCTCATGGATCTCCCCACCCAGCTGCTCCTCAGCGTCGTCACGTTTCTGACGATCATCGCCCTCGCCACGGCGGCGCAGCGCCTGCTGGGTGTCAGGTTCGGCAGGCTGCGCACGTTCCTGGCGGCGCTGGTCGCCTTCGGGCTGGCGCAGCCGATGCTGGAGCCGATCCTGTACTCGCTCGGCCCCGTCGACCGCGAGCAGCCGCCGGCCGCGGCGGCGATGGGGATCCTGCTGCTCATCGTCATGAGCGTGGTGCTGATCCCCATGGTGATCCTGGTGATCGCCGAGGCGCTGGTGCCCCCGGGCTCGATGCCCGGGCCGCTGGAGCTCATCAGGTCCGTACGCGGCCGCGTCTCGCGGACCAGGCGCTACTCGCAGATCACGAGGATCGCCATCAAGCACGGCCTCGGCCCGTACCTGCGCGGCCGGGGCGAGCGGCTCGACGACCGCCCGGGGAAGGCGCGCCTGGCCAGGTCGCTGCGCGAGGCCCTCGACGAGGGCGGCGCCACGTTCGTCAAGCTCGGCCAGGTGCTGTCCACCCGGCGCGACCTGCTGCCCGCCGAGTTCGTCGAGGAGCTGGGCCGGCTGCAGGACCAGGTCGCCCCGGCGCCGTGGCCGGAGATCGAGCCGCTGCTGGCCGCCGAGCTGGGCGGGCCGGTGGACGAGGTGTTCGCCGAGTTCGACCGGACGCCGCTGGCCGCCGCCTCCATCGGGCAGGTCCACGCCGCCCGCCTGCACTCCGGCGAGAGCGTCGTGGTCAAGGTGCTGCGGCCGGGCATCTGGCCGGTGGTCTCCAAGGACCTCGACATCGTCCGGCGGCTGGCGGCCACGCTGGAGTCCAGGACCCGCTGGGGCCGCTCGCTGGGCCTGCGCGACCTGGCCGAGGGGTTCGCGACGGCGATCCGCGAGGAGCTCGACTTCCGGGTGGAGGCGGCCAACATGGCGGCCGTCACGGCCTCCGGCGGCGGCGGTGTCACCTATCCCGCCCCGATCAGCGCCATGTGCACCGAACGCGTGCTCGTCATGCGGCGCCTGTCCGGCCGGCCCGTCACCGCCGCCGCCCCCGACCAGGGCCCGCGGCTGGCCCGCGACCTGCTCGACTGCCTGCTCAGGCAGATCCTGGTCGAGGGCGTCTTCCACGCCGACCCGCATCCCGGCAACCTCATGCTGCTCGACGACGGCACGCTCGGCCTGCTCGACTTCGGCGCGGTCGGGCGGCTCGACGACTCCGTGCGCTCGGCGCTGCGCCGCTTCCTGCTCGCCATGAACCGGCAGGACCCGCTGGGCGTCACCGACGCGCTGCTCGAGGTCGTGCCCAGGCCGGAGGACATCGACGAGGCCGCGCTGGAGCGGGCGCTCGGCCAGTTCATGGCCAGGCACGTGACGGCCGGCATGGACAGCGCGCAGATGTTCACCAACCTGTTCAGGATCGTCTCGGTGTACGGGCTGTCGATCCCGCCCGAGGTGGCCGCCGTCTTCCGCGCGCTGGCCACGCTGGAGGGCACGCTCGTGCGCCTCTCGCCCGGGTTCGACCTCATCGGCGAGGCGCGGTCGTTCGCCGGCCGCCACCTCGCCGAGCGCATCACCCCGGAGACGATCAAGGAGTCCGTCACGCAGGAGCTGGTCGCGCTGCTGCCGATGCTGCGCCGCCTGCCGCGCCGCGTGGAGCGCATCGCGAGCGCCGCGGAGCACGGCCGGTTCACCATGAACGTGCGGCTGCTGGCCGACGACCGCGACCGCCGCTACGTGACGGGCCTGCTCCACCAGGTGCTGCTGACGGTGCTGGGCGCCACGGCCGGGGTGATGGCGGTCATCCTCCTCGGGATGACCGGCGGCCCGCCGGCGCTGGCGAACACCTCGCTGTTCCAGCTCATCGGCTACAACCTGCTGGTGATCGCCGCCATCCTGGTGCTGCGCGTCCTGGCCCTGATCTTCCGCCGCCCGCGTGCCTCAGACGATCATCCAGCGCGGCGATAGGGCGCCCGGCGTGTCTTGACCCTGAGCTGGTCTTGGACATCCGAGGCATCGGGCAGGTTCCTGGAAACTTCGGAACCGCTCGGGAGCAGAGGGTGAAAATCATCGGGATAGCCGCCAGTCTGCTCGCAGGGTCATTTATCAACAAATTGCTGGACGCTGCGGGCGGGGAACTGCCCACGGGCGTCGACTTCGCGGTGTGGCCGGGGCTGGGCGAGATCCCGCCGTACGAGCACGGGCCGGGGCCGGTCATGGCGCGCGAGCTCATCGCGCTGACCGCCGCGTCCGACGCGGTGCTCCTGACCGCTCCCGAGCACTGCCTGCTGCCGGAGGAGCTGACGTACGCGCTGGACTGGATGTCGGCGCGGGACGGGCTGTCGGGCAAGCACGTGGCGGTGATGAGCGCGAGCGCGCGGGCGTGCGGCGCGATGTGGGCGCAGGCCGAGCTGTACAAGCACCTTCAGGCGGCGGGCGCGGTCGTGATGGGGACCGAGCTGGTGATCTCCCCGGCCTGGCCGCACTTCGACGAGGCCGGCCACCTCATCGACCACGCCCTGCGCGCCCAGGTGCGCGGGGTGATCCACCAGCTCTGCCCCTCCCAGGTCATGGAGCCCGTGCTCTCGCTCTGACCCGGCTCAGCGCGCGCCGGCCGTCCCGCGCTTGCGGGTCCGCTCCGCGCGGACGAGCTGGATCCGGTGGTCCTCGACCTCGCCGCTGTCGGCCCATCCCGTGGGCGAGGCCGTCTCCTGGGCGGCCAGGCGGAGCCGCATCCAGGTGAGGCCGGGGCGGAGCGTCTTCGGCAGGTTCCAGCGCAACTGCGCGGTGGTGGCGTCCTTGGCGACCTTCGCGGTGGCCCGCTCGTCCGCGTCGAAGCGGCCGTCGTGGTCGGCGTCGATCCAGCCGGTGACGTACGCCGGCGAGCCGGCCCGTACGGGCACCGTCAGCGCGCAGGCCCGGCCCCGGACGGCGACCCGCGCCGGCGAGCCGGTCACGGCGTCGTCCTCGTCGGCGCCGACCCCGCGGGGACTCACGCTCACCGCGTCCGGATGGTCGGCGGTCACCGATCGTCCCAGGAACGAGTCGGTGATCGCGTGGGAGGCCGCCCCGTACGAGGCGGGCGCGTCGGAGTCGTCCTCGGCCAGCGTGAGCTTGAACGCGGCCCAGAGCTGCGGGACCGGGCCCCCGCTCCCGTAGCGCACGTCACGGGCGCGCAGCCGGATCGTGAACGCGGTGACGGTGCCGTTCACCCTGGCGGTCCCGCAGGTGTAGACGACGCCGCACGTGGTGGACGCGACGGGGCCGACCGCCTCCGGCTCGATCGAATCCGCCGTGACCCGGTAGCCGGGGAAACCGGCCGCCGCCGAGAAGGCGGGCCTGGCTGGGGTCCCGCCGATCAGGTCGATGGCGGGCCAGTAGTCGTCGCGGTAGTTCCCAGGGGCGCGCGACACGCCGCCCGTGCCGAAGACGTGCAGGTGCGGGTCGCGTACCGGCCGGGAGAACGTGAACGTCAGCGTGACGACCCCGCTCCAGCGGCCGGGCGTGGCCGCGAAGTCCTCGTAGACGTCCATGAAACCCGCCGTCATCTTGGCGTTGGCGGGGACGAGGTACTCGTCGGCGGGCACCGACGCGGCGGCGGGCAGCACCTCGGCCGAGGCCACGCGCGTCCCTCCGATCATCGTCTTGCGCACGGTCACGGTCACGCCGGACGACGTCCGGCCCGAGGCCGTGGCCGGCGAGTTGGTGAAGGACGACGGCGCGTCGCCGGAGCCGGCCCCCGCGCCGCCGGCGAACATCACGCAGGCCAGAACCGTATGAAAAGCCATTCTCGCTCCCCTCAGAACCAAGCCCTTCGAGGTCCGCGCAGGCGGCTCACGAGGCCCCCGGTGACGCGGCGGGCGGCGAAGTCGCAGCCGCACACGAACCGCATGGCCGGTCCGAACGTCGCCGCCGCCGCGAGCCCGACCAGGTGCAGCCCCGCCACGGACGTCTCGAACGCGGGACCGAGCCGCGGCGCCGGGCCCCGCACCGCCACCGCGCGCCGCAGGTCGTCCTGGAGGATCCCGATCCTGGTCACGTCCACCCGGTAGCCGGTCGCCGCGATGACGTGCTCGGTCTCCAGCGTGGTGACCGCCCCGGCGGCGTCCCGCAGCCGCAGCCGGACTCCGTCGCGGTATTCGCCGGCCGTCAGCCGCGTCCCCAAGGTCACCGGCACGGCGCCGTCGAAACGCTCCTTCAGCCACCAGGATCCGGCCGGCCCGAGGGTGTTGCGCACGATGTGGCCGCGGGCCGCCCTCGGCAGGTACCTGACCGCGCCCGGCAGCCGCGACCAGGCCACGGAGGGCCAGCCGCTCCCGAGCGCGGAGCGGGGCGCCAGCACGCGCGAGAGGACCGGGCGCCGCGGGACGGGGACGTCGTTCCAGGCCAGGGCGCCGGTCCGGGCGACGAGCCGGACGGCCGCCCCCGCCTCGGCCAGCAGCGTCGCCGTCTCCAGCGCCGACTGCCCCGCTCCGAGCACGGTCACGTCCCGGCCCGCGAACCCGCTCAGATCGTGGTGGTCGGAGCTGTGCGTGACCGCCTCGGGCGGCAACGCCGCCAGGGCGCGCGGCCGGTGGGCGAACGGCAGGAACCCCAGGGCCAGCACGACGGTCCTGGCCAGCACGGACGCGCCCGACGACAGGGAGAGCGCGAACAGCCCGCCCTCGACGCCGACGGCGCTCACCTCCGTCTCCTCCAGCGCCCGGCCGACCGCGCGCTCGCGGAACCACCTGCCGTAGGCGACGAACCTCTCCACCGGCACCGGCTCCCCGTAGGAGTGCGGGTGGAAGGCGTCGAGGCCGTGCCTGCGGCCCGGGTCGCCGAGATGCGACGCGTCGGGCTCGGATTTCAGCAGCATTCCCGCGGGCATGTGGCGTTCCCACGCCCACATCGGCCTGCCGAACACCCGCGTGTCCAGCCCGGCCGCCAAGGCGTGCGCCGCCACGGAGAGCCCGTACGGGCCGGCGCCCACGATCGCCACGTCGATGACCGGAGTCTCCACCTTTTCCTCCATTCGCCGTCCTATGTCCGTGTCCGGGCCAGCCGGGTGAATCCGCGTTTCACGGCCTGCCCGGCCATGGCCACGAAGGGCCGGGGGTCGTCGGCCGAGAGCCAGGCCAGCTCGTCGGCCGCGCACAGGGCGGGCAGGCTCTTCGGGCCGGCGGTGAGGAGGTCGTAGTTCTCCACCACGTAGGTCCGGCCGTGGCCGGCCCGTCCCCGTACCGCGTGGCGGCCGGACAGGTGCAGGTGCGCGGCCCGTACCAGGTCCAGGCCGCTGCTGTCGCTGAACAGCCGGAACTGGGCGCCGAGCCGGGGGTTGAAGTCCAGCAGGTGGTAGGCGTCCCTGCCGGCGTCGTGGCGGAAGTCGATGTCCAGCACGCCGCGGTAGCCGAGCCGGGCCGCCAGCTCGCGGGCCGTGCCCTCCACGACGGGGTTGGGCAGCCACCGGCCGTAGGTGGTGAGCCCGGCGCCCCTCGGATAGGCGCGCTCCTTGCGTCCGGCTCCGCCGTACAGGCAGCGGGAGTTCTCGTCGAAGTAGCCGTGGAAGAACCAGTCCGAGTGCGGCCCGCCGGGCACGAACCGCTGGAACAGCAGGTCGCGGCCCTCCACGTGCTGGAGCAGCGGGGTGACCTGGCTGGGCCGGCGCACCAGGCTGGTGTTGCGCAGCCCGGTGCCGGCGGGCAGGAGCCACGGCTGCGCCCATTTGGCGACCAGCGGCAGCCCGAAGTCGGTGACGGCCGCCGCGGCGTCGTGCTCGCCGGTGATCAGCCGGGTCTCCGGCTGGACGATCCCGAGCCCGGAGCACAGCTGGGCGAGCAGGCGCTTGTCGGCGAGGGTGCGCGGCAGGCCGGGCACCTGGTCGGGGATGAGGTAGTGCGCGCGCAGCTCGGCCGCGTGCTCCGCGACGGCGATGGCGCCCGCGTCGTCCAGCGCCAGCAGCACGGCCGGGCGGCCGATGCGCTGGGCGACCTGGGTGAGCGCCCGCACGACATCCGGGCCGCCCGGCCATGGATGCCCGCGCGCCAGGTACTTGGAGCGGAAGGTCGGCGAGCCCGTGCCCCCGATGAGCCCGTGCACCTCCACGCCGGCCCTGCCGAGGGAGCGAATGGCGGCCAGGGTCCCGTGGTGAAAGTTATTGACGTCCAGCCGCAGGACAAGTGCTGGGACGGTGCAATCGAGCATGTTCCTTCTCCCTTCGCAAAAAAGCTATAAATCAGGCAAATCGCGAGTGGGATATCCGAATTGCCGAAACATGGGGTATGGAGAAGGAAGGAGAGGCAAGAATCGGGGATGTGCGTTCGTGACAGGAAAGAGCTGTCTGCACTGTTCGCTCGCGATAATCACGGGGTCGGTGGTGTTGGCGTCGATCGGCCTGAGCAGGCCGGCGGCCCCCGCCGCGCCCGCCGCGCTGGGCGTCTTCCTCGCCTCCGACGCGCGCGGTCCCGAGCTCCTGCCCGGCTTCGAGTCGTGGCTGGGGCTCAAGGCGACGGTCGGGCGCACCTATCTCCCCGGCCTGCGCTGGAGGTCCGTCCAGGGCTCCGACGAGGAGATCCTCAACCCCTGGATCCGCTGGCGGGCCGCCCAGCCGGGCCGGATCCTGGCGGTGAACGTACCGATGATCGCTCCGAACGAGTCCGGGATGTCCGACCGCGCCGTGTCGCGGCGGCTGGCCAAAGGAGCGCACGGCGCCTACGACGACCGCTTCAGGAAGCTCGCCGGCAAGCTGGTCTCCTCCGGCGCCGGCGACACGATCATCGTGCTCGGCTGGGAGATGAACGGCATCACCTACTCCAGCCGGTGCGGGCCGAACCCCGAGGCGTGGAAGCGGTACTGGCGGCGCATCGTGACGACCATGCGAGAGACGCCCGGCCAGCGCTTCCGCTTCGACTTCGCCCCCAGCCGCGGGCGCGACGCGATCCCCTGGACGCGCTGCTACCCGGGTGACGACGTGGTGGACATCGTCGGCATGGACAGCTACGACCAGGAGCCCGGGCGCGAGTTCGCCGACTACGTCGAGCAGCCGTACGGGCTGCGGGCGCACGCCGACTTCGCCGCGCGGCACGGCAAGCCCATCTCGTTCCCCGAGTGGGGGCTGTTCCGCAACGGCGACCGCCCCGGCTACGTGGAGGGGATGCTCGACTGGATCAGTACTCACAACGTCGTCTATCACTCGATCTCCGATTACTGTCCCCACGGCGTCTGGCAGTGTTCGTCGAATCCCCGCTCGTCGGGGGTCTTCCGCAGACGGCTGCTGGAGCACGCCTCCCCGGCGCCCGTTCCCACCCCGGCCACCACGCCCAGCGTGTGCCCGGCGAGCCCGTCCAGCGCGCCGTCCACGCCGAACCCATCGGCCAGCGCGGCGGCGGCCACCCCCTCGGCGGCGGCCAGCG
This sequence comes from Nonomuraea sp. NPDC005650, assembly GCF_040605375.1. Lineage (NCBI taxonomy): Bacteria > Bacillati > Actinomycetota > Actinomycetes > Streptosporangiales > Streptosporangiaceae > Nonomuraea > Nonomuraea sp. NPDC005650. The sequence continues at coordinate 138,907 of NZ_JBEXCR010000001.1, forward strand.
CCGGCTGCCCGAGCCTGACCAGCAGTGCCTCGGCCAGCCCCGCGCCGTCCCCGGGCGGGACGAGCGCGCCCACTCCCCCGGTCACGAGTTCGGTGAGCCCGGACACGGCGCAGGCGACCACGGGCCGGCCCGTGGCCATGGCCTCCAGCGCGGTGAGCGGCAGTCCTTCCCAGCGGGAGGGCAGCACCACCACGTCGGCGGCGGCGTACCAGGAGCGGACGTCGGCCACGGCGCCGGCGAAGTGAACGCCGGGCACCGCCCGCGACCGCAGCGCGCGCAGCAGCGGGCCGTCGCCGACGACGGCCAGCCGGGCCCGCCCGTCGCGGGCGGCGACGCGCTCCCAGGCCGCCAGCAGCAGGTCCTGGCCCTTCTGGCGGGTGACCCGGCCCACGCAGACCGCCAACGGGGTGTCCTCGGCGATGCCGTGGCGGGCGCGCGCCTCAGCCCGTTCCCGGGGCCCGGCGGGCCGGAAGCGGCGCAGGTCCACGCCGTTGCGCACCACCACGAGGTCGCCGGGCACGCCGTGCCGCCTGGCCAGCGCCGCTTCGCCCGCGCCCACGCAGATCACCCGGTCGGCCCAGCGCGCGGCCAGCCGTTCCCAGGCCAGCGCCGCGGCGGCGGCGACGCCCCGGGCGGCCAGCCAGGACCAGCCGTGCGGCTGGAAGAGCGTGGGCACCCGGCCCCTGAGCGCGGCCCGGCCCGCCAGCCCGGCCTTGGACGAGTGCAGGTGCACCACGTCGGGGCCGAACTCGCCGACGATCCGCCGCAACCGCGCCGCCTGCACGGCGTCGGAGAGCCCGGGAGCGCGTCTGGCCGTCCAGTCCAGCCGGTGCACGCCCAGCCGGTCCAGCTCCGCCGCCAGCGGGCCCGTCCCGGGGCAGGCGACCGCGACCCGCCAGCCCCGCCGTGCCTGGTCGGCGGCGGCCATGGCCACGTACGCGCCCACACCGCCGTCCACCGGCTGCGTGACGTGCAGGACGCCCGGCGTCAGCGCCATGCCGCGACCCTCTCGGCCAGGCGCGGGCAGCGCCTCTTCAGCAGCTCCCCGCCCGCCCTGCGCACGCCCGCCATCGCGGCATAGGCGGCGGAACGGCTGCCGCGCCCGAGCAGGACCCGCTGGTTGACCAGCGCCTCGCCCTCCCATTTCGCCTTGTGCGGTTCGTCGCCCCGCAGCAGGCTGAGCACGGGCCTGCCCAGCCGGTGCGTCATCGCCAGATTGGTACGTAGCAGCATCGTGATCAGGTCGACCCGGGCCCGCAGCTCCGGGTGGGCCCCGTACAGGTAGCCGCCCACGAAGTCCTTGCCGATCACCGTGAAGTCGCAGGCCAGCAGCCGCCCGTCCACCCGGTACTCCCACAGCGCCGCGTGCTTCTCGGCCACCAGCGCCCGCGCGGCCCCCGCCAGGTGCTCCATGAAGCTCGGCTGCGTGTGCTGGGTGTTGATCGCCCGGCTCTCCCACTGCATGGCGTGCAGCCGCAGCAGCTCGGCCGTCGACGCCCTGACCCGGTCCGGCTCGACCTCCGCCACCGACACGTCCACCGCGTCGAGCTTGCGCAGCGAGGCCCGAACCTTGCGGGCCCGGCGGCTGTTCAGCCCGTCGAGGAACTGCTCGATGGGGCGGCCGGGCAGCTGGAGGCAGGTGGAGGCGGGCAGGGTCCAGGCCCGGCCGTCCCAGGTCTCCGCCAGGCGGCGGATCGCCGCGCCGGGCCGCGCCTCGGGCAGGTCGATGACGTCCCAGCCGGGCTGGGCGAGCAGCCCGGCGCGCAGGTCGCGCAGGCCCGCGTCGCCCTCGGCGTCGTCCACCACGATGTCCGTGAAGTCGGACTGCCCGCCCCCGACCGGGGTCAGCACCCGGCAGCCGAGCCGGTGCTCCAGCCGGAGCGGCGCGGCGGCGACCAGGCGCCCGTCCCGGTACGCCAGGAACACCCGCAGCCGTCCCGGGCTCCCGTAGACCCGCCACCAGGAGCTGAGCCAGCCGTACGACTGGAACGGCGTGGCCGCCGAGCTGCGCGCGTACAGGTCCGCCCACTCGGCCGACAGCGCGGCCAGGCCCGTGCTCTCCGTGACGACCCGCAGCGTGAGCCCCGCGCGCGAGGTCCCCGGGCGGGCGGCCCTCACGCCTGCGCTCCGGTCAGCGCCGCCGGCTCCCGGCGCGGCGAGAGGTGGGCCCACGGCGCGGCCAGCCGGACCAGGCCGGCCACCAGGGCCGCCGCGCAGGCGCCGACGGCCACGCTGAGCAGCGGCATCGGGGACGAGGGACGGAGCGGCGGCGCCGCGGAGGCGAGGGAGACCAGGCGGACGCGGGTGTCGGCGGCATGGCCGTTGGCGTAGGCGATCAGCGCGGCGGCCGCCCGGTTGACGCTGTCGGCGGCCTCCCGCGCGCCGGTCGCCACGGAGGTCAGGCGCACCAGCGGCGCGTCGGGCGAGGCCGCCGCCCACAGGCTGTCCGGCCCGTCCGCGCCGCCGGTGAGGAACCCGGGATGGCTGGAGATCCGCGCGTACGCGGCGGCGAAACCGGCCGCCTGCGCCGGGTCGCCGCCCGCCACCACCACATAGGCCTCGGCGGCGTAGACGGCGTCGCGGGCCAGCGTGTAGACGGCGCCGCCGAGCGCCCCGACCCCCAGGGACAGCGGCAGCCACCATCGCACGATCAGGCCCGTGATGCGGACCCAGGTCCATGTCATCGTCACTCCTCCGTGGGTGCGGCGCCCAGCAGGCGCAGGTAGAGCCGGTCCAGCTGGTCCGCCTGGCGGCGGACGTCGTAGAGCCGGACGGCTTCGGGCGGGGGCATCCTGCGGGGCGGGCCGGCCAGCTCGGCCAGCTCGGCCAGCTCGGCGGCGAGCCGGTGCGGCGCGACGCGCCGGGCTCCCGGGGCCGAGCCGGGCGGCAGATCCTCGACGGCCGGGCAGGTGTCGTACAGGACGGGCAGGCCGGAGGCCAGCGCCTCGACGACGGCCACCCCGAACGTCTCCTCCACCGAGGGCGCGGCCAGCACGTCCATCGCCGACATCAGGGCCCCCACCTCGGGGGACTCCCCCGCGAAGATCACCCTGCGCTCGGCCCCCGTCGCGCGGGCCAGCTCCCGCAGCCGCGACTCGCAGGAGCCGGAGCCGACCAGGAGCAGGACCACGTGTTCGAACGGCGGCAGCGCCCTGATCAGCTCGTCGAAGCGCTTGCTCGGCTCCAGGCGGCCGACGCCGCCGATCACGAACGCGCCGTCGGGCAGGCCGAGCCGCTCCCGGGTGCGCCGGCGCAGGGCGGCGTCGAAGCCGAACGCCGCGCCGTCGACGCCGTTAGGGACCACCACGATGCGCGAGCGGGGGACGCCCCACCTCGACAGCCGGTCGGCCACGGTCGGCGAGACGGCCACGGTGAGGTGCCCGAGCAGCTCGCTCGCCAGGTACAGCGCCCTGATCGGGCGGGTGAGGCGGCGTCCCTCGACGTGCTCGCGCCCGATCGAGTGCTCGGTCGCCACGATCGCCGGGACGTTCGCCAGCCGCGCCGCCAACCGGCCGTACACGCAGGCGCGGTAGAGGTGGGTGTGCACCACGTCGTAGCGGCGCCGGCGCATGAGCCGAGCCAGCCGGCCGACGGCGCGCAGGTCCCGGTTGCCGCGCATGCCGACGTGGTGGACGGGCACGCCGGAGCGCTCGATCGCGTCCGCGACCACGCCGTGCCCGGTGAGCACGGCCACCTCGCACCGGGCCCGCAGGTACGGCAGCAGGGACCGCAGTTGCTGCTCCGCGCCGCCCGCGGCCAGGCCGGTGATGACGTGCAGGACCTTCACCAGCCCCACCGGACCCGGTGGCGGGCCCGCTTGGCCTGCAGCCGCAGCGCGCCGTCCCGGTCGCCCACGTACGTGCGCGGCAGCGCGTACGTCCCCGTGAGCTCGGACTTCCAGATGGCGCAGGCGTAGGAGTAGCCCGCCTGGCTGACGGCGGCCACCTCCCGGGCGTTGACGTGCCCGTACGGGTAGCAGAACCCGTTCACGTGCCCGCCCAGCAGCTCCTCCAGCTCCTCCTTGCTGCCGGCCACCTCCTGGCGCAGCTCCTCGTCGTTCAGCCCGGACAGCGAGTAGTGCCTGGCCGAGTGCGAGCCGACCTCCATGCCCTGGCGCGCGGCCCAGCGCAGGCCCTCGGCGTCCATGAGCCGCTTGCACGGGGAGCCGGCGTCCCAGGCGTTGTGCTCGCCGATCAGGCCGGTGACCGTGAAGACCGTCGCCGTGAACCCGTACCTGCGCAGCACGGGCACGACCTCGCTGAGGAAGTCGCCGTACCCGTCGTCGAAGGTGAGCCCGACCAGGCCGCGCGTGCTGCGGGCGCGCATGAGCTCGAGCATCGAGACGCCGGTCAGGCCGCGCCGGGCGAGCCAGCGCATCTGCCGGGCGAAGCGGTCGGGCGTGACCGTGACGTGCAGCGGGTCGCTGTCGTATTTGTCCACTGAGTGGTACATGAGCACCAACGGCATGGCGGTCATGAGCGACCTCGCATCCTGATCAAATGGGTGATCTTGGTGGTGTCGGTGAGCGTGGCCGTGGCACCCGAGAGGGCCGCCACGACGCAGAAGACGACGGCGATCGCGGCGCCGGTCGAGGCCAGGGCGATCGGCGGCGGCAGGCCCGCCAGCAGCGTCCGCGTGCCCCATCCCGCCCCCGCGGCGAGCGTGGCGGCCGCCAGCAGGCCGCCGAGCGGGGCCAGAGCCGTGCGGAGCGGCAGGGCGACGGCCCGCCGCCGCAGCCCCGCGAGCAGCAGCGCGGCGGCCAGCGTGATCCCCGCCGCGTTCGCCGCGGCGATCCCCGTCACCCCCCACGACGGGCGGGCCAGGACGACCGTCGCGGCCAGCCCGGCGCCCATCGCGAGGACCGGGTACCAGGACGCGCGGGGGCCGCAGAAGTAGACGCGGCACACGACCCCGACCACGGCCTGGCCGAGCAGCCCCAGCGCGTACACACGCATGATCCACGCGGTGGCGGCGGTGTCGGCCTCGGTGAACGCTCCGTGCTGCAGCAGCAGGGCCACGACGTCCGGGGCGCAGACGAGCAGCGCCGCGCCGGCGAGCAGCACGATCGCCGAGGCGGTGACCAGGTCGTCGGCGATCCTGCGCCGCGCCCGCGCGGTCTCGCCCGCGGCCAGGGCGCGGGCGAGCTGCGGGAAGCTCACAGTCGCCACGATCAGCGACAGGACCATCGGCACCTGGGCGATCTTCTGCGCGTAGTTGAGGTGCGAGATCGAGCCCTCGGCCAGCTTCGAGCCGACGAACCGCTCGACGAAGACCTGGCTCTGGCGGGCCAGCGTGAAGACCGCGACCGGCAGGAAGACGCTCATCGGCAGCGGCACGCCGCGCGCGGGCCGGCGGGGCGGCCAGCAGCGCCGGGCGAACGCCGGGGCCTGGACCAGCACCATGCCCGCCCCGCCCGCGGCCACCCCGACCGCCGCCGCGTACGGGCCCTGGTCGCGCAGGGCCCACACGCAGGTGACGATCCCCACGTTGTAGGCCGCGTAGATGGCCGCCGGCGGCGCGAACGCCTGATGGGCGCGCAGCGCCGCGCTCAGGTACCCGGCCAGCCCGAACGTCAGGATCGTCACCGACGCCACGCGCATGCACTCCGCGGCGAGGTCGGCCCGCCGGATGCCGGGGGCGAGCAGGCCGACCAGCCACGGCGCGGCGACGGCGACCAGCGCGGTCAGCGCCAGCAGCGCGAGACACAGGTACGGCAGCGTCGCCGGCACCAGGCCCCTCAGGTCCTCGCCCGCCTCCATCGCCCGGCTGAACAGCGGGACCAGCACGAACGCCATCGCCCCCTCGATCAGCAGAGGCGCGGCGGTCTCCGGGATCGTCCAGGCGACGAGGAACGCGTCCGTGCCGGCGTCGGCGCCGAAGAACCTGCCCAGCAGCAGGTCACGGACGAAGCCGAGCAACGAGCCCAGCCCGGTCAGCAGGACGGTGACGCCGACCGCCCGCACCATGGGTGAGGTGGCCGTCGTCATCGCGCCACGCCCAGGCCGGCCCGCCGCCTGCCCGACCGCCAAAGCGGTGCCTCCTCGGTGACCGGCCGGGCCACGAGCGCCAGGACCAGCCCCAGGACGACGGACGTGACCACGGTCGAAGGGCCGCCGACGTCGCCGTAGAGGAAGTCGATGCCCTGCCAGGCCAGCAGCCCGGCCGCCGCCGGCACGGCCGCGCGCACCGCCCACCAGGCCATGGCCCCGAGGAACGCGCACAGCGCGGCCAGCCCGAGCAGGCCCTGCTCGCTGAGCGTCAGCAGGTACATGTTGTGCGGGGAGAGCAGCGGCAGGCGCCGGAAGCCGTTCACCGGGTCGTCGGCGTCGCTGCCGGACGACAGCTCGATCGGCGCGTAGGCGTCGCGCAGCTCCGCGAACCGGCGCGGCCCGGCCCCGGTCAGCGGGTGGTCCAGCCAGATCCTCGTGGCGGTGAGCCACAGGCTGTAGCGGTCGCTCACGGACTGGTCGGGCTGCGAGACGGCGGAGGTGATGGAGGCCAGCCGCCGTCCCAGCAGGTCCGAGCCTGAGCCCGCGCCCGGGCCGAGGGCCAGCAGGGCCGCCGCCGCCGCGCCGACGAGGATCACCCTGGCCGCCAGCACCCGGCTGTGCACGAAGAGCACGACCAGCGCCGCGCCCAGCAGCGCGAGCCAGGCGCCACGGCTGAGCGACAGGGCGAGTGGCACGCAGAGCAGGGCGGCGCCGCCGAGCGCGGCGGCGCGGCGCCCGCCCCGCCAGGCTAGGCCGGCCGCCAGCAGGATGACCGTCCCGTAGCTGACCACGCTCGCCATGCCCATGACGTCGAGCGCGCCGAACGTGCCGACGGCGCGCACCCGCTCCCCCGCGTACGACGCGCCGGTGCCGGTGAGCGCCTGGACGCAGCCGACCAGGCCCTGCAGGGCGGCCGTTCCGACGATCGATCCGCCCACGATCAGGGTGTCGGTACGGTCCCGGACCGTCACCAGAACGGCCAGCGGGATCAGCACGAACACCTGGAGATACCTGACGTATCCCGGCAGGCTCACCAGGACGTCGGGAGAGCCCAGCACCGCGAGCCCGGCCGCGCCCACGACGGGAACCAGCACCACGGCCCGGACGGGCACCAGGGCACGTGTCGGGTGGCTGGCGAGCGCGACGATGCCCGCGACGGCGACCAGCAGGAGCGAGGCCACGTCGGCGGCGGTCACCTGGACGCCGGAGGACAGGTCCTGGCGGCCCACCGGAAGGCAGGTCAGGAGCACGGTGGCGGCGGCCGCCAGGCTGGGCCGCCGGCAGAGGGCGCGCACGGCTAGCTCCCGCCCGGCCGGAACAGGGACCAGGCCGTCTGCAGCATGATCTTGAGGTCCGCTCGAAGGGTCCACCCGTCGATGTAGTGGTTGTCGAACCGGACGCGGTCCTCGATCGAGGTGTCGCCGCGCAGCCCGTGGATCTGGGCCCAGCCGGTGATGCCGACCGGCATCCGGTGGCGCAGCCCGTAGCCCGGGATCGTCCGGGAGAACTTCTTGACGAAGTGCGGGCGCTCCGGCCTCGGGCCGACGATGCTCATGTCGCCTTTGAGAACGTTCCAGAGCTGAGGAAGCTCGTCGAAGGAGGCCCGGCGCAGCAGCCTGCCCACCGGCCCGATCCGGCTGTCGTGGGCGATGCTCCACAGGGTCTCGGACTCGTGCGCGTCCGCGGGTTTCAGCGTGCGGAGTTTGACCAGTTCGAGCGGCTCGCCCCGGTAGCCCACGCGCCGCTGCCGGAACAGCACCCCGGGGCCGGTCTCCATCCGGACCAGCGCCGCGCAGACCGCGAGGATCGGCGCGCTGACGACGAGGCCGGTCAGCGCGACCGCGATGTCCAGTGCCCGCTTCAGCAGCCAGGACAGGCCGCGCTGCGCTTCTGGGCGCATCCGTACGAGCGGGAAGCCGCGTACGTGCTCGCGCAGCGTCACGAAGTCGATGATGAGCTCGCCCAGGTCGGGCGCGAGGTAGACGTCGCAGCCCAGCGACCTGGCCGCTCTCGCGGTCGACTGCTGGCCCTGCCCCGCGATGACCACCGCGCGCACCCCGTGGGCCTGGACGACGTGGACGACGTCGCCGGGCCCGCCGAGCACGGGGACGCACGCGTCCTCACCGGCCGTCTCGTCCAGGAAGCCCAGCGGGAGCAGGCCGCATTCGGGGTAGGCGAGCAGGTTCCTCGCCAGCTGGTGGCCGTGCGCCCCCGCGCCGACCACCAGGGCGGGCACGGCCTTTCCACGCCGGCGCGCCCTGCGGACCAGAAAATGAAGGACGCTTCTGCCGCACACGGCGAGAAAGGTGAACAGCACCGCGACCAGGGCGACCACGACGAACGGCGCCGTCTCCCTGAAAGCGGCGAGCGCCGCCACGAGCCCCGACCCGGCGAGCCAGAAGCCGCGGTCCAGGCTGGAGGGCAGGACGCGCGGCGCGTAAACCTGGCCGATGCCGTTGACCGCGACGACCAGGATTCCCGCGAGCACGATTCGCGGTATGGCCTGGCCGGCGTTGGCCGCGGCGAACGCCATGCACATGAGATCGATGCAGACCAGGCCAAGTGGTTGGACAGCCTTCCAGAGCCTCGGCCTCCGCTGCCCTCCCCACCGCCCGACCCAGCGGTGGCCCCCAACACTAACAGCCACTACTTCTCCGGAAATAATCTAGTTTGACCGGACCGACGCTGAAATAGCCGACCTAATTCCCCCAAAAAGCCAATAGTCTTCCTTCGGGCAATTTGCCACCCCATAGTTGCGTAGCGAGGTTTTTCCTACGGAATACGCGAACAATCGCCCAACGAAGCCTTGATCGTAGTCGCGCGCCCCGCGGAAATCGAGAACGTGACGGGCTGGAATTCCTCGTGGTCACGCAAGATTTCATTGAGCGAGTGTTGGTGATATGGAGGTGGTTACCGGGTTTAGGGTCGGATTTAGGGAGAGAGTCAGGATTGAGAGGGATGTGCAGGGTGGGTGTCCGGATCCGGGGAGCTCGTTCGTCATGGTGATGACAGCACGACACGAGGAGCGAGATCGATGAAGTACATGATGTTCGTCTGCACCGACGCCGACCCGGACCAGGACTCCACCGGCAGCGAGGACATCGAGACGTGGGTGGCCGACAACGACGCCCGCGGCCGGCGGCTGGACGGCGACGAGCTGGGGCCGGTGTCGGCCGCCACGACGGTCCGCGTCCGGGGCGGCGAACTGCTGGTCTCCGACGGGCCGTTCGCCGAGACCCGGGAGGTGATCGTGGGCTACGACATCCTCGAATGCGCCCATCTCGACGAGGCGATCGAGGTGGCGCGGGCGCACCCGATGGCCCGGCACGGGCGGCTGGAGCTGCGGCCGTTCGCCGGCCGGTGACGAAGGAACGCGCGACCCGGCCCCCCGCGACGGCAGAGCCCGTCGCGGGGGCTGTGGCCGCGGCCGGGGCTGACGCCTACACCCGGATCGTCGCCACCCTGATCCGCGTCACCGGCGACTGGACGCTCGCCGAGGACAGCGCTCAGGAGGCGCTCGCGCAGGCCCTGGAGAGGTGGCCGCGGGACGGCGTGCCGGACAACCCCGGCGGCTGGCTCATGACCGTGGCCCGCAACCGCGCCACCGACGCGCTGCGCCGCGCGTCCGTCGAGCGCCGCAAGCTGCACGAGCTGGCGGAGCTCACCCTCACCGCGCCCACCCTCACCGCACCCACCCTCAGCGACCCGGCCACGGACGACCCCGAGGAGCACGTCGTGGACGACCGCCTGCGGCTGATCTTCACCTGCTGCCACCCCGCGCTGACCCTGGAGTCACGCGTGGCGCTCACACTGCGCACCGTCTGCGGGGTGCCGACCGCCGACATCGCGCGGGCCCTCCTCGTCCCCCACACGACCATGACGCGGCGGCTCACCCGCGCCAAAACGAAGATCGCGGACGCGCGGATCCCGTACCTCGTCCCGAGCGGCCCGGCGCTGGCCGAGCGCCTGCCCGGCGTGCTGGCGGTCCTGTACGTGCTCTTCACCCGCGGCTACGACCCCGACGGCGAGCCGGGCCTCGCCGACGAGGCGGTCCGGCTGGCCCGTCTGCTCCACGAGCTGCTGCCGGACCAGTCCGAGGTCGCCGGCCTGCTGGCGCTGTTCCTGTTCCAGCACTCCCGGCGCGACGCCCGCCGCGACGGCCAGGGCAACCTGCTCACGCTCGACAAGCAGGACCGCGCCCGCTGGGACCGGGCGGCGATCCAGGAGGGGCTGGAGACGCTGGCGGCGGCACCCACCGACGGCCCGTACGTGCTGCAGGCGCGCATCGCCGCCTGCCACGCGACCGCGCCGGACGCCGACGCGACGGACTGGCGGGCCATCGCCCGCTGGTACGACGGCCTCGCGGAGCTCCACCCCTCGCCGGTGATCGCCCTCAACCGCGCCGTGGCCCACGGCTACGCGCACGGCCCGGCGGCGGGGCTGGCGCTGATCGACCAGGTGCTGGCCACCGGCGCGCTGAAGGACTATCCGCTCGCCATCGCCGCCCAGGCCGACCTCACGGCCCGCCTCGGCCACCGCGCCCACGCCGCCGCGCTGTTCCGCCAGGCGGCCGGACTCCTCGGCCCCGGAGCCGAGCGGCGCGCCCTCCTGGAACGCGCCGACGCGCTCGCCTAGCGAACCGCCGGAGAGATGGGACGGCTCACATGAAGTCCTTCTTCAGCAGGCGATCGAGCTTGATGCCCAGGTCGAGCAGCTCCGACCGGATGGCGTTGAACTCCCGCGCGATCTCGGCCCGCACGCTCGCGAACTCGTCGGCGATCTGCGTCGGGATGTGGTCCTCGGCGGGCGCCGCCACGAGGCGGGCGCTGACCTCCCGCCGGATGGCCGCGACCTCGAGATCGACCGCCGCGAACTGCTCGATCGTCTCGGTGCGGGCCGCCGCCGCCTCGGACCGCACGGCCGCGAGCTGCGTCTCCAGCCGCTTGGCGCGGTCGTTGATCTCCTGGAGGAGGTCCTGCTCCCCGCCACCCCCCGGCGTGGCGTCGCCGAGCCGTTCGCACGCCTCGAGCCCGTCGACACGGAGCTTCAAGTCGCGAATCTCCGCCTGTACGTCCACGCGTTTTACCTTTGCGGTCGCTGATGGTGCGACCGCCCCTCGACGACCGCGTTTGGTCACCACATGGTCGCAGCAGGTGAGCGATTTTGGCCAGACCTCGACGAAATAAGGTCCGATTCTTTGCCGGGGCTCCGTAGGCCGGGGCGCTACCGGCGGTCCTCGATCTCCCAGAGGTGGTCGATGACGTGCCAGGCGATGCGGCGCAGCGCGTAGCGGGGCGGCCAGCCGGTCGTCTGGGGCGGCTCCCAGGCGCGGGACAGCACCTCGGCCAGCTCCGCCCGCATCGCGTCCCGGTCTCCGGGCTCCTTGTACGGCCTGTGCCGCACGTCCACCTTCCTGGCGAAGGCGCGCTCGGCTTCCAGCACGTGCCTGACGACCCCCGACAGGTCGCGGCCTCCTCCGCGCGGACCCTTGCGCAGGTCCTCGGGCGAGGCGGCGGCGGTCTCGTCGAACATGTCCCAGGCCGCCCGCAGCAGCGCCACCCCGCGGACCGCCTCAGCGGCCGGCAAGGGCTCCTGGTCCAGGTCAGGAACGGAGTACGGGGCCCCGAAGTCCGTGATGTCGCTGCCCGGCACGCGGGCCACGACCACCGGGTCGCCCGGGGAGAAGTCCAGCCCGGCCCGCGCGGCCACCAGGCCGTAGCGGGGGACGTACTCCATGAGCAGGTCGAGCGCCGCCTCCTCGCCCTTGGCCACCCGGCACCAGCCGGGCCAGTCGAGCGAGCAGGCGAACACCTTCTTCGGGCCGGTCTCCAGGTAAACGCGGGTCATGACATCCAAGAGTGGCACCCGTACCTGTCAGAACAGGTCAGGTTCAGATGAGGTCGATGAGGTCGGCGACCGAGTCGACCACCAGCGAGGGGCGGTAGGGGAAACGGTCGACCTCGTCACGCTGGGTCACGCCCGTGAGGACCAGGATCGTGAACAGGCCCGCCTCCATGCCCGAGACGATGTCGGTGTCCATGCGGTCGCCGATCATGGCGGTCGTCTCGCTGTGGCCCTCGATCTCGTTGAGGGCGCTGCGCATCATGCGGGGGTTGGGCTTGCCGACGAAGTAGGGGGCGACGCCGGTGGCCTTGGTGATGAGGGCGGCCACGGCGCCGCAGGCCGGCAGGGAGCCCTCGGTGGAGGGGCCGATGGGGTCGGGGTTGGTGGCGATGAAGCGGGCGCCGGCCTCGATGAGGCGGATGGCCCGGGTGATCTGCGTGAAGCTGTAGGTGCGGGTCTCACCGAGCACCACATAGTCGGGGTCGAGGTCGGTGAGCACGTAGCCGACCTCGTGCAGCGCCGTCGTCAGGCCCGCCTCGCCGATGACGTACGCCGAGCCGCCCGCGCGCTGGTCGTCGAGGAACTGGGCGGTGGCCAGCGCGGAGGTCCAGATGGACTCGGGGGGCACCACGAGGCCGGCCCCGGCCAGCCGCGCCGACAGGTCGCGCTGGGTGTAGATCGAGTTGTTCGTCAGCACCCTGAACTTCTTGTCCGACTCGCTGAGCCGCTTGATGAATTCGTCCGCACCGGGGACCGGACGCCCCTCGTGGACGAGCACACCGTCCATGTCGGACAACCAGGAGTCGATCCGTTTACGCTGAGTCACCCGGACATCGTACCGAGCGCGCCTTATCGACTTCCTGCCCGGTGGATGAACAATGTTCTTCATGTCCTTCACTGAATCCGCCCGTGACATGCGGGACGAGCTCATCCAGCTCAGGCACTCGTTGCACACCACTCCGGAGCTCGGCCTGCACCTGCCGCGCACGCAGGAGAAGGTTCTGGCCGCGCTGGACGGGCTGCCGCTGGAGGTGAAGACGGGCGCCTCGCTCAGCTCCGTCACCGCCGTGCTGAGGGGCGGCAGGCCGGGCCCGGCCGTGCTGCTGCGCGGGGACATGGACGCGCTGCCCGTGGCCGAGAAGAACGACCTGCCGTACGTCTCCCAGCTCCCCGGCCAGATGCACGCGTGCGGCCACGACCTGCACACCGCGATGCTGGCGGGGGCGGCGCGGCTGCTGAGCGCGCGGCGGGAGGAGCTCGCCGGTGACGTCATCTTCATGTTCCAGCCGGGTGAGGAGGGCCACGACGGCGCCAAGCACATGATCACCGAGGGGGTGCTGGACGCGGCGGGCGCGCGGCCCGTGGCGGCGTACGGGATGCACGTGGTGTCGGCGATGTTGCCGCCGGGGCTGTTCGCGTCGCGGCCGGGGCCGATCATGGCGGCGGCGGACACGTTCCTCGTGACGGTCAAGGGGCGCGGCGGGCACGGCTCCAGCCCGCACCGGTCGCTGGACCCGATCGCGGCGGGCTGCGAGATGGTGACGGCGCTGCAGACCATGGTGACCAGGGGGTTCGACGTGTTCGACCCGGTCGTGGTGACGGTGGGCAGCTTCCACGGCGGGTCCGCCGACAACGTGATCCCTGACGAGGCCAGGTTCGAGGCCACGGTGCGCACCTTCAGCAAGGACAACCGGACGAAGGTCAGGCGCAGGCTGGTGGAGGTCGTGCAGGGCATCGCGGCGGCGCACGGGCTGGAGGTCGAGGCGTCGTTCGGGATGGGCTATCCGGTGACGGTGAACGACGACACCGAGGCCGGGTTCGTGGCCAGGACGGCCGACGAGCTGTTCGGCCCGGGGCGCTATTTCGTGTCGCCGCAGCCCGTGATGGGCTCCGAGGACTTCTCGTACGTGCTGGAGGAGGTGCCGGGCGCGTTCGTGTTCCTGGGAGCGTGCCCGCCGGACCGCGACCCGGCCACGGCGCCCTACAACCACTCCCCCGAGGCGATCTTCGACGACGCCGTCCTGCCCGACGGCGCCGCGCTCTACGCCTCGCTCGCCCACGCCAGGCTGTCGTGACCATGCGGGCGTGGGTCGTGGCCGAGCCGGGGCCGATGGCGACGCGGCCGCTGGAGCTCGTCGAGCGGGACGTGCCCGAGCCGGGCCCTGGCGAGGTGCTGGTACGGGTCGAGGCGTGCGGCGTGTGCCGTACCGACCTGCACCTGGCGGAGGGCGACCTCCTGCCGCGCCGGCCGCGTACCACGCCCGGTCACCAGGTGGTGGGGCGCGTCGAGGGCACGGGCGAGCGGGTGGGCGTGGCCTGGCTGCGCTCCACCTGCGGCACGTGCAGATACTGCCTGCGGGGCGCGGAGAACCTCTGCCCCTCCTCCACCTACACGGGGTGGGACGCCGACGGCGGGTACGCCGAATACCTCACGGCGCCCCGCGACTACGTCTATCCCCTGCCCGACGACGTGCCCGCCGAGCGGCTGGCGCCGCTGCTGTGCGCCGGGATCATCGGCTACCGGGCGCTGTTGCGCTGCGATCTGCCGCCGGGCGGGCGGCTGGGGATCTACGGTTTCGGCGCCTCGGCCCACCTGACCGCGCAGGCCGCCATCGCCCAGGGCGCGGTCGTGCACGCGGTGACCAGATCGGCGGCCTCCAGGGCGCTCGCGCTGGAGCTGGGAGCCGCCTCCGCCGGGGACGAACCCCCGGAGCGGCTTGACTCGGCCATCCTATTTGCACCCGTAGGTACCCTGGTCCCATCAGCGCTCGAAGCGCTCGACCGGGGCGGCACGCTGGCCATCGCAGGGATCCACCTGACCGACGTGCCCGTCCTGAACTACGAAAGGCACCTTTTCCAGGAGCGCACGCTCCGCAGCGTCACGGCCAACACCAGGGCTGACGGGCGTGCCTATCTGGAGCTGGCGCTGGCGCATCCGCCACGCGTGACGACGAGCCTCCATCCGTTCGGAGAGGCCGCCAAGGCGCTCACCGATCTGGCGAATGACCAGGTCAGAGGGGCTGCCGTCTTGGTAATGGAATGACGTTTTACTTGACGGCGCTTAGCTCCACTCCGCACACTGATGAAGGAAAGTTACATTAACCTCACAACCTCTGGAGATTATTGACGCGAGTGAGGCACGATCGTAGTGTCCGGTCAATCCCTACAGAGATCTTCGACAGGTCCGAACACTCCCCGGAGCGGCAAATGAAACGACTGGCAGCGGTAGTCGCGTTGCTGGGCCTTGCCACCGCGACAGCGGCGTGCAGCGGTGGTTCCACCAACAGTTCCGGCGGCTCGGGCGGCGGGGGCGGGCTCTTCACCACGGTCGACGTGCTCAAGCCCGGCCTCGACGCGAGCGGCCCGGCCAACCCATGGGCGCCCAAGGGCAACTCTTTCCTGGGCTACAACGCGATGAAGCTGGGCTGGATCAAGAACCACCTGACCGACCCCAACCAGTTCTACCCTGGCATCGCGGCCAGTTGGGAGATCGCTCCCGACAACTCCTCGATCACCCTCCACATCCAGCCGAACGCCAAGTGGTCCGACGGCACCCCGGTGACGGCCGACGACGTCAAGCTCTCGCTCGGCCTGGCCTCCACCACCGGCAGCACCGCGTTCGCGGTCACGCCGGGCGCGGCGGGCGTGGCGTCCGACGTCCAGGTGGTCGACCAGAAGACCGTCAAGGTCTCCCAGGACATGAAGAACCCGAGCATGAAGTTCGCCCGCGGCATCATGGACAACTGGGTCGTGCCCGCGCACGTCTGGAACAGCCTGCTGCCGGCCGACTTCTGGGACAAGCTGAAGGCCGCCAGGGAAACCGGCGCCGACGCCGACAAGGCCCGCGAGGAGATCCTCGCCATCGGCCAGAAGGTGCTCGCCTTCGCGCCGCCGAAGGACGTCTCCGCCGGCCCGTTCACGCTTGAGCGGGTGAACCCGGGCGAGGCCCTGCTGGTCAAGAACAAGAACTTCTACAACGCCGCGAACGTCGCGCCGGCGCAGGTGAAGCTGCTCAACTACAACGGCAACGAGCAGATCTGGAACTACCTGAGCGCCGGCAAGCTCGACCAGGCAGGCTTCACCGCCATGCCCACCGACGTCATGAACCGGATCAAGCAGGCGCCCGGCTCCAGCGTCATCAGGGGCTTCTCCCCGGTGGCCGTCGGCATGGGCTTCAACCAGTCGAAGAAGCCGTACGACAACGTGCACGTGCGGCGCGGCCTGGCCTACCTGATCGACCGCGACCAGGTGACCAAGGTGGCCTCGCCCGAGGGCGGCACGCCGGCCGTGACGACCTCCGGCATCCACCAGAAGCCCGCCCAGGAGTGGATCGGCTCCGAGCTCGCGAGCCTGGACCCGTACAAGCACGACGTGGCCAAGGCGGAGGCCGAGTTCAAGGAGGCCGGTCTGAAGAAGACGGGCGGCAAGTGGACGCTGGCCGACGGCTCGCCGTGGAAGGTCAGCATGCGCGCGCCCGCGCCGTTCTCCGACTGGATCTCCGCCGAGGAGAACATCAAGAGCCAGCTCATCGCCGGCGGCGTGGACGCCGAGGTCGTGACCGTCGCCGACTACCCCGTCTACCTGGAGGAGCTCGCGGCGGGCAAGTACGACGTCGGCCTGTGGCTGATGGCGCTCGGCCCCGCGCCGTACGACATCTTCCAGCGCCTGTACGGCGTCTCCAACGGCTGGTCCAACGTCGCCGGCAAGGTCGCGCACAGCGCGCCCGGCAAGGGCGGCAACTGGATGGGCAGCGCGGAGGAGATCGACGTCCAGGGCGTCGGCAAGATCAACCCGGGCGAGCTCACGGCCAAGCTCAACGCGGCCACGCCCGAGCAGGCCAAGCCGATCATGGCGCAGCTCGCCAAGACGGCCAACCAGGACCTGCCGGCCATCCAGCTGTGGGACTACGTGAACACGCAGTTCACCAACACCAGCCGCTTCACCGGCTGGCCGGAGCAGGACAGTGACCTGCTGCGCCTGAACGCCGGCGTCTGGATGCAGCTGGGCCTCATCAAGGCGAAGCAGTAGAGAAAGAGCCTATGGTAGTCATCGCACGGCGACTCGCGGGCCACCTGGCCCGCGGGGTCGTCATGATCCTCGTCGTAGCCACGATCAGCTTCTTCATCGTCAGGAGCATTCCCGGCGATCCGGTGGCCGCGAACGTCCAGAAGCTGATCCAGCAGGGCATGGATCCGCAGGCAGCCGAGCAGGCGACGCGCGTGCTGTACGGGTTCCAGCCCAGGGGCACGATGTGGGAGCAGTACACCCAGTACATGTCGGGCCTGCTCCGGTTCGACCTGGGCCAGTCGATCACCCACGCCGGCGCGCCGGTCACCCAGGTGCTGGGCGAGGCGGCCAAGTGGACCGTTCTACCGGTGCTGGCGGGAACGCTGCTCAGCTTCCTGGTCGGCATCCTGCTGGGCGTCTACGCGGCCATCAAGCGCTCGGGCAAGCTCGGCGACGTCCTGGCCATCTCGGGGTCGCTGCTGCACGGCGTCCCGCAGTACGTGCTGGGGCTGCTGCTCAGCGCCGTCTTCGCGACGCTGATCCCGATCCTGCCGGCCGACGGGCCCGTGGACATCCTGTTCGAGCCCGGGTTCAACGCCGCCTACATCGGCTCGCTGGCCCAGCACGCGGTGCTGCCGGTGCTGACGTACGCGCTGGCGTCCTACGGCGGATGGATCCTGGCGATGAAGTCGAGCGTGGTGACGGTGCTCGGCGACGACTTCATCCTGGCGGCGGAGCTGCGCGGGATGAAGCGGTCGATCATCTTCAGGTACATCGCGCGCAACGCGATCCTGCCGCTGTTCACGATCCTCGCGCTGTCGCTCGGGCTGCTGCTCGGCGGCGCGGTGTTCATCGAGCGGATCTTCAACTATCCGGGGCTCGGGCTGTTGCTGCTCGACAGCATCACCATGCGTGACTACGCGCTGATGGGCGGGGCGTTCCTGCTCATCACGGTGTCCATCATCGTGGCGAACATCGTCGCCGACCTGTTCTACTCCGCGATCGACCCGCGGGTCCGCAGTGGGGAGGAGGTGTCGTCATGACCGTTCTGCTGGAGAGCTCCTCGACGAGCGCCGCCATGCGCCGCAACTTCTGGGCGGGCGTCTGGCGGGTGATGAAGCGCAAGCCCAGCCGCATGGTGGGCGTGGTGCTCGTGCTCGGGTTCGTCTTCATGGGCGTGTTCGGGCCGATGTTCTACCCCGCCCAGCTGCCCCTCGACCCGGCCCAGATCACCCGGCCGCCGAGCTGGGAGCACTGGCTCGGCACCGACGACCAGGGCCGTGACGTGGTCGCCCTGGTGGTCACCGGGTCGCGGTACGTGCTGCTGGCCGCGCTGGTGACCGCGGTCATCACCGTGGTCGTGGGCACCGCCATCGGGCTGTTCTCCGGCTTCAAGCGGGGCCGCTGGGACAACGTGCTCATGCGCCTCACCGACATGAAACTGACCATCCCCGGCCTGCCGCTGCTGCTGGTGCTGTCCACGGTGTGGAAGTTCAGCAGCGCGATCCAGATGGGCCTGGTGCTGGGGCTGCTCGGCTGGGGCGGCGTGGCGCGGGCGGTGCGCTCGCAGACGCTGTCGCTGCGCGAGCGGGGGTTCATCGAGGCGGCGCGCGGGCTCGGCCTGCCCACCACCCACATCGTGGGCAAGGAGCTGCTGCCGAGCATGGCGCCGTACATCGCGATGAACATGCTCATCGCGGTCACCGGCGGCGTCTACGCGCAGGTCGGCCTGTTCTTCCTGGGCGTGCTGCCGTACGAGTCGAACAACTGGGGGCAGATGCTCAACACGGCCGTGTTCCGTTCCGGCGCGCTCCAGGTGCCGAGCGCGCTGGGCTTCCTCATCGGGCCGCTGCTGGCGATCCTGTTGCTGACGCTGGCCATCGTGCTCGTGGTGGACGCCATGGACGAGATCTTCAACCCCCGGCTGCGGGAGGAGTAGCAATTGACTCGGAACGCGCCGGGAGTGCGCATCGACGGCCTCACGGTCGTCTACAAGACCCCCGCGGGCGAGCTGCCCGCCGTCAGGGACATCACCCTGACCCTGGAGCCGGGCACGATCACCGGCATCGTCGGCGAGTCCGGCTCGGGCAAGTCGACGATGGCCCTGTCGCTGCTCAACGCCGTCCAGCCGCCCGGCAGGATCGCGGCGGGCAGCGTCGAGATCGACGGGCTCGGCGACGTGGTCGGCCTGAAGGGCGAGCACCTGCGCAAGGCCAGGGGCAAGCACATCGGGTACGTCTTCCAGGCCGCCCAGAACTCCCTGAACCCCCTCAAGACGGTCGGCAAGCAGCTGCTCGACCTGGGCCGCTCGCACGGCGTCGACGACCTTCGCGGCCTCGTGCGCGAGGCCCAGGAGCTGCTGGCCCGGATGGGCCTCGACGGGGCCAGGGTGCTCGACTCGCACCAGCACGAGCTGTCCGGCGGCATGCGCCAGCGGGTCGGCATCATGCTGGCGCTGGTACTCAACGCCCACCTGGTGGTGCTGGACGAGCCGACGACCGCGCTCGACATGATCACGCAGGCGAACATCCTGAAGATCATCCGTGAGGTGCACGCGGAACGCGGCCTCACCACCCTGGTCATCACGCACGACATCGGCGTGGTGGCCGAGGTCGCCGACCGGCTGGCCGTCATGTACGGCGGGCGGCTGGTCGAGCAGGGCCCCACCAGGGAGGTGCTCGGCTCGCCCCGCCACCCGTACACCAAGGGCCTGATCCGGGCCATCCCCCGGCTCGTCGGCGACATCGACGAGGCCAGGGCGCTGCCGGGCCGGCCGCCGACGCTGGCGACCGTGCCCAAGGAGGGGTGCGTGTTCAGGGAGCGCTGCGCGCTGCGCATGGACGTGTGCGACACCGTCGACCCCCTGCCCCGCGTCGATCAAGGCGCCGACGGGTCGAGGGTCGTGGCCTGCCACGCCGTGACCGCGAACGTGAAGGAGCCCGCATGATCACCGGGAACGGCGTCGTCAAGACGTTCAAGCAGCGGGGCAAGATGCTCGGCGCCCGCGAGGTGCGCGCGCTGCGCGGGGTGGACTTCGCGATCCCCAGAGGGGGCGCGGCCTCGTTCATCGGCGAGTCCGGGTGCGGCAAGACCACGCTGGGCCGGATCATCGCCGGGCTGGAGACGTACGACGAGGGCGAGATCCTGATCGACGGCGTCTCCATGTCGCCGCTCAAGCCGAAGCAGCGCCAGCCGCACTTCCGCAAGATCCAGATGATCCACCAGGACCCGTACTCGGCCCTGAACCCGACCAGGACCATCCACCAGACCCTGTACGCCCCGCTGTCCCTGCGGGCCAAGCAGACCGGCCGGTCTCAGTCGTGGATCGAGGAGCGGGCCGGCGAGGTGCTGTCGCTGGTGGGCCTCGACCCGGGCACGGTGCTGGCGCGCTACCCGCACCAGCTGTCCGGCGGCATGCGGCAGCGCGTGGTCATCGCCCGCGCGCTGACCGTCGACCCGGAGATGCTCGTCGCGGACGAGGCCGTCTCGATGATCGACGTGTCGCTGCGGCTGGGCATCCTGGCGCTGCTGAAGGACCTGCGCGAGCGGCTCGGCGTGAGCGTGCTGTTCATCACCCACGACGTGGCCACGGCCCGCTACATCGGCGACGACGGCGAGCTGTACGTCATCTACCGCGGCCAGGTCATCGAGCGCGGGCCGGTGGACACGGTCATCGCCGACCCGGTGCACCCGTACACGCAGTCGCTGCTGTCGGCGATCCCGGTGCTGCACGGGCTGGAGCAGCCCGGCGAGCAGCCGGTGGCGCCGCTGGAGTCGCTGGACGAGAGCCAGTCCGACGAGGGCTGCCTGTTCGCCCGCCGCTGCCCGTTCAGGGGCGAGCGGTGCACGAGCGAGCGCCCGCTGCTGCACGTGTTCTCGCCTCGCGAGAACACCGATAAGCACAGCACCATGGGTTTGAAGGCCGACGAAGTCGGACTCCAAACCGAGGGGGTGCCGCAGGAGCACGCGTGCTTCTACCCCGAGCGCCGCAGCGTGATCGCCCGCCCGCTGAGCGAGGTGTGATGTCCCACGCCGTGCGGACCTTCATGTCCGCCGCAGGGTCAGCGGCCGGATCCGCCGTCGGGTCCGCCGTCGGGTCCGCTGTCGGGTCCGCCGGGCTCGCGGAGGCGGCCGAGGTCGCCGCCGCCGCGCTGACGCTGGACGCCGGCGACGCCGCCGGCCTGGTCGGCTTCCTGTCGCGCCCGCCCGCGGACCGGCGCTGGACCGCGCTGGCCACCGACGGCGGCGTGGTGATGGCGTCCATCTCGGCCACGGACCCGCACGCCGGGCACATCGACCTGCTGGCCGTGCACCCCTCCGCGCAGGGGCAGGGGCGCGGGCGCGCCCTGGTGGGGGCCGCCGAGGACTGGCTGCGCGGCCAGGGCGCGCGGCAGGCGCTCTTCGCCGGCAACCCGCCGTGCTACCTCTGGCCGGGCATCGACGTACGCTACACCGCGGCCGCCTGCCTGGCCGAGAGCCTCGGCTACCACCGGTACGACGTCGCCTGGAACATGACGGCCGACCTGAGCACCGACCTGTCCGTGGAGGACGACCTGCTGCGGCTGGAGCGGTCCGGCGTGCGCGTGCACGCAGCCGGCGCCCCAGTGGGCAACGGTGCGGGTGACGGTGCAGGCGACGGCCCGGGCCGCGAGCACGTCACCGCGTTCGTCCTGGACCACTGGAACGAGCGCTGGGCCTGGGAGGCGGCCCACGCGACCGGCCTGCACTACGCCGAGCGCGACGGTCACGTCCTGGGCTTCGCCGCCTGGGGCGCCCGGCCCGGCTGGTTCGGCCCCATGGGGACCTCGCCGGACGCCCGCGGGCTGGGCGTCGGCCGCGTACTGCTGCGCAGGTGCCTGGCGGACCAGCGGGCCGCCGGGCAGACCAGCGCCCAGATCGGCTGGGTCGGGCCGCTGCGGTTCTACTCGCACGCCGTGGGCGCGCGAGCGGAACGCGTCTTCTGGCTATACCGGCGCGAACTGGCGTGATGTCACTCGTAGGCGCTGTTCCGGCTGCCTGCGGTGTGCCGCTCGACGCGGTCACCGTAGATGAGTCGTCCTTCCGGCCTTCCCGGCGGCGGGCACAGGCCCCGGGGGTCCTCCCCGGCGTCCAGGCAGCGGGTCAGGCTGTCGGAGCCCCACAGATGGTCCATGAACAGGTCGGGGCCCCACCAGCGCAGGTCGTCCGGGTAGAGGGTGCGGGCCACGTGCAGCATGGACAGGCCCGTCAGGACGGGCCTGAACGCCTCGCGGTCGTGCACGTGGAGCTGGACGCCGCGCACGGCGACGCCCGCGTGCTTGTGGAAGGTGGGCGTGAACCACGTCTCCCTGAACCGCACGCCCGGCAGGTCCAGCGCGGCCAGCGCCGGGGCGAACCGCGCGTCCGCGTACGGGGCGCCGACCAGCTCGAACGGCCTGGTCGTGCCGCGGCCCTCGGAGAAGTTCGTCCCCTCGAAGAGGCCCGTGCCGGGGTAGACCAGCGCGGTGTCCGGGGTCGGCATGTTGACCGACGGCATCACCCAGGGCAGGCCCGTCTCGGCGAACGTCATCTCGCGCCGCCAGCCCTCCATCTCGACCACGCGCAGGTCCACGTCGAACCCGAACAGCGTGGCCAGCTCCCCGGCCGTCCTGCCGTGCCGTACCGGCAGCGGGAAACGGCCCACGAAGCTCGCGAACGCCGGGTCGAGCAGCGGTCCTTCCTGGACGGTCCCGCCGAGCGGGTTGGGCCGGTCCAGGACCACGAACCTCAGCCCCAGCCGGGCGGCCGACGCCAGCAGGTCGTACATCGTCCAGACGTAGGTGTAGAACCGCGTGCCCACGTCGGCGATGTCGAACACCAGCGTGTCCACGCCCGACCCCGCGATCGTCCGATCGAGCTCCCGGCCCTCGAGCTTGTGGGTGTTGAAGACCGGCAGGCCGGTCCTCTCGTCCACGGTGTCGGCCTCGCTGCCGTCCGCCTGGGCGGTGCCGCGCATGCCGTGCTCGGGGCCGAACAGGGCCGTCAGGTTCACTCCTGCGGCCAGCAGCGCGTCCGCGGTGGGGGTGAGATCGGGCAGGACTCCGGTGGGGTTCGTGATCAGGCCGAGCCGGGTTCCGCCCGCGAGGGCGGTATCCACGGCCAGCCGTTCGGCTCCAGTGCGTACGTGTGGCATGAAAGCCATTGTCTGAAAGATATTTACAAGTGTGAAGGAGAGGGTGGAAATTAGCGTCATGATTGATCCGCTACCCGAGCTGTCCACCGAGCAGAGCGATCCCCGCTACAGCCAGATCGACCGGCTGCCTACCGAGCAGATCGCCCGGCTCATGAACCAGGCCGACGCCGCCGTGCCCGCCGCCGTCGCGGTGGCCATCCCGGCGATCTCGGCCGCCATCGACGCGATCTCCGCCAGGATGGTGGAGGGCGGCCGGCTGCTGTACGTCGGCGCCGGCACGTCGGGGCGGCTGGCCGTGCTCGACGCCAGCGAGTGCCCGCCCACGTTCGGCACCGATCCGTCGCTGGTGCAGGGCATCATCGCCGGCGGGCCCGAGGCGCTCACCCGTTCGGTCGAGGGAGCGGAGGACGACGCCGAGGCGGGCGCGGCCGCGTTGAAGGACCTGGAGGTGGGACCGCTCGACTCGGTGGTGGGCGTGTCCGCCAGCGGCCGGGCTCCCTTCGTCCTGGGCGCGCTGGCTGAGGCGGCCTCCCGGGGCGCGCTCACCGTCGGCCTGTCGTGCAACGACGGCGCGCCGCTGTCGGCCGCCGCCGAGCACGCGATCGAGGTGGTCGTGGGACCCGAGGTGGTGACCGGCTCGACCAGGCTCAAGGCGGGCACGGCCCAGAAGCTCGTGCTCAACATGATCTCGACGATCTCGATGGTCAAGCTCGGCCGTACCTACGGCAACAAGATGATCGAGATGTCGGCGATGAACAACAAGCTGGCCGGGCGCGCGCTGCGCATGGTCAGCGACATCACCGGCGCCGACCTCGAGACGGCCGAGACCGCGCTGGACGCGGCCGGCGGGCAGGCGAAGATCGCCGTGCTGATGATCCAGCACGGGCTCGACGCGGAGGGGGCACGGGCACTGCTGGAGTCACACGGGGAGCGCCTCAGCGACGCGCTGAGCGGCTGAGGGGAACGGCATGACCGACCGGCTGGGAGCGGTCCTGGCGGGCGCTGTGCCGCGCGTGTGCCCGGCCGCGGTCGCGCTGATCGCCGTGGACGGCTCCGTGGCCGCCGCGGCCGCCACCGGCGAGCTCGTACGCTACGCCGACGCCGAGGGGACGCTCGCCGCGGAGCGTCCGCCCGCCGGCCTCGACTCGATCTTCGACCTGGCCTCGATCAGCAAGCTCTTCACCACGGCCGTGCTGCTCTCGCTGGCCGAGGAGGGCGCGATCGGGCTGGACGAGCCGGTGGCCGCCTGGATCCCGGGCCATGACCCGAGGATCACGCCGCGCCGCCTGCTCACGCACACGGCGGGCCTGCCTCCGACCCGGCGCATCGACCTGGAGCTGCCGGGCTCGGACGCCTCCGAGCGCATGGAGGCGATGCTGGGCACGCCGATCGCCCACCCGGTCGGCGGGCCGTACCTCTACAGCGACGTCGGCCTGGTCATCGCCGGCCGGGTCGCCGAGCTGGCCGGCGGCGCGCCGCTCGACGCGCTGGTCCGCGCCCGGGTCACGGACGTGCTCGGCCTGGCCGACACCGGCTACCGGCCCGCCGCGCCGTCGCGGGCGCCCGCTCAGGTCCCTTTGCCCGCTCAGGTCCCAGCACCCGCTCGGGCCCCTGTGCCCACTCGGGTCCCCGTCCTCTCTCGGGTCGCGGCCACCGAGTGGAAGCCGGAGCGGCCCGGACCCGGCTGCGTGCGCGGCGAGGTCCACGACGAGACGGCGTACGCGCTGGGCGGCGTGGCGGGGCACGCGGGGCTGTTCGCCACGGCCGGGGACCTGCTGGCCTTCGGCGAGGCACTGCGACTGGCCGCGCTCGGGCACGGGGGCGGCGTGCTGCGCCCGGAGAGCGTGGCCGAGATGGTGCGCGACCAGGGCGCCGAGGGTGCCGCCTTCCGGCACGGGCTGGGCGTGCGGATCGGCGACCCGGCCATCGTGGGGCCGCTGAGCGGTGCCTTCGGGCATTCCGGCTTCACCGGCACCTCGCTGGTGGTCGATCCCGCCCGCGGGCTGACCGTGGTGCTGCTGACGAACGCCGTCCACCCCGTACGGGGCCGCGACGGCATCCGCGAGCTGCGTCACGCGGTGGCCGGGGAGGCGCTGCGACTGCGCGGCCTCGCCGCCCTGACATAGCCTGCAAGTATGTCCGTCCAGCTGAACCACACCATCGTGCAGGCGAAGGACAGAGACGCGACCGCCGCGTTCCTCGTGGACGTCCTCGGCCTGGAGCCCGCGCCCGTGTACGGGCCGTTCCGCGTCGTCACGCTCGGCAACGGCGTCTCGCTCGACGTCGTCCAGGTCGGCGAGGCGGTGCTGCCGCAGCATTACGCGTTCCTGGTCAGCGAGGAGGAGTTCGACCAGATCTGGGATCGGATCAAGGGCCACGGCCTGACCTACTGGGCCGATCCGCACCACTCCGAGCCGGAGCGGATCAACACCCACGACGGCGGCCGCGGCCTCTACTGGTCCGACCCCAACGGCCACAACCTGGAGATCATCACGGTCCCCTACGGCGGCTGGGGCTAGGGGGCCAGCGCCTCCAGCGCCTCCTCGGCCCGGCGCATCGCCTCCTTGGCGTCGAGCGTGACGAACTCGCGGTCGAAGTTGAGGTCGTGGAAGACGTCCGTCACGCCGCCGGCGGCCAGCGCGTCCACGTCGGCCCTGATCTTGTCGTACGTGCCCGTCATGGGCCGGTCGTCGGCCGCCCCGACCCGCGTGACGCCGCGGCACACGAAGCGGAACCCGGTCGCGTCGCGCCCCGACTCCGCCAGCGCCGCCTTGATCAGCTCCACGCGTCCGGCGATCGCGGACAGGTCCTCCCTGCTGGAGCTCACCCACCCGTCGGCCAGCCGGGCGGCGCGGCGCAGCGCGACCTCGGCGGTGCCGCCCAGCAGGATCGGCGGCGGCCCCGGCACGGGCTTGGGGTCCATGTGAGACGGCGACACCCGGTAGAACTCGCCATGGTGCTCGATCACGTCGTCGGCCCACGCCTTGCGCAGCACCTCGACGAACTCCTCGCCCCTGCGCCCGCGCCGCTCCATGCCGACGCCCGCCGCCTCGAACTCCTCCGGCACCCAGCCCAGCCCGAGCCCGGCCGTGAGCCGCCCGCCGGACACGGTCTGCAGCGTGGCCAGCTGCTTGGCCAGCACGACCGGCTGCACGTACGCGTTGATCACGGCCACGCCCAGCCGGATCCGCTCCGTCACGCCCGCCAGGTGGGCCAGCGTGATCAGCGGGTCGTGCACGCTGCGGTACGTCGGCCCCATCGGGTGCCCGACCGGGTACAGCAGCCGCTGGAACGTCCACAGCTCGTGGTAGCCGAGCTCCTCCGCCCGCCGGGCGACGCGGCGCATGTTCTCCGGGGTCGCCCATGGGCCTGACTGGGGCACTGCGAAACCGACTCTCACCGAACCTCCTTGAGCGTGGAGAGTCATTCAACCTCAGAGAAGAACCCTCAGGAAAGAACGTGGTGCACAGCCGCTGACTCTGCGTTACCGTGCGGTCGCCCGGCTGGCGGGATGCGAAGCCTGTGGAGGCTGCGATGGCGGAGAGCCGTCGGCAACTCGCCGCGTCCAGCCATGACCCGCAGACGGCCGCGCAATCGCCCGGCGAGCCGTTCGGGCAGGCCACGCCGGGACCAGCGCAGGAAGAACGCGTACACGGCCTCATGCCGCTGGAAGTCCACCGGCAGAGCCCGCCGCTCGATCCCGTACCGGGCCAGATAGGTGACCGCGTCGAACACAGCTCGCAGATCATGCACCATCGGCCTGCCGGTGGCTGCGACCAGCTCGGCCATCACCGCCCATTCGGCATCGGTCAGGTCCGACGGATATGACGGTTTCCGGCCGCGACACCGGCACCCCGGCGAGGCGCAATCGCCGGCGTTCAGGCATATCCAGTCCATCGCCTATACCAGGTCGAACCCTGACCTGCGCAGCCGCAGCGCGGCTTCGAAGTGAGGGCCGGCGGGGTGGGTGAGGTCGCGAGCGCCAACGGCCGGTAGGGATCCGGCCGCGCCGAAGGCTCCTCGGTCATCGGGTGGTGAAGTTGGCCATCATGGCCATGTCTTCGTGTTCCAGATTGTGGCAATGGAAGACGTACTTGCCGGGATAACCGTCGAATCTGATCGCGATTGCCGCTTCTTCCGAGGCCCGCAGGTCGATGGTGTCCTTCCATCCGGCGTCGAATGCCTCGGGGCCTCCGATCCCTCGGGAGAGCACCTGGAAGGGGTTGAGGTGGAGGTGCACGGGGTGATGGAAGTCCGCGATGAGCCGCCAGACCTCGACGGTGCCGAGCTTCGGCGCGGCGGCGATGTCGTCGGGGCTGAATGGCCGCCCGTCGATGAGCCAGCCCTTCATGTGGTTGACGTCTCCCGACTGAAAGCGGAAGGTGCGGGTCGTGACGGCCTGGGCCGCGGTGAGCGATTCGACCGTGGAGAGTTTGTCGGGAACGGTGAACGGCTCGCCGGCTTTCTCGCCGACGATGAAGCGCATGACCTGGGACATGTTCCCGTCACCGAAGTCGTTGAGCAGCGTCACCGCGGTTCCGGGTTTGTAGCTGGAGAAGTCGATGATGACGTCGAGACGTTGCGCGGGTGCGAGCTCGACATGCTCATGACGAATTGGCGCGGCAAGGAGTCCGCCGTCGGTGCCGATCTGTGTCAGGAGGCCATCGGGTCGCGGGTCGAGACGCAGGTCGAGGCGTCTGGCATTGCAGGCGTTGATGATGCGCAGGCGGTATGTGGCGCCGTCGACTCTCGCAACCGGCCAGGGGGTGCCGTTGACGAGCATGACGTCTCCAAGGACGCCGGCGACGAACGAGCCGGTGACGCCAGGTGTCCTCATCAGGCTCCCGTCGATGCTCGGGTAGGACAGAGAGCCGTCCGCGGCGAAGCTGCGATCGGTGATCATGACAGGGAGCTCGCGGGGGCCGGAGGGCAGGCCCAGAGCGTCTTCTTCGTCGTCTCGCACGAAGTGGAGGCCGGCGAGTCCGCGCCATACGCTCGGGCCGGTGAAGTCCATCCGGTGGTCGTGGTACCAGAGCATCGCCGCGCGCTGGTCGAGTGGATAGGTGTAGGAGCGGTGGCCTTCGGTGGTGTCTCCGACCATCGAGCCGCCCATGTTCATGTGCTCCATGTTCGTGGAGGACCTGGCGACGGGGTGGACGAAGTCGATCGGGTATCCGTCGCTGTCGGGCGGGGTACGGCCGCCGTGCAGGTGCACGACCGTGGGAACGGGAAGGTTGTTGGTGTGCCTCACCACGGTCGTGCGGGCACGCCGGCTGACGATGGTGGGGCCGGGGAAGATCCCGTTGTAGCCCCAGATCGCCGTCTTCACCCCCGGCAGGATCGAGGCCGCCGCCGCGGTCTGAGTGATCTCGTAGTAGTCGGTGTCGGCGTCGCTGCGTACCGGCTTCAGTACGGGCGGGGTCTGGAAGGGCATCGTGAACGGCCGCGGAATCGGCAATCGGCTGCGGAGCAGATTGCCGGTTGAGGTGAGCCCGGCCGCGCCGTGGGAGAACGGGATCCCCACTCCCAGGCCGATGCCGGCGACGAGTCCGGCGCCGATGAACGCCCGGCGGCTCAACGTGATCCGGTGGTTCTTCTCGGTCATCGGCGTCGCCAGGCCCAGACAGCGAGAGCGGTGGCGAGGAGGATGATCGCCACACCGAGCGGGATATGCAGGGTGATCGCTCGCGAGAACCCGAGAAGGATCTGTAGCCCGATCAGGCCGAAGAGGCCGAGGCAGGCCAGGATGGGCCACCAGGGTCCGCGTCCGGGCCACCGCTGAAGTACGGCCGCGACGGCGGAGATGAGGACCGAGATGCCGGCGAAGGTCGCGTTCTCGCGATGAACGTGCAGTGAGTCGTAGCCGCCGGAGAGGAACTGACCGGCGAAGACCGCCTGGTCGAACAGCATGATCGCCGCGGCTGTGCTCGTGATTCGGAACACCCAGCACGGCCAGCGCGGCGTGAGCCTGCGTGCCACAGCGGCATCCCCCGATGATTGTGTCGTCGTCACGCGCCGTCCTCGTATCGCCAAATAGATTCACTTGAATCCGATCCAGATGAATCTAACATAGGATGGGATCATGTCGAAGCCGCGAGTCGACCTCCAGCTGGGCCTGTTGCTGCGCCAGTCGCACCAACGAGCCGCCGGGGCGCTGAACAACGCCCTCTCCTCACTGGGCCTGACCGGCCGCCACTTCGGCGTGATGATGCTCCTGCGCCGCGACGGCGTCTCGACCCAGCGCGACCTGATCCGACAGACCGGCAGCGACAAGGCGGGCATGGTCCGTACCGTCGAAGACCTCGAAACCCTCGGATACCTCTCCCGGGCCCGGTCCACCACCGACAAACGGGTGGCCAATCTCAGCCTGACCGACAAGGGCATCGACGCTTTCGACACCGCCCAGCGCCTCGCGGCTGACGCCGCGGAAGACCTGTTCGGATCATTCACCGACGCCGAGCTCGAAACCCTCCAGGCTCTCCTGACCAGGTTCGTCGCCCCGGCAGAACGCGACGCATGACTCGCCTGACACGGGCGAGCACGGGCCCGGGCTCGCCCAAGACGAACTGACCGCGCCCGCCTGGCCCAGCCTCTACGCCACGCGGCCCGCGGCCCCAAGGCTTCGGCCCGCATCCTTGATCGCCGACGCCCGCAGGGGCGGCGGCCTCGTGGTCTTGCTTGGGCCCATCTCAAAGATGGCCTCGGCCAAGGCATGCGTCGTCCCCGGCTCAGCGACCAACCCCTTTGTCAGCAGGCTCTTGATAGCGCGCCGGAATGGGGATGCCGGTTCCTTGCCGTCACTCAGCTCTGCGCGGCACACAGCAGACACTTCGAAAGTCCGCTAAATGGCCGGTTATTGCCCTGTTTGCAACGCCTTCGCAGGTGCAGCGTGAGGAACAGCGCGTCCAGGAACATGTCGGGAAAGGGGTTCCATGAGAAAGCTGCTCCCCACCGTGGCGTTATGCGCCGCAGTCACGCTGGTCACCGCGCTGATGCCTGCCGGGTCTGCGACGGCCTCGCGCACGTCGTCGTCCGCGTGCGATCACATCGGTGACAAGAACGCCGCCATCCGCGATTTCGTTGAAGGCATCAAGAAGGATTGGGACCTCGACGTCAAGGCCCGCGACTACGAGATTCAGGCGCACGGCGGCGAATGCGTCATCCAGCCCAAGGGAGCTCGCCCCGTCACCGGTGAGGCCGAGGCGCGATCCGATAGTTCGGCGACGACGAGCATGACCACGGTCGAGACAATGCCGGCTTCGGCAACGCCCACGGACGGCGACGCGACGATCCAGCAGGAGGTGGCCTGGCAAGCCCCTAGTTGCTATGAATGGGAGGACGCGGAGCATATCGGTTGGATGAGAGCTTGCGGGCAGTGGGGCCGCATGGACTACGCGGCGGCAACGCACAACAACTACGCCTATCGCATGTACGCGTCATGCCATGCGCTGTCGGGTCACGCCTTCGATCAGCTCAGCGAGTGTTACGTGGCCGCGGAGCCCTTCGGGAACGATCCGAACATCGTGTGGAATGACTGGGATCCCAAGGCCACCCTGGAATTCAATCCCTGTGGATCCATTCCCATCGGCATCTCTGTGGGCCCGTTCTCGACGTCCTATACGATCAACAGCTGCGAGAAGATCGTCCCGTCGGAGAGCCCGAACCCGGGGGTTCCTGACTGGCGAGCAACCTGGGTGGGCAAGTCGTACTACGAAGAGGACGTGCGACAGACAGCGGCCATCGTCGCCTTCGTCGTTCCCAAGTCCTACCAGTCGTCACCGAGTCTCTACTTCAAGCGGGGATTCACTACCGAGGAATGCGTCTGGCCGCCGACTCCCTCCCCCTACTATCCCTGGTGCGCCATTTGATCGAGGCCTTCCCATGGGGGACGGCATCAACCATGTACAGGCGGTGGGATGGGAGACACTCATCGCCCCGATGGGACATGAGGCCTCCGGTGCGGTGTGGATTCGACGCCCGCACCACACCGAAGGCCCTCTGCCGACCACGCTCGTGGTCGATACGCCTGGTTGTGATGTCTCAGGACGTTGGTTCCACGAAGTACTCATCAAGAGTGGACTGGAGCGGTAGGAGGAGGTTCACTCGTTCCAGCCTCCGCTCGATGGAGATCCGGAAGTCACTGCCCCGGGTGCGATCGATCGGATCGCAAGCCGCTTAGCTGGATGACGCAGATCAGCCCAGCGGGCAGCACCGGTTGTTGAGGCGGCGCGGTCACACGGACCCACGCCTACAGCAGCGGCGTGATCGGCAGTGCCACGTCGGATTCGAGCGTGGTGACCAGGAAGCCGCCGCTGATACGGGCTGCGGTGTCGGCCTCATGCGCCTGACCTGCGATCCGCCGTTTGACCTTCGTCACCGTGGCAGCCCCGCCCATCTCGGCCACGATGGCGAGCAGCCTGCGGCGCGCGGGCCGGACGGTTGGCGCTGACGCTCTCTCGTTGGCCGGTCCGACAGGCCGCGCCTTGGCAGCGGTGATCGGGAATGCGGTCTCGGCCGTGAGAACGGGAACGACGCGGCACCCGCCACAGAGTGTCCTTGTCACGGAGCACTGCGTCGGTTTCAAGTCCCGACGCCGCGAGCGCCGCGCTGATCAGGGTGGAGCCGGCCGGGTCGGCGTTGTTCACCCGCCAGCAGAACTCGGCGGTGCGACCCCGGCCCTGCGCTGCCCCTCAACAGCGGGGATCGGGGGCGCACCAGGTGCTCGACGCGCGTACGGGGAAGTCGCGCGGAGCGACGCACCTCCGGACGGCCAGGCCGCCACAACCGGCCGCAGGTTAGGGGGTGCGCGTCTGCGGATCAGAGGCGGAGCTCGTTTGTGCATACGAAGCACATCTAACGCTTGTGCCGCAGGCCACATGTTTCTAATGTGACTCTATGCGGCGCTTCGAGCGACCTTTCGATGACAATTTGATCCTGAGCGACCACAGCACCCCGGATCGACCTATTCTGCGCCTTACTGCCGAATGCCTCCTCAACTCGGACAATGAAGTCGCCGAAGAGCACGAATACCGTCTCTTGGACAACGACGAATCCGCGTCGGGTGCCGCTGACTACCTGGAGAAGCATGGGCTCGCCTTGGAAGAGGAGAGACGCATCTACGAACTGGAGGCCGCCCATGCTCCTAGGCCTTGCATGTTCGCCATGGGGCGAGATTCGGACGCCATAGAAGATTTTGCTCAGTCCGCTATAGATCGGGGCCCTAACGGTCAGGCATTGATTAGCATCATGTTCTGCCATCCTCGGTCGATTGTGTTTCGCGATCTCCTCAACAACTTCGCGTACCTCGACCACCGATCTGGAATGAGCTGGGATCTGATCTTCGCCGGCTACACCAGCCGCAACCAGTTCCTGCCTCCACAAGTAGCCGGAATACGCATCTGGAAGTTCCGGCCGACAGACTTCCACGAAATCAGGCAACTAGTTTCTCAACACCATAGAAGGGCGCTGTGCCGGGATGTGCCCAGTGGGCTGACTCCATGGGAATACTCAGGAACGCCCGAGCTGGTCAGCGTCATGGCTTACGCGACGGAGGTCACTGCAAGAGGCTACACGGACACCGTCGCCAAAATTGATTGGGCCTCCCTTCGCGCAGTGCGCCTCACCGATCTCAACGGGAACTACAAGTCTCACAACCTGGGCACGTTGGTGGAAACTCTCAGCGACTGGAGAGAGGCTTCGGAGAGCACTGAACCGGTCCCCGCCTTTCGAGAGTTGGCACCCGGCGAAGCGCCTTCCACCACGACATCCGTTGAGATCCTCAGACCTCTGCTCAACGCGGCGGCAGCAGCGATCGCGGGAGGTATAGCAGGGAACGCCGCATACGATCTCCTCAAGAAAATCATGGGGATGTAGCAGCGCGCCCGCATCAAAGGGACCGTCAATAGACGGAAATGGGTTAGAGGAGCCGAAGCCAGGCAGCCTGCGTGGTGTGGAGGGCGTAGCGCAGGGCATCGACGGAGTGGTCATCGACCTTGACCGGAGAGTCCTCACCTTCTCGGCCGGGGAGTCGACCGGCGCACAATGGCACATGTCGAACGTGGGCGGGCCGCCGTTGCCGCAGGCCCGATCCGGCGATCGCGTCCGGCGGCGCGCACCGCCCGTACCGCCGAATACTCTGTACGAGTGGGGCTGGAGGAGGAGCTGGCGGGGACCGCCGCGGCGTACGGAGGGGCGGGCGAGCCCGTGCTGCATCCGACGCGCACGGACGTCGTGGTGTTACGCAGGGGCGAGGTCGTGGTCAAGGCCCACTCGGCGCGCGACGACGTGGAGTCGTTGCGGATCCGGTTGCGGGCCGCGGCGTCGGCCGCGGTGACCGGCGTGATGCTGGCCCCGCTCGACCCCGAGGTGCTGACGGTCGCGGGCCGCGCGGTGACGGTCTGGCCGGCCGGGCGGCCGGTCGCGCAGGACGACCCGGACTCCGCGCCGTGGGAGGAGGGCGCCAGGCTGCTGGCCAGGCTGCACGCCGTCCCGCTGACGCCGCTGCCCGGCCTGCCCCCGGCCGGCGGGCCCGCGCGGGCCGCCAGGGCGGTGGCCCGGATGACCGGCGACGGCCCGGTGGAGCAGCTCGTCAGGCGGGCCTTCAAGGAGCTGCCCGAGCCCGACCCGCTGCCCGGACTGCTCACGCACGGCGACTGGCATCTGGGCCAGCTCGTCCGCCGCGACGACTGGCTGCTCATCGACGTCGACGACCTGGGCGTCGGCGACCCAGCATGGGACCTGGCCAGGCCGGCCGCCTGGTATGCCGCCGGGCTGCTCGACCCGGCCGTGTGGGAGCGGTTCCTGGGGGCCTACCTCGGCTCCGGCGGGCCCGCGCTCGGCCGGGGCGACGACCCCTGGCGGCGGCTCGACGTGCCCGCCAGGGCGCTGACCGTCCAGCTCGCCGCCGTGGCCGTGGTCAACGCCGAGCGCGACGGCCGGGAACTGGACGAGGTCGAGCATTCGTTAGTGGAGTCGTGCAACAGAATCGTCCGAGCGTGACGGGGTTGCGCGCGGTAGGTTTCAACCCTGAGACCTCGAAGCCAAGGAGAGCGACCTAGATGCAGTGCCCCAAGTGCCGCGGCAACATGCGGACCTATGAGCGCAACGGCGTCCACATCGAGCAGTGTGACAACTGCCGCGGGATCTTCCTCGACTACGGCGAGCTCGAGACGCTGACCCGGATGGAGACTCAGTACCACACGGCTCCCCCGCCCCCGGCCCCCGGCCCCGCCTGGGGTGCCCCGCACCACGGTGGCCACCACGGCGGCCACCACCGGCAGCGCAGCTGGGTGGGCATGCTGTTCTCGACCTGACCGCGGTTCTCGACCCGACCGCGATGAAGGCCGCGCGCCGGTGGGGGTGCGCGGCCTTCGCGTCGCCTGCGGGGATCGGGGGTCAGCCTGGGAGGTCGTCGGGGTCCACGGGCTCAGCCGGGGAAGTCGTCGGGGTCGACGGGCGAGGTGCGGGCGTTGCCGCCCGCGATCGCGTGCAGCGTGATCCGCCAGTCGTGCCAGCGGATCTGCGTGGCGGTGAACGTCGTCTTGAACTTCACCGACTTCTGGAACCGCTCGAAGCTGCACTCACGCGTGAACGACTTGCTCTTGCCGTCCCAGTCCACGCCGTGCGTGAAGTAGATCTTGTAGTTGCCGTCGCGCACGCCCTTGACCTTGAACTTGGCGTTCCTGCGCACGTACACGCTGAACACCTTGCTCCCGCCCTTCATGACGGTGACCACGGAGTCGCGGGTGCCGCCGTTGTCGACCTCCAGCGAGCTGCGGCCGTTGAACGTGCTCTTCTTGATGAACGAGCCGTTGCTCAGCCGCCTGGTCTGCCGCTTGCCGGCCTTCACGTTCACGACGTCGGCCGGGTAGTCGCCGGCGCTCTGCAGGGCCTCCCCCGCCTTGTCGAGCGCGGCCAGCTTGTCGTCGAGGTCGATGAGGACGGCCGACGACGTGCACAGGTTTCGCCCGCCGACCTTGCCGGCCGTGGAGCCCAGCTCGCCGGCGAAGTCACGCAGGCCGGCCACGTACGCGTCGTGCTGGGTGCGTACGGCGTCGGGCGGGGTGATGGCGGCCAGCGCGTCCGCCGCCCCGCTCAGCGCCTCCTCGGCGCGGGTGACGCGCTGGTCCAGGGCCTTGACCCCGCGCGCGCCGGCCAGGGCGCTGATGGCGTCCGCCATCGACTTGTGCCTGCTCTGGAGCTCGCCCTTGTAGGCCTCGGGCGTGAGGGCGGTCGCGCTGGGGGTGCCCGCCGCCGTGCCGCCGCCCGCGGGCACGCCGCCGCCGTTGCCGCCGGCGACACCACTGACCTTCGGCTCGCCTCCGGTCGGTGAAGGTAACGCCGAGGAGCACGCGCCGAGCGTGAGGGTTGCCAGGGCGAGAACACAGGAGATCAACCGGGGTCCAGCCACCTGTCACACTATCGTCCGGTTGATCCCTGCCCGTCAATTCAGGATTCGGCCAGTCCGGCGTTGCGATCCTGCCGCAGCCACCGGGTGATCCCGATCGTCTCCAGGAACGGCACGTCGTGGCTGGCCACGACGAGCGCCCCCCGGTACGCGTTCAGCGCCTGGGAGAGCTGGCGGACGCTGGCCATGTCCAGGTTGTTCGTCGGCTCGTCGAGCAGGAGCAGCTGGGGCGGCGGCTCGGCCGACAGGAGCGCGGCCAGCGTCGCCCGGAAGCGCTCGCCTCCCGACAGCGTGCCGACGGCCTGGTTGACCCGCTCGCCCCTGAACAGGAAGCGCGCCAGGCGTGCCCGGACGTCGTTCACGGAGGCGGACGGCGCCACCGCCCGCACGTTGTCCACCACGCTCAGCGCGCCGTCCAGGAGGTCGAGGCGCTGCGGCAGGTACCGCACCGGGACATGGGCGCCGTGCTCGATGATCCGTTTGAGCAACGTGGTCTTGCCCGAGCCGTTGGGGCCCAGCAGCGCGATCCGCTCGGGACCCCGCACGACCAGCGCCTCCAGCACCACGCCGCGCACACCGCCTTCCTCGGCGTCTCCCGACTCCCCGGCTCCCTCCGCTTCTCCGGCCACGTCCGCCTCCCGCACGCGCCGCTGTCCGGACGCCCCGCGCGCGCCGGAGCCGCCCGCCTCCTCGGCTGCCCCACCGGCATCCGGGCCGCCGGTGGCCTCGGCCGCGCGCGTTTCACGTGCGGTGCCGACGTCGAGGGGAAGGTTCAGGACCGTGCGCCCCGCCGGGACCTCGGTGCCCGGCAGCTCGATGCGGATCTCCGCGTCGTCGCGCACCGCCTGCTCGGCCTCCGTCAGCCGCCCCCGTGCCTCCTCCAGCTTCTCGATGGCCAGGTTGCGCTGCTTGCCCGCCGTCACCTGGGCCTTCCGCTTGAGGCCGTTCGCGACGATCTTCGGCGCCTTCTTGTTCTCGAACGCCTTGCGGCCGGCCCGCTGGCTCCGGTCGATCCGGGTGCGGACGTCGACGAGCTCCCGCTGCTGCCGGCGGATCTCGCCTTCCGCGGTCCGTACCATCCGCTGGGCGGTCTCCTGTTCGGCGGCGACCTGCTCCTCGTAGTCGCTCAGGTTGCCCCCGTACATGCGCACAGTCCCGTCGCGCAGCTCGGCGATCTGGTCCACCAGCTCCAGCAGCGTGCGGTCGTGGCTGACCACGACCAGCACCCCCGACCAGGCGGCGACCGCGGCGTAGAGCCGCTCCCGGGCGTCCAGGTCGAGGTTGTTGGTGGGCTCGTCGAGCAGCAGCACCTCGGGCCGTTTCAGCAGCTGGGCGGCGAGCGCGACCATGATGGTCTCGCCGCCGGACAGCGTGCCGACCGTGCGGTCCAGCCCGATGTGGCCGAGCCCGAGCCGGTCGAGCTCCGCCAGCGCGCGCTCCTCCACGTCCCAGTCGTCGCCGACGGCCGCGAAGTGCTCCTCGGCCACGTCCCCGCTCTCGATGGCGTGCAGCGCCGCCCGCGTCGCGCTGATCTCCAGCAGGTCCGACACGGTACGGGCGGCGACCAGCGGGACGTTCTGCGGCAGGTATCCCACCTCCCCGGACACGGACACCGATCCGGGCCGCGGGGCCAGCTCCCCCGCGATGATCTTCAGCAGGGTGGACTTGCCCGACCCGTTGGTCCCGATGAGCCCGGTGCGCCCCGCGGGGAACGCGGCGTCGAGCCCGTCGAGCACCTTGGTGCCGTCCGGCCAGCCGAAGGACACGTGATCTACAACAATGGAAAAAGACATAAGGCGGCTCCCGTCACAAAGGTCGAAATTTCGTGACTTGGCGGGAAACACCGCAAACGCGCGCAGCACAACAAGGGGATTCGGGGCGAGAAAGGATCGCCGGAGGTCCAGGTGTGCGCGCGTGCCCACGACAGGGCGGAACGGCGCGGTGCCCGCGACCTCAGATCCTCACGTCAACTGCCCCCACGGCTCGGCGATAAGACGCCACACAGCGTACGCGACGCGTCGATCACCTCGCAAGGCCACGCGCCCGGTGCGCCGCGACGTTGACCCTGTTCGCGCAGGCGGGAGAGCAGAACCGGCGCCGCCCGTTGCGGGAGGTGTCGATGAAGACGATCGCGCACCCCTCGCGGTCGCACCGCCCCAGCCGGTGCCTGCCCGCGAACGACATCGCCATGGCCAGCCCGCCGGCCGTGGTGTCCTTCGCCCTGGACACGACGTCGGCGTCCACGGAGAAGAAGTGCAGGTGGGGCTCGCGGCCGTCGTGCGCGCTGACGTACGGCTTGGACGCGGTGACGTCGAGCAGGTCGTTGATCAGCTTGATCTGCGTGTCCTGATCGCGCTCCCCGAACACCGGCGACAGCCGCCCCGCCCACACCCGCAGCTCCTCGGCCTGCTCGGCGGTGACGGCGGTGCGAACGAGGCGATGCTCGGTCAGCATCGCCTCGACCGCCTCGGGGCTGAACTCGGTCGCGTTCACCAGCGCCGCCGCGAGCGCCGCCCCGTTGCCGCCGTAAGCGTTGAAATGCATAAGGCCATTACAGCAGATTGGAATCATGCACTCCAGACACCTGCACGACCCTCTGGCCCTGGCCGTCGTCTCCTCCCACCGCACCTCCGAGGGCACGGTCTCCTACCTGCGGTGCGCCTGCGGCGTGTGGGAGGTCCGCACTTCGGCCATGGTCGCCACCGTCCCACCCCGCCGCCGCGGCTGACGCAACGCTCCAGGGTCGTCCGTCAGCCGCCCACACCCGGCAATTCAGGACAGATGGAGAGGCCCAGGGAATACGTAGGGGCAGAGATTCTCCCCCGGGGGAGAAGATTCCGCACCGCCGCCAGAGCCGCCACGGCCTGCTTTTCGTGATCCATGTCACGATGGCGCGCAGGCTAGATGGGGAGGGCGTGGATGTGTAGTGAGCCAGTGCTGCCCGAAAGCGTGGCGGGCGCGTTGGAGGAGTACGGACAGCTGCTGGACGAGCACGGCATCACCTGGGGTGAGCCGGAGATCCATTACGTCAAGTTCTTCGCCAGGCGCAGGGTGCTGCCGTCCGCGCTGTCCGACCGGTTCTGGCAGCTGGTCTTCGAGGCGGTCGCCGAGAGCCGTCCGGGCCGGACGCGCGACCAGCTCGGGGCCTGCCTGGCCGAGCCCGACTACGACAGGGTGCTGCGTGACACCCTTGACGGCGTGCTGCCCCGGCACCTCGCCGCCGTACGCGTGGGGCCCGAGGAGGTCCGGCTCGAAGGCGCGCCGCGGACGGTGCTGCTGCCTTCGCGTCCGGTCCGGGGCGAGAGCGCGGGCAACCGCCGCGCGAAGGCGGGCCTGCGGTGGGCGCGCCGGCTCCCGTTCATCCCGCGTCCCGGTGGCGCGGGCTCGCGTCGCGTGAACGGAAATGGCCGGGGGCCCGAGAGCGGCGGGACGGATCAGGTGCCGTCCGTCCCGCGCCCCGCCCTCGCCGGGGACTCCGCCCCGTCCGCGGTCGATCCCGCCGGCGGGCTCGTGCCCGCCGGGCCGGGGCGCGGCGAGGAGCGGCTGTCGCTGCTCATCGACTCGAGGCGGGAGGAGGCCTGCCTGGTCAGCGTGGACGAGACGCAGCGGCGGCTCGACCCCGGCGGCGCGTGGCTGGTGGAGGTGGACCACGACAGCTCGGTAGTGGTGGACGGCGTGCGGATCCAGCTCGACACGCTCCTGAGACCCGCCCAGGCGGCCAGGCTGCGGCTGGTGGCGGGGATGCCGTGCCGGTGGAGCGTGACAAGCGAGGACGGCAGCGGCTGGTTCCCGCCCGACACCCCCAACCGGTACGACTACCACGGCCGCCCGTACTTCCACGGCGACGACATCGTCCTGGAGGTCCCCTGCGTGCCCCTGACGATCACGGTCGCCCGGGGCATGGAGTACGACGAGGCCAGCCTGGAGCTCGTACCCGAGCCGGGCGAGGAGCGCCTGGTCGAGCTCGCCCCGCGGCGCATCTACGACGCGGCCGCGCGCGGCTGGTACGGCGCCGACATGCACGTGCACCTCAACTGGGCGGGCGACCTCGTCGGCGCGCCCGCGGACGCCGCCGCCGCGCAGCACGGCGAGGACCTGCACGTGCTCAACCTGCTGGCGGGCAACGTCTCCGGCCGGCGCGTCTACGACCGCGAGGCCCTGGAACACTGGGCGGACGTCGACCTGCCGTGGTCCGACGCGACGCACGTGGCCAGGATGGGCGTCGAATACCGCAACGACCTGCTCGGCCACATCTACGCGTTCGCGCCGCGGGCCGCGCCGGGCCGCTATCACACCGGGTTCGAGGGCGACGCCGACTGGCCGCCCAACGCCGACGGGCTGCGGGAGCTGCGCGGGCTCGGCGCGCTCGTCGGCTACAGCCACCCCTTCCGCACCCCGATCTCCGACGGCGACCCGCCCAAGGGCATCGTGTCGCCCGTGTGGCGCAACTGTGCCGCCCGCGAGCTGGTCGCCGACGTCGCGCTCGGGCTCGTGGACAGCCTCGACGTGCTCACGCACGCCTCGATCCCGTCCACGGCGGCGGTCTACCGGCGGCTGCTCGGCGCGGGCAACCGGCTCTCCGTGACCGCGGGCACGGACGCGATGATCTCCTTCACCCGTTCCGACAACCAGTCGAACCCGCCCGGCTGGGCCCGTGTCTACGCCCAGGTCGACGGCGAGCTGACCGCCCGGTCGTTCGCGGCGGCCGTACGCGCGGGCCGTACGTTCGCCACCACCGGTCCCTGGCTGGAGTTGTCGGTGGCCGGTCACGGCCCCGGCCACGTGATCCAGGCCCGCAGGGGCCGGCAGGTCCGGGTCACGGCCGTCGCCGTCGGCCCGGAGGTCGCGGCGGTGCGCATCCGCACGGCGGAGGGCGTGGTCGCCGGGGGCGAGCGGCTGACGGACGAGCCCGGACGGGCCTTCGACGAGCCGCTGACCGTGACGGTCGACCTCACGGTGGACGCCTCCACGTACGTGATCGCGGAGGTCCTGTGCGGCCGGCACCTCCGCACCCTGACCTCCACCGGGTACGCCCTGACCAGCCCCGTCTACGTGGAGGTGGACGGCAGGCGGGTCGCCCGGCGGGAGGACGTCATGTGGTGCCTGGAGTGGCTCGACCTGCTGGAGGACCTGATCAAGCAGCACGGCCGCCTGGCCGGCGCCTACCAGTTCGGTGACCACGTGTCCCTGCTGGAACAGGCCAGGGGCGTCTACCGGTCCCGGCTGAGCTGAGGTCGGCGGATCCGACGGGCATCGACGTTTTCTGGCCGTACGTGTTAGATTTTGGCCATGCGGTCAGAAATTGAGCCGGACGGCCAGAAGCGGTCGTTCATCGAGGAGGCCAGGCGCGCGCAGATCGTGGCGTCGGCCGTCGAGGTGATCGCCGACGTCGGGTTCGCCCAGGCGTCCCTCGCGCGCATCGCCAAGCACGCGGGCATCAGCAAGGGCGTCATCTCCTACCACTTCGCCGGCAAGGAGGAGCTGATGGAGGAGGTGGTCACCCGCGCCTACACGGAGGCCGCCGAGGAGCTGCTGGCCGCGATGGAGGGCGTGGAGGGGGCGGGCGCGCTGCTGCGGACGTACTTCGTCGCCAACGCCGCGCACATGCGCAGGCACCGCTCGAAGATCCTGGCGCTCGGCGAGATCTTCAACAACCTGCGCACCGCCGACGGCAAGCCCCGCTACGGCGTGCGCACCAGTGAGGAGATCTACCGGGCGCTGGAGAAGATCTTCACCCTCGGGCGGCACACCGGCGAGTTCAGGGACTTCGACCTCCGCGTCATGTCCGTCACGGTGTCGGCGGCCATGGACAGCATGTTCGGCTACTGGGCCGCCTATCCCGACCACGACCTCGAAGCGCACGCGCGCGAGCTGGCCGACCTCTTCGAAAGGGCGTGCGGGAGATGAAGACCGAGCCGCGGACCCGGCTGCGCTCGATCGACAACCTGCGGATCGTGCTGACCGCGCTGGTGGTGGCCCACCACGCCGCCGTCACGTACGGGAACATCCCGCTGTGGTTCTACATCGAGCCCGCCAAGGACCCTTCGGGGGTCGCGCTCGACATCCTGGTGGTGTTCGATCAGGCGTTCTTCATGGGGTTCTTCTTCCTCATCTCCGGCTTCTTCACCCCCGGCTCGTACGACCGCAAGGGCCCCCGCGCCTTCATGCGGGACCGGCTGGTGCGGCTGGGCATCCCGCTGCTCGTCTTCCTCGTCCTGCTGCGGCCGCTGGTGAACTTCGGCGGGCTCGCG
Source organism: Nonomuraea sp. NPDC005650 (assembly GCF_040605375.1). Taxonomy (NCBI): domain Bacteria; kingdom Bacillati; phylum Actinomycetota; class Actinomycetes; order Streptosporangiales; family Streptosporangiaceae; genus Nonomuraea; species Nonomuraea sp. NPDC005650. The sequence continues at coordinate 180,556 of NZ_JBEXCR010000001.1, forward strand.
ACGCGCCCGGAGATGCCGTATTGGCAGTACTACCTGGGCTCGTGGGACCCGGGGCCCATGTGGTTCGCGGAGGTGCTGATCGTCTTCGCGCTGGCGTACGCGTGGTGGCGGAGCCGGCGGCCGGCGCCGGCCCCGAGTCCCGCGCCGCTGCGGCTGCGCCGGGTGGTGCTGTTCGTCCTGGGGCTGTCCCTCGCCACGTTCCTATGGCGGATCCCGGTGCCGACCGGCAGCTACGTGCCGGTGCTGGGGCTGCCGACGCCGAGCTTCATGCCGCAGTACGTGGCCATGTTCGCGGTCGGGTGCGTGGCCTTCCGGCGTGGCTGGTTCGAGACGCTGCCCGCGCGGGCGGGGCACCTCGCGTTCGCCGCGGCGGGCGTGTCGACCGCCGTGCTGCTGCCGCTCTCGGCCATGACCGGCGGGGCGGTCAACTCGGCGGTGACGGCCACCTGGGAGTCCGCCTTCGCGGTCAGCATGGTCATCGGGCTGTCGGTGCTCTTCCGGGAGCGCTTCGCCGGGCAGGGGCCGCGCGGGAGGTTCCTGTCCGACCACGCCTTCACCGTCTACATCATTCATCCGCTTGTGCTGGTCGCCATCGGCTACGCGCTGCGCCAGTGGGAGGCGATCGCGGTCGTCAAGTTCGCGATCATGCTGGTGGTGGCGCTGCCGCTGTGCTGGGGGCTGGCGTATATGGTGCGGTCGCTGCCCGGGGCGAAGCGGGTTCTCTGAGCGAGCTCACGGGGCCGGCGGAGGAGGTCCTGTGAGCATGGCGGGAAGCGGGGCGGGGCGGCCGTCGCGGACGCAGACGTACGTGACCGTGCCGACGGCCACCAGCTCCTCCCCGCGCCGCATCGTGAACCTCATCGTGATCGACGTGGTGCCGACCCTGGCCGGCGCGCTCTCCACGGCCAGCACGTCGCCGAGGCGGGCGGGCGCGTGGTGCTCGCACCCGCTCGCCTTGACCACCAGGTCGGCGCCCTCCCGCCGCAGCCGGTCGTAGCCTCCACGGGCCCCGATCCAGTCGAGGAACGCGTCCTCGATGTACTCGTAGTAGCGGGAGGCGTGCATCATGGCCTGCGCGTCGCAGTGCCTCGGCCGCACCGGGAGGCGGGAGATCACGACGGGGTCACCCGTCGTAGAAGGAGTCGAGGATCTTGCCGTGACGCTCCTCGACAGCCCTGCGCTTGATCTTGAGGCTGGTGGTCAGCTCGCCCGTCTCCACCGTGAAGTCCTCCGCCAGGATCGCGAACTTCTTGATCGTGGCGTAGCCGGCCTGGTCCGCGTTGACCTGGTCGACGGCCCGGCTGACCTCCTCGCGCATGCGCGGGTGCTCGCGCAGCGCCTCGGGGTCGGACGGCAGCCCCTCCGCCTGGGCCCACGGCGTGACCACCTCCATGTCGAGCGTGACCAGCGCCGTGACGTAGTTGCGCCGGTCGCCGTGCACGAAGACGTGCGACGCGTACGGGCAGGCCGCCTTGATCCGGCCCTCCAGGTACGTCGGCGCGACGTACTTGCCCCCGGAGGTCTTGATCAGATCCTTCTTGCGGTCGGTGATGCGCAGCCGGCCGGCCTCGTCGAGTTCGCCGATGTCGCCCGTGTGCAGCCAGCCGTCCGCCAGCGCCTCGGCCGTCTCCCCCGGCAGCCCGTGGTAGCCGCGCATGATGCCGCGCCCGCCGATGAGGATCTCGCCGTCGTCGGCGATGCGGACCTCGGTGCCCGGCAGCGGCGGCCCTACCGTGCCGAACTTCACCGACTCCCGCAGGTTGAAGAAGCTGCCCGCCGACGACTCGGTCAGCCCGTACCCCTCGAGGATGGTCAGGCCCGCCGCGTCGAAGAACTCGGCGATGTCCCGCGAGAGCGGGGCGGCCCCGGAGACGAAGAAGCGGATCCGGCCGCCGAACCGGTCGCGGAGCTTGGCGAAGACCAGGCGGTCGGCCAGGGCGTACTCGATCCGGGTGGTGATCGGGAGGTCCGCCCCGCGCTGGCGGGCCCCGACGACCCGTACGCCGGTCCGCCGCGCCCACTCGAAGATGCGCAGCTTGACCCCGCCCTCGCGGCGCACGGTGGCCACGACCGTGTTGTGGATCTTCTCGAAGATGCGCGGCGCGGCGGCCATGAACGTCGGCCTGAGCACGCCGAGGTTCTCGGCGATCTTGTCGAGCCGGCCGTCGATCGCGGTCGCCACGCCGGCGTCGATCATGACGACCTGCAGCAGCTTGCCGAACGAGTGCGACAGCGGCAGCCACAGGAAGTGCAGGTCGGACTCGGAGACCAGGCCGAGCTCGCGGACGGCCCCCGAGACGTAGAGCCAGTTGTCGTGGGTCAGCTCCACGCCCTTGGGGCGGCCGGTGGTGCCGGAGGTGTAGATGAGGGTGGCCAGGTCGTCCTGGGCGATGGCGTCCACCATGGCGTCGTAGTCGCCCCCGCCATCGACCGCGCCGCCGAGGGAGCCGAGCGTGACCACCCAGCCGTCGTCGCTGGGCGAGCCGTCGACGACCACGACATGGGTGACGTCGGGCAGCTCCTCCCGGACGGACCTGATCTTGGCGACCTGCTCGTCGTTCTCGGCGATGACGACCGTGCTGCCGGAGTCGGTGATGACGAACGCCGACTCGGCGGCCGTGTTGGAGGGGTAGATCGTGGTCGTGGCCGCGCCGGTCGCCAGCACCGCGAGGTCGGCCAGGACCCATTCGTAGCGGGTCGAGCAGAGGATCGACACGCGCCTGCCTGGCCCCACGCCCAGCCCGGTCAGGCCCAGGGCCAGCTCGCGCACGCGTTCGCCCACCTCGCGCCACGACAGCGAGGCCCAGCCGTCGTCCGAGGGGAATCGGTACGCCTCGGCGTCGGGGGTCGCCGCGACCCGGTCGCGCAGCAGGGACGGGATGCTGGCCATGCCTGAACCTCCTGGACGGTGTTGAGGCCGACTCTAAGAGCAATCCCACCATTTGGGATAGACCATCGTGGCGCGCGTCCCCGGCCTCAGGGGCGTTTGAAGGCGGACAGGAGCCGGTCGGCCGCGAGCGCGGGGGTCAGCTCGCCCGCGAGGACCTCCCGCTCGACCTCCTCGGTGATCGCCGCCACCTCGGGGTCGTTGCGCAGCTCGGCCAGCAGCCGGTCCCGCACCAGCGTCCACGTCCACCCGACCTGCTGCCTGCGGCGTTTGGCGGCCAGGTCGACCGACTCCTGGTGGGTCAGCACGTGCCGCCAGAGCCTGTCCAGCCCGTCGCCGGTGAGCCCGCTGCAGGTGAGCACCGGCGGCGGGGCGGAGTCGGAGCGGAGCATGCGCAGCGCGCCCGCCAGCTCCCGCGCGGCCTTCCTGGCGGGCAGCTCGTGCTCGCCGTCGGCCTTGTTGACCGCGATGACGTCCGCGAGCTCCAGTACGCCCTTCTTGATGCCCTGGAGCTGGTCGCCGGTGCGAGCCAGCGTGAGCAGCAGGAACGTGTCCACCATGTCGGCCACCGCGGTCTCCGACTGGCCCACGCCGACGGTCTCGACCAGCACGACGTCGAAGCCGGCCGCCTCCACGACGACCATGGCCTCCCTGGTCGCCTTGGTCACGCCGCCCAGGGTGCCGGAGGTGGGCGAGGGGCGGATGAAGGCGGCGGGGTCGACCGACAGGCGGGCCATGCGGGTCTTGTCGCCGAGGATGCTGCCGCCCGTCCTGGTGGACGAGGGGTCGACGGCCAGCACCGCCACCTTGTGGCCCTGCGCGGTCAGCATCGTCCCGAGCGCGTCGATGAACGTGGACTTCCCCACGCCGGGCACGCCGGAGATGCCGATCCTGCGCGCGTGGCCGGACAGCGGGGTGAGCTCGACGAGCAGGCGCTGGGCCAGGACGTTGTGGTCGGGCCTGGTCGACTCGACCAGCGTGATCGCGCGGGCGATCCACGTACGGGACCCGGCCCGTACGCCTTGGGCGTAGGCCTCCAGCGAATGCACCCCGCTTACTCCTTTCTTTCCCGTTTGATCAGCCTAAGCTCTGACAAGTCTTGACTTTTGCCAGTAGGGTGCTGGAGTTCTAATCTCAGCCGTCACAGGAGTCACTCCCCTCATGCCCAACGTCGAACCCCTGCGCGAGGGCGACCCGGCAACGGTGGGGCCCTACCGGCTGGTCGGTCGGCTCGGCGCGGGCGGCCACGGTGTCGTCTACCTCGGCCAGGCCCGCAACGGGACCCCCGTCGCCGTCAAGGTGCTGCGCGAAGGGCTCTCCGTCGGCGACCGCCTCGCCACGGAGATCGCCGCCGCGCGCAAGGTCGAGCCGTTCTGTCTCGCGCAGGTGCTCGACGCCTCGACCAGCGGCAGGCCGTACATCGTGTCCGAGTACGTGGACGGGCCCTCTCTCGAGCAGGTCGGCCGGCTCGGCGGGGCGGAGCTCCAGCGGCTGGCCGTGGCGACCGCGACCGCGCTGGACGCCATCCACCAGGCCGGCGTCGTCCACGGGGACTTCAAACCGGCGAACGTCCTGATCGGGCCCGACGGGCCGCGGGTCGTGGACTTCGGCATCGCCGGGGCGCTCGGCACGGGGGTGAAGGCGACCGGCTCCTTCGTCGGCACGCCCGCGTACATGGCGCCCGAGCAGCTCTCCGGGAACGCGGCGGGGGCGGCGGCGGACGTGTTCGCGTGGGCGTCGGTGATGGTCTCCGCGGCCACGGGGGCGCCGCCGTTCGGGGACGACTCGCTGCCCGCGGTGATCAACCGCATCCTGAAGGACGAGCCGCGCATGGGCGAGCTTCGCGGGCCGGTACGCGAGATCCTGCTGGCCTGCCTGGCCAAGGAGCCGGGCTCCCGCCCCGCCATGCGTGACGTGCTGCTGCGGCTGACGGCGCCGTCCCGCCAGCAGACGGCCCCGTACCAGTCGCAGCCCCACCGGCCCGACCCGCCCCTGGCGTCCTGGCAGGACACGCCCGAGGCGACCCTCGATCAGGACACGCCGCCGCGCCGGGCCCGCGCCCAGGAGCCGGCGGCGGAGCAGCCCCCGGCCCCGCTGCCGCGCAGAACCTCGCGCCAGGGTCACGGCACCGACCCCCAGTCCCTGGGCCGGCCCGTGGCAGGACAGCCGGTGGGACAGCCGGTGGGACAGCCCGCCCCGGCCGCGGACCATGGTCAGGGCTCGCACTTCGGCCAGGGCGCACCCGCGCACCAACCCGGCACGGCCGCGCATTTCGACCAGGGCCCCGCCCACCATCAACCGCACCTCGATCAGGGCCCCGCCGGGCATCATCACGGCGCGGCCGCGCACTTCGACCAAGGGCCCGCCCAGCACCAGGGCGCGACCGCGCAGCACGGCCAGGGGCCGGGGACGTTCCCGATGGCGGCTCCGGTCGAGGCCGCGGCGGCCGCCGGGTTCCCGCACCACGCGCCCGCCGAGGCGCGGCCGGGGTTCCCGCCCGTGGAGGCACAAGGGTTCCCTCCCGTGGAGACGCCGGGATTCCCTCCCATGGAGGCGCAAGGGTTCCAGAACCCCGAAAGGCCGGGTGCCGAGCACGCGGTGCCCGAGCCGGCGGTGGCCCAGCACTCGGCGCTGGTCGACCTCCTCGTGCCCAGCGAGCCCGCCCCCCAGGCCCCGCCCAAGGCGCCCGCGCCGCCCCCGAGGCCCGGGCGGCGGCGGGCGAAGACCGTGCTCATCGCGGGCGTCGCGGGCGTGTCCGTGCTGGCGCTGGCCGGCGCCATCATGTGGCTCACCCCCACCACGCCCACCCCCAAGGCCAAGAACGTCGCCGACGTGTCCACCGCCCCCACCACCGAGGCGGCCGCCACCCCCACGACCCGCCCGAAGCGCACGCGCACCCCGAGGCCCAGCCCGCAGAACGACGGCACGCCGAGCAACGTCCCGACCGCGGAGACGACCGACGGCGCCACGCCCGTCGTCGAACGGCTCAGGCTCGTCTACGTCCGCCCGAGCGGCGCCAGCAACGGCACCTGCTGGACGGGCGGCGAGGTCACGCTCCAGGCGCTGGTGCAGCGCACGGGCCAGCCGCTGACCTTCGCCTACACCTGGTACATCGACAACGCCGCCGTCGGCCGTTCGTCGGCGGTCATCACCGCGAACGGCCGGCGCGTCCTGACCTCGCCGCAGAACCTCAAGAGCGCGGGCGGCGTCCATCGCGTCACGCTCCGGATCACGTCCCCGATCGCGACCCAGCGGACGATCTCCGTGACGATGTGCGACCGCGGGACTTATTGACGGTTCCTCAGCTGTTCGAGCAGGTCGAGGGCGGCGTCGGCGATCACCGTGCCGGGCGGGAAGATCGCGGCGGCGCCCGCGGCCCGCAGCTCGTCGTGGTCGCCGGGCGGGATGACGCCGCCGACCACGATCATGATGTCGCCGGCGTCGAGGTCGGCCAGCGCCCGGCGCAGCGCGGGCACCAGCGTGAGGTGCCCGGCGGCCAGCGACGAGACGCCCACGATGTGCACGTCGGCCTCAACCGCCTGCCTGGCGACCTCCTCAGGCGTCTGGAACAGCGGGCCGACGTCCACGTCGAAGCCGAGGTCGGCGAACGCGGTGGCGATCACCTTCTGGCCGCGGTCGTGCCCGTCCTGACCCATCTTGGCCACCAGGATGCGCGGGCGGCGGCCCTCGGCGCGCTCGAAGTCGGCGCACGCCCGGCGGGCGTGCTCGATGCCGGCGGAGGGGCCTGACTCGTCGCGATACACCCCAGAAATGGTACGTACCTGCTCGGCGTGCCTGCCGAACGCCCGTTCCAGGGCGTCGGAGATCTCGCCCACGGTCGCCTTGGCCCTGGCGGCGTCCACGGCCAGCTTGAGCAGGTTGTGCTCCAGGCCCGGCGCGGGGTCGCCGGCGGCCTCGGTGAGCGCGTCGAGCGCGCGCCGCACGGCGCCGGGGTCGCGTTCGGCCTTGAGCCGGGCCAGCTTGTCGAGCTGCTGGGCGCGTACGGCGCTGTTGTCGACCTTGAGCACCTCGACGGCCTCGTCGCTCTCGGCGCGGTACTTGTTGACGCCGATCACGGGCTGGCGGCCCGAGTCGATGCGGGCCTGGGTACGGGCGGCCGCCTCCTCGATGCGGAGCTTGGGCAGGCCCGCCTCGATGGCCCTGGCCATGCCGCCGGCGGCCTCGACCTCCTGGATGTGGGCCCAGGCGCGTTCGGCGAGGTCGTGGGTGAGGCGCTCGACGTAGTAGGAGCCGCCCCACGGGTCGATCACCTTGGTGGTGCCCGACTCCTGCTGGAGGAGGAGCTGGGTGTTGCGGGCGATGCGGGCGGAGAAGTCGGTGGGCAGCGCGAGCGCCTCGTCGAGGGCGTTGGTGTGCAGGGACTGGGTGTGGCCCTGGGTGGCGGCCATGGCCTCGACGCAGGTGCGGGCCACGTTGTTGAAGACGTCCTGCGCGGTGAGTGACCAGCCGGAGGTCTGGGAGTGGGTACGAAGGCTCAAAGATTTCGGATTTTTCGCGTTAAATCCGGAAACGAGATTGGCCCACAGCAACCGCGCGGCCCTGAGCTTGGCGACCTCCATGAAGAAGTTCATGCCGATGCACCAGAAGAACGACAGCCGCGGCGCGAACCGGTCGACGTCCATCCCGGCGGCGACCCCGGCCCGCAGGTATTCGACGCCGTCGGCGAGGGTGTAGGCCAGCTCCAGGTCGCACGTCGCGCCGGCCTCCTGGATGTGGTAGCCGGAAATGCTGATGGAGTTGAATTTCGGCATCTTCTCGCTCGTATAAGCGAAAATATCCGAAATAATCCGCATCGACGGCGCCGGGGGATAAATGTAGGTGTTGCGGACCATGAACTCTTTGAGGATGTCGTTCTGGATGGTCCCCGCGAGCTGCTCCGGCGCGACGCCCTGCTCCTCGGCCGCCACGATGTAGAGCGCGAGGACGGGCAGCACGGCACCGTTCATGGTCATCGACACCGACATGCGGTCGAGCGGGATGCCGTCGAACAGCTGCCGCATGTCGTAGATGGAGTCGATCGCCACCCCGGCCATGCCCACGTCGCCGGCCACGCGCGGGTGGTCGGAGTCGTACCCCCGGTGCGTGGCCAGGTCGAAGGCCACCGACAGGCCCTTCTGCCCGGCGGCGAGATTGCGCCGGTAGAAGGCGTTGGAGTCTTCCGCCGTGGAGAAGCCCGCGTACTGGCGGACGGTCCAGGGCTGGTTGACATACATGGTGGGGTACGGGCCGCGCAGGTAGGGGGCCACGCCCGGATAGGTGCGCAGGAAGTCGAGCCCCTCGAGGTCATGGGCCGTGTAGAGCGGCTTGACCCCGATGCCCTCAGGCGTCTCCCACACCTCACCGGCACGCGCCGGCGCCTCCGGCCCGTCCTTGGGCAGGGCGTTGAGCGGGATCTCGGAGAAGTCCGGGATCATCGGGTCACCTCCAGGTGGTCGAAGGTCTGGCGGAGCACGGCCAGCGCGTCGCAGCCCGCGAAGAGGTTTCCGTCCACGCCTTCGTACTCCCCCTTCCCCGCCAGCCAGACTTTCCTCGCCCCGGCCTTGCGCAGTGCGGTGGCGACGGCGGCGGCGTGCTGGGCGTACAGCTTGTCGGTCGAGCACAGGCAGGCGACGGACGCGCCGCTCATGGCGAACGCGGTGGCGATCTGCTCGGGGTCGGCCCCGGGACCGGCGGTCTCGGTGTCCAGCCCGCCCGCCTGGAACAGGTTGGCGGCGAACGCGGCCCGCGCGGTGTGGGCGGCCACGGGCCCGATGGTGGCGAGAAAGACCGTGGGCCGTTCGGGCTGCGCGTCGGCCAGGTCGCGCAGGGCCTCGAACTCCTCGGCGTACCGGACGCGCGGCAGGCCGCCCGTCTCGGGGGCGGCCTGCGCGGGCGTGGGCGGGCGTACCGGCTTCTCGTGCACGTTCGGGAACTCGCTCACGCCCGTGATGGGGAAGCGGCGGTGGGCGATGTCGTCGGCGCGGCGGGCGCGGGTGGCGGCGATCCGCTCCGACACCGGCCCGGCGGCCCGCGTGATCCCGCCCGCCGCCTCGATCTCCTGGAACCAGGCCCACGCGCGTTCGGCGAGGTCGGCGGTGCGGCGCTCGACGTACCAGGAGCCTCCGGCGGGGTCGATGACGCGGCCGAGCCCCGACTCCTCCAGCAGCAGCGCCTGGGTGTTGCGGGCGATGCGCCGCGAGAAGGCGTCCGGCAGCCCCAGGCAGGCGTCGAACGGCTGCACCGTGACCGCCTCCGCGCCGCCGACGCCGGCCGCGAAGCAGGCCAGGGTGGTGCGCAGCATGTTCACCCAGGGGTCGCGGGCGGTCATCATGGCCGAGCTGGTCACCGCGTGCTGCCGCTGGCCGCCGTGCCCGGCCGCCCCTCCGGGAGCGCCGCACACCTCGGCGACCCTGGCCCACAGCCGGCGGGCCGCGCGCAGCTTGGCGATGGTGGCGAACTGGTCGGCGGTGGCGGCGTACCGGAACTCGATCTGCCCTAGCGCTTGCTCGACAGACAGCCCGCCACCGGTGAGCGCCCGCAGCTCGGCGACGCCCTGGGCGATCGAGCAGCCCAGCTCCTCGGCGTCGCTGCCGCCGGCGTCGTGGTAGGGGGTCGCGTCGACGGTGATGGCCCTGAGCCCGGGGAACCCGTCGACGCAGCGCCGGGCCAGCTCCAGCCCGGGCCCCGTGACGGCGGAGGCGCCCAGGTTGCCCAGCACCGCGCCGCCGCGCCCGAACAGGACCTCGGCGGCCTCGCGCACCTGATCCCCGGCCTCCAGCACGACCGGCGCCAGGTCGAGGTAGACGTCCTTGAGCACGGCGCCCAGGGCGTCCACCGGGATCGCGCCGTCCCCGACCACGAGCCACAGCGAGGTGACCCCGTTCTCCAGGTCGGCCAGCACCGCCTCGGGGTCGGCCACGGCGTGCCGCTGGCGCACCTCCCAGCCGGGGGTGCCGCGGGCTCCGCGCACGTACGGCGCCTCGCCGGGCAGCCCGGGGTCGCCGGGCAGGTCGTCCAGGTCGTAGAGGGGCGAGATCGTCACTCCGTCGTAGGTGGCGGTCGACAGCGCCTCCTCCGGCGCCTCCGTCTCGATGCCCGATTTACGGAGGACCTCGACCGCCAGCGCCCGCCAGCCGTCTCGCGAGATGGACTCGAACCCCGTGGCCAGTTCCATGGTCGGATACTAGGCGGAGCTTCGAAGGCGCGGTAACCCCGGGTCCGGGGTGTCGCCGCCCCGGCTTCAGGACGCCGGGGCCTCCCAGGCCAGCCGCCACGTCAGGGCACCCACGATCCCGTCGTCCTCGATGCCCTGCCGGCGCTGGAACGTGCGGCACACCTCGCGTGACCCGGCGCCGTACGCCCCGTCCACGGCCAGGTCGAAGCCGCGCTTCTTCATCTGCGCCTGCCAGGTCCGCACGTCCTCGCCGTGCATGACCGGCGGATATTTCAGCAGCCGCCCGGGGAACGGCGGCGTGGACGGCACCGTGGGCGGGGTCCCGCCGCCCGGGCGTGGCGCGCCCCGCCGGATCCAGGCGTAGAGCGGGTCGCCGGGGCAGTCGGTCGAGTAGCCGTCGCGGTGCCCCTTGATCTCCTGGCCCGCGCGGCCCTTGTCGCGCAGGTACTGGATCGCGTCCAGGATCGCGTGCAGCACCCCGTCGGGCGGCTGGACGAGCCCGGCGTTGCCCACGAGCCCCAGCACGGCGTAGTGGCCGGCGTTGAGCCCCGGGCCGTTGGCGGCGGGCAGGTGATGCAGGCCCCGTCCCTCGAACACCTTCCGGTGCGGGCAGGCGACCATGGTGTTGCCGGTGAAGTAGACCGTGCCGTCCCTGCGGGCCAGCCAGCTCTGGTTCTCGGTCCTGGGGCACCAGATCCGGCCGCGGTAGGTCTCCTTCCGGACGCTCAGGGCCGGTCGGGGCACGAGGGACTGCTGCCGCCGGATCGTGGTCACCCACATGCCGGTCTCGGGCACGCGCCGCATGGTCGCCCCCGCCCCCGACAGCAGCGCGGCGAACATGAACGCCTCCGCCCCCGCCCGGTCCTGGCGTTCGAGCCGGTCGCGCCCGGCGTCGCCCGCCATCAGGGAGGTCTCCAGGAACAGGGCGAGCTGGGCCCGGGACAGCGACAGGAGGAATTCGAACCTCGGCACCCCGCCCGGCGCCACCTCGGCCAGCCGCCGTCCCGTGGCGGCCGGGAGCCGGAACTCGACGAGGTCGCCCTCGACCGTCTCGCTCCCCCCGGGCACCCCGTGGAGCACGGCGCGGATGCGCATGAGATGCGCGTGGTCCCGCCGCGGCCGGTGGATCGCGGCGCCGTTCGAGGAGCCTCCGGCCGAGAACCACGCGACCAGCTCCACGAAGGCGTCCGACCACTTCGGCTCGGCCGGCAGGTCGGCGCAGGGCGCCGCGGCGGGAATGCGGTCGGGGTGCGCGATGGTCTCGGTGGTCACCCACCGGCGCTCCGTGCCTCCCGCGGCGTGGCGCTCGACGGGCCAGCGGTGATGGGGAGTGGTCAGGGAGGAGTGGGCGGGCCCCTCCATCCGGATCATCTCCCGCTCCTTCGCGGGGAACACGCACACCTCGAGCACGGGCTGCCACTCCGACATGCCCGTGCGGTGGTCGAGCGTGAGCGCGACGTCGCCCGCGCGCAGCTCCCGGTACGACTTCCACCCCTGCCGGGTGAGGATCTCGGTCTCCTCGTCGACGCAGTAGCCGATGTCGATCCAGCCGTTGTCGTCCATGTGGAACGCCTGGATCGACCGCACCAGCGCGACGCAGCCGCTGTGGTCCGAGACGATGCCGGGATCGACCCGGCCGCCCGTGTAGTGGACCTTCACTCCCTTGGTGGAGTCGAGCTGCGTGTAGTCGCCGCGCGGCGGGCGGGCGTTCCAGTCTTTGCGTAACACCAGGTCGATGGCCACGGTGAGCTCCGAGTGTCGCTGTCGAGACCACCGAGCGTAACCCGGGGCATGCGGACGGGTCCTGAAGTTGGATGATTTGGGCTAAGGTCTGATCACCCGTTTGTCCGTGACGATCGCCGTGATGAGATCGTGCGGCGTCACGTCGAACGCCGGGTTCAGGGCCTGCGTCCCCTCGGGCGCCACCCGCACACCCCGGACGGTCACGATCTCGTCCGCCCCTCTGTCCTCGATCTGGATCTGCTCGCCGGTGGGGGTGCTCTGGTCGATCGTGGACTCGGGCGCGACCACCACGAACGGCACCCCTGCGCGCTCCGCGCCGAGCGCGAGGGCGTACGAGCCGATCTTGTTGGCGGTGTCGCCGTTGGCGGCGATGCGGTCGGCGCCGATGAGCACCGCGTCCACCTCGCCCTTGGCCAGCAGGTACGGCCCCGCCGAGTCGGCGATGAGCCGGTGCGGCGCGCCCATCCTGGCCAGCTCCCACGTGGTGAGCCGGGCGCCCTGCAGCAGCGGGCGGGTCTCCAGCGCGAGCACCTCGGCCAGCCGCCCGCGCTCGTGAAGCGTCTGGACGACGCCGAGCGCGGTGCCGCGTTCGACGGCGGCCAGCCCTCCGGTGTTGCACACGGTCATGATCCGCAGCCGGTCGCCTTCGAGCAGGTCGGCCCCGCGCTCCCCCATGGCCACGCAGGCGGCGATGTCGTCGTCGCGCACGCGCAGCGCGGCCGCGAGCACGGACTCGCGGCCTTCACGAAGGTGGGCGGCGGCCTGGTCGACGCCCCACGCGAGGTTGACGGCGGTGGGCCGGGCGGCGCGGAGCCTGGCGATCTGCGCGGGGTCGCCGTCGGCCAGCACCACGCCGAGCGCCCCCGCCACGCCGAGCGCGGGCGCCCCGCGCACGGCCAGCCGCCGGATGGCGTCCACGAGTTCGTCCACGGTGCGCACGCGCAGCGTCACGCACTTGTCGGGCAGCAATGTCTGGTCGACGAGCTCGACGGCGCCGTCCACCCAGTCAATGGTCCTCACAGGGCAAACTGTATGTTTTCAGCGCTCGGCCAGGACGATCACCGAGTCCCCCTTGTTCAGGACGACGGGCACGGACTTGTCCGGATTGAGGACGATGCCGTAGTGGGGCGGGTCGTTGCGCGCCAGGGCGTTGCGGTAGCCGATGGCGGTCTCGCCCCTGCGCCTGGCCGACTCCACGACCGTGGAGAAGTGCACCTGCGTCCCCGTCTTCACGTAGGAGTCGGCGGGCCGGGGGTAGATCTCCGAGCCGCGCGAGTCGAACAGGTAGCCGAACACGTCCGCCAGGTGCCGGTTCTCGGCGAGCTGGGCCAGCAGCAGGCCGATGACGGTGTCGCTGATCACGATGTCGTCGGCCTCGGTCACCTCGGCCAGGGCCCGGTTGCTCTCCTCGTGCATCTCGCTGACGATCGAGTAGTGCTCGCCGAGCGCGCTCTGCATGTCGCGGAGCTGGAGCAGCGTCATGAGCGTGCGCGTGTCGGAGTGGTGGGCGGCGAAGCGGTCGTCGGACAGCACGATGACGTGCTGGAAGAGGCCGACGCCGAGCGACTCCAGCGCGTACCTGTCGGTGGTGTCGCAGTCCTTGACGTTCACGGTGAGGTTGCGCAGGCCCGCCAGGCCGGTGCCGGCCCTGGGGTGGTCGGCGGCGACCTCCAGCACCGAGCCGGGGGCCACGTAGCCGTCGAGGTAGCGGACGATCTGCTCGGCGCGGCCGTTCCAGTTGAGCAGGAGCGTGCGCTCGGGCTCGGCGGGCGGCGCCTCCGACTCGACGACGGCGGCCTCGTCCAGGGACGGCTTGCCGGCGGCCAGGCGGATGTGGGAGTCGTCGCCGGCGATGACGATGACCTCGTCGTCGGCGTTGATGACGGTGTCCACGTCCGGGTTCAGCACGACGCCGGTCGGCCGGCGCAGGCCGATGACGGAGGCGGTCTGGTACGCGTGCAGCGCCTCGCCGTACGTCATCCCGACGAGCTTCCTGGGCGTGCGCAGGTAGATCTCGCCGCCGTCGAAGTTCAGCAGGTCCATGCAGACGACGGACATGCCGGACTGCCGCGAGGACTGCACGATGAGCCGGGAGGCGGTGTCGTCGGAGTCGACGAGGTGCACGTCCGCGCCGCCGGCCAGGCGGGCGGCGGCGATGTTGCGGCTGGAGGCGAGCGCGGCGACCACCGGCGGGTGGACGCCGCGGCGCTTGGCCAGCGCGAGCAGGATCTTGATGACGTGCGCGTCCGGGTCCTCGCCCTCGGGCGAGAGCACGACGACGGAGCGGGCGCTGGCCAGGTTCATCAGCGCGAGGTCGCGCGGCTCCGTGGGCCGCCCCGTGCGGCAGACCAGCCGGGTCCGGCCGAGGTCGCCGACGTGCTCGCGGATGGCCTCCTCCATGTCGAGCTTGTCGTGCTCGGCGAGCACCGCGATGACCGACCGCTTCTGGCTGGCCTGGGCCTTGACCAGCTCGGCCACGATCGTGAACACCTGGTCCGACCAGCCGAGCACCACGGTGTGACCGGACTCGACGATCCGCGAGCGCCCCCTGCGCAGGCGGTCCACCTTCTGCTTGAGCCCGTTGGACAGCAGGCCGACGAGGATGCTGACGATGAACAGGCCGCCGAGCGATCCGGCGAACATCACGGTCAGATACGCGACGGAGCCCTTGTCACTGGCGATCTTGAGAGGGGACAGCGCGTGCATGAGGGAGATCCAGAGGACCTCCCCCGCATGGCTCACGCCCTCGGGCTCACCTGGCGCGAGCCAGAGCGTCAACGCCGTCACCACCACGACGAGCCCCACCGAGACGACCGCCAGCCAGCCTATGAGCGAGGCGGTGCCCTTGGACATGGTGTTGTCGAACCAGTAACGCGCCCGCTCACGGAACGTAACCTTCGACACTTTCCCCGATACCTCCGTGTATGGAGTGATTTGATCCAACGGTCCAAGGTACCGGTGGATCTTCACGCGCGCATGGCGAGCGGTAACGTATCGGCCATGGCGAGCCCCCTCCGACCAGACGACCCGGCGGCTCTGGGCCCGTACCGCCTGGTCGGCCGGCTCGGGGAAGGCGGGCAGGGCGTGGTCTACCTCGCCCACTCCGCCGCCGGCGAACAGGTCGCGGTCAAGCTGCTGAGCGCGGGCGACCAGCAGACGCGGGCCAGGCTGGCGCGCGAGCTGGACGCGCTGGAGGGCATCGCCTCCTTCTGCACCGCGCGGGTCCTCGACGTCTCGGCCGACGGGCCGCGGCCGTACGTGGTGAGCGAGTTCGTGGACGGCCCCTCGCTGGCCGAGCGGGTGCGCGAGCGCGGCCCCCTGCGCGGCGGCGACCTCGAACGCCTGGCGGTCGGCACGGCCACCGCCCTGGCCGCCATCCACGCGGCCGGGATCGTGCACCGCGACTTCAAGCCCTCCAACGTGCTGCTCGGGCCCGACGGGCCCCGTGTCGTGGACTTCGGCATCGCCCGGGCGGAGGGGGCGGCCACGATGACGTCCGGCCTGATCGGGACCCCCGCCTATCTGGCCCCCGAGCAGATCAACGGCTCCCCGGCGTCGCCGGCCTCCGACGTGTTCGCGTGGGCCGCGTCGATCCTGTTCGCGGCCACGGGCACGAGCCCGTTCGGCGCGGACACCGTGCCGGCCGTGCTGCACCGGGTGCTGCACGCCGAGCCTGACCTGTCGCCGCTGCCGCCGCGCCTGCGCGGGGTGATCGCGTCCTGCCTGGCCAAGGACCCGTCGCGGCGCCCCACGGCCCAGCACCTGATGGTGTCCCTGGTCAACCCCAACACCCCGCAGGGCCCGCCGGGCCCGCCGGCAGGCCCCGGCGCCCCGGCTGGCCCTGGCATCCAAGCGGCCCCCGGCGCCCCGGCGAGCCCCGGCGTCCCGGCGGGCCTCCGTACGGGTCCCCAGGTCGCGGCCGCCACCCAGGAGACGCGGCGCGCCCGCTCCCGGGGCCTGCTCATCGGCGCGCTGGCGGGCCTGGTCGCCCTCGCCGCGGCCGTCGCCACGACCCTCTACCTCAACAGCACCCCGGCCCCGCTCGCCGACCGGGACGACCGCTCGGCCTCGGCCACCCCACCGGACTCGCCGTCGCCGTCCTCTCCGTCCGACACCGGCACCCCCACGGAATCGCCGTCCGGCACCCCCACGGAGTCGCCGTCCGAAACCGGCACGGAATCGCCGTCCGCCACCGGCACGCCGCAGGAGTCCGCCTCCACCGACCCCGGCGGCAAGCCCAGGATCCCCGCCGCCTACGCGGGCACGTGGACGGGCCGGACGGAGAGCACCAACCCCCTGGACACCGACGGGGCCGAGAACACCGTGGTGCTGAAGCCGGACGCGTCCACCGCGCAGTGGAGCGAGAAGGACACGGGCGTGAGCTGCCGCGGCACGATCACGCTGACCAAGGTGGAGGCGGCGCGGCTGACGTTCTCGCTGGGGGCGAACGAGGGCAACTGCATCGCGGGCACCATCTGGCTCGCCAAGCAGGGCGACACCCTCGCCTACACCTGGAAGGACGAGCCCGGCCCCGGCCTCGTCACCCAGACCGGCACCCTCAACAAGGGCTAGCAGACAGACCGAACTTTCCTGCAAAACCCTTCGACATGTGACGACTGGACGCTGGATCATTAACGTTATGTCTGTGATGAGGGAGGTGCCGTTCCCCAGCCGGGAGTCTTCCGAGCTCCCGATGAACATCTGGATCGACGACGCCGACTCCGCCATCGACGTCATCGACGCCTTGGCGCTGTCGCCGTTCGCGACGGGTGCGCAACCGTGGTCCCGCCTGGCCAACCTGGAGCGCGTACGCCCCGACGCCCCGCTGAGCCCGGCCGACGGCCGGCTGCTGCGGACCGCGCGGGTCGAGGACGGCTCGGAGTCGCGGCTCATCGCCGGTGAGGGCTGGACCCTGCGCGTCGTGCGTCACCGCAACCGCACGGCCACCGTCAGCGTCACGGCGGTGGACGAGGAGCTGGCCAAGACCGTGCTCGCGGAGAGCATCGACGGCGCCGAAGAGGCGATGCCGGAGGTGGACCACGTCGAGATGGGCTTCTGGTGGCGGGGCATGCACGGCGGCACCCGCTCGGAGAAGCCGATCACGGCGCAGCCCTGGGCCGAGATCAGCAAAAACTATTCGGGCAAGGTGCGCCCGGCCCTAGAGCGGCTGATGTCGATCACCCCCGCCGACGTCAACGGCCGCCTCATCCTCCTGCACGGCGAGCCGGGCACCGGCAAGACGACGCTGCTGCGCACGCTGGCCAAGCAGTGGCACGACTGGTGCCAGGTCGACTGCGTGCTCGACCCCGAGCGGCTGTTCAACGAGCCCGGCTACCTGATGGAGGTGGCCGTCGGCTACGACTCCGACGAGGACACCCAGCGCTGGCGGCTGCTCGTCCTGGAGGACTGCGACGAGCTGATCAGCTCGGGTGCCAAGGCCCAGGCGGGCCAGGGGCTCTCGCGCCTGCTCAACCTGACCGACGGCCTGCTCGGCCAGGGGCGGGACGTCCTGGTGGCGATCACCACGAACGAGGACCTCGCCCGCCTCCACCCGGCCGTCGTCCGCCCCGGCCGCTGCCTGGCGCAGGTGGAGGTCGGCCCGCTGTCGAAGGAGGAGGCCGTCACGTGGCTGGGCTCCACCAACGGGGTGGGCCCGTCGGGCGCGACGCTGGCGCAGCTGTACGCCCTGCGCGCGGGCCGCGAGTTCACCCCGCAGCCGGGCGACGAGTCCACGGGCCTGTACCTCTGACCGGCGCGCCGGCCAGAGGGGGTCACGTCAGGTAGGTGTGCAGGCGGCGGGCCTCGCGGACGAAATTGTTCGAGGCCCGCCGCTCGGCGATCTCCGCCACGCAGGGCACCGGCTCCCGCGCCCCGGCCCACCGGGCGGCACGCAGCGCGAACGCCAGCGCCTGGGTGTGCCGGGTCTGCGGCTGCTCCTCCGGCCCCGGCAGGAACACGGGCAGGAACCCGGTCATGACCCGCCACACGTCCTCATGCGCCCCCTGCTCGGCGGCGCTCTCCAGCGCCTCGAAGACCGGGCCGGGCTTGAGCCACGTCCTGCGCAGCAGCAGCCCGAGCTGGCGCCCGATCTCCCCGGCGTCGCCGTCGCCGCGGGCCGCCAGGTCCACCATCAGGCGCGCCCGCACCACGGGCAGCTTCGACCAGGACGGGTCGGCCAGGAGACACGCCAGCACGAGCGCCATCCCCTCGCCCCACGGCCCGCCGGCCAGCGAGAGGGCGTAGACCTCGGCCGGCTTCGGCCCCTGCGCCGGCCACCCGTACAGCAGGTGCGGGACGAAGTGGAGCGCGACGACCTCCCGGTGGGACGGCATCACGTACGGCCACCACGGCAGCAGCCCGCCCTGCCCCTCGCGCCGCCGCCAGCCGGGCTCGGCGAGCAGCTCGTCGACCAGCGCGAGCCCCGTCGGCGCCACCCGGATCCTGGGCTCCAGGTCGGGGGTCCGGGTGGTGGCCGCCTCCTGGTCGTCGCGGTATTCGCCGAGGTCCAGCCGCCCCGAGCCGAGCCAGCCGATCTCCGTGACCGGCTCGGGGCGTCCGCCGTCCATCCAGCGGGCCGCCGCCCGCCCCGCCTCCGAGGTGAGCCGCCGCGCCCGCGCCACCACCTCGGGCGCCGCCTCGCGCGGCAGCCGCAGCAGCGCCTGCTGCAGGTCCGCCGGCAGGGCCTCGACGCCGCGACGCTCGTAGCCCGCCAGCCGCGCCACGAGCTCCGCCGCGTCCACGTGCCCGGTGCCCTCGGTGGGCTCGGCCAGCAGGTACGGCGGGAGAGTGCCGTCCTGGAGCGCCGAGTGGACCTCGGCCCAGCGCCGCAGCAGGAACAGGTGCGGCGCCGACACCGAGCCGGGCCGGGGCAGCCCCTGGGCCGGGGAGGCGCCCGTCAGGATCAGCCGGGCGATCTCCTCGGCCCACTGCCAGACGTCCGGCCACGGCCGTTCGGGCGAGCGGGCGCCCGGCCGCCACTCCGACAGCCTGGTCACGAGCCCGGCCCGATCGTCGTGGTGCAGCCGTACGACGCCGGCCAGCCACAGCTCCGCGGCCTCCCATCCGCCCCCGCGGGGTCCCAGCTCGACGGGCGCCGTCACCGGATCGGGGAACGCCTCGGCGTAGCGCGGCGCGGGCAGCGGCACGGGTGTGAAGGGCTCCGGCGGCTCCTCGGCGGCCTCCCCGCCGAACACCGCCGCGAGCGTCTCCCCGAGCTGCGGCGGCAGTTGCCCGATGACGTCCCTGAGGGCCTGCGCCCCCACCGGCGTGAACCGCTTGGCGTGCTTGACCGCGACCCGCACCGCCCGCCCCTGCACGTCGGCGGACTCGCAGGCGAACGCGTACCCCAGCGCGGGCGCCAGCTCGTCGAGGTCGCCCGGCCAGCCGGGGGCGACGGCGTCGAGCCAGGTCAGCCCGGCCGTCACCAGCTTGCGCTCCGCCCTGAACAGCAGCGCCCGCAGCGCCTCCGCCACCTCCGCGCGGTCCAGGTGGTCGAGCCCGCGCAGGTGCCGCAGCGCCATCTCCGCGACGGCCCCTGGCGCGGCGGGCAGCAGCCGCAGGTAGTCGACGGCCCGCTTGCTCACCTCGTCGCGGGACGGCTCGAGCAGCTCGTGCAGGCGGACGAAGAAGCGCAGGTCAGTGGCCTCGCCGCCGCGCAGGAAGCGCCGTACGCACCCGTCGAGCAGCAGGTCGCGGCGGCCTTGGCCGGCCAGCTCCGTGAGTGCGGCCAGCCAGGTGCCGGGCGCCGGCGGCTCCGCGCGCTCGCCCCGCAGGGCCGCGCCCACGCCCTCGGCCTCGAAGATCCGGGGAAGGAGGTGGTCGAGCAGCGGGTCGCCGGGGGCGGGCGGCCGGCGTACCCAGGCCACGACGAGGGGGTCGTGCTCCGGCGGGACCACCCCCGTGCGGCGCAGCATGGCCAGGGCGATCGCGTCGGTCTCGTCCGAACGGCGGCGCCGGCGCGGGGCGGGGCGCAGCCGGATCGCGGCGCGGGTGGCGAAGTCCTCCTGCCAGGCGGCCGGGCGGGTGGACAGGACGCGTTCGAGGATGGCGGTGGTGTCGCCGCTCACCTCCCAGCGGTCCTGGAACTCGCGCCGGTTGAGCCAGGCCACGACGGCCGCCGCGCCGCCGATGGCGGCCGCGCCCGCGACCCGCAGGGGATCGACCCAGGTCTCCTCGCGTCCGGGCTGCCAGAGCGGGTTCCAGGGGGTGTTCCACTCCCAGCGCTCGCGCTCGTGGACGGTGCGGCCGACGCTCCTGGCCCGGCGCACGTGCTCGCGCCAGGCGGCCTCGCTCTCGCGCTCCCGCCTGGTGATGCGCTCAAGCTGCCGGGCCTCGGCCCGGCGCTCGGCCACCGCGATGTGACCGGGGAGCAGGGCGGCCACCTCGCGGCGCTCGCGCTCGCCGAGGGCGAGCACGCGGTCGGCGACCCGCTGCGGGTCTCCGGTGTCGATGGCCGCCACCACCGCTTCCCATGCGGTCACGGAGCGACCTCTACGGCGACGCGGGCGGCGATCCTGGCCGCCAGCACGTGCTTGCACGGCCCGCGCGAGCCCCGGTGGTCGAACCACCACGGGCACGTGCACTCGCCCTCGACTATCCGCACCCGCCGCACCCCGCCGTCGGTCGTCACCTCGGCCGTCTCCCCGAGGGCCGTCTCCCCGAGCAGGCGCACGGCCCCGGAGTCGACCAGCGCGCGGGCGGCCGTCAGCCGGGGGTTGAGCTCGGCCACCTGCTCCCTGTCGTAGGGCAGCTCGCGGTGGAAGTGGGCCGCCTCGTGCAGGTCGTAGCCGACGCGCCCGGCCGTGCCGAGCTGGGTGAGGGCGGCGCGTACGCGTTCGGGCGAAAGCCCCGAACGGTCGGCGAGCAGCCCCAGCTCGACCGTGGGCTCGAAGTTGAGCAGCATGCCGACCACGTCGGCGTCGTCCGCGGCCTCGTCGGTGGCCAGGTCGGACAGCACCGCCCCCTCGCCGGAGAACCCGCGCCACGGCTCGGGCGAGACCGCCAGCGTGTAACGCATGCCGGGCAGCTCCAGCTCCCAGGCGCCGGCCGTGGACGAGCCGTCGGCGGGCCCGTAGGCCCTCAGCGCCTTGGCGAACCTGAGCAGCGGCAGCAGCGTGGCCACCCGAGCCGTGCCCGACAGGCAGACCCCACCCCGCGCGGGGCCCGAGGCCAGGCGCAGGTCGCGGCCCGAGGGGACGGCCCACACGGTGGAACGGGCGCCCTTCGGCAGGGAGCGCAGGAAGCGCACGGCCTGCGGCCCGGCCAGCTCGGCCCGCAGGTCCCATCCGGCCGCGATCACCTGCACCTCCGCGAACCCGCGCAGCCACCGCGACGGCAACGGCACCTTCTTCTCCACGACCGCGCCGTCGAGCGTGGTGACGGTCAGCTCGTCGGGCCCGACGCCCAGGTGGAGCGGGTCCCGGCCGCCCACCCTGGCCAGGGACTCGCGCAGCGGGCCGTTGACGTCGACGTTGGTGGTGCCCCGGTCGAGCACGTCGCCGTCGAGCTCCAGCACGTCGAGCCGGGCGTAGACGCCGCCGCAGGCCGAGAACGACTCGAACCGCAGCCGCCCGCCGTCGCACGTCACCACCGGGTCGCGGGTCCAGCCCGGCCTGGGCTGGTGGTAGCGGGCGAGCGCGACATCCGCCACGGCCAGCAGCCCGGCCGCGGCCGGGGCAGCATGGGTGAGCAGCCCGCTGAAGAAGCGCGGGTGCGTCCGCGGCCCCGATAACGCCGTGCCGCCGGAGGTCGAGAGACCGAGCCTGCCGTCGGTGAGCGTGGAGGGACCCGCGTAGGAGTATGCCTGTACCGCCTGAGTCATGCCCCGAACCATAGAGATCACCACCGACACAAATCAGGGCCGGTACGTAAAACATCCGATGTGCGACACACGGTGCGAAAACCACAATGTGGCTGGTGCTCACCGTCGATCTGGCCCGCGTCGCCTTCGCCCGCTTCGCCGTACCGGCGGGCCCGTCGGCGAGCTCGTGGACGAGCGGGGAGCAGCGGGTCGGGTTCCCGGCGACCCAGCTCGTGCCCTCGTGGACCGCGCGCACCCCGCCGGGCTCGTGGATCGAGGTGGCGCTCCGGGCCAGGACCGCCCGGGGCGATCTCACCAAGTGGTACGTCATGGGCCGCTGGTCGGAGCACGGCGGCCCCCGCACCTCGGTGCCCGGTCAGGGCGACGAGGACGGGGACGTGGCGGTGGACACGTTCGTGGCCCGGCGGCCGGTCGTGGCCTACCAGGTGCGGGTCGCCATGCACGGCGCGGACGCGCGCGTGACCGGGCTGGGCGTGATGGCCTCGGCCGTGCCGCGGCGCCCGGTCGCGCCGAGCCCCTTCGGCGCGGCGGGGGCGGTGGAGCTGGCGGTGCCCGCGCACTCCCAGCACGCGCACGCCGGGCACCATCCGCAGTGGGACGGCGGGGGCGCCAACTGGTGCAGCCCGGCCTCGGTGGCCATGGTGCTGGGCTACTGGGACCGCGGTCCCGGCCCGGACGAGCTGGCCTGGGTGGGGGACGGCGACCCGGCCCCGTCCGTGGACCACGCCGCCATGGGCACCTACGACGAGAGCTACCAGGGGACCGGCAACTGGCCGTTCAGCGTGGCGTACGCGGGGCGGTACGGCCTGGCCGGGTTCGTGACGCGGCTGCGCTCGGCGGTGGAGCTGGAGGCGTTCGTGCGGGCGGGCGTCCCGGTGATCACGTCGCAGTCGTTCAAGGCGGCCGAGCTGCCCGGTTCCTGCTACTCCACCAGCGGGCACATCCTGGTGGTCACCGGTTTCACCGCCGAGGGCGACGTCGTCGTCAACGATCCCGCGGCTCCCGGGGACGCCTCGGTTCGAAGGGTCTATCCGCGGGCAGCGTTCGAGAACGTATGGCTTAGGAGCTCGGGCAGCGGGGGCATCGCGTACATCCTTCACCCGCCCGACCATCCACTTCCTCCCTGTACGAATGGCAATTGGTGACTTGATGAGCATTCGACCGATCGACGTGGCCCGGACCGACGGCGGCCCGCAGTGGGTGGAGGCGGTGGCCACGCCCTCCGGCGTCGAGGTCTGGTGGGACGAGCCGCGCCCGCACGAGGGCGGGCGCCGCTGCGTGGTGCGCCGCCTCCCGGACGGCACCCGCGTGGACGCCCTGCCGCCGGGCTGGAACGCGCGCAACCGGGTGATCGAGTACGGCGGGCGCTCCTGGCGTCCGCTCCCGGGCGGGGGCCTGGTCTTCACGAACTGGGCCGACCAGCGCCTTTATCGCCTCGCCGAGGGGGCGGAGCCGGTGGCGATCACCCCGGAGGGCCCGTACCGCTACGCGGACCTCTACCTCCCGCCCGGCCGGGACGAGGTGTGGGCGGTCCGGGAGACGGACGGCGTGCGCGACCTGGTGGCGGTCCCCCTGGACGGCGGCCCGGTCACGGTGATCGCCAAGGCCCAGCACTTCCTGATGAACCCGCGCCTGTCCCCGGACGGCCGCCACGTCGCCTGGATCGGCTGGGACCACCCGAACATGCCCTGGGACGGCACCGAGCTGTGCGTGGCCCCGCTGCGCGAGGACGGCACGGCGGGCGCGTACCGGGTCGTCGCGGGAGGCCCCGAGGAGTCGGTGGCCCAGGCCGAGTGGCGCGACGACGGCAGCCTGTACGCCGTGACCGACCCCACCGGCTGGTGGAACGTCCACCTCGTCCACCTCGACGGCTCCCCCACCACGAACCTCACCCCGATCGAGCAGGAGTTCGGCGCCGCCGCGTGGAAGCCCGGTATGACGTACCTGGCCATCACGGACACGGGCCAGCTCGCGGTCGTGTACGGCACCCCGGACCTGCGCCGCCTGGGCGTGCTGAACCCCGAGACCGGCGACATCTGGGACCTCGGCGGCGCGGCCACCTACTGGTCCTCGACCGTGTCGGTCGCGGGCGGCAAGGTGGCGGCCGTGGGCGCGACCCCGTACACGCCGCTGGAGGTCACCCTCGTCGACCTCGCGGACGGCACCCACGAGGTCGTGTCGCAGCCCAAGCCGCTGCCGGACCGCGACCTGCTCCCCACCCCCGAGGCCGTGAGCGTCGAGGGCGTGCACGCGCACCTCTACCCGCCGTCCGGCGGCGAGGGCGGCCCGAGCCCGTACGTGATCTTCGTGCACGGCGGCCCGACCGGCAACCTGCCGATCGTGCTAGACCTGGAGATCGCGTACTTCACCAGCAGGGGGCTCGGCGTGGCCGTGGTCAACTACGGCGGGTCGACCGGGTACGGCCGGGCCTATCGCGAGCGGCTTCGCCACCAGTGGGGCGTGGTGGACGTACAGGACTGCGCCAGGGTGGCGCGCGGCCTGGTCGAGCTGGGCAGGGCCGACGCCGCGAAGATCGCCATCCGCGGCGGCAGCGCCGGGGGCTGGACGACGGTGGCGGCGCTCGTGCACAGTGACGTGTTCGCGGGCGGGGTGGCGCACTACGCGATCACCGACCCGGAGAGCTGGGCGGCCGAGACCCACGACTTCGAGTCCCGTTACCTGGACGGCCTGGTGGGCCCGCTGCCCGAGACCCGCGACCGCTACACCGAGCGCTCACCCCTCCTGAACGCCTACCGCGCGTCGGGCCCGTGCCTCATGCTGCACGGCCTGGAGGACGCGATCGTGGACGTGAGCCAGGCCGAGCGGTTCACCGCCGAACTGGACAAACACGGCAAGGAGTGGGCCCTGCTCACCTATCCCGGCGAGCAGCACGGCTGGCGCCGGGAGGAGACCATCGTCGCGGTGCTGGAGGCCGAGCTGGCCTTCTACGGGCTGATCTTCGACATCGAGATGCCCGAGGTGCCGCCGCTGACACTGAAGGGAAGAGCGTGAAGAGCGTTGCCGAGATCTGCTCGGATCTGATCAGGTTCGACACCACCAACCCGGGCTCCGGCGAGCGACCGGCGGCCGAATACGTGGCCACGCTGCTGGCCGACGCGGGGATCGAGCCGGTGGTGTTCGAGTCGGCTCCGAAGCGGACCACCGTCGTGGCCAGGATCGACGGCGACTCACCCGACGCGCTCCTGATCCACGGCCACCTGGACGTGGTGCCCGCCGACCCGGCCGAGTGGCAGTTGCACCCGTTCTCGGGGGAGATCGTGGACGACTGCGTGTACGGGCGCGGCGCGGTCGACATGAAGGGCTCGTGCGCGATGACCCTCGCGACCGTGCTCGACCTGGCCGCGCGCGGCGTGCGCCCGAAGCGTGACCTGGTGCTGGCGTTCCTGGCGGACGAGGAGGCGACCGGCGACTACGGCTCCCGGCACGCCGTCACCGAGCAGCGGGGGCTGTTCGACGGCGTCACGGAGGCGATCAGCGAGTCCGGCGGCTTCAGCGTGTCCTCCGGCGAGCACCGGGTGTACCCGATCGCGGTGGGCGAGCGCGGCACCGCCTGGATGAAGCTCACCGCGCACGGCGTGGCCGGGCACGGCTCGCGCCCGCCGGTGGACAACCCGGTCGCCACGCTGGTGCACGCCCTGTCGCGGGTGGCCTCCCACCAGTGGCCGGTACGCCTGACGCCGTCGGTGGCCGCCCTCATCCAGGACCTTTCCGAGATCACCGGCCAGCCGGTCGACCTCGACCGCCTCGACGAGGAGGCCGCCCGGCTCGGGCCGCTGGGCAGCCTGTTCAAGAGCCAGATCCGCAACTCGGCGAACCCGACGATGCTGAACGCCGGATACAAGGTGAACGTGGTGCCCTCGACCGCCGAGGCGCACGTGGACGGGCGCTACCTGCCGGGGCTGCAGGAGGAGTTTCTGGAGACGATCGACGCGCTGCTCGGGCCGAAGATCACCCGCGAGTTCGTCAACCTGGAGGACGCGCCCGACGCGCCGTACCCGTCGGCGTTCTTCGACACGCTGGCGGGCGCGCTGGTGGCCGAGGACCCGCTCGCGCGGCCGGTGCCGTACGTGATGAGCGGCGGCACGGACGCGAAGTCCTTCGCCACGCTCGGCATCAAGGGGTACGGCTTCGCGCCCCTCATGCTCCGGCCGGACCTGGACTACTTCGGGATGTTCCACGGCAAGGACGAGCGGGTGCCGGTGGAAGGACTCGAATTCGGCACCCGCGTCCTCACCCGCCTCCTCACCTGACCACCGGCCGTCCCTGCCTGGGCGGGCCGAACCACGTGGTGAGCGCCTCGGCGACCCCGTCGCGCCCGCCCGCCCAGGCGACGTAACCGTCGGGCCGCACCAGCAGCACCTCCGCGCTCCCGGCCGCGCCCGACGCGGTGGGCACGGCGGCGGTGGGCACGGCGGCGGTGTCCGCGTGCGCCACCCGCACCCGGTCGCGGTGACCCGCCACGGCGGCGTCGAGCCCGCCGTCGCCGGGCGCGCCCGCGAGGGCCAGCACGAGGCCGCGCCCGTCCCGCAGCAGCTCGGCGACCGCCCGCGCCGTCTCAAAGGCCGGGCCCGTGGGCGGGGCCGCCGGGATCGCCTCCAGGCGCGGTGCGAAGCGGCCGACCAGGGGGTGCGCCGCGCCGGGCGCGTAGTCCACGGCCGTCCCGTCGGCCATCCCCGCGAAGTGCCGCCTGGCCTCCGGCAGCTCGATCACCTCCCCCAGCACCTCCCGCAGGGCGTCCACCTGCGGCCCGGGCCGCATCAGCGCCACCTGGGCCCGGGTGTTGCGCAGCACCCGCGCCGCCACCGGGTGCCGTTCGGCCGTGTAGGTGTCCAGCAGCCCCTCGGGCGCGAGCCCCCGGGCCACCAGGGCCAGCTTCCACCCGAGGTTGAACGCGTCCTGCAGCCCCAGATTGAGCCCCTGCCCGCCGATCGGCGAGTGCACGTGCGCCGCGTCCCCCGCCAGCAGCACCCGCCCCTTGCGGTACGTCTGCGCGTGCCGGGTGTTGTCGCTGTAGCGGATGCCGGTCTCCAGCGCCTTGACCACCACGTCGTGCCCCGTCACCCGCCGCAGGCTGCCCTCCAGCTCCTCGGCCGTCATCGGCGCGTCCCGGCCCCCGGGCCCGCCGTCGAACTCGATGGTGGCGATCTCCCCCGGCACCAGCGACAGGTTGGCCAGCCCGCCGGGGTGGCGCAGGGACGACGTCACGGCCTCGTCGGAGGCCAGCTCGGCCACGGCGGTCCGCCCCGTCATCGTCGGCGGCGTCCCCTCGAACGCGAACCCCGTCAGCTTGCGCACCACGCTCCGCCCGCCGTCGCACCCCACGAGGTACGCGGCCCGCACCGTCCGCCCGTCGGCGAGGGTGGCCACGGCGGCGGACTCCTCCTGCGCGACGTCGGCCACCGCACACCCCTGCCAGATCCGCACCCCCAGGCCGGCGGCCCGCTCGGCCAGGACGGCCTCCAGCCGGTCCTGCTTGAGCATGAGGTATTCGGCGTTGCCGGCCTCGTCCAGCAGCGGCAGCCCGCTGAAGTGCCCGCTGACCATCCCCTTCCTGAGCAGCTCCACCATCATGGCGACCACGTCGGCCCCGGCGGGATCGCGGCGCGCGGCCAGGTCGTCGAGCATCGCCCACTGCTCCCCGGCGACCGGCCCGGCCAGGTCGCGCAGGGCCAGCGACTGCACGGTGCGCGCGTTGAGCGAGCGCAGGCCGAGGCTGCGCGTGCGGCGCTCCTCGCCCGTGGCCGCCTCCAGGACCAGCGGGTCCGCCCCGCCCAGCTTGAGCTCGCACGCCAGCAGCAGCCCCACGGGCCCGCCGCCGACGATGATCACGTCGGTCATCCCCACTCCCCTACTTACGGCGTAAGCTTACGCAGTAAGTAGTACACATACACCGTAAGCTTTGTCAATCCGAGAAATCCGAGGAAGGGGCGCCGGATGGCACGACGGGAGCCGCTGAACAGGGAGAGGGTCCTGGACGCGGCCCTGGAGCTGGCCGACAACGAGGGCCTGGAGGGCCTGACCATGCGGCGGCTGGCCAAGGCGCTGGGCGTCGAGGCGATGTCGCTCTACAACCACGTCTCGAACAAGGCCGACATCCTCGACGGCGTGGCCGAGCGGGTGTTCGTGCAGGTCGAGCGGCCGGACCCGGCGCTGACATGGCAGGAGCAGGTGCGCGGGGTGGCGCTGAGCATGCACCGGGTGTTCAGCCGGCATCCGGCGGTGCCGCTCGCGCTGGTCACCGACCAGTCCAACCCGACCTCCGTACGGGCGCTGGAGCCGCTCGACGCGCTGGTGGGGGCGCTGTTCCAGGCGGGGTTCGACGACCTGGGCGCGTGGCGGGCGCTGACCGCCGTGAACAGCCTGGTGTTCGGGTCGCTGATGCTGTCGACGGGCGGGTTCACCGGCGACCCGGGCGTGCACGCGGGCGAGCAGGGGGTCAGCGCGTACATCCGCGAGATGGACCCGGTACGGCTGCCGCACTTCAGCAGGCTGCTGCGGAGCACACGGAACGGCGTGGACCCGGCGGCGGACTTCGAGCGGGCGCTGGACATGCTGATCCACGGCCTGACAGCCGAGGCGTCAAGTCTCGCCAACTAGTGGAACAAACTATTCCGTTCTGCTATACTGAAGGCACAACGAAAAGGGGGCTCACCAATGAGCGAGCGAAGCGAGCGACCAATCGAACACAGCCGACTGTCGCTCATGCGACCGACGAAGGAGGGCGCATGAGCGACATCACCATCAGCGGCTGGGACGTTCTCGACGCCTCGCACGAGGCGCTGCGCCGGGTCGTCGGCGGCGTGCCGGCCGGCGGCTGGCACCTGCCGACGCCCTGCGCGGCCTGGAACGTCACCCAGGTCCTGCAGCACGCGGTCGGCGACCAGATCGGCTTCGCCGCCGCGCTGACCGGCGAGCCCGGCCCGGCGTTCAACCCGTTCGAGCCGTCGGGCGAGCCGGAGGCGGACCCGTCGGCCTTCACGCAGGACGCGCTGGCGCGCTCGGCCCGCGCGTGGGCGGGCGTCGACCGCGACGCCGCAGAGGTGCCGACGCCGGTGCCGCCGCACAAGATGTCGCCGTGGTCCGGCTCGACGGCGTGCGCGCTCGACGCCGCCGTGCACGCCTGGGACATCGCGGTCGCGACCGGCCAGCCCTCGCCGCTCACGCCGGAGCTGGCCAGGCCCCTGCTGAAGGTGGCCATGGAGATCGTCGAGCCGCTGCGCGCCTGGGGCGCGTACGCCGCGGTGCTGGACTCCGAGCCCGGCGACGACGACGTGGCCGCGCTGCTTCGTTACCTCGGCCGCGACCCGGGCTGGACCCCCTCCTCCTGACCGCCGACGATCAGGCGAACTTCGACTTCGGGCGCTCCTGGAGCTCGCCGTCCACGTAGATGTCGAGCTTCTCGTTGTAGAACGCGACCAGCCCGGCGACCTTCTCGCTCTCCGGCAGCGGCGTGCGGTACGACCAGGCCAGGTCCTTCCGACCGTTGACCGTCCAGTATTCCGCAGTGCCCTTGTAGGGGCAGTGGGTGGCGGTGTCGGTGTGTTCCAGCAGGTCGAGCCGTACGTCCGTCTTCGGCAGGTAGTAGCGGGCGGGCAGGCCCGTCTCGAAGAGGATGCGCGGGCTGCGGGAGTCGGCCACGGTCACGCCGTCCACCTCGACCCGTACGTGCCGCGAGCTCGGCAAGATGTCCACCCGGGTGTACGGGTCACGCGGATGGACGTAGACCTCCTCGTCCTCCTCGAACCAGGCGTCCATCGCGTCCCACTCGAACCGGACGTAACCGCGGATCTGCTCCAGCGGCGAGTCGGGATAGACGAGCGCGGCCTCGGCCGCCTCCGCCGTGCCCGAGGTGACGGTGTGGACCAGGCCGTCTCCCCTGCTCGGGGAGTGCTTGGTCGCGCCGGTGGCCTTGAGCGCGGACTGGTCCACGTCGGCCGGCGGGAAATAGTAGGTGGGGTAGTACGGCACCTCCCACACCAGGAGGGCGGAGGTGGAGTCGGCCACCACCCGGCCGCCGAGATAGGTCCTCACACGCTTGGCCGTCGGCTCGACGCGTACCCGGCCGCGGTTCGTGGCATCCATATGAGCGCAAACCCCGGCCGCGGTGCCCCTATTCCGGTCCGGGGCGGGGGCGGCGGGGGGGCTCAGCCCAGGCCGAACGCGGCCAGCGTCGCCCAGGTCGCGATCGTGCCGACCACCGTTCCCACGACGACCTGGGGCCAGGTGTGGTGCGTGAGGCGTACCCTCGCCCAGCACACCAGCGCCACGACGGCGGCCCCGGCGATCGCGGCCGGCCAGGCGGGCAGGACATGGGCGAACACGACGACCGTGCCCGCCGAGACGGCGGCGTGGAAGGAGATCTTCCAGCGCAGCGTCACCGGCACGGTGACGGCCAGCGCGACCAGCATCGCGGTCACGGTGGCGACGAGCAGCGTCGGCGCGCCCAGCAGCACCAGCAGGGCTAACGCCACCAGCACGGCCGCCACGGCGGCGAGCAGGGGGCCGGTGCGGCGGGCGCGGTCGACGATGTGGTGGGAGTCGAGGTGGCCCGCGCGCACGCCGACCGCGATCACCGCCGCCGGCACGCCGCCGCAGATCGCCGAGGCCACCAGGCCCCACGCCGCGCCACCCCAGCCCTGGGCGAGCAGGCCGACCAGGGGCGGCATGGCGATCACCAGCACTTGGGGTGCCAGCAGGTTCGTCACGCGTTTCGCCAGCAGGTCGGCTGTCATGTCACGAAAGCGTACGCGATCATGCCCTCCCGCCCACCTTCGCCTCCCACCCCGCCTCACCGCCCCCGACGCACTCCCCCACGGGCGCGACACCGCCGTAGGCGCGGGTCCAGCGTGGGCGCGGTGCTGCCGGGGCGGGGGTCGTCAGCCCTTGCCGGCCGCGTTCACGATCCGGGTCGTGGAGCGGCCGGGGATGGAGGCCATCTCCCAGCACTCCGCCCCCAGGATCGCCGCGGCAGCCGCACGCGCCCCCGCGTGCGGGTCGCCGGCCGTGTGAGCGAGCGCCCCGGGCCGCATGGGGGCCAGCAGGTCGATGTAGTCCTCAGGCCCGTGTGCCTCGGGCGGCCCCGTCACGATGAACACGCCGGTCACGAAGCGGAGGGCGGCCAGCACCTCGGCCCGCTCCTCCGCGGGGTTGAGCGGGCGGCTCGGCCCCTTCCAGGCCCGCACCCGGGGATCGTCCTCGACGCCGACGACCAGCGGCAGCCCGCGGTCGGCCACCGCGCCCAGGTAGCGCACGTGGCCCACGTGCAGGATGTCGAAGACGCCGGTCACGACCGCCGCCCCCGGCCGGTCGTACGGTTGCACCCAGACGGCCTCCAGGCTGCTCACGAGACCTCCCACGCTCTCCCCTATGGCCTAGACGACTCGTCGATCGCAGCGTACTCGGTCGGTGTCCGCGGTCGTGCAGCCGACCTCGGGCAAGGTCATTCCTACCTTTTCGCGATAATCTCCGGCCCACCTCTGGCGCGTCTCATAACGTCACCGAATTTGGGGGAGGTCGCCGTGGCACCGCCGGACTTTCACAGCGTCGACGGAGGCGACTCCCGTGATCTCGTCGCCCGGCTCCCGGGCGTGCCGTCCCAGGTGGCCAGGGCCCGGGGGCTCGTGACGGCCGCGCTCGGCCGCGACCACCCGCTGTACGACGACGTGGCCCTGCTCACCAGCGAGCTGGCCACGAACGCGATCCTGCACACCAGGTCCGGTTCGGGCGGGTCGTTCACGGTGACCGTGACGAGCTCGGAGACGGCGGTGCGGGTGCTCGTGTCGGACGCCGGGTCCGACGGGCCGCCGTGCGTGTGCCGTACGAGCGCGCAGTCCACCAGCGGGCGCGGCCTGCCGCTGATCGAGGCGCTCAGCCACCGCTGGGGCTTCACCCGCGAGGAGGGCACGACGACGGTCTGGTTCGAGCTCCTGGGGTCGCGCCTGTCAGCCGGGGTGGCCGTCTAGCTGGAGGTCGAGGCGGCACAGGCCCTCGGCGAGGGCCTTGGTGGTCAGGCGGGTACGGCTGTCGCAGCCGAGCTTGGCGAAGATGTGCTCCAGATGGGTCGTCACGGTGCGGACGCTGAGCACCAGCGCGGCGGCGATCTGCGGGTTGGAGTCGCCGGCCGCCACGAGGGTGAGCACGTCGACCTCGCGCCCCGTGAGGTCGTACGGCAGCGGGCACGGCCGCTCGGCCACGACCGCTCCCTGGAGCGCCCCCTGGAACCCGACCCCGGCCCTGAGCAGCCGTAACTCGTGCCAGCGCCCCTCGCGGTCGAGCCAGAGCCCGTGCCTGCTCAGCTCCCGCGAGTCGATGAACGCCCGGGCGAACGCGGCCACCGCCGGGTCGTCGCGCAGCGCGGCCGACGCCTCGTGGCCCGGCACCTCGCGCCGCGTCCCCACCCGGTCGAAGGCGACCGCCCGGAAGTCCCGCGGCAGCCCCACCGGGTCGATCACGCACCTGGTCAGGTCGGTGACGTGGGCGAGCATCGGGCTGATCGCGAGGACCAGCGCGCCCGTGCGCCGGGGGAAGGCGTCCTTCGTGGCCAGGTGGAGCAGCCCCGTGTAGCGGCCCTCGCTCAGGAACAGCGGCGCCGTCAGCCCCGCCCGCCAGCCGTAGGGGGCGAGGTGGCGCCGGAAGTAGCGCTCGGTGCCCGGCTCCGGCATGACCACCGGCGCGCGGGTGGCGATGGCCCTGCGGCACGCGTCGAGCCTGGCGTATTCCTCGGCCGCGTCGTGGTCGATGCGGTGGTGGCCGTCGGACACGACGCTGTGGTGCCGCCCGGTGGCCGGATCGAAGGCGACGAACTCGTACGCGTCCACCGGGACCACCCGGCGCAGGGCCGCCATCGCCGCGTGCGCGCCACCACCGCCCGCGACCTGGTAGCCGACCTCGGCGAACGCCTGGAGCTGGCGGACGTCCAGGATGATCTCGGCCACCGAGCCTTTATATCATTTGCCAAACCTTGAGGTCTTGTTGAAACTTTTTTTCACGGGCGCCCGGATGCTACCGTGAGGAACATGCAGCGCGCCCTCGTCACGACGACGCCGGACACGGTCCCGGCGCGCTGATTCCATGCATCCCGGGCGGACGCCCGGGAGCTGGTCGTTCGCCCTTTCCACGCAAAGGACGATCATGAACGACCACCGCAGGCTCGGCCGTGAGCTGGGCATCTTCGACACCGACCCGCTGATCGGCGCGGGTCTGCCCTACTGGCTGCCCGCCGGGGCGGCCGTGCGCAAGGCCGTCGAGGACTACGTCCACGAGCTCGAACGCCGCAACGGCTACCACCACGTCAACTCCCCCGTGCTGGGCAAACGCGAGCTGTACGAGAGATCGGGCCACTGGGCGCACTACATGGAGGACATGTTCCCGCCCATGAACGTGGGCGGCGAGGAGTTCGTGCTGCGGCCCAGCCTGTGCCCGCACCACGCGCTCATCTACCGCTCGCGCGGGCGCGGACGCCGCGACCTGCCGCTGCGCGTGGCCGAGCTGGGCGGCATGTACCGCTCCGAGCTGTCCGGCGTGCTCGGCGGGCTGAGCAGGGTGCGGGCCGTCCAGCTCAACGACGGCCACGTGTTCTGCGCGCCAGAGCAGGCCGCCGCCGAGGTGTCGGCCGCGCTCGACCTGATCGAGGCCGCGCACGCCCAGCTCGGCATCGCCGCCGCGCGCCACCGGCTCTCGCTGCGCGGCGAGGACGGCGAGGAGGGCGGCAAGTACGTGGACGACCCGGCCATGTGGGCGCGCTCCGAGGCGATCCTGCGCGGCGTGCTGCGGGAGCGGGGCCGCGACTTCGACGAGGAGCGCGGCGAGGCCGCCTTCTACGGCCCCAAGATCGACATCCAGATCGCGGACCCGGCGGGCCGCGAGGCGACCCTGTCGACCGTCCAGGTGGACTTCTTCCAGCCGGAGCGCTTCGACCTGCGCTATGCCGGCGGCGAACGCCCCGTCATGGTGCACCGCAGCGTCATCGGCGGCATCGAACGCCTGGTCGCGCACCTCATCGAGGTCCACGGGGGCGCGTTCCCCGCCTGGATGGCGCCCGTGCAGGCCGTGGTGCTGCCGCTGTCGGACGCCGAGCTGCCCGCCGCCGAGGCCCTGCTGCGCCGCTGCCTGGCCGCCGGGCTTCGGGCGGAGCTGGCGCCCGCCGGCCGGGGCAGCCTGGGGGCCAGGATCAGGGCGCACCGGCTGGTGCCGTACCAGCTCGTCGTGGGGCCGCGCGAGGCCGCGAGCGGCCGGGCGTCGGTGCGGCTGCGCGACGGGAGCCAGGCCGGCGAGGTGCCGGTGGAACGGCTTGCCGGGGATTCACGGCCTTTGTTCTGACGCTTGGAGATCGAAAAGATAACGGCCTCTTCCCTCCGCGCGTAACCGGCTCGTAAAGTCCGCTGCAACGCCGTGTCGGGGGAGGACGTCTTGACCGAGCTGAGCGACCGTGAGGCCGAGCTGGTCTCCGCGCACGAGCAGGAACGCCCGGCGCGGCAACTCGGCGGGCGGCTACGGCTCAGCGTGTGGATCGTCGGCGGGCTGCTGTCGGTCTATTCGCTGGTGGTGGTGTTCCGGCCGGTGGAGGCGCTGGAGCACCGGATGACGTTCCTGGCGGTGGCGCTGCCGCTGGTCTACCTCTGCTACCGGTCGGGCTGGTCGGTGCCGCGCCTGTTCAGACGCGGCACCTCCGCGAGCCCGCCACCTGAGACCTCAGCGGAGGGCGTGTCGCGGGCGGAGGGGACTCTGCGGTCCGAGCAGCCGACCGTGGCCGACTGGCTGCTCGCCGCCGCCTCGCTGGCCGTGCTGGTCTATCCGCTGCTCGACATCGACGGGTTCCGCGACCGGGGCTCCGGCGCCGCGCTGACGGACCTCGACATCGTGGCGGGCCTGGCGCTGACGGTGCTGCTCCTGGAGGCGGTACGGCGCACCGTCGGCTGGTCACTGGCCATCATCTGCATAGTTTTCCTGATTTATGCCTATTACGGGGCCTATCTGCCGATTGACTGGACCATCGGGCACCGCGGCTTCGACCTCGGCCAGATCGTGTCCCAGCTCTACACCGGCACCGAGGGCTTCTTCGGCGTCCCCATGCAGGTGGCCGCCAGCTACATCATCCTGTTCACGATTTACGGCGCGGTGCTCGACTATTCGGGCGCGAGCAAGTTCTTCATCGACCTGAGCTTCGCCGCCTTCCGCAAGTCCCGCGCCGCCCCCGGCCGCACCGTCACCACGGCCGGATTCCTGCTCGGCACCGTGTCGGGCTCCGGTGTGGCCACCACGGTCAGCCTGGGCAGCGTCGCCTGGCCGGTGCTGCGGCGGGCCGGTTACCCGAAGGAGCCCGCGGGCGGCATCCTGGCGGCCGGCGGCATCGGCGCCATCCTGTCGCCGCCCACGCTGGGCGCGGCGGCGTTCATCATCGCCGAGTACCTCCGGGTCAGCTACCTCGAGGTGCTGCTGTACGCGACGATCCCCACGCTCCTGTACTACCTGGGCATCTTCCTGGCGATCGAGATCGACTCGCGCCGCTTCAGCACCCACGCCGTGCAGGTCGACGCGCCCAAGGCGGGCAGGCTGCTGCTGCGCTTCGGCTACCACTTCAGCTCGCTCATCCTCATCATCGTGCTGATGGCGCTGGACCGCTCGGCGTTCCAGTCCGTGGTGATCGCCACCGCCATCGCGTTCGCGCTGTCCTTCCTCGACCCGCAGCACCGCATGGGCCCCAGGCGCATCGGGCAGGCGCTGGCCAAGGGCACGCTGGAGGTGCTGCCGGTGACCGCGGTGTGCGCGGCGGCGGGCATCATCGTCGGCGTCATCACGCAGACCGGCCTCGGGCTCAACCTCAGCGCGATCATCGTGGACTTCGCCGCGGGCAACCTCATCCTGACCACGCTCATGTCCGGCATCGCGGTCATGCTGCTGGGCCTGGCCGTGCCGGTGACCGCGAGCTTCATCATCGCCGCGGTGATCATCGGCCCGGCGCTCACGACGCTCGGGGTGACGCAGGCCGAGGCGTACATGTTCGTCTTCTACTACGCGGTGCTGTCGGAGGTGAGCCCGCCCACGGCGCTGTCCGCGGTGGCGGCGGCCGCGATCACCGGCGGCAACACGTACAAGACGATGATGATGACCTGGCGCTACACGCTGCCGGCGTTCCTGGTGCCGTTCGCCTTCGTGCTGACGCCGAACGGGCAGGCGCTGCTCGGGCAGGGGCCGATCGGCACCGTGCTGCTGATGACGGGCGTCTCGGCCGTCGCCGTCGCCGCGCTGGCCATGGCGACCGGCGGGCTGGCCGGATGGCCCGAGCGCGTGCTCGCGGCGGTGGCCGCGGTGCTGCTGCTGTTCCTCGAACCCGTTCCCATCGTCGCCGGTCTGGCCGTGCTGGCCGTGGCCGGAGCCGTGCACCTCGTCAGAAGCAGGAGAAGGGACCCAGCGTGAAGCGGATCTTTGCGATAGTGGCCGTCGCCGTCCTGACCGCGGCGGGCTGCGGCGGAGGTGGCGCGGGCGGCTCCGGAAACCGGCTGTCGATCGCCACGGGCGGCACGACGGGCGTCTACTACGTGTACGGCGGCGGCCTGGCCAAGCTGCTGTCGTCCAGCATCCCCAACACCCAGGCCACGGCGTCGGTGACCTCGGCCTCCGTCGAGAACATCAAGCTGCTGGCCTCCGGCAAGGCCGACATCGGCTTCTCTCAGTCCGACACGGCGGCCGACGCGGTCAACGGCAAGGACACCTTCTCCTCGAAGCAGCCCATCAAGGCCATCGCCCGCATCTACGACAACTACACCCACCTCGTGGTCGCGCCCGGCGTCAGGGCGGCCAAGGTGGCCGACCTGAAGGGCATGCGCGTCTCGCTCGGCCCGGCCAACTCCGGCACCCAGGTCGTGGCCAGGCGGGTCCTGCAGGCGGCCGGGATCAACCCGGACAACGACATCACCAAGCAGCAGCTGTCGATCAACGAGTCGGTGCAGGCGGTCAAGGACGGCACGATCGACGCGTTCTTCTGGGTCGGCGGCCTGCCCACGGCGGGCATCACCGACCTGGCCACGAGCAAGCCGGACGTGAAGGTGCTCGACACGAGCGACGCGCTGACCACCATGCAGTCGACCTACGGCCAGCAGTACGTCGGCCTCGACGTGGACCTGTCCGTCTACAAGCTGACCGGCACGATCAAGACCGTGGGCATCGCGAACGTGCTGCTCGTGCCCGACAAGATGAGCGAGCAGCTCGCCTACGACATCACCAAGACCCTGTTCGAGAAGAAGGCCGAGCTGTCGAAGGTGCATCCGGAGGCCAAGAAGCTCGACGTCATGCTGGGCCAGCAGGTGGCGCCGGTCGAGCTGCACCCGGGCGCGGCCCGCTACTACAAGGAGAAGGCCTGACGAGGCTGCTCGCGGCGCTCACGGCGGTGACGTGGCTCTGCTCCGGCGGCGGCGCCGGGCGCCTCACCGTGAACGGCCTGCCCGTCGTCGCGGGCGCCTTCTCGATCGGGTACGTGCACTCGATCTACCGGGCGCCCTCCGCGGAGGTGTTCACCGTGGAGGGCCGCCGGTTCACCATGCGGGCGGTCGTCTCGACCAACGAGAGCGTCCTGGAGTACTACGAGCTCGACGGGACGCGGTCGCGCACCCCGGAGGGCATGTGGGTGCTGCGCCTGGCCGTGCCCGCCACGTACGAGGAGCTGTCGCTGCTCACCACGCCGATCGGCCGCCGGACCCTCATCTCGGGCGGCCGCTGCCTGCCCCTGTATCCGGCGGACGGCGCCGCGCGGGTGCGGCTGGCCGTGGAGGAGCGCCCGGACGCGCTCAGCGGGCCCTGCGGCCCGCCCTACGACCTGCCCGCGCTGCGCTGGGCCGCGCGGAAGTTCACAGCCAGTCCTTCTTCTTGAACACCGCGTACAACCACACGGACACGCCGGCCACCAGCACCGTGGAGATCCAGAACCCCCACGGCTCGCCCGAGCCCGGGTAGGGGACGTTCTGCCCGTAGAAGCCGGTGATCGCGGTGGGCACGGCGATGATCGCGGCCCAGCTCGTGACCCGCTTCATGATCTCGTTCAGCCGGAAGCCCTGCTGGGCGAGGCGGGTCTCGCGGACGTTCGCGAGCATGTCGCGGATGGTCTCCACCCATTCCGTCACGCGGATGACGTGGTCGTTGACGTCCTCGTAGTAGGGGGCCATGTCGGGCTCGTCGATGAAGTCCTGGTCGCGGTGGAGCAGGGTCGAGATCACCTCGCGCATCGGCATCGCGATCTTGCGCAGCCTGGCGGTGTTCTTGCGCAGCTCGTACATCGTGCGCTGCAGCGCCCTGCCGTCATGGGGGCCGTCCTCGTCGAACAGCGACTCCTCCAGCGCCTCCGCCTGCGCATCGAGGTCCTGCACCAGGTCGAACTGGCTGTCGACCACGTAGTCGAGCAGCCCGTGCAGCAGGAACGCCACGCCGTGCCCGGCCAGCCGGGTGTTGGCGTCCCAGCGCCTGACCACCTCGCGGATGTCGAAGTGGTCGTTCTCGCGGACGGTGACCAGGGCGTTCCTGGTGACGAAGACGTTGACCTCGACGGGGTCGAGCCGCTCGTCGTCGAAGTGCACCCCATAAACGGTGATGAACAAGTGGTTGTCGTATATATCGACCTTCGGCCGCTGATGGTCGGACAGTACGTCCTCGACGGCCAGCTCGTGCAGCCCCAGCTCCTCGCTGATCACGCCGAGGTCGGCGGGCGAGGGGCAGCACAGGTCGAACCACACCGTGTTGCCGGGATCTTCCACATAGTCGGAGACCTCCTCGATCGGAAAACCTTCCTTTTCGAGGGTGCCGTTCCTGTAGAGACGTGTATGCACTAGCCGAGTCTGGCAAATCGTCTCGCGTTACGCACAGCGGCTCCTCCCGGATCGTTGTTGAAGTAGACGTACACGTCCCGCCAGCCCGCCTCGTGCACGCGCCTGGCCCACGTCTTCAGCGCGGTGTCGCCGTACGCCCAGCCGGACGGCCCCTCGTGCAGGCGCACGTAACCCCACTCCGCGGTGCGCCAGAGCGGGTTCTGCGGCCTGCCCAGCCGGTCGGCCCAGCACAGCGCGGCCCCGTGCGCGCTCAGGAGCTCGCGTACGCCCTCCGTCCACCATGACTCGTGCCGCGGCTCCACCGCCACCCGCGCGCCCGCCGGGAAGCAGCGCAGGCATCGGTCGAGCCGGTCGGCGTCCACCTTGAGCGTGGGCGGCAGCTGCAGCAGGACCGGCCCGAGCTTGTCCTTCAGCTCCGCGGCCCGGCTCATCAGGCGCTCCACCGGCTCCTCCGGGTCGGCCAGTCGCTTGATGTGGGTCAGGAACCTGCTGGCCTTGACCGCCATCACGAACCCGCCGGGCGTGCGGTCCCGCCAGGCCGCGAACGTCTCGGGGCTCGGCAGCCGGTAGAACGCGTTGTTGCTCTCGACGGTCGGGAACTCCGCCGCGTACTCCTCCAGCCAGAGCCGCTGCGGGACGTCCTCCGGATAGAGCACCCCGCGCCAGTCCTTGTACTGCCACCCCGAAGTGCCGACCAGCCACGACATGCCTAACGCCTACCCAGGGGGCCGGGGTGCAGTACTGTCGTCAGCCATGGGCGCCAATCACGCGCATCCTCCCAGCTCCCGGCGCACGGTGATGGCCGGCCTGGCCGTGCTGGTGCCGCTGGCGGTCATCACGCTGGCCGGCCTGCTGTGGCTCTGGCCGGACGGGAAGGCCACCGGCGATCCGGCCCGGTCCAGCGTGGAGCGGGTCACGGGGACGGTCACGGGCGTCACGCTCAAGAAGTGCCCCGCCGTCCCGGAGGGCGCACCTCAGTCCGACCCGGCCACCTGCGGCAACGCCGACGTCCGGGTCGAGGGCGGCGAGGCCGTCACGCTGCGGCTGCCCAGCGGGCCGGGGGCCCAGCACTTCGCGGCGGGCGACGACGTGATCCTGCTGCGCGGCGCCGACGGGAAATACCAGATCTCCGACCACGACCGGTCGACGCCGCTGTGGCTGTTCGGGGCGGCGTTCGCGCTGGCGGTCATCGCCTTCGGCCGCTGGCGCGGGGTGACGGCGCTGGTGGGGCTGGTGATCACGTTCGTGCTGCTGCTGACGTTCGTCATCCCCGGCATCCTGGAGGGCGAGCCGCCCCTGCTGGTGGCCATCGTGGGGGCTTCGGCGATCATGCTGCTGGTCCTCTACCTCACGCACGGCTTCTCGCTGGCCACGTCTGTGGCCGTGCTGGGCACGCTGGCCAGCCTGACGCTGACGGGCGTGCTGTCGTACGGGGCGCTGGGGTTCGCGCGGCTCAACGGCATCACCGACGACAGCGCGCTGGCGCTGGACATGAGCCTGAAGATCGACACCCAGGGCCTGCTGCTGGCCAGCATCATCATCGGCGCGCTGGGGGTGCTCGACGACGTCACGGTCACGCAGGCGGTCACGGTGGCCGAGCTGGCCCACGCCAACCCCTCCTACGGCTTCGCCCGCCTCTACCGGGCGGCCGGCCGCATCGGGCGCGCGCACATCGCCTCGGTGATCAACACGATCATCCTGGCGTACGCGGGGGCGTCGCTGCCGCTGCTGCTGCTGTTCAGCATCGGGCAGCAGCCGCTGGGAGACGTGCTGACCACGCCGATCATCGCCCAGGAGATCGTCCGCAGCATCGTCGGCACGCTGGGGCTCATCGCCGCCGTGCCCATCACCACGGCGCTGGCGGCCCTGACGGCCTCCCGCCACCACCCGGAGGCCGACCCGGAGCCCCTTCCCGCGGAGGAGAGCTTCTTCACGCCCCACACCGACCAGCACGCCCATGACCACGGGGTCCCCGCGGAGCGTCCGGCCCGGCACCGCCGCCGGACGCGCGCCTGAGCGGGATCAGAGGGCTTCGGCGCTGCCGTCCACGCGCAGCTTCCGCCGCGCCCGCTCGTAGAACGTGGTGCCCAGCCGGACGACCTTCGCCGCCCCCGGCCACGCGGCCACGGTGACGGTGTCTCCCGGGCACAGATGGGCCACCACGGCCCCGTCGACCTCCACCGCCAGCCGCCCGCTGGTGGGCAGCACCTCCAGCGTGACCTCCTCGTCGGCGGGCAGCACCAGCGCCCGGTTGAAGGCCGAGTGGGCGGCGGCGGGCACCACCAGCACCGCCTCGACGCGGGGCGACACGATGGGCCCGCCGGCCGAGAAGCTGTAGGCGGTCGAGCCGGTGGTGGTCGCCACGATCACCGCGTCGGCCGCGTAGCGCACGAAGTCGCTGCCGGCCGGGGTGACGGAGATCGCGGCCAGCCCTTCGCCGGGGATCCGGACGAGCGCGATGTCGTTGAACGCGGTCACGTCCGTGCCCGCGAGCCGGCTCTTGATCGCCATGCGCGGCTCGATCGTGTAGCGGTGGTCGTCGATGGCCGACAGCGTGTCGGCCAGCTCGTCCACGTCGATCTCGGCGAGGAAGCCGAGTTTGCCGAGATTCACCCCCAGAATGGGCGTGGGCCGGCCGGCCAGCAGCCGCATGGTCCGCAGCATCGTGCCGTCGCCGCCCAGCCCGACCAGCAGGTCGGCCCGGTCGACGAGCGCCTCGGCGTCCACGGGGACGGCGGTGCAGTCGATCCGCCCCACCTCCTCGGGCAGCCCGAGCACGGTGGCCCCCTTGTCACCGGCCCAGCGCAGGATGGTGTCTATCGCCTTCTTGGAGTCGCGCCGGGGATGCAGCACCAGCCCGACCGTACCGACCATGCCCATGAGGCCAACCTTAGGCCAGCCGTCATGGGCCGGTCGGCGTGGACCCTGCAGAAGGGGACCCCGCAGAAGTGGACGCTGCAGAAGTGGACGCCGCAGAAGCCGTCAGCGGACGAGGCAGGGGCGCTTCGGGTCGAAGACCCAGTCCTTCACCAGATACTGCATGGCCACGGAGTCGTCGCGGGCGCCGAGGCCGTGGCGGAGGTAGAGCTCGTGGGCCTCGGCCAGGGCCGCGCGGTCGAGCTCGACGCCGAGCCCGGGGCCCGTCGGCACCTCGATGGCGCCGTCCTCGATCTGGAACGGGCTGGTCGTGAGGGCCTGGCCGTCCTGCCAGATCCAGTGCGTGTCCAGCGCCGTGATCTCCCCCGGGGCCGCCGCTCCGACGTGCGTGAACATCGCCAGCGAGATGTCGAAGTGGTTGTTCGAGTGGGAGCCCCAGGTCAGCCCGAAGTCGTGGCAGAGCTGGGCGACGCGGACGGAGCCGGCCATGGTCCAGAAGTGCGGGTCGGCCAGCGGGATGTCCACCGCGCCCGCGCGTACGGCGTGGGCCATCTCCCGCCAGTCGGTGGCGATCATGTTCGTCGCGGTGGGCAGCCCGGTGGCCCGCCGGAACTCGGCCATCGTCTCCCGGCTGGAGAACCGGCCCTCGGCCCCGCACGGGTCCTCGGCGTAGGCCAGGACGCCGCCCAGCCCACGGCACAGCCGTACGGCGTCGGCGAGCAGCCAGCCGCCGTTCGGGTCGAGGGTGACGCGGGCCTCGGGGAAGCGGCGGGCCAGCGCCGTGACCGCCTCGATCTCCTCCTCGCCGGTCAGCACCCCGCCCTTGAGCTTGAAGTCGGCGAAGCCGTACCGCTCCTGGGCGGCCTCGGCCAGCGCGACGACCGCCTCGGGCGTGAGCGCCTCCTGGCGGCGCAGCCTGGACCAGCGGTCCTGGCCCGCGTCGTCCACCCGGTAGGGCAGGTCGGTCCTGCCCGGGTCGCCGACGTAGAACAGGTAGCCCAGCATCGGCACCCGGTCCCGCTGACGCCCCTCGCCGAGCAGGTCGGCCACCGGCAGGCCCAGGTACTGGCCGTGCAGGTCGAGCAGGGTGGACTCCAGGCCGGTGACCGCGTGCACGGTGGTGCGCAGGTCGAAGGTCTGGGCGCCGCGCCCGCCGGCGTCCCGGTCGGCGAAGCGCGCCGACACCGACCGCAGCAGGCTCCGGTACCGGGCCACGGGCTCGCCGGCCAGCAGCGCGCCCGCCTCCTCGACGGTCCGCCGGATCGCCTCGCCGCCGGGCACCTCGCCGAGGCCGGTACGCCCGTCGGAGTCGGTGGTGATGACGACGTTGCGGGTGAAGAACGGGCCGTGGGCGCCGCTGAGGTTGAGCAGCATGCTGTCGTACCCGGCCACCGGGACGACCTCGACGCGCTGGATGGTGGGAGACATGGCGCCCTAGCTGATCTTGTTGATGAGGGCGGCCAGCTCGGCGGCCTCGCCGTCGGTGAGGTTCTGCAGCGGCGGCCGGACGGGGCCCGCCGGGCGCCCGACGGCGGCCAGGCCCGCCTTGATGATCGAGACGGCGTATCCCTTCTGCCGGTCGCGGATGTCCAGGTACGGGAGCACGAACTCCTTGATCCGCCGGTAGACGGCGTCCCGGTCCTGGGCGCGCACGTCGGCGTAGAAGTCGAGCGCGTACTGCGGCACGAAGTTGAAGATCGCCGAGGAGTAGGTGCTCATGCCGAGCTGCAGCAGCGGCAGCGCGAACGTCTCGGCCGTGGGCAGGCCCCCGATGTAGGCCAGGCGGTCGCCGACGGTGGCGTAGATGCGGGTGAGGTTCTCGATGTTGCCGACGCCGTCCTTGAACCCGACGAGGTTCGGGTTGCGCTCGGCCAGGGCCTCGACCGAGCGGTCGTTCAGGACCGCGTTGGCCCGGCTGTAGACGATCACGCCGAGGCCGGTGGCGCGGCACACCGCCGAGACGTGCTCCACCAGGCCCGCCTGGCCCGCCTCCGTGAGGTAGGGAGGCATGAGCAGCAGCCCGTCGGCCCCGGCGGCCTCGGCGGCCCTGGCCTGCGCGACGGCGCTCGCGGTGCCGCCGGTGGCGGGAGCCACGACCGGCAGCTTGCCGTTCACCTCGCTGACCGCCGCCCGCACCACCTGGTCGATCTCGGCGGCGGTCAGCGAGAAGCCCTCGCCGGTGCCCCCCGCCGCGAACAGGCCGGCCACCGGGAACGCGCTCAACCAGGACAGGTGGTCGCGGTAACCCGCCTCGTCGAACTCCAGCTCCTGCGTGAAATGGGTGACCGGGAACGACAGCAGCCCGCTCTTGAGCTGGTCGGCGAGCTCCTGGGGCGAGTAATTCGGCATGAACGTCCTCTGCTGACACGCGGCCCGTGGGATCCCCCGCACCGCCGGTAAAGGTTGATGCCGTCAGGCTAGGAAGGAGGGTGGATTCCTGTCCAAGTGCGATTCTGTATCTGGCGATACCGAACGAGCATCGTCCTTCCCGGGCTCGGGCAGCAGTTCGAGGACGCGCCACAGGGCGGGGTTGGTGGAGCCGCGGTCCCAGATGACGTGCAGCTCCACCGGCTTGCCCGCGACGCCGTCGCCTTTGTCGAGCGGGTCGCCGCCGCCCCGGATGAGATCGCAGAAGACGATGCCGTCGATGCCGAGCGAGCGCGCGCTGGCCGGCGCCAGCGCCACGCCCCGGCCGGCGGCCACGAGCAGGGCGGCGGTGAGGATCTGGTGCACCTGCTGCTCGATCCTGGGGTGGGCGTTGGTGAGGAACCGGACGGTCAGCTCGTGGAAGTAACGCGACTGTACGGGGTTGTAGCTGATGACCGGCAGGCCGTCGAAGTCGTCCGGCGCGAGCGGCCGGCCGAGGTCGGCCAGCGGGTGCCCGACGGGGACCACGGCGCACAGCGGCTCGCGGAAGACCACCCGGGAGTCGAGCGTGGCGATGTCGAAGGGCGGCCGGGCCAGGCCCAGGTCGAGCTCGCCGCGCAGGATGCCGTCGACCTGCCCGGCGGTCACCCGCTCGTGGAGGATGACGTCGATCTCCGGCAGTTGCTCCGTGAGACGGCGCAGGATCGTGCCGAGCATGCTGATGGCCGAGACCGCGGTGAAGCCGAGCCGTACGGTGCCCGCGGCGCCCTTGGCGATGCGGCGGGCCCGGTCGCCCGCGGTGTCGACGAGCGAGAGCATGCGCCGCGCGTCCTCCAGGAAGCCGCGCCCGGCGTCGGTGAGCACGACGCGGCGATTGTCGCGTTCCAGGAGGATGACGCCGATCGCGCGCTCCAGCTTCTGGATGTGGCGGCTGAGCGGCGGCTGCGTCATGCGGAGTCGATCAGCGGCCCGGCCGAAATGGAGCTCCTCGGCGACCGCCACGAATGCCCGGATCTGATCCAGTGTTAGCATGATGCCTGCAGAGTATCACCTGATACCGAATTGAGCCTGGACAGGCATCGAGGCTGGTCCCTAGTCTCCGGAGAACTACAGAGCGGAAACCACCCCGTAACCTCCATACACACCGCTCGTACATAAGGAGAAGTCCATGCCGACATCCCGGACGACCCCCCGCCGCATCCTCGCGGGTGTCATCGGTGGCGTCGCCGCGCTCGCGCTGACGGCGTGCGGCG
Organism: Nonomuraea sp. NPDC005650; assembly: GCF_040605375.1. NCBI lineage: Bacteria > Bacillati > Actinomycetota > Actinomycetes > Streptosporangiales > Streptosporangiaceae > Nonomuraea > Nonomuraea sp. NPDC005650. Next base: position 225,512 of record NZ_JBEXCR010000001.1, read on the forward strand.
GTGTCAAGACCACGTCCTCCGGCGGCGGTGACGGTAAATATCCGACGGGCAACATCGAGTTCAGCGTCGGCGCGTCCGCGGGCGGCTCGACCGACCTCATCACCCGGGCGCTGGCCCTGGGCATGGGCAAGGACCTCGGCGTCTCCGCCCCGGTGCTGAACAAGCCCGGCGCGAACGGCGCGCTCAACGCCAAGGAGCTCCAGTCCGCCAAGGCCGACGGTTACAAGATCGCCGTCCAGAACGCGTCCCTGTTCACCATCACGCCGCTCACGGTCTCCCCGGCCGAGGCCACGAAGATCGACTCGTTCGACGTCATCACCGGCGTCTCGCGTGACGACTACGTCATGGCGACCAACGCCCAGTCCGGCTACAAGTCCATCGAGGACATGAAGAAGGCCGGCAAGACCATCCGCTACGGCACGACCGGCGTCGGCACGGGCGCCCAGCTCGCCTCCGCGCTGACCTTCAAGACCGCCGGCATCGAGGCCACGGCCGTGCCCTTCGACGGCGGCGCCCCCGCGCTGACCGCCCTGCTGGGCAACCAGGTGGACGTCTCCACCATGCAGATCGGCGAGGCCATCGAGAACGTCAAGGCCGGCAAGCTCGTCCCGCTCGCGGTCTTCTCCGATCAGCGCATCCCCTTCATGCCGGATGTGAAGACGGCCAAGGAGCAGGGCTTCGACGTCCTGGTGACGCAGTACCGCTTCCTGACCGCGCCCAAGGGCACGCCCGAGGACGTCAAGGCCCGCCTGCTGGACGCGGCAAAGAAGACGTTCGCCACGCCTGAGTACAAGAAGTTCAACGAGGACAACTCGCTCACTCCGATGGAGGTCTCCCCGCAGGAGGTCCTCGACTCCCTGCAGAAGGACACCGCCACGTACAAGGAGCAGCTGAGCAAGTTCGGCATCAGCCTGGCCGGATAGTCCCCCTAGGAGCGAGCATGTCCATGTCTGACCCTCTGGAGGCGGGGCCTCGCGAGCCCGGTCCTCTCCAGTCCGCACCTGTTGAAGAGGTCGCCGACGAGAGCCGGCCGCCGCACGCCGGCCCCATCTCGCAGATCGGCGCGGCCCTGGCGGCGCTGGCCGTCGGCGTCGCCGGGGCGATCGGCTCGGTCGCGCTCGGGCTCGGCCGCCTGACCCAGCCGGGCCCCGGCCTGTGGCCGTTCGCCATCAGCGTCGTCATCGTCGTGCTGTCGGCGGTGCTCGTCGTCACCGGCCGCAAGCTCGAGGACACCGAACGGTTCTCGAAGGCGAGCCTGCTCACCGCGGCCGGCCTGGCGACGCTCATCCTGCTGGCCTGGCTGCTGCCGCTGATCGGCTTCGAGATCCCCTCCCTGCTGCTGGTGTTCGTCTGGCTGCGGTGGCTGGGCAAGGAGTCGTGGCGCACCTCCATCGTGGTCAGCGTGGCCACGGTGGCGGCGTTCTACCTGCTCTTCGTCGTGCTGCTCCAGGTCCCGCTCCCGCGCCTCATCTGAGAAGACCCCATGGACATCTCCCCCATCCTCAACGGCTTCGGCGTCGTCATGGAGCCGGCCAACCTGCTCTACTGCCTCATCGGCGTGATCATCGGCATGCTGATCGGCGTGCTCCCCGGGCTCGGACCCGGCGCGACGATCGCCATCCTGCTGCCGATCACGTACGGCATCGGGCCGGTCTCCGCGATCATCATGCTGGCCGGCATCTTCTACGGCGCCCAGTACGGCGGGACCATCACCTCGGTCCTGCTCCGCCTGCCCGGCGAGGCGTCCTCCGTCGTCACCGTCTTCGACGGGTTCGCCCTCGCCAGACAGGGCAAAGCGGGCACCGCGCTCGGCATCGCCGCCATCGGCTCCTTCATCGGCGGCACCGTCTCGATCATCGGCCTGACGATCCTGGCCCCGGTCGTCGCCGGCTTCGCGCTCGACTTCGGCCCGCCCGAGTACGCGGCGCTGGGCGTGCTCGGCGTGCTGCTCATCTCCTCGGTCGGCAACGGCAACAAGCTCAAGGCGATCATCGCGGCCTGCATCGGCCTGCTCATCGCGACCGTCGGCCGCGACACCTTCACCGGCGCCGAGCGGTTCACCTTCGACAGCCTCAACCTCGCCGAGGGCATCGACTTCATCCCGATCGCCATGGGCCTGTTCGGCCTCAGCGAGATCCTCTACAACCTCGAGGAGCGGCACAACCAGGTGCACGCGCCGGCCAAGGTCGGCAACGTGTGGCCGTCGCGCCAGGACCTCGGCCAGGCCAAGGGTGCGATCGGGCGCGGCTCTGTCATCGGGTTCGTGCTGGGCGTCCTGCCCGGCGGCGGCGCGGTGCTGTCGTCGCTGGCCGCGTACGCGTTCGAGAAGCGCCGCGCCAAGCAGCCCGAACGCTTCGGCAAGGGCGCAGTCGAGGGCGTGGCCGCCCCCGAGACCGCCAACAACGCCGCCGCCACCTCGTCCTTCATCCCGCTGCTGACGCTCGGCATCCCGGCGAACGCGACGATGGCGCTGATGTTCGGGGCGCTGCTCATCCAGGGCATCCAGCCGGGGCCGCAGCTCGTCACCGAGCACCCCGACGTCTTCTGGGGCGTCATCAACTCGATGTACATCGGCAACATCCTGCTGCTCATCATGAGCATCCCGATGGTCGGCGTCTTCGTGAAGATCCTGCGCGTGCGCCCCGCGATCCTGGCCCCGATCACCGTGCTCATCACGCTGCTCGGCGCCTACACCGTGAACAACCAGGTGTACGACGTCTTCCTGGTCATCGCCTTCGGCGTGCTGGGCTACCTGATGAAGAAGTTCGGCTTCGAGCCGGGGCCGCTGGTGCTCGCGTTCGTCCTCGGCTCGATGATCGAGAACTCGTCGCGGCAGGCGCTGCTCATCTTCGGCGGCGACCCGACCGGCTTCTTCACCCGCCCGATCTCCGGCACGGTGCTCGCCCTGGTGGTCGTCGTCGCCCTCCTGCCGCTCATCCGCAAAGCCGTACGCCGCAAGACCGCCGCGGACCGCGTTCCAGTTGAGGAGAAGACGCCATGACGATCCTCGTCGGTTACCTGCCGACCCCCGAGGGCGAGGCCGCGGTCGACGCCGGCCTGCGCGAGGGCGCGCTCCGCTCCGAGCGCGTGATCATCGTGAACTCCCCGCGCCGCGGCGCGCCCGTCGACGAGCACAAGATCGACGACGACGCCTCTTCCGCGCTGCTCGCCCGGGCGCGGGCGGCCGGCGTGGACGCGGAGGTACGCCAGCCGCTCCACGACGACGACCTGCCGGAGACGTTCGAGGCGCTCGTCAAGGAGACGGGCGGCACCCTCATCGTCATCGGGCTGCGGCACCGGTCGCTGGTGGGCAAGTTCATCCTGGGCAGCGAGGCGCAGCGCATCCTCATGGAGGCCAGCGTGCCGGTGCTGACCGTGAAGGCTCCCAGATGATCCAGCACGTGAGTCTTGACGGCGGGCGGATCAGCCGCGTCTCGGTCACGCCTGTCGCCTTCCGCGACCCGCCCCTCCTCAACGTCGTCGGCGTCCACCAGCCGTTCGTGCTGCGCGCGATCGTCCAGGCGCACACCGACTCGGGGCTGGTGGGGCTGGGCGAGACGTACGCCGACCAGGCCCATCTCGACCGGCTGGACGCCGTGGCCGCCGCCCTGCCCGGCCTGGACGTGTTCGACGTCCACGGGCTGCGCCGCGTCGTCGTGGAGACGCTCGGCAGGTCCACCGGCGGCGCGGGCGCGAGCTTCGGCGGCATGCTGGAGGTCTCCAGCGCCGTCGACACCGTGGCCGCGCCCTTCGAGGTGGCGCTGCTCGACCTGCAGGGCAGGACGCTCGGCCGCCCGGTGAGCGACCTGCTCGGCGGCGCCGTACGCGAGCGGGTGCCGTACTCCGCGTACCTGTTCTACAAGTGGGCGGGCCACCCTGGCCAGGACGAGGACTCGTGGGGCGAGGGCGTCACGCCCGAGCAGATGGTCGCCCAGGCCCGGCGGATGGTCGACGAGTACGGCTTCACCGCCATCAAGCTCAAGGGCGGCGTCTTCGAACCCGGCCACGAGGTGGAGACCGTCGAGGCGCTGGCCGCCGCCTTCCCCGGCCACGCCCTGCGCATCGACCCCAACGGCGCCTGGACCGTGGACACCTCGATCAAGGTGGCGCACCGGCTGGCCGGGGCCCTGGAATACCTCGAGGACCCGACGCCCGGCATCGACGGCATGGCGGAGGTGGCCCGGCACACCGACCTGCCGCTGGCCACGAACATGTGCGTCATCGCCTTCGAGCACCTCAAGCCCGCCGTCGCCGCCGACGCCGTGCAGGTCGTCCTGTCCGACCACCACCTGTGGGGCGGCCTGCGCCGCTCTGCCCTGCTCGGGGGCATCTGCGAGACGTTCGGGATGGGGCTGTCGATGCACTCCAACTCCCACCTCGGCGTGAGCCTGGCCGCGATGACCCACCTGGCCGCCGCGACCCCGAACCTCACCTACGCCTGCGACACGCACTACCCGTGGAAGACCGAGGAGGTCGTCAAGCCGGGGGCGCTGGAGTTCCGCGACGGCGGCGTGGCCGTGCCGGCCGGGCCGGGGCTCGGCGTGGAGCTGGACGAGGACGCGCTGGCCGCCCTGCACGAACAGTACGTGCGGTGCGGGCAGCGCGGGCGCGAGGACACGGCGTACATGCGCACGGTCGTGCCCGGCTTCACCCCCAACACCGCCCGCTGGTAACCCGACCGGGCTACTCGCTGCCGTACTCCTCGCGCAGTTGGCGGCGCAGCAGCTTGCCGGCCGCCGAACGCGGGAAGTCGGAGCGGAAGACGAAACGGCGTGGACGTTTGTAGGAGGCCAGCCCGTCCTTGCAGTGCGTGGCGAGCTCGTTCGCGAGCTCCTCACCGGGGGCGGCGCCCTCGGCGGGTTGGACGACGGCCAGCACGCTCTGCCCCCACTCGGGGTCGGGCACGCCGATCACGGCCACGTCGGCCACCGCCGGGTGGGTGATCAGGTGCTGCTCGATCTCCGCCGGGTAGACGTTCACGCCGCCGGACAGGATGAGGTCGGTGCGCCGGTCCAGGAGGTACAGGTAGCCGTCGGCGTCGAAGCGGCCGATGTCCCCGACGGTGAACAGGCCCCGGGTGCGGCCGGCGCGGGTCTTGTCCGGGTCGTTGTGGTACTCGAACGTGCCGGAGCCGCCGAAGTAGATCGTGCCCGCCTCCCCGACCGGCACCTCGGCGCCGCTCTCGTCGAGCAGCCGGACCGTGAACCCGGGGAAGGGCCGGCCCACCGTGCCCGGCCGCTCCAGCCACTCCCGCGAGCCGACGATGCTCACCAGCCCCTCGGTGGCGCCGAGGTACTCCCACACGATCGGGCCCACCCAGTCGATCATCCGCCGTTTGACCTCGACCGGGCAGGGGGCGCCCGCGTGCACCAGCGAGCGCAGGCTGGACAGGTCGTACCGTTCCCGGACGGCCGCGGGCAGGCGCAGCATGCGGTGGAAGTGGGTGGGCACCAGGTGGCTCGTGGTCACCCGGTACCGCTCGATGTCGCGCAGCGTCGCCTCGGCGTCGAACCGCTCGTGGACGACCACGGTGTGGCCTTGATGCAGGGCCGACATCGCGAACGAGCCGGGCGCCGCGTGGTAGAGCGGAGAAGTGACCAGGTGGACCCCTTCGCCACCGGCCACGCCGCACATGCGGCTCAACCCTGACGACATCGCGGCCAGGTGCTCGGGGGTGATGTCGGGCAGCGACCGCTTGACGCCCCGGGGCCGTCCGGTGGTGCCCGAGGTGTAGCCCATGATCAGACCGGCGGTCCGGTCCGCGGGCTCGTCCGCGGACCCGCCGAGGTCCTCGTACGCCGACCACCCCGGCGCCCGGCCGCCGACGGCCAGGCAGTGCGGGAGGGGCACGCCGAGCTCGGCGGCCAGGTCGGCGTGGGCGACGAGGACCTTGGCGGCGCTGTCGTGGACGATGAACAACGCCTCGGCCGGCGCCAGATGGGTGTTGACGGGCACCAGGTAGAGGCCGATCTGCCCGGTGGCCAGGACGAGTTCGAAGTACGTCGAGTCGTTCCTGACCATGGCGGCGACGGCGTCGCCGCGGACGAGGCCCAGGTCGCGCAGGGCGTTGGACACTTGGTTGACGCGCGTACGCAGCTCGCCGAAGGTGAGCCGACGCTCTCCTGGGCCGATCAGGGCGGGACGGTCGGGGTGGGCGAGGGCCTCGGTGAAGAATCCGGTGGCGGCGGCTTCGGTCGGTGTCACGTGTCCTGGGTCCTTTCGCGAGCACTGGACCAAGATGCCCCAGAGGGGCGGGGTTTCCCGATCAGTCGCCGGTCGGCGTCCGGCCGAGCATGTCGACGTTGGGCGCGGCCTTGGCGACCAGGTCGGGGATCACGCGGCCGAGCTCCGCCGCGTCCCACAGGTCCTGCCTGGTCACCTCCGGGCCGAGCCGCCAGCCCTCCGCGACGCCGATCCGGCCCCCGCCGACGTCGAACACCCGCCCGGTGACGCCGTCGCTCTCCGCACTGGCCAGCCAGACGACCAACGGCGAGACGTGCTCCGGGGCGAGCGCGGCGGCGTGCTCGGCGGGCATCAGGTTCTCGGTGAGCCGGGTGAAAGCGGCCGGCGCCACGGCGTTCACGGTGACCCCGTAGCGGCCGAGCTCCAAGGCCGTGATGACGGTGAACGCGGCGATGCCGGCCTTGGCCGCGCCGTAGTTGGACTGGCCGAAGTTGCCGTAGATGCCCGAGGCCGAGGTGGTGTTGATGAGCCGGGCATCCAGCGGCCGCCCGCTCCCCTTGGCCCGCGCCCGCCAGTACTCGGCGGCGAACCGGGTCGGCCCCGCGGTGCCGCGCAGGTGCACGCGGATCACCGCGTCCCAGTTCTCCTCCGTCATGGACGCGATGGTCTGGTCACGCAGGATGCCGGCGTTGTTGACCAGCACGTCGAGCCCGCCGAACTCGCTCACCGCCTGCTCCACCAGGCGCTTGGCGCCCGCCCAGTCGGCGACGTCGTCGGTGTTGGCCACGGCCTTGCCACCGGCCGCCAGGATCTCCTCCACCACGAGTTGCGCCGCGCCGGCGTCGGAGCCGGTGCCGTCGGTGGCGCCGCCGAGGTCGTTGACCACCACGTGGGCGCCCTGCCGCGCCAGTTCCAGCGCGTGCGCCCGGCCGAGACCGCGCCCCGCGCCGGTCACGATCGCCACCCGGCCCTCACAGATACCACTCATCGAGTCACGCCTTTCTGTCGCTTGAAGAAGGTCAGGGCCTGCGGCCGGACAGCACCAGGCTCCCCGAGGCGGCGAAGTACATTCCCACGCCCTGCACGAAACCGATCTCGACGTCGGGCACCTGGGCGTCGGCCTCGCCTCTGAGCTGGCGGACGGACTCCTGGATGGCGAACATGCCGTACATGCCGGTGTGGGTGTAGCTGAGCCCGCCGCCGTTGGTGTTCATGGGCAGCCTGCCGCCCGGGCGGGTGTGGCCGCCGGCGACGAAGGCGCCCGACTCGCCGCGGCCGACGAAGCCGAGGTCTTCGAGCATGTACAGCGGCACGTGGGCGAAGGCGTCGTAGCACATCAGGTGGTCGACGTCGGAGTGGCTCACCCCCGCCGTGGCGAACGCCTCCGCGCTGGAACGCCGGAAGGCCAGGCTGGAGCCCGGGTCCTCCATCTGGGAGACCATCGTGCCCTCGGCCGACTCTCCCGACCCGAGCAGGTACACCGCCCGTGCCCCCGAGGGCAGGTCGGCCGCCCGTTCGGCGCTGGTCAGCACCAGCGCGCCGCCGCCGTCGGTGACCACGCAGCACATGTCCTTGGTGAACGGGTAGGCGATCAGCGGCGCGGCCAGCACCTCGTCCACGGTGACGATGTCGCGGCGCATGGCGCGCGGGTTCTTCGCCGCCCACTCCCGCTGGGCGACCACCACCTGGGCCAGGTCCTCCCGTCCCATGCCGCGCTCGTGCAGGAAGCGCAGCGCGGGCAGGGTGAACGTGGCGTACGGAAGCACCGCCCCGTACGGCATCTCGAACTGGCCCTGCGGAGAGGCCGGGTTCATGCCGTACTGCGGCACGCCCACGCGTGACCGGCCCGACTCGCCGTGCGTGATGAGCACGACGTCGGCGGCCCCGGCCGCGATCGCGGCGGCGGCGTGCCGGACGTGCAGCATGAAGCTGCACCCGCCGACCATGGTGCCGTCCAGCCACCGCGGTGTGATGCCGAGGTGGTGGGAGACCTCCATGGCCAGCGGGCCGGCCGTGGCCACGCCGTCCACGTCCGCCGCCGTCAGGCCCGCGTCCTCGATCGCGCGGCGCGCGGCCCCCGCGTGCAACTCGATCATCGAGACGTCGGGCAGCACGCCGATCTCCTCGGTCTCGGCCGCCCCGACGATCGCGACGTCGCCTCCGTGCATCCTCATACGGCCGCCTCCTCGGGCCGGAAGACCGGCAGGTCGTCCTGGAAACAGACCCGCAGTCGCAGGTCCAGCGGCAGGTTCTCCGGAGTGGGCTCGACCCCCACGATGTTGGTCATCAGGCGCGGCCCTTCGTCCAGCTCGACCAGCGCGATCACGGGCGACAGTCCCTCCATGCCGGGCATCGGCCGCTGGTTGATGACGTACGACACGAGCCGCGCCTGGCCGGACACCGTCACCCACCGCACGTCACGCGAGGCGCAGTAGCGGCAGGCCGGCCGGGGGTAGAAGTAGTGACGCCCGCACTCCCCGCAGCGCTGCACCCGCAGCTCCCCCTGGCGCGCGCCCTCCCAGTACGGCGCCGTCTCCGGCGTGGGCTGCGGCTTCACCGCTTCACCCCCGTGAAGATGCCGCGGTCGAGCACCACGGTGTCGCCCACCTTCGTGACGAACCGGCCGTCGTCCCAGATGTGCACGGCGAGGTCCTGGCCGGGCACCACCGGGGAGGCGAAGCGAGCCGACATCCCGCCGAACGCCGCCGGGTCCGAGCCGCACAGCGCGTGCAGCAGGGCACGTCCGGTGAACCCGTAGGTGCACAGCCCGTGCAGGATGGGACGTTCGAAGCCGGCGCGGGCGGCGAACCACGGGTCGGAGTGCAGCGGGTTGCGATCCCCGCTCAACCGGTACAGCAGCGCCTGGTCGGAGCGGGTCGGGTAGACGACGACGCGATCGGCCGGGCGGTCGGGCCGCTCCCACGGGGCCGACGTGCCCCGCTCTCCGCCGAACCCGCCCTCGCCGCGGACGAAGACGCCGTTGCTGACCTCGGCGACCGGCCGGCCGGTGTCGGCGGCGACGATGGAGGACTCCAGGACGGCCAGTGCGCCGCTGCCCTTGTCGTAGATGTTCACCAGGCGGGAGGTCGAGCGCACCCGGCCGTTCACGGGCAGGGGACCTTCCAGCCGGATCGACTGCTCGGCGTGGAGCACCTGCGAGAAGTCGAAGTCACCCAGCTTGGGGCCCTGGTTGCCGCCGCCTCCGCCGATCACCACGACGAACGTGGGCAGCACCTGCTGGGTGACCCCGTGTGAGTTCTCGGTGGTGAACGAGAGCTCGGCCGGTGGATCCTGCGCTCCGGCGCCGACTCCCAAGGCGTACAGGATGGCGTCTTTCGAGGTCCACGTATGCTCGCCCGATTCCCAGGTCTGCCCGATGGCATCGAGGTTCATCGACATGTTCCGCTCCTTTCGCACCCGCGATTTATGTAGACGAAAGCCGTCTGTAAAGACGTTCAGGCACCCTTCGATCCGCGTGCGACCCGGGCCGCCTCCACCTTCGCCGCGTCCCGCTCGGGATTCACCAGCAGGGCGAACAGCGCCCCTCCCGCGAGGGCGACGACGCCCGTCAGCACGAAGACCGTGGTGTAGCCGTCGGCGAGGGTGTCCGTCGCGCGGGCGCCGTCGAGTACGTGGCCCGTGATCAACGGCCCGGCGGCCGCCAGGACGCCGGTCACGGCCAGCCCGATCGACAGGACGCTGCGCTGCTGCCCGGCCGGCACGATCTGGACGAGAACCGGGTTGACCACGGCGTTGACGCTGATGGCCAGCCCGTAGCCGAGCATCAGCAGGGCAATGGGGACCGCCACCCCGGAGGAGAGGGGCAGGGCGGCGAGGAAGACACCGCCCAGCGCGAGCAGCGCACCGCCCAGCAACCCGCGGGCGCGGCGGGCCGCCGTCCCTCTCTTCAGCATCCGGTCGCTCCAGGCGCCGAACCCGTACAGGAACACCATGGCGGCGATGCTCGGCACGCCGAACAGCGAGCCCGCCGCCACCGCGGAGAAGCCCAGGCTCACCTGGAAGTAGGACGGCAGCCAGGTGAGGACCACGATCGCGAGCATCGCCGAGGCGGTGCTCGCGGCCACGAAGCCGGCGAAGGTGCCCGTAAGGAGGATGGAGCGGATGGGCGCCCGCGACGCGGCCTCCGCGACCGGCCCGGCGGCGCGCCCGGCGGCGGCCTGGCCGTGGGGTCCCTCCCGCCCGATGAACAGCCAGCCCACGGCCCAGGCGAGGCCCAGGATCGCGACCGCGACGAAGCCCGTCTCCCAGCCGAAGGCGGCGATGATGAGTGCCAGCGGCGGGGCGAAGATCAGCTTGCCGAACGACGCCCCCGTCGTCAGCAACGCCGTGGGCAGCCCGCGCCGTTCGTTCGGCCACCAGGAGTAGGCGGTCGTGTACGCCGCCGGCGTCGCCGGGCCCTCGGCCGCGCCGAGCATGAAGCGCGTGACCAGGAGCAGCGCGCCCGACGCGGCGAAGAAGACGGGCAACTGGAGCAGCGACCAGATGACGACGACGGTGAAGAGGGTCGCCTTGACGGGCAGCCGGTCGGCGACCAGCGCGTAAAGAAGCACCGACAGCGGGCCGAGCAGGCCCGCGGCACTGCTGATGGCGCCGAACTCGGCGGCCGACAGCCCCAGCTCGGCCATGGCCGGCTGGGCGACGAGGCCGAGGATCGCCTTGTCCAGGTAGGCGATCAGCATGACGCCGAGCAGCATCGCGGTCATGCCCCAGGCCATAACCGGACGGTTCCTGGTCTCTGCGCCGTGCGCGGTGATCGGTTCGGGTGTGACACGCTCGCTCACCATGATGGGCTCCTCCCGGGAGGCCAAAAGGGGGATGGTGAAGTAATGCCGATGCCGGCTTCGTGCTTGGGGGGTCGCGCTGCTTCGCCGGGAGGCGTGAGCGGCTTCGAGGGAACTCCGCGATGGCCAGGAGGGAAAGCCCTGGGCGAGGTGGGTGGTACCGGTAGTTAATTTAGACGAAATACGTCTGCAATAAGCAAGCTAAGACGTCTCCCCATCCCTGTCAATGGTGGGTCGGGCGCGCCCGCGGCGGCCCGGAGTCAGGCGTACTGCTCCGGCGCCCGGTAATCGACCCTGGACAGCACGAAGTCCACGGTCTCCTCGACGTACTTGTCCTTGCGCGCGATCAGGGCCGGCATCTGGCTGATCGGCGTCGACAGGAAGTGGTTGGTCAGCATGCCGGCGACCGCGTCGAGGACGAGCGCGGGCGAGGTGCCGGGCGGAAGTTCGCCGCGGGCGACGGCGTTGAGCACGATGGCGCGGCCGACCTTGATGCGTTCGCGCTGGAACCTCTCCAGCGCCTGCCCGAACAGCTCGGGGTAGACCCTGGCCTCGACCTGCGCCCTGAGGTAGACGAGGCCCCTCGGCGTCAGATAGCCGTTGAGGGTCCCCGTGGCCATCCGGATCAGTTGCGTGCGCAGCGATCCCGACTGCGTGTCGAACGGGTCCTGCTGGAGCCCGGCGGTCAGCGCGTCGACGATCAGCCTCTCCTTGCTCCCCCACCTGTTGTACAGAGCGGCCTTGCCCACACGGGCCCTGCGGGCGAGTACGTCGAAGCTGAACCCGGCCCAGCCGACCTCGCCGTACAGTTCGAGGGCGGCGGCGTGCACCCGCGCCTCCAGGTCGGGGTCCGGTGGGCGACCTCGTCCACTCATCGGGTGCCTCCAAGGAGACCTCCGCCTTCAGGCGGAGGAGGAATTGGACTTCTGCGGAGCAGGGCAGGGTGAGGCGATTGACTACCAGGCGGACCGCCGTATCGAACATCCGCGCGAGAATTGCCTGATCGTGCGAGGATGTGAGGCGTGGCGCAGACTGTGAAGCGGGCCTACAAGTACCGCTTCCACCCGACCGCCGAGCAGGCTGAAGAGCTCGCCCGGACGTTCGGCTGCGTGCGCCTGGTCTACAACAAGGCGTTGGAAGAGCGCACCCGCGCCTACGCGCTGGAAGGGCGCCGGGTCTCCTACGTGGAGTCGTCGGCCGCGCTGACGGCGTGGAAGCGCGGTGGCGAGTACGACTTCCTGTCGGAGGTGTCGTCGGTGCCGTTGCAGCAGGCGCTGCGGCATCTGCAGGCGGCGTTCGCGAACTTCTTCGCCAAACGCGCCAAGTACCCCACGTTCAAGTCGCGCAAGAAGTCGCGGCTGTCGGCGGAGTATACCCGCTCGGCGTTCCGCTGGCGCGAGGGCCGGTTGACGCTGGCGAAGATGGACGCGGCGCTGGACATCGTGTGGTCGCGCCCCCTTCCCCCGGGCGCGGAGCCCTCCACGGTGACCGTGTCCAAAGACGCGGCCGGGCGGTGGTACGTGTCCATCCTGGTCGAGGAGGCGATCGCGCCGCTGGCACCGGTCGAGCGCAACGTGGGGGTGGATGCGGGCATCACCGCCCTGGCCACACTCTCCACCGGCGAGAAGATCGTCAACCCGCGTCACGAGCGCCGCGATCGGCGCAAGCTGGCCAAAGCCCAGCGCTCGCTCGCTCGCAAGGAGAAGGGCTCGAACAACCGGGCCAGGGCCCGGCTCAAGGTGGCTCGGGTGTACGCCCGGATCACCGACCGCAGACGCGATCACCTGCACAAGGTCACCACACGGCTTGTTCGCGAGAACCAAGTGATCGCCGTGGAAGACCTGACCGTCCGCAACATGGTCAAAAACCGTTCGCTGGCCCGCACCATCTCGGATGCGTCCTGGCGGGAGTTGCGGTCGATGCTGGAGTACAAAGCAGCCTGGTACGGGCGCACGCTGGTGGCGGTGGATCGCTGGTTCCCGTCCAGCAAACTGTGCTCTGCGTGCGGCGTCCTGCAAGAGGCGATGCCGCTGAACGTCCGGGAGTGGACCTGCGTGTGCGGGGCGGTCCACGACAGGGACGTGAACGCGGCCAAGAACATGCTCGCCGCCGGGCTGGCGGAGAGCTGAAACGCCTGTGGAGCTGGTGTAAGACCTCAACGAGAGTCCTCTCGGGCGGGCGACCGGCGGTGAAGCAGGAAGACCGACCGGCGACGGTTGGAATCCCCCTCGTTTACGAGGGGCAGGATGTCAAGGGACTCAGTGTGCCAGACAACTGATCACTTCACGGGCGCGGAGAAACCCTGGACACGGGCCCGAAACGTATCACCGCCGGCCAGCGCCGCCGGGCCGGTCAGCTCTGGGCCGGTCAGCTCCGGGCCGTGCACGCGGCGCAGCCGGCGCTCTGCCGGGTCCGGCCACGCGCCTCGCCCACCTCGGGCGCGCAGGTCCGCGCGCCGTGGGACGCCCACAGTCGCGCATCCCACCCGACCGGCAACCACCCGCTCCCCGCGACTCCGCAGACGCAGCCGTCCCGACGCGCCCCCGAGCGCCCGCTACGGGGTCTGGAGGCGGGCGCGCGAGTTGGACAGGTGCAGCCGCATCGCGGCCCGCGCCGCCGCCGCGTCGCGGTCGGCGATGGCGCGGTAGATGTTCTCGTGCTCCAGCGTCACCCGCGTGAGGTGGGTGGCGTTGGACACCGTGTACGCGTGCTCCAGCCGCGTGCGCGGCAGCATGATCACCATGGGCCCGAAGGACGCCAGCAGGTCGGAGTAGAACCGGTTGCCCGAGGCCAGCGCGATCTTGAGATGGAACTGGAAGTCGGCCTCGACGGCGCTGCTGGGCTGCTCGCCGGAGCGCCCGAGGTCGACCAGGGCCCGCTCGATGGCCTTCAGCTGCAGGTCGGTGCGGCGCTCGGCGGCCAGCCCCGCCGACTCCGACTCGACGCCGATCCGGAAGTCGATCATGTCGAGGACGTCGCGATGGGTGCGGATCTGGGAGGGCTCGACCGAGAAGGCCGTGGAGGCGGGCAGCGCCAGCACGAACGAGCCCCGCCCCTGGAACGTCTCGACCAGCCCGGCCGCCTGGAGCCGCGAGATGGCCTCGCGGACCACCGTGCGGCTCACGCCGAACTCCTCGACGAGCGAGGACTCCGTCGGCAGCTTCTGGCCGGGCTCGATCTCGCCGGCGAGGATGCGCGACTTGAGCCGTTCGACGAGCTCATGCGCGAGCCCGCGCCCGCTGTCGCGGTCGAGCCTCTGATCTGGCGGCACGGGTGACAACCTACCCGGCCGCCGTACGGAACTCGACCTGGTCGAGCCGCCAGTCCGCGGCCCCGCCGGCGAGGCTGAGGCCGAGCCCCGGACGGTCGGGAACGATCATGCGCCCTCCCTCGATCTCCAGCCGCTCCTCGAACAGCGGCGACAGCCACTCGATGTGCTCCACCCAGGACTCGCGCGGGTAGGCGGCGGCCAGGTGGACGTGGATCTCCATCACGAAGTGCGGCGCGACCTGCAGGTGCGCGTGGTCGGCCAGCGCGGCGACCTTGAGATAGGGCGTGATGCCGCCCACCCGCGGCACGTCGGGCTGCAGGAAGCCGACTGCGCGCAGCTCGATGAGCCGCACGAGGTCGGGCACGCTGGAGAGCATCTCGCCGGTGGCGATGGGCGTGTCGAGGGCGGCGGCCAGCTGCGCGTGCCCCTCGGCGTCGTAGGCGTCCAGCGGCTCCTCGATCCAGACGAGCCCGAACTCCTCCACCGCCCGCCCGAACCGCAACGCCGTCGCCCGGTCCCACTGCTGGTTGGCGTCCACCATCAACGGCACGTCATCCCCGAGATGCTCGCGCACCGCGGCCAGCCGCCGCAGGTCCTCCCGGGTGTCGGGCTGGCCCACCTTGATCTTGATCCCGCCGATGCCGTCCTTCAGCGAGTGCCCGGCCCGCTCCTTGACCTCCTCGATCGGCGCCTGCAGATAGCCGCCCGAGGTGTTGTACGTCCGCACCGAGTCCCGATAGGACCCCAGCAGCTTGGCCAGCGGCAGCCCCGCCCGCTTCGCCTTCAGATCCCACAGCGCCACGTCGACGGCGGCCAGCGCCTGCGTGGCGACACCGGAACGCCCCACCGACGCGCCCGCCCACAGCAGGGAGTCGTACACCTTGCCGATGTCGGACGGGTCCTGGCCGATCAGGTTCGCCCCGACCTCTCTCGCGTGGGCGAACTGCGCGCGGCAGCCCGCCCGCGTCGTGTACGAGAACCCGAGCCCCTCGAGCCCGTCGTCCGTCGTGATCTCGCAGGTCAGCACGTCGATCGCGGCCAGGGGCCGCTGGCGCCCCGTGGCGACCTTGGCATCGCTCACCGGATGCGCCAGCGGCACGGCGTAGTGGCCGAACCGCACCGACGCGACACGGTCACCCATGGGTCTCAGGCCTTCCCGAACTCGACGCTGTCCACGGTCCACTCGCGGCACTGCTCGCTGAGCGTGAACCCGAGCCCCGGCCGGTCGGGGACGATCATGCGGCCGTCGCGGGTCTCGAGCCGCTCGTTGAACAGCGGGTTGAGCCATTCGAAGTGCTCGACCCAGGGCTCGCGCGGGTAGGCGGCGGCCAGG
This sequence comes from Nonomuraea sp. NPDC005650, assembly GCF_040605375.1. Lineage (NCBI taxonomy): Bacteria > Bacillati > Actinomycetota > Actinomycetes > Streptosporangiales > Streptosporangiaceae > Nonomuraea > Nonomuraea sp. NPDC005650. The sequence continues at coordinate 241,101 of NZ_JBEXCR010000001.1, forward strand.
TGGAGGTGGATCTCCATGGCGAAGTGCGGCGCCAGCTGCAGCCCCGCATGGTCGGCGAGGGTGGCCAGGCGCAGGAAGGGCGTGATGCCGCCGACGCGCGGGGCGTCCGGCTGGATGATGTCGGCGGCGCGGGCCTCGATGAGGCGGACGTGCTCGGCCACGCTGGAGAGCATCTCGCCGGTGGCGATGGGCGTGTCGAGGGCGGCGGCCAGCTGCGCGTGCCCCTCGGCGTCGTAGGCGTCCAACGGCTCCTCGATCCAGACGAGCCCGAACTCCTCCACCGCCCGCCCGAACCGCAGCGCCGTGGGCCGGTCCCACTGCTGGTTGGCGTCCACCATGAGCGGCACGTCGTCGCCGAGGTGCTCGCGCACCGCGGCCAGCCGCCGCAGGTCCTCCTTGGTGTCGGGCTGGCCGACCTTGATCTTGATCCCGCCGATGCCGTCCTTGAGCGACTGGGTGGCGCGGGCCTTGACCTCCTCGATGGGCGCGTGCAGGAAGCCGCCCGAGGTGTTGTACGTCCGGACCGAGTCGCGGTAGGACCCCAGCAGCTTGGCCAGCGGCAGCCCCGCCCGCTTCGCCTTCAGGTCCCACAGCGCCACGTCGACGGCGGCCAGCGCCTGCGTGGCGACACCGGACCTGCCGACCGAGGCGCCCGCCCACAGCAGGGTGTCGTACACCTTGCCGATGTCGGAGGGGTCCTGGCCGATCAGGTTCGCCCCGACCTCCTTGGCGTGGGCGTACTGCGCGGGGCCGCCCGCCCGCTTGGAGTAGCTGAAACCGGTGCCCTCGTGGCCGTCCTCGGTCGTGATCTCGGCGAAGAGGAAGGCGATCTCGGTCATCGGCTTCTGCCGCCCGGTGAGGACCTTGGCGTCACTGACGGGGACGTCGAGCGGAAGCGTGACGGAGGAGAGCGAGACGTGGCGGATGCGGTCGGCGGCCATGGCGGTCCAAGTGGGGTAGGCGATGTTGTCAGTCATCATACGAAGCCATCACTCGTATGACAACTGCCCACCGATGAGTTCCGCCCCGCCAGCCGGTCTGTTCACATGACCGACTCACCGCACGACGCCCGGAGGGTTCCGATGACCGAGCACCTGCCCGTCGAAGTCACCAACCTCGACCGCTACGACCACGACCCGCTGCCCTGGGACCGCGCCCACGCCGTGCTCTCCAGCTCGGCGGGGGCGGACATCACCTGGTTCCTCGGCACCGTACGGCCCGACGGCCGGCCGCACGCCGCGGGCGTCGGCGCCATCTGGTACGACGGCGCCCTCCACTTCACGACCGGCCCCGGCGCCCGCAAGGCCCGCAACCTGAGCGCCGATCCGAACTGCACCGTCTCCGTCCGGCTCGACGGCATCGACCTGAACCTCGAAGGCACCGCGCACCGGGTCACCGACGCCGCCACGGTGGAGCGCGTGGCCGCCCTGTACGCCGAGCACGGCTGGCCGGCGAGCGCCGAGGGCGACACGATCACGGCACCGTACAGCGCGCCCAGCGCGGGCCCGGCGCCGTGGCACCTCTACCGGTTCTCGATGCGCGTCGCGTTCGGCGTCGCCACGGCCGAACCGCACGGTGCGACCCGCTGGCGGTTCGCCTGAGGCGGCGTACGCGCGCTCCGCCGCCGGCAGGTCGCCGCGCGCCTGCCTGGGGAAGGCTTTGCCTCCTGCCGGGAGACTCCGCGGGCCGCCCCCGCTACCGTGAGAAGTACGCCGTACCGGCGTTTCCCGGGGAAGCCCTCCGTCAGCTCACAGCACGTCAGGGAGTGATCTCTGATGCTCGTACGCCTGCTCGCCGCCACCGCTTTGGCGGCATCCACGGTCATCACCTCGGCCTCGCTCGCCACACCACCGGCCGGCGCGACCACAGTCCACCAGGTGGCCGCCACAGTGCCGGCCGCCATAGGGGCCCAGCCCCCCATTCCCATCCCTCCGAAACCGGTTCCGCCGGACGACGACGAGTAGGACGTTCGACCGGCACCGTCAAGCGGGACTGCCGCCGCCCCGTGAGGCAGCTCCTCGCGGGGCGACGTCAGCGTCGCGCACCAGGCCCAGCGCGGCGTCGCGGTGGATCTCCGATACCGTCGAGAGCATGCGGCTTCACGTGGGATGCGCGATGTGGACTCATGCGCGCTGGCAAGGTCGATTCCTCCCCGACCAGCTCCCGCCCGGCGAGCGGCTGCGCTCGTACGCGACCTGGTGCGACGCGGTGGAGGGCAACACGACCTTCTACGCGACCCCGGCGCGCGGCACGGTGGAGTCATGGGCCCGGCAGACCGCCCCCGACTTCCGCATGGTCGTCAAGCTCCCCAGGCCCATCACCCACGAGCACCGCCTGACGGGCGCCGACGAGCACCTCCACGCCTTCCTGGACGCGATCGAGCCGCTGGGCCCGCGCACCCACGCGCTCTGGATCCAGCTGCCCGGCTCCTTCTCCCCCACCGACCTCGGCACGCTGGCGGCGTTCCTCCGCCGGCTCCCCAGCTCCCACAGGTACGCCGTCGAGGTCCGCCACCGCGCGTTCTTCGAGGACGAGCGGTCCGAACGGCTCCTGGAGCGCGTCCTGTCGGCCGCGGACGCCGAGTGGGTCCCGTTCGACACCACGACGCTCTTCCAGAGCCCGCCGACCAGCGACGCCGAGCGCGATGCGTGGACGAAGAAGCCCCGCGTGCCCCGCCGCACGCGCGCCCTCACCGGCCACCCGATCGTCCGCTACCTGGGCCGGGACGCCGAGGCCCGCACCGTCGAGGGCTGGCGCCCCTGGCTGGACACGGTCGCGGACTGGCTGCGGGAGGGCCGCTCCCCCACGTTCTTCGTCCACACCCCGGACAACGCCGACGCGCCGAAGCTGGCCCGCGACTTCCACGAAGCGGTACGCGCCCGCCTCCCCGCCCTGCCCCCGCTCCCCGAACCCGAGCCCACAGACCCGCTGACCCTCTTCTGACCCGCAGGCCGCTCCACGCCGTGGGCGGGCGTCCACCGGAACGCTGATCCCGCGCCCTTCTCCTGATGGTCGCCTTTTACGAAAATCGTCGTCGCGACGGCCTGTCGCCCGCCGGCGTCCTCCGCGCCGCGCGACGATGGATGCGCCCGACGTCCACCGAGGGCATGACGCGGCCGCAGGCGACCACAACCGGCCACGCCGGCGTCGGACGCCAACGGGAGGGAAGCTCGATGGAGGAAGCCGCCACGGTCGAACTCGCCGACCGGCTGCTCGCCGAGCTGCCCGCGCTGCTGCCCCCCGGCGACGTGGCCACCGTAGCCGAGGAGCTGTCCGGCCTGGTCGAGCGCGGGCGCGCCGGCGAGCCGGTCGAGGAGGAGCTCCTCGACGTCCTGCACCGCCACCCTGCCCTCCGCCGGCGCGCCGCCGAACTGGCCGGCGGCGAGAGCGGTCTCGGCGTGCAACCGCCCCCGGGCCTCGGCCGCGCGCCGATGCCGCCCAGGTACGTCTGCCCGCAGGACGGCTACGAATGGTTCCACCTCGACCTGTCCGACCCCGTCCCCGCCTGCCCCAATGACGGTGTCCCCCTGGTCCGCGAGCACGGGGGCGGGACGGGCCCGTGAACCCGATCGGCCAGAGCCTCGGCGCCGGCCTCGTCGAACAGCTCGCCCCCCGCGTCCTCACCCCCGCCTTCGCCTTCTGGGCCGGCGGCCTGCTCGCCCTGTGGACCGCCGGGTACGGCAGCACCTGGGCCACCGGCCTGGCCGCCCTCCCGACGGTGCTGCAGGTGCTCCTGCTCGCCGCCGTGCTCATGCTCGTCGCGGCCTCGGCGGTCCTGGCCGAGCACCTGACGCTGCCCGTGCTCCGCCTGCTCGAAGGCTACTGGCCCGAGCTGCTCGCGGCCCCGCTGCGGGAGCAGACCGTACGCCGCCGCGAGCGCGTCGCGAAGAGCCTGCGGGAGCTGACCGCCAAGGCGTTCCACGGCGAGGCGGACCCCGAGGACGAGCGCCTGCGGGCGATCGCCGAACAGCAGCTCTTCGACCTCCCTGCGGAGGCCTCCTCCACCATGCCCACCCGCCTGGGCAACATCCTGCGCGCCGCCGAGAACCGTCCCCGCGCCCGGTACGGCCTCGACCCCGTCCTGTGCTGGCCCCACCTGTGGCTCTCGCTGGACAAGGAGACCCAGGCGGAGCTCACCCTGGCGCGCAAGGGCCTCGACGACGCCGCCCGGCTGTGGCTGTGGTGCCTGCTCTTCGCCGTCTGGACGCCCTGGAACCGGTGGGCCCTGCTGGTCGCCCTCATCGGCTGCCCCGCCGTCTACTACGGCGCCATGCTCGCCAAGGCCCGCGCGTACGGGCTGCTCGTGCAGTCCGTCTTCGACCTGCACCGGCGCCGCGTCTACCGGGGACTCGGCTGGCCCGCCCCCGCGGACGCGGCCGGCGAACCCGCCGCGGGCCAGGAGGTCACGACGTACCTGTGGCGCGGCATCGCCCCACCGGGCCTGCGCTTCGCCCCGGAGGACGAGACCTGACCCCGGAGGACGTCCCTACAGGGCCCCGATCATGACCTGTAGCGGGTTTGACCTGGCAACACTGTATGGGGCGATCCGGTGACGTCCACGCTTGTCGCTGACGATTGTCACTCAGCTAGTCACCCAACGGCCGGCCGATATCTTCGTCACGAATCCCGGGCGCTGCGCTTTGCTGCTCTTCTCTTCGATGTCTCTCCACAGTCAGACGCACATCCAAGAAGAAGGCCGCGAGTAGCAGCACACCGCCGACGGCCAGCAAAATCGTTGTTGGGATCTGAACGAGATTGCGAACATCCTCGCACTCGTTCACATGGTCCTGACCGGCAGAATTGGACGGCGAGATGAAGGCCGAACCGCACTCCGAGCCACCTTCGGTAAGGGGCATCACACCAGCAAGCACACCGGCACCAATAAAAAGGAAGGCAATGAACGCGATCGCCCTGATGGACATACGTGATCCTTCGACATGATTGATGCAGAGAAGGATCATTCCATATCGGCCCGCAGATGCGGAAGTACTGGCCCAGGGCCTGGTACCCACCGAACCCGGGGCGATTCACTTATAAGGCCGCTCGTCCGCGCACCTTCGTTTCTGCATGGACGCCCCGCTCCACCGAGCCCTCTACTCGGGACCGCTCAGTTCTCGATACGCCTCGCGCAGTTCTGTGGCTTCCGGCATGCGGAGCGTTTCGATGGCGCTGATCACCTCGTGTGCCCTCCAATAGTTGGACGGCACCAGCACGCCGCTGGTCATCGTCATGAGGGCAAGCCGACCGGCCTCGTCGGGCTGATCGGCCGCAAGCAGGGCCAGCGCCAGGTCAAGACGCGCAGATACCGCCCTGCGTGGGCGAAACAGCCCATCTGCGGCTGACTCCATACGCGCGAGCACCTGCCGGGCGTATGACTCGCGGCCGGATCTCCCAGCCATGACAGTGTGGGTCGCGACGTATGCGTCGCTCTTGAAGGGGTCGTATCGGTAGTGATGCTCGGGATGCTCGGGCATCGACAACGACGAGACCAGCCGGGCGACACGGTTCAGCGCATCACGTGTCTCCGGGCCGGATCCGAGCCGTGCCCATACCCGGCCTTCCTGTGCGGTCGCCTGGATGTAGGCGGAACTTCCACGTGGCGCGATCACCTGAGCCCCCTGAGTCAGGGTCAAGGCTCGGCGGTAGTCGCCGGCGGTGATCGCCTGCCAGGCCGCCGTCTCCAGGCACCATGCCGCGATCTCGGGATGCTCAGCATGCTTTGCCAGCTGGGCGGATGTCCGAAGCCATGTTGCGGCGGCATTGAACTGGCGAAGGTCGATATAGCAGGTGGAAGCCAGCAAGGACAGCCAGCCACCGGCTGTGAGCAGGCGGCGGTGCTCGATGAGTGTCTTCTTCGCGTTGATCAGATGCGAAACGTAAGACAGGTGCTCGCGTGCTCGTTTCAGCAACTCGGCCGGCGGTGTTCCCTGGTAGGCCATCGCAAGATCATCGACGGCCAGTTCCAGCCGGTCAAGCGTCTCGTTACCCACATCGCTCGCGGCAACCCGGCGGCCCAGCTCCAACGCCTCGATCTCGCCTTCGAAGCAAGCGTTGTCCTGCACCGTTGCTTCTGCGTCATCGGCGAACAACTCGGCTTCCCCCATACCGAGCACCCGGCAGTAGAGCAATCGATAGGGGTCCTTGGGCTGATGCCTGCCGGCCTCCCAATCCTTGATCATACGGATCAGGGATTCCCGCTCGGGCAGACGAGCCCTGGTGCGTGGGTCGGCCGCGTCGGCAAGGTGCTTGGCCATGTCTCGCTGTGTCCACAACTTGCCACGCCTTTCGGCGCGCAACCGTATCGCCCAGACCGGAACGCTATCCATTGTGCGCACCTCGGAGGACTTGGGGTCCGCCTGTCTCCCCAGTCTCCCTTACTCGCACTGTCGGTGCGGGGCTACCGGGAGATGTCATGAGAGGACCGTGAAAAGGCGGAACCCGCAGGCGCTGACACGCCGTACGGGTTCCTTGATCGCACACTGGAGGTGCGACCCATGGACAACTCTAGAGGCGCTCCGATCCCCGCGAACAGCGTCACAGCGGGCCGTCAGGACAGGGCATTGGATGTCGTGTCGATGACCCCGCTCGACCTCGCCGAAGAACTGCGCAAGGCGCTGAAGCAGTACGGCATCGCGGCCGATGTCCACGACGGTTACGGGCTGGCGCTGGTGTCGGTCTGGGTGGGCCTGGTCGTGTGGTGCAAAGACGATCGCTACTGGTGGCGTACCGGCTGGGCTCAGCACCGTCGACGCTTCACCTACGCCTGGCATCCAGCGATAGACCCTGCTCGGGCGGCTCGGCGGGTCGCCTTCCGGTACGCACATCTGAGGAAGACCCCGTCATCCGAGGTGGTCACGGACAGCGCGTCGTGACCCTTGCGAATAGGTGCCTGAGCCCGCATGTAGCCATGGCGCAGCGCGATCGCACCCGGCTGGACTGGCGGCAACCGTACCCCGCGCTGGAGCGGACGCGCACGGTGGCCTGGACCTGCCACTGCAGGGCCACGGTCTACGAACTGTGCGAGGGCGGCGGGCGGGCACTCCTACGGCGAACCATCCAGCTCGGCGGAAGGCACAAGGTGCATGAGACATCGCCCTTGCCCATCAGCGAGGTTCGGGCGATCTGGACGGCGTTGTTGTTTGGAAGGGCCCGCTAGAGACGGGCGTGATGGCTTGAGATCTGGAAGGACGGCGTCACCACGCCTGCCAGAAGCAATCCGGGAACTCCCGGCCCGTTCCTCCCCCGTCTTCGGCAACTGCCGATCTCACGTCCTGACCTAAGCTCAGGTCGCCCGGTGGGCCGGTGCTGAGGAACGAAGTGCCGGACCGTCGATCGCCCCCGACCCCGTACGGGGATCAGCCATCATCAGGCGATCGTCAGGGCATCACCCCTCACCCAGATGATCACGATTGTGAGATGCCCTATGCCTGCGGCCGGGCCGGTGATCAAAGCGGTCTTGGCGGCAGCGTCAGTGGTCGGCGCGGTGTTCGACTGCGGCGGCCAGGGGGTGCGGCGGGCGAACCAGTAAAGAAACTATGAGCCGGCTCGCCGTCGATTTCGTCGTCGCCTCCTGCCATGATCGCCGGTTATGGACATGGACGAGTTCTGGAATCTGATCGAGCGGTCCGCGCGTGAGACCGACGGGAGGGAAGAGCGGCTGAGGTGGCTGGAAGAGCAGTTGGCGCGACGTTCCGCCGAGGAGATCATCGACTTCCAGGCATGGATTCTGGAAGCGCGGCGCAAGGTCGACACCTATTTGATGTGGGGAGCCGCAATCGTCTTATCTCTGGCAGGCGGCGATGACAGCTTCTGGTATTTCCAGATGTGGCTGGTCGGCCTCGGTCGGGAGACCTTCGAAAAGGTCGCGGACGATCCGGACACGCTTGCGGACGTGCCGGAGGTTCAGCGCTTCCTGGCCATGCAGCGAGATCGAACTCCCCGGACTGACGACGACTGGCCAGAGTTCGAATGCCTGTCCTATGTGGCCCCCAAGGCTTGGGAGAAAATGACAGGCACAGACAGTGACGCTTTGTTCGATGCCCTAGAGGCTCGCGGCTATGTGCTCCGCGCATTGCCCAATCCCACTGATGAGGATTGGGACCCAGAAGACGACGAGGAGGCCGCCCGCAGGGTGCCACAAAGCTATCGGTACATCCGAGAGCTTTACGGTCGCACCTAGATCACCAGGTCTATGCCGTTGTCAGCGAGTTCCCGTGGGGATAGGTCGGCTTCGGGATTCGTCTCGCTGCTCTCCGACTCCGGCGTCCCGCTGGAGGACATCGCCCGCCTGATCGGCCACAGCGGGACGGCCGTCACCGAAGCCGTCTACCGCAAGCAGATCCGCCCCGTACTCCTGCAAGGAGCTGCGGCGATGGACACCCTCTTCGCCCGGTGATCACTCAGTTGGTCACTCACCAATGCGAAAAGGTGCCACCCTGATGAGTGACACCCTGCTCGACCAGCAAGAATCTGGTCGGGACGACAGGATTTGAACCTGCGACCCCTTGACCCCCAGTCAAGTGCGCTACCAAGCTGCGCTACGTCCCGGTCGTGTCGACCGCCCCATGCGGAGCGGGACGTCACAACCTTAGCGCACATCGGAAGTGCGAGATCATGGCCGCCGGCTCCGCACCGGTCCCCTCAAGCCGCGGCGTCGTAACGCGCAGTGCCGAACACCGTGTCGGCGTCGCGAGCGAGGAGGCCGGACGGAATGACCCGGCGGGGCTCGCCCCCGTCGCCCATCGTGCGCACCTCGTCCGGTTCCGGCCGCGGCGGCCGCGGAGCGCCGGAGCGCCGGAGCGCGACTGCGCGGCCGGGCGCCGATCGCGCCGGACGTCAGGGGTGTGCGCGGAGTTCTCGCACTCGCCGATCGTGCCGGACGTCAGGGGCGTAGGCGGCGTTCTCGCGCTCGCCGGGCTCGTATGCGCCGCCGCCGTGGCCGTCTTCTGGCGCTCTGAGCCGCGTCCCTGTACGCCGACGGCCGGCGTATGAGGACGGTCGAGCAGGCCGTGCGCGATCTGGTCGAAGAACGAGAATCTGCCGGGCAGGCGACCCGGCAGAAGGCTGCGATCCAGGTCGATCCGGGTCAGATGGCGGCCTGGAACGAGCTGGCGCGCATGCCGGCCAGCAGGCCCGCCGTCTGGTCGGGCGTGTAGCGTCGCACCGGGTCGTGGTGGAGCAGCCCCTCGATCAGCGGCCGCATCACCCCGGCCCGCCGAGGCGGCGGGTACGGGCCGCTGCGGGCCATGCCGAGCACCGTGGCCGCGTCCTGGCCCGGGTAGGGCGGCTGGCCCTCGACCGCGCTGTAGAGCGTGGCGCCGAAGGACCACATGTCGGCCTCCTTACTGGCCGGCCCCCCGTGCAGCCGCTCGGGCGCCATGAACGCCGGAGTGCCCCGCAACCGGCGGGACCTGGTCATCCGGATGTCTCCCTCGGCGGTCGCTATGCCGAAGTCGGTCAGCACCACCCGGTCACCGGTCAGCATCACGTTGGCGGGCTTCACGTCGCGGTGCAGCACTCCTGCCTGGTGGGCGGTACGCAGCGCGGCGAGCAGATGCTGCCCGATCGCGGCGACCGACTGGGCCGGTAAGGTGCCCACCTGCGAGAGCAACTGGTGCAACGAGAGCCCGTCAAGGTATTCCATCACGATCCAGAGCTTGCCGCCCTCTTCGATCAGGTCGTGGACCGTGACGATGTTAGGGTGCGTCAGCCCGGCAGCCATCCTGGCCTCACGCAGCACCCGGCGTCGCACCATCTCGGCCTCACCGGCCAAGGTCAGCTCCTTAAGCGCCACCGTACGGTGGAGGAGCTGATCGAACGCGCGCCAGACGACTCCCATACCCCCACGACCGGCCTCCTCGTTCAGGAGGTACCGTCCGCCGATCTCCCGCATACCATCCCCTCTTGCTCGGGGATAATCATGTCACTTCAGCACCGGCCGTAGGGTGCCTAACGTGATCCTGATATGTCGGAAAGTGCGGGTGCGCTGGTCAACGGCCTAGAAATTCGATCAGACAACGCGCGCCACACCAGTCCGACACCCGACAAACATACTCCAGTGGCGCCCACGAGGACGGCACCAAGCCCCGCAAACTCGGCCACGACGCCCCCCAGAGCCGCCCCGAGCGGCATCCCACCCATGCCGACGAGGCGGTATGCCGAATTGACCCTCCCGAGCAATTCGGCCGGGATCAGCCGCTGCCGGGCCGAGACCACCAGGACGTTGCCCGCCCCGCCCGACACGCCCCACAGGACGGCCGCCGGGAAGAGCGTCCACGGGGAGGGCACGATCACCGGCACGATGAGCAGGAGGCTGTTCACCAGCCACGCCCACACGAGCGTGCGCAGCTCCCCGAAGCGCCCCGCCGCCCGCCCCGACAGCAGCGACCCCAGGATCGCCCCGGCGGCGAACGCGGACGTCATCAGGCCGTACTCGCCCGGTTCCAGGCCGATCCGCGACCCGTCGCCGACGGCCCACAGGACGAAGACGGCGAAGTAGGCGGAGTTGGCGAGGTTCAGCAGCCCGGCGGTGATGGCCAGGCTCCGCAGCACCCGATGGGACCACAGGTACCGCAGCGCCTCACCGATGTCCCGCCGCAGCGGCCGCCCCTGCGCCCGGGGGGCGTCCATCCGGTACGTGCCGCGCATGCCCAGCAACAGCAGGCCCGCGGCGCCGTACAGGAGGGCAGGGGCGCCGACGACGACGGCCGGGAGCGCCACGACGAGCAGGCCCGCCACCGGGGCCCCGACGAAGTCGTTGCCGATCATCTGGGCGGTGGAGACCCGGCCGTTCGCCCTGGTGAGCTGGTCCCGGGGGACGGTCATGGGCAGGATCGACTGCGCCGAGGTGTCGGCGAACACCTCGGCCACGCCGGCCAGGAGCAGCGCCGCCAGCAGCACCCACAGGTCGAGCAGGCCGAGCAGGGCCGCCAGCCCGGCGACGGACAGGGCCACGGCCCGCCCGGCGTTGGCCAGGACCATGACGCGGCGGCGGTCGACCCGGTCGGCGACGGCCCCGGCGTGCAGCGCGAGCAGCAGCCACGGCACCGTCGCGGCCGCCCCCACCAGCGACACCAGCGTGGGCGAACGGGTCATCGACACGGCCAGCAGCGGCGCGCCGACCTTCAGGACGCCGTCGGCCAGGTTCGACAGAGCGGTGGAGGACCAGAGAAATCCGAAAGAACGCCCCACGACTGACTCCGATAGTGTGTAAGGGAAAGTGTGCACAGTTTTCTTTGCAAAGATAGGCTTGCATGGTGATGCAGAGCAAGAGGTATTCGGCCCGCACGCTCGACGCGAACGCCCTGAAGTCCTTCGCTCACCCGCTGCGACTGCGGATCTACGAGCTGCTGGACGAGCACGGCCCCTCCACGGCCACCAAGCTCGCCGCCCTGCTCGGGCAGAACACCGGCGCCACGAGCTACCACCTGAGGGAGCTGGCCGGGCACGGCATGATCGAGGTCGCGCCGGGGATGGGGCGCGGCAAGGAGAAGTACTGGCGCATCACGCCCGGCGGGTTCTCCTACGGGGAGCCGGATTCCGACCCAGAGACGGCCGAGGCGATCGAGGTCCTGCTGGACGACCTGGTGCGCCAGCGGGGCGCGGAGCTGGCGCGCTGGCGCGAGGAGGAGTCGCGGGCGCCCGAGGAGTGGGTGCGGGCGAGCGGGTTCGGGCGGCGGTCGCTGCGGCTCACGCCTGAGGAGACCGCGGCGCTGCGGGACGAGGTGTTCGAGGTGATGGAGAGGTACCGCGCGCTGTCGGACGGGAGGGAGACCGGCTCGCCGGATCCGGCCACGGGGCGCGTGGTCATCCACTTCGACGTGCTGCCGGTGGGCGCCGGCCGGGGGCCGGCGGAGGAGGGCACACCCTAGACACGGCCGCGCCCCCGTCCCACGGGAACGGGGGCGAGCGCCGGGAAGTTCAGCTGATGAGCTTGGCGGCCAGCTCGGTCAGGCCCTCCGGCGCCGTCCTGGGCGAGCCGGCGTCGAACGGCGGGTGCGGGTCGTACTCGATCACGAGCTGCACCGCCTGCGCCGTCGTCACGTCAGTGGCCTGGGCCAGCAGCGTCAGCGCCATGTCGATCCCCGCCGAGACCCCCGCCGCGGTCACGATCTTCCCCTCGGTGACGACGCGCTCGCTCACCGGCTCGGCCCCGTACTGCGGCAGCATCTCGAGGGCCGCCCAGTGGCTGGTCGCCCTCAGCCCCTCCAGCAGCCCGGCCGCCGCCAGCACGAACGAGCCGCTGCACACCGAGGTCGTCCACCGGCTGTGCTCGTGGGCCTGCCGGAGCCAGCCCAGCAGCGCCTCGTCGGACATGGCGTCGAACGTCCCCGGGCCACCCGGGACCACGATCACGTCGGGGCGGGGCAGGTCCTCGTAGGAGGCCGTGGCGGTGAGGGTGAGCGTGCCCTGGTCATCGGTCACCGGCCCGGCCTCGGCCGCGACGAACGTGACCGTCCAGCCGGGCGCGAAGGCCAGCACCGTGTAAGGCCCGACCGCGTCGAGCGCCGTGAAGCGGGGATAGAGCGGGATCGCCACATGCATCGCTTACTTCTCCTTCGACTGGAACCTGCGACGGTGGTCGCCGGGTGAGATCCGCCAGTGGCGGCGGAAGACGCGGTAGAGGGTCTCCGGCGTGCCGAGCCCCGACTCCCTGGCCACCCGGTCCAGCGGGTGGGCGGTGACCTCCAGGAGCCGCCTGGCGGCCTCGGCGCGGCTGCGTTCGACGTACCGGCCGGGCGACAGGCCGGTCTGCTGGGTGAAGACGCGGGAGAAGTGGCGCTCGCTCATCCCCGCCCGGTCGGCGAGCGCGGGCACGCTCAGGTCGGCGGCGGGGTTCGCGTCGATGTAGGCCTGCAGCTCCCTCAGCGGCTCGCTGCGCGGCGTCATGGCCCGCATCGGGGTGCTGAACTGGCTCTGCCCGCCCGGCCGGTGCAGATACACCACGAGGCCGCGGGCGACGTCGCGGGCGAGCGCGTGGCCGTGGTCCCTGGCCACCAGCGCGAGCGCGAGGTCCACGCCGGACAGCACGCCCGCCGAGGTCCAGACGTTGCCGTCCTCGATGTAGAGGGGGTCGGCGTCCACCTCGACGCACTCGTAGCGGGCGTCGAGCTCGCGGGCGGCGAGCCAGTGCGTGGTGGCCCGCCGGTGGTCCAGCAGCCCGGCCTCGGCCAGCAGGAACGCGCCGTTGCACACGGACGCGACCCGCCGCGCGCCCCCGGCCAGCCTGGCGACGGCCTCGACGAGCTCCCGGTCGCGCAGCTGCTCGGGGACCGACATCCCGCCCACGACCATCAGCGTGTCGACGGGCCCGGCGACCTCGCCGAGGGCGCGGGCCGTGACGGCGATGCCGTTCCCTGAGGGCACGGGACCGGCCCGCACGGCCGCCACCTCGACCCGGTACCCGTCCTGGGGCGCCAGCAGCGCCGCCGTCGCGAACACGTCGGCCGGACCGGCCAGGTCGAGCAGCTGGAAGCCGGGGAAGACCACCATGAGAACCCGTCGCTGCATGTCTTCATGCTGGTGGCGGGCCTGTCAGGGCGTCAACGACACAAACATTGCACATTACGCCATGAGCCCCCCGGGGCAGGACCGGAGGGCTCATGGGTGCGGAAGGGCGGAAAAATCAGCCCATGTGTGGATAACGGTGGTCGGTGGGCGGGACGAACGTCTCCTTGATCGTGCGGGCGTTCACCCAGCGGATCAGGTTGAAGATCGAGCCCGCCTTGTCGTTGGTGCCCGAGGCGCGGGCGCCGCCGAACGGCTGCTGGCCCACGACCGCGCCCGTCGGCTTGTCGTTGACGTAGAAGTTGCCCGCCGCGAAGCGCAGCCGGTCGGACGCGGACGCGATCGCGTACCGGTCCTGGGCGATGATCGACCCGGTCAGCGCGTACGGGGCGATGCCCTCCATCTGGTCGAGCACCGCGTCGAAGTCGCGGTCCTCGTAGACGTGCACGCCCAGGATCGGCCCGAAGTACTCCTTGACGAAGATCTCGTCGGCGGGGTCGGCCGACTCCAGGATCGTCGGCTTGACGAAGTAGCCGACGCTGTCGTCGTACGAGCCGGTGAGGACGTCGATGTGCGCGGCCGCCCGCGCCCGGTCGATGGCCTCCTTGTGCTTGGCGAAGGCCCGGGCGTCGATGACCCCGCCCATGAACGTCGACAGGTCGCCCGCCACGTCGCCCACGGTCAGCGACTCGGCCGTGGCCACGAAGTCGTCGCGCATCCGGTTCCAGACCGAGCGCGGCACGTACGCCCGCGAGGCCGCCGAGCACTTCTGCCCCTGGTACTCGAAGGCGCCCCTGATCAGCGCCGTCGAGAGCACGGCCGGGTCGGCGGACGGGTGGGCCAGCACGAAGTCCTTGCCGCCGGTCTCGCCGACGAGGCGCGGGTAGCCGTGGTAGGAGGCGATGTTCCGGCCGACGGTGTTCCACAGGTGCTGGAACGTCGCCGTGGAGCCGGTGAAGTGGATCCCGGCCAGGGCCGGGTGCGCGAGCGCCACCTCGGAGACGGCCTGGCCGTTGCCGGTGACCATGTTGATCACACCGGGAGGCAGACCCGCCGCCTCCAGCAGCCGCATGGTGAAGTGCGCGGCGAACTGCTGGGTGGGCGACGGCTTCCAGACGACGACGTTGCCCATCAGCGCCGCGGAGGTCGGCAGATTTCCGGCGATGGCGGTGAAGTTGAACGGCGTGATCGCCAGCACGAAGCCTTCGAGCGGCCGGTACTCCATCCGGTTCCACACGCCGGGCGAGGAGATCGGCTGGTCGGCGTAGAGCTGGCGCGCGTAGGCCACGTTGAAGCGCAGGAAGTCGATCAGCTCGCAGGCCGAGTCGATCTCCGCCTGCTGCACCGACTTCGACTGCCCCAGCACGGTCGCCGCGTTGAGCGTCGCCCGCCACGGCCCGGACAGCAGGTCCGCGGCCTTCAGGAAGATCGCCGCCCGCTCGTCGAACGACAGCGCCCGCCACGCGGGCGCCGCCCGCAGCGCCGCGTCGACGGCGTCCTGCACGTCCCGGGCCGTAGCGTCGTTGGTACGGCCCAGGACGGCGGCGTGGTTGTGCGGTTGCACCACGTCGATGGGGGCGCCGGCGCCGAGGCGCTGTTCGCCGTCGATGGTCATGGTCAGGTCGACGGACGACCCGGCCAGCTCCTTGATGCGATCCTCCAGCGCCGACCGCTCGGCGCTGCCCGGCGCGTAGCCGTAGATGCGCTCGTTGGCCGGAACGGGAACGTTGCTGATGGCATCCATTACTTACCCCCAAGGGCGCGAAGGAAGAAGGCGACGTTGGCGGGGCGCTCCGCGAGGCGGCGCATGAAGTAGCCGTACCAGTCGTCGCCGTAGGGGACGTAGACGCGGACCGTGTGGCCGGCCCCGGCCAGGGACTCCTGCAGGTCGGTCCGGATTCCGTAGAGCATCTGGAACTCGTGGTCGCCGATCGTCCGCCCGAAGCGGTCGGCGAGCAGCTCCGTGATCGCGATCATGCGCCCGTCGTGCGTCGCCACCATGGGGTAACCCTTCCCCGCCATGAGGATCCGCAGGCATCGCACGTACGCCTTGTCCACGGCGCTCCTGCCCTGGTGGGCGACGGAGGCGGGCTCGCGGTAGGCGCCCTTGACCAGGCGCACCCGGGAGCCCTCGGCGGCCAGGTCGCGGCAGTCGGCCTCGCTGCGGAACAGGTACGCCTGGATCGCCACCCCGGTCGACGGGTAGTCCTCGCGCAGCTTGCGCAGGATGGACAGCGTCGAGTCGACGGTGGTGTGATCCTCCATGTCGAGCGTGACGGTCGAGCCGCCGCGCGCCGCCGCGGCGCAGATCTCGCGGGCGTGCTCCAGCGCCATCGCGTCGTCGAGCCGCTGCCCCACGGCCGACAGCTTCACCGACACCTCTCCCCGGGTGCCGAGGCCGAGCGGCCGGACGGCGTCGAGCAGCGTGAGGTAGGCGTCCGTGGTGGCCTCGGCGGCCCGCGCGTCGCGCGTCTCCTCGCCGAGGTGGTCGACGGTGACGGCGAGCTTCATGTCGCGCAGGCGCTCGACGGCGTCGCGGGCCTCTTGGACGCTCTCACCCGCGACGAACCGGTCGACCACCTTCCTGGTGAGCGGAAAGCCCGACACGGCACGACGTACGACGCCGCTCCCGGAGACGGCGAGGAGCACTTGACCCAACATGCCTCAAGTGTAAAAACGCAGCTCAGCGGGGGCCATCGACGCGCGTAACGCCTGATGTGGCAGGCTGTCATACAAATGCACAACACGGCAGACCTGCAAGAGATCGTCGACGAGATCGCCGCCCGGCTGGGGGCGTCCGCGACGCTGGAGGACCGCTCGTTCCGGCTGCTGGCGTACGGTGCGCAGCACGGCGACATCGACACGGTCCGCCAGGAGTCGATCCTGCGCCGGCGAGCCACCGGCGAGGTGCGCGACTACTTCGAGCGCTACGGCATCGCCAGGGCCTCCGGCCCGGTCCGGATCCCCGCCGACGCCGAGCTCGGGGTCCTGGCCAGGGTGTGCTGGCCGCTGCGCCACGGCGAGGTCACCTACGGCTATCTCTGGCTGCTCGACCCGGGCTCGCTCACGGCGCTCGACTCCGTCGCGCCGCTGGTGGCCAGGGCCGCCGCCGCGCTCGCCCAGGAGGCCAGGAGCCGCCAGGACCTCGGCCGCGGCCTGCTCGCGCTCTTCTCGGCCGACCCGTCCGAGCGCGCGGGCGCGTCCATCGAGGTGCCGGGCCCGGTCACGGCCATCGCCGTCCGCGAGTCGGCGGAGCGCGTCGCCGCCCTCTGGACGCTCCCGCGCGGCGTCCTGGCCCGCCCCGGCTCACCCGTCGCCCTGCTCGCCCCCGCCCACCTCGCGGGCGAGGTGGCGCAGACCCTCCAGAGCGCGTACGGCACCGCCGCCGGCATCGGCGCGCCCCGGGCGGACCCGGCCGACGCCTGGCTCAGCTGGCGCGAGGCCCGCCACGCCCTGCGCGTCGCCGAGCACTTCCCCCGCTACGCGCCCGTCGCCCGCTGGGAGGACCTGGGCGTGCACCGCCTGCTGGCCAGGCTCGGCCAGGCGGACCTGCGCGAGCTGGCGGCCGAGACCGCGGCCCTGGACCGCGAGCTGGCCGAGACCGTGGAGGCCTACCTCGACCGCGGCGGCCACGCCCAGAAGACGGCCGCCGAGCTCGGCATCCACCGCCAGACGCTCTACTACCGGCTGGGCAAGGCCGAGCGTCTCACCCATCGGGATCTTTCGGACGGAGACGACCGCCTGGCCGTGCACCTGGGGCTCAAGGCCGCCCGGCTCTGCGGGTCCTGACCACCTCATGGTGCCGGCAGGCGGCTTCTGCCGCCTGCCGGGGTTTTCGGTGGTTCAGGCGCAGGCCGCCTCGTACACCCGTACCAGCTCCTGGCTCACGCGCTCCCAGGAGTAGCGCGAGCGCGCCCGGTCGGCCCCCGCGTAGCCCAGCGCGGTCCGCAGGGTCGGGTCCCACAGCAGCTCGCGGGCCAGCCGCGCGGTACGCGCCGGCCGGTCCGGCGGCACCAGCAGGCCGGTGACGCCGTCGATGACGGAGTCCAGGTGCGCGCCGACGGCCGAGGCGATCACCGGCACGCCGCAGGCCATCGCCTCCAGCGCCACGATGCCCGTCACGGCCTCGCGCGGCACCGACACCACGGCGTCCGCGCTGCGCATGAGCTTCGGCACGGCGGAGCGCCGGACCTGGCCCAGCAGCGTCACCTGGTCGGCGACCTCGAGCTCTTCGGCCAGCGCGCGCAGCCGGCGGGCGTCCCTGTCGGCGTCGAGGTCCTCGGGCTCGGGCCCGCCCGCGATGATCAGCTCGACGTCGCCGAGCCCCGGCAGCGCCCGGATGACGGTGTCCGCGCCGCGGTCCGTCGTCAGCGGGCCGACGTGCAGGAGCCGCTTGCGCGTGCCCCGCGTGGCCACCGCGCCGCGGCGCTGGAAACGTTCGGTGTCGACGCCGTACGGGACGACGGCGATGTGGCCGCGCGGCACGCCCAGCCGGATCAGGGCCGACTCCTCGTCCCCGGAGCCGGCGATGACCGCGTTGGCCCGGCGGCCCAGGGCCAGCTCCAGCTCCTTGTGCGAGGTGTCGACCGTGTGGAACGTCTGCGTGACCGGCACCCCCAGCCCGTTGACACCAGCCACCGCCACCAGCCCGCCGGTCCACGAATGCGCATGGATCACATCGGGCCGGTCCTGGCTCCATCGCCGCATGAGGTGTTCGCCGACGTCGTTCAGGTACGGCACGACGGCGTCGGCCGACAGCTCCTCGGCCGGGCCCACGTCGATCTGCTCCAACGTGACCCCCGGGGCCACCCGCGTCTTGGGCTTGCCCTCGGTGCTGTCACGGCGGGAGTAGACGGTGACGTGGTGTTCACGGCCGAGCTCGCGGGCGACGGAAAGGATGCGGTCACGCCGGTTGCCCTCGGCGGAAGCGACGATCGCGATATTCATGGCACACCTCAGCGAAGAAAGACTGAAAGGTGCGCCTGCGTCTTAGGCACATGTCTACGCTTTCGACCATACCCAGGTTTGACGCGCTAGCAAACCCCCACAGATCAGACATCCTGACTTCGCAGGTCAGACGCCCCGGAGCGCGAGAATGACGATCTCGTCCCACACCTGGCCGCCCGAGAACGCGTGCCGGTCCGCCTCCAGCGCCTTGACCACGGTGGCCGGCGACTGCCCCGCGCACCGGCCGAGCACGTCGGCCAGCCGCTCCTCGCCGTACGGCTCGCCGTGCTCGTTCCTGGAGGAGACCAGGCCCTCCGAATACAGCACCAGCGTCTCGCCCGCGGCCACCGTCAGCTTCTCCGCCCCGGTCTCCGCCTCGGGCGCGAGGCCGAGCGGCACGCCGCCGCCCGCGGCGAAGCGCACGCCGCCGTCGGCCTGCAGCAGCGCGGCGGGATGGTGCCCGGCCGACGACAGCCGGATCTCGCGCCCCTTCACGAACCCCGCGACGACCATCACGAACATGCCGGTGCCCTGCGCCACCAGGGCCTCGTTGACCTTGCGCATCACCAGGTCGGGGTCGGACTCCCAGACGCCGAGCACCCGCAGGCCGCCGCGTACCATCGCGCTGACCGACGCGGCCTCCTCGCCCTTGCCGACGGCCCCGCCCAGCGCGAACCCCCACCCGCACGACACCGGGAACACGTCGTAGAACTCCGCGCCCACCGACGACCCGGGATGGTAGACGGCCGCCGCCTCGTAGCCGGGCACGTCGGGCAGCTTGCGGGGCGCGACGCTCGCCGACAGCGCGTCCGCCGCCCGCGAACGACTCTGGAAGCTGGTCTGGGCGCGGATCGCCAGGCCGAGCTGCAGCCCCACCTCCTGCATGACGGCCAGGTCGGCCAGCGCGAACGGGCGCCGGTCGTGCGCGCGCACCAGCGTGAGCACGCCCTCGGCGGAGCCGATCGGCACGCACAGCATCGAGCCCGCGCCCATCGCCGTCAGCAGCGGCCCGTCCGCGCAGAACCCGAGCAGGCTCTCGTCGTCCAGCATCTCCTGCACCACGCCGGAGCCGAGCTCCAGCACCTGCGTCACGACCTGGCTGCCCGCCGGATCCGCGGACTCCACCTGGCGGACCAGCTCGCCGAGCGGCTGGTTCTTCGGCGCCACCACGACCGAGCGGCGCGGCAGCCCGTCGCGCACCATGTCCGCGATCACCCAGTCGGCCCACTCGGCCGCCAGCAGCCGCGTCGCCCTCGGCAGCGCGACCGGGCGCAGCAGCGCCTCCTCCTCCAGCAGCAGATTGGCCATCTTGACCAGCAGGTCCTGCCGCTTGGCCGCGGCCAGCAGCAGCGCCGCGTCGGACTCCTCCGGCCGCCGCGCACCCGGCTCGGGCAGCTGCACCTCGGTCGGCAGCGCGACCGCCGCCACCATCTGCTGCGGCTCGCCCGGCATGGTCAGCCTGGTCAGCGCCACCTGGACGGTGTGCGTGCGCCCCTGGTGCGCCAGCCGCGTCTCGAACGCCGACGGCTGCCCCGTCTGCAGCACCGCCGTCAGATGCGACCGGAACGCCGCCCGCCGCGACACGTCCACCAGCAGCGGGAACGACCGGCCCACCAGGTAGCCGTCGGGGCTGCCGAGCATCCGCGAGGTCTCGGGGTTGATCCGCCTGACCACGCCGCCGCCGTCCAGCACGATGACCGGCACCGGAAAGGCCCGGAACACCTGGCGCAGCAGCTTCAGCTCCCGCTGCGTGCCGTCCTTCCTGCCGCCCGCCCGCTTGGGCGCCTTCTCCAGCGCCTCGCGGGCCTCGGCCAGCAGCTCGGCGGCGGTGTCGAGCTCGGCGAGGGCGGCGTCGAGCGTGGGCGCGAGATCGGCGGGGTAGGCGGTCCTCGCCTCGCGAAGCGACGACACGCGCCCGGCCAGCGCGTCCAGCGCTTGTTCGAGGTCCGGCATGGTCACCCTCTGACGCTACGTCACAGGGGATATGGGGGGCCATATCGGGTAGGGGCTTCTTGCTATGAAATCAACCGCGATGATCACCCCCGGTCTCGCCCGCGACCTCGCCATACTGGGCCGGCTGGGCGAGGACACCTCCACCGAACGCGTGCTGCGCGGCCTCACCACGGCTCTGGCCGCCGGCGTGCCGGGCTGTTCCGGGGCCTCGGCCGAGCACTGGCGCGACCACCGGGTCCTGGTGTCGGGCTCCCACAGCGAGCTGATCATGCTCGTGGAAGGCGAGCGCGCGCTGGGCGAGGGCCCGTCCGTCGAGGCCCGGCAGAGCGGCGGCCGCGCCGGCGTCGCCGACGTGCTCAACGAGCCCCGCTGGCCCCGCTACGACGCGCTGGCCAGCCGCTGGGGCGTGCGCTCCGTGCTGGTCGTCCCCATCGACGTGGCCCCCGCCCTGCTGCTGGTCGGCCTCTACTCCGTACGCCCGGGGGCGTTCTCCGCGCAGGGCGCCCACTCGCTGGCCGACATGCTGACCGAGCAGGTCGGGGTGGCGATGGCCAACATGTGGGAGTTCGAGGAGGTGCGTACCGACGCCGCGCAGCTCCAGGAGGCCCTCGCCGGACGGGCGGTGATCGACCAGGCCAAGGGCATCATCATGCAGACCAGCGGATGCACCGCGGAGGCCGCGTTCGAGGAGCTGCGCCGGATCTCCCAGCATCACCAGGTCAAGGTGGCCGACCTCGCCAGGCTCCTGGTGGACGAGCACCAGCGCAAGTCGAAGCGCTAGCCGATGGCCGCCAGGGCGTCGTCGAGCGTGTCGTACAAGGGCAGCCGCTGCGCCAGCCCGGTGATCCACATCACCTTGGACTTGGAGTATTCGACTCCGATGAGCGCGAACCTGGAGCCCGACGCCAGGCTGGTCTGCCAGTGGTGGACGATGAGCCCGAGCGCGCGAGAGTCCATGAACGTGACCCCGGCCAGGTCAAGAATCAGCTCCGAACCCGCCAACGACAAGTAATCGGCGAACTGCTCGCGGGTCGTGGCGTCGAGCACGCCGTCGACCCTGATCACGGTGATCTCGTCCACCGTCGACGACGTCAGGGTCAGGGCCGCCACAGGGCCCTCACCGTTCTCCGGCATTGTCACGGAGCAACCCTACTGTCACCGCAGGAGGGAGGAATACTTCCGGCGATACGGGGGACACTTGATGCGGAGTCCAGCAGCGGGCTTTCGTCTCGAGAGTTGAGCGAGGCGTGCCTCTGCCTGGGCTTTTTCTTGCTGGGGGAGGCCGCCTGCGACCCATAAGAGGAGCAGCGATGGCTGTGCAGGAATACGTCCTCGAGGAGATGACAGCGGAAGAGCTCCTGGCCGAAATGGTCCGGGAAGAAACCCCCGACAGTCACAGAGAGCGACTGCGTGAGCGCATCGTCGAGATGCACCGGCCGCTCGCCATGGAGATCGCCCGGCGCTACCGCTACCGCGGCGAGCCGCTGGAGGACCTTCTCCAGGCCGCGTACGTCGGCCTGATGAAGGCCGTCAACGGCTTCGACCCGACGCTCGGCCACGCGTTCAGGGGCTACGCGGTCGTCACGATGACCGGCGAGGTCAAGCGCCACTTCCGCGACCGCACCTGGGCCATCCGGGTGCCGCGTCTCTACCAGGAGCGCCGTTCGGAGCTCAACCGGCTGGTCGCCGACCTCAGCCAGGACCTCGGCAGATCGCCCACCGTGGCCGAACTGGCCGCCAAGATGAACATCACCGAGGAGGACGTCCTGCTGACGCTCGACGCCTCCGCCGCCTACAGCACCCTGTCGCTCGACGCGCCGCTCGGCACCGACGACGACGCCGCCTCCCTCGGCGACGTCATTCCCGAAGACGACGACACGCTGAGCACCATGGTCGACCGGGAGGCCGTCAAACCGCTCATCGACGCCCTGCCCTCCCGCGAGAAGCACATCCTGCTCCTGCGGTTCTTCGGCAACATGACGCAGGCCGAGATCGCCGCCGAGTTCGGGATCTCCCAGATGCACGTCTCACGCATCCTCCGCAAGGTTCTCGACCAGCTGCGTTCCGAGCTGGTCGGCTGATCGGCTGAGAAGAAGGACGCCGGGTGAACGAGGTCGGAGAACCTCAGTCGGGCTACACGAGCCCGCCGCCCGGCGCGCCCGTGAAAGAGCTCGGCTTCCGGCTGCCGGACCTCCCGCAGGTCCGGCAGTTCGCTGAGGACGAGGCCCGCGACGCCGGCATGCCCGAGGACACCATCGGGGACTTCGTCATCGCGGTCAACGAGGTGGCCACCAACGCCGTCACCCACGGGGCCGGCCGGGCCTCCATGCGTACCTGGTCGGTGAACGGCGACCTGATCGTGGAGGTGCACGACGAGGGGGTCTGGAAGCCCGGGCCCATGCCGGGCGCGGTGGGCGGGATGGGGCTGTGGGTGGCCCGGCTGGTGTCGTCGGACCTGACCCTGCGGGTCGGGAACGGCGGCAGCACCGTCATCATGCGCTTCCCCGGCAAGATGTGACAGGAGGCCGCCGTCCTCGGCGACCTCCTGCTCAGGGGCTCTGCTACCTGCGGGCCCGGCTGCGCCAGTTGCCGTAACCGGAGCGGAAGCCGGCCTTGCCGACGCCCGCCTGGTGCAGCGCCAGCAGCGTCAGGCCCAGCAGCACGAACGTCATGCCGGAGAACCCGCCGGGGATCCGCGCGCCGACCAGGTCGAGCAGGAAGCCCAGCCCGAAGACGATCGCTGCGACTATCGCGAGCATGTCAGGTCACCTCTTTCCCACGGCGGGGAGCTGGGTCTGGGTCTGGGCGCCGGAGAGGGCGAGCAGGCGTTCCAGGACGCTCCTGTAGTCGCGCAGCGCCAGGCGCAACTGCTCGGTGTCGGCGGCCTCGGCGTCCTTCCAGCGGTCGCGCAGGGCGTCGGTGCGGCTGGTGAGGCTGCTGGTGAGGGCGTCCACGACCTCGCCGACCAGCCCGTCGGCGCGCCGCACGGACTCGCCGGGATCGTCGACGAACGACGTCTGCAGGTCGCGCCAGCGGGCCTGCACCCGGTCCGGGTCCTGGTCGAACAGGACGACGTCCTCGGGGGCGGCGTGCGCGGGCACCTCGCCGACGCCAGGCTCCGGTTCAGGGGTCCTTGCGTAGGGGACGCGGTACGGGGCGTCGTCGTGCTCGGCCGCGGGGGTCTCCACGGCGCCGGGCACGGCGGCCGCGTACTCGTCGTCGGCACGCGGACTGCGCTTGTCCGGCTCGTCCTCGCGGAGGTGCTCATCGTCGGGAGCGCGCTGCGCGCGTTCTTCCTCGCTGCCGCTCCTGGGGGTGCTCATATCCTCGTTCACCGTCCTCGTGTGGTCTCCTGCAGCAGTTCCTCGAACAGCGCGCGGTAGTGCACCATGGCCTGCCGCAGGTCCTCCGTGGAGGCCTCCTTCCTGGCCGCCCGCCCGCTGATCTCGTGGGCCGTCCGGTAGTGGTCGAGGGTCTCCGCGTGGCCCACCGACAGGGTGGACAGCCGCTGCTCGAAGTCCTCCGTCGGGTAACCCCGCTCCGCCATGACCGCGGTGACCAGCTGATCGGCCTCGGTCACCGCGAACCCGGGAGCGTCGACGAAGCGCTCCTGCACCTCGGTCCACCGGTTCGCGTAGGTGTCGCGCGACTCGTCCGTCAGGGGATGGATGCCGAGCTCCGAATGCCGGCGCTCCCGGTCGAGCAGCTCCTGCTCGGCCTCGCGGCGGTTGTCGTGCTCGGCGACTATGCGTTCGTACTCCGGGCCGAAACGTTCGCGGAGATGGCCGCGACGCCGCTGCTGCAGCACGACGTAACCCACTGCGGCGAGCGCCACCACCGCGACCGCGACGACGGCCACCCAGATGAAGGTGGTCATGTTGTTCGCCTCCGGTCTCTGTGTCGAGACCAGCGACTGCCCTCGAACGGGCGGGTCGAAACTCCCCGCCTCAGCGGGCTTCCATCGCCTCCCTGGCCGCCGCAAGCACGGCTGCGACATGTGAGCCCGCTGGTGCGGCAGGGACCTCGCTGAACCCTTCTGCCGCGTCATAGCGCACGTCGAGCCCCTGGTCGACGAGCCGCTGAGCCCACCGCAGAGCCGTGTTCAGCCGCTCGGCCGCGGGTGGCTTCCCCTGCGCGGCCGCCGACAGATTACGCAGATTGGTGGCGGGCCCGGACTGGGAGTGCTCGCGGGCCAGCTTCCACGGCACGGCCCGGCTGTGGTCGAGCATCGGCTTGGCCAGCCCGGCGGCCCGCTTGGCCTGCAGCACCCCGGACTCGCTGACCCCGAAGTGCGCGGCCAGCTCCTGCACGCTCACCCCCTCGGCCACCAACCTGGCCAGCTCCCGCCGATCGATGGTCGGTTTGCGCCCCACTCGGCCACCTCCGCCCCAGCTCGCCGTGTACGCGTGCACCTCCGATGTGCGCTAAGGTTATGACGTCCCGCTCCGCAGGGAGCGGCCGACACGACCGGGACGTAGCGCAGCTTGGTAGCGCACTTGACTGGGGGTCAAGGGGTCGCAGGTTCAAATCCTGTCGTCCCGACTGGTCAGAAGGGGTGCCAGAGATCGTCTGGTGCCCCTTTTTGCGATCCTCGGCACCCGCTTGTGCGCGCGGGCGACAAAGCGGAAATCTCCCGTGGATCTTCGGACTTTTCGCGCTCCACGACGGGCATCCGCTTGGAATGCTGGGGACCGTGAGCCGGCGTACGAGGGCATGGTGGTTCTGGGCGGGCGTCGCGGTCGGGACGATGCTGGTCGTCGCCGCCACCGTGCGGCTGTGGACGCGCTATCCCGGTGAGGTGGATCCGGTCAGCGCGGGGTTCGCGCTCATCGGGGTCGCCATCACCGCGCTCTCGTGGTGGCAGGCGAAGCGGCTCGCCGACACCGACGTGGCGGCGGTGGCGGGGCGGCTGGCGCAGCGGGTGCTGGCGGAGGAGAAGGCCCAGCGGGCGCAGTTGCTGGGCGGCAAGGGCAGGGACGCCGCCATCGACGTCGACTTCGCCTTCCATCCCACCGGCAGCTCCGTCTCCGCTCCCCCGCGCGGCAGCCTGAAGCAGGTGGCCGCCTACTTCCGCGACCTGCGGGCGCCGCGACGGCTGGTGATCACCGGGGCGGCGGGTTCGGGCAAGACGGTGCTCGCGATCGAGCTGATCCGGGAACTGCTCGACGGCAGGCGGCCCGACGATCCCATCCCGGTGCGGATCTCGGCGGCGAGCCTCGATCCGGACGTACCGGTCACGACCATGCTCGCCCGGCACCTGGCCGCGACGTTCGACCTGAAGCCGGTGACCGCGCGCACGCTGGTGGAGGCGGAGCGGATCCTGCCCGTCATCGACGGGCTGGACGAGATGGACGAGACCGAGCTGCCGGGCTACGGGTCGCGGGCCGCCCGGGCGCTGCGCGCGCTGGAGGACTACGAGCACGGGCTGGATCGCTGCAGCCTCGTGGTGACCTGCCGGACCGACCAGTACGACGCCCTGGTCGCCGACCAGGCCGCGCTCCGCGGCGTCGCCCGCGTCGATGTGGACCAGGTGAACAGCGACAAGGCGTGGCGGTTCGTCCAGGCCGTCACCGATCAGGAGGACCCGGAACGCTGGCAGCCGGTGCTGGAGGCGCTGACCCGCGACGGCCATGTCCTGGCCGGCACGCTCGACACGCCGTGGCGGCTGACCCTGGCGGTCAGCGTCTACGAGGAACGCGACCCGCTCACCGGGCGCTACGTGCGCGCACCCCGGGCTCTGACGGAGTTCGCCGACCAGCGGTCCGTGCGGGAGCACCTCCTCGGCCTGTTCATCCCCGCCCGCCTGGCGGGCAGAGGGCTGAGCGCCGAACAGACCCATGCCTGGCTGGCCGTCCTGGCCGGCTACCTGCGCGGGAACGCGAGCCGGCCGCCGTTCCACGGACGCGTCCTGTCCGGCACGGATCTGGTCCTGCACCGGCTGTGGCCGCTGGCGGGAGATCGGCCGCGGCTCATCGGCGCGCTGGTGGCCCTGTCCACCTGCCTTCCCGCGGTCGCCGCCGTCGTCGCCGCCCTCGCCCTGGCGCTCTCGCAGCTGGACATCGTGGACGGCTATGTGTCGGGCCGGACGGTGACGGCGCTGATGCTGCTCTGGCTGCCCGGTGTCGTGTGCCTGGGCTTGCTGGCGGAACCCGTCAGGGCGTGGCGGGAGGTGTGGTCCGCGGCGGACGAGGTCGGCTCGCGCCGGTTCCGCGGCGCACGTGATCGCGGGAAGGCCGTGGTGGAGGGCGTGCTCGCAGCCGGAGGCGGCACCCTGGCGGGGGCGGCGGTCATCATGGAGTTCGATGTCGATCTTCCGCTCTGGGTGCCGGTCGTCTTCGGGCTCCTGCTCGGCATCGGGATGGCGAGCGGCGGAACAGGGCAGGACGGACAGCCCGGTTTCAGCCGCCGCGTCGGCCCGAGAGCGGTCATCCGGAATGACGTCGTCACGACCCTCGTGGCCGCCCTCACGTTCGGCCCGGGATTCGGATTCGTGCTGGGGATCTGGTTCGGTGAGCTGCTGGACGGGGTCTCGACCGTGGCGGCGGTGACGGCGGGCGCGGTCTTCGGGATGTCCCTCGTGGCATCCATGTCACCACGGCTGTCGCGCCTTTACCTGGGGCTTCTCCTGTCCGTACGAGGTCGGCTGCCGTGGCGGCTGGGACGGTTCCTGGACCGGTGCTACGACGCGGGGCTGCTGCGGATCTCCGGCATCGCCTATCAGTTCCGGCACCGTGAGCTCCAGGACTATCTGGCGGCGCACCCCGTACCGTCACTTCCTGAGCCGAGCCCCCGGAGCAGCGTCGGCGGGACGTAGCGTCAGATCATCAGCAGGCGCCGCTCGCCGGAAGGGTGGCGCTCAAGGACAGTCCCTGGCTCGTCGTCACGTACAGGACGCTGCGGCCGGACCGTTCGCGGGCGACCAGCCCGCAGTCGTGCAGCACGCGGAGGTGCTGCGAGATCGCGCTGGGCGTGACGCCGAAGGCCCGTGCCAGGTCCGTCGTCGTCGCGGGAGAGCGCAGCGCCTCCAGCAGTTCGGCGCGCACCCGGCCGAGCAACCTGACCACGCTGCCCGCGGGCGGCCGCGTCCCCGCCGTCCACAGCGTGCCGGCGCCCCGTGCCGGGTAGCGGACCGTGGTCTGCGTCGAGGTGTTCTTCTTGATGAGCACGTACGGCGAGCCGAGGACGACCGGCATGAGGACGAGCCCGCCTGGGCCGCGGTTCACGACGAGCTCGCGCTGCCAGCGCGGTCCCCCCAGCGTCAGCTGGCCGTCACGCCAGCGCAGGTCGGGATGCAGGTCGGCGAACAGCTTCGCCGCGCCGCCCGCCGCCAGCCGCCTGGCGCGGTGGGCGATGTCCGCGTCGAGCACCGCCCGGATCCGTGACCAGTGGGGCGCGATGAGCCGGTCGTGCGCCGCCCGCAGTTCGGCCGCGATCGCGCGCAGGCCCGCCGCCGGCCGGGCGGCGAGAGGAGCGACGGCGGCGGGCGGCTCGTCGCCGAACACCCGCTGAAGGCTCACGCGGACCTGGCGCGCGGTCGTCCTCCGAAGCGCCGCCAGGTCCTCCTCGATGGACGTCTCCGCACCCTGCGGCGCAGGAACGAGGAACTCCGGCCAGTTCAGCTTGTCGCTCACGATCAGCGACCGCGTCCGCGGGAGGTCGAGCGGAGCGCCGGCCAGCTCGTCCCGCGCCCATCGCAGCCAGCGAAGATGGACGGGATTGCGGTCGCGGCCGGCCAGTTGCTGCAGGGCGGACACCGTCTCCGACAGCGGCGAGATCGCGAACCGCGTCGCCGCCAGCTCGTCCACCCCGAGCTCGACCCTCAACGCCATGGCTCCGAGTATGCAGCCCCGCTCGCGACGGCCGGCCGGGGGCAGGGGGACTACCGCTGCTGGGCGGCGTCGTAGGCCTCCTGCGCGGAGGTGATCCGGCCCATGTTGACCTCGGCCCAGTCGCCGATGACGGCGATCGGCTCGATGAGGGAGCGGCCGAGGTCGGTCAGGGTGTATTCGACCCGGGGCGGGACCTCGGCGAAGATCTGGCGGGTGAGCAGGCCGTCGCGCTCCATCCGGCGCAGCGTCTGGGTGAGCACCTTGGGCGCGACGTGGCCGAGCTGGCCGCGCAGCCCCGAGAAGCGCATCGCGCCGTCGCTCAGCGACAGGATGACGAGCACCGTCCACTTGTCGCCGATCCGGTCCAGCACGAGCCTGGTCGGGCAGTCGGGGTCGAAGAGATCGCCCTGGTAGGCGTGGGTGCGCTTGGCCCGGAGGAGTTCGAGGAGACGGGGCGGGGCGATAGTAACCACGAGGTACTTATAGCACGTTGAAGTACTCGATACCCAATTTATACTTTTGCCTCGAGCGCGGCTCCCGGCGCTGTGGCTTTGAAGATGTAGCCCCGTGCTAAATGCTGTCGCGGGCGGGCCCGGCCCCCGGACGATCTCCGGCATGACACTCGACAGGACACGGACCGAGCGCGGGCGACGGCTGTCCGGGGCGTACTGGCGGTTGTGGTGGGCGACAGGGGTGAGCACCGCGGGCGACGGGGTGTTCGCGGCGGCCGTCCCGCTGCTGGCCGTCACGATCACCCGGGATCCCAGGCTCGTCTCGGCGATGTCGGCCGTGACGTACCTGCCGTGGTTGCTGCTGTCCCTGCCCGCCGGCGCGCTCGTCGACCGCTGCGATCGCGCCGCGCTGATGTGGCGTTCGCAGGCCGTCCAGGCGGTGATCGTCGGCGCCGTCGCGGTCCTGGCGGCGGTCGGTCACCTGGGCATCCCCCTGCTCGCGTTCCTGATCTTCGCCTCGGGCGCGTGCGCGGTCGTCTCGAACAACGCGGCGCAGGCGATCCTGCCCGACCTCGTGGCGGCGCCCCTGCTGCACAGGGCCAACGGCCACCAGCAGGTCGTCATGACGGTCGGGCAGCAGTTCGCGGGGCCGGTGGCGGGCAGCCTGCTCTTCACGGCCGCCGTGGCCTGGCCCTTCGGCGTGGACGCCGCCACGTTCGTGGTGTCGGCCGCGCTGCTCGCGTCCCTGCCCAGGATGGGTCGCCGCGGATCCGGGCCTCCCCCGCTGCGTACGGCGGTCGCGGACGGGCTGCGCTGGCTGGCCGGTCACCGTCTGCTGCGGACCCTCGCGCTGCTGCTGGGCGTCAACACCTTCTGCGGCCAGTTGGCCAACGCGACCCTCGTCCTGCTGGCGACCCAGACCATGGGTCTCGACGCGCGCGGTTACGGCCTCCTGCTGGCCGGGGCCGCGGTGGGCGGCCTGCTCGGCGGCCTCGTCGGCCCGCGCGCCATCGCGTGGACCGGCGAGCGCGCGGCGCTGGTGGCCGCGCTCGCCGCGAACGCCGTCGTCTTCGTGGGGATCGGCCTGAGCCCGGACGTGATCGTGCTCGGCGTGCTGCTGGGCTGCAACGGGTTCGCCGTCACCCTCTGGAACGTCCTGAGCGCCGGGCTCAGACAGCGCCTCGTGCCCTCCGCGCTGCTCGGCCGGGTGAGCAGCGCGTACAAGACGGTCGGCTGGGGGTTGATGCCGCTCGGGGCGCTGGCCGGCGGGCTGGTGGCCCACTCGTTCGGGTTGCGGGCGGCCTATCCCGTGGCGGGCGTGCTGCGCGGGGTGGCGCTGCTGATCGCCCTGCCCGTGCTGATCCGCGCGATGCGCCCCGATGCGTCGTCCTAGTGAGCCCCGCGAGCCCCGTGACCCGGCTAGCCCCGGCGGGTCCCGGAATGAGCCCCCTGGCAGGAGGGCTACTCCTTCTTGGCGCGGGCCTCGGCCTCGGCGGCGTCCATGGCCGCCGCCTCCTCCGGCGTCGGGGCGGTGCCGCCCAGGTGGGCGGGCTGCCACCAGACCCCCTGAGGCACCTCCGGGTACGTGCGCTGCGCCTGGTCCACCAGCCCCGTCAGCCGCTTGTGCAGGTCGGCGGTGTGGTCGTTGACGTTCTCGCCGCGCTTGGGGTGCATCGGCTCGCCCACCACGATGCTCAGCGGGATGTGCCGTTGCGTGAGCTTGCGGGGCCGGCCCTTGGTCCAGAAGCGCTGGCTGCCCCACAGCGCGACGGGGATGATGGGCGTGTTGGTGGCCTGGGCCATGCGGATGGCGCCGTTCTTGATCTCCTTGACGGTGAAGGAGCGGCTGATCGTCGCCTCGGCGAAGACGCCGACGACCTCGCCGGCCTTGAGCATGCGCAGGGCCGTCGCGTACGAGCCCGCGCCCGCCCCCCGGTCGACCGGGATGTGGTGCATGCCGCGCATCAGCGGCCCCGAGATCCGGTGCTCGAACACGTCCTGCTTGGCCATGAAGCGCACCAGCCGCCGCGCGGGCAGCGCCGCGAACCCGGCGAAGATGAAGTCGAGGTAGCTGATGTGGTTGCTCACCAGCACCGCTCCCCCGGTCTGCGGCACGTGCTGCGTACCCTCCATGTGGAAGCGGACGTCGAGCACGCGAAACAGGGTCCGCGCGGCGGCGATCACCGGCGGGTACACGATCTCAGCCATGAGCAGAAGGTAGCCTACTCAGGCGGGTGCCACGGTAGTCGGGAGCCGGACCATCCCCCGTACGTTGCCGTGCGAGGTGCGCCGGATGCCGTCCTGGTCGATCTCGTACGCAGGGGAGACGGCCTTCGTGAGCTCCTCCAGCGCCACCCGCGCCTCCAGCCGGGCGAGCGGGCCGCCGAGGCAGTAGTGGCGGCCGACGCCGAAGCTGATGGACCTGGCGGTGTCGCGGCCCAGGTCGTAGACGTCGGGGTCGGGGAAGACGGACTCGTCCCTGTTGGCGGAGCCGATCAGGATCCACACCTTCGCGTCGGCGGGGACCCGGACGCCGTGCCACTCGGCGGGAGTGGTGAGGCGGCGGGCGATGCCGTGCGCGGGGGTGTCGTAGCGCAGCGACTCCTCCACCCACTCCGTGATGGCCCCGCCGAAGGCGGCGGCGCGCTGGCCGGGGTTGCGCCACGCCCAGTACCAGGCGGCGCACAGCAGGTGGGTGGTGGTCTCCGAGCCCGCCCCGATCAGCAGGAACAGGAACGCCACGATCTCCTCGGGGCTCAGCCCGCCGTCGGCGACGAGCGCCGAGACGAGGTCGTCGCGGGGCTCGGACCGTGAAGCCGCCCGGCGGTCGGCGACGATGGAGGCGTAGTAGTCGCCGAGCGACAGGATGCTCTTGAGCCCCGTGTTCGCCATCCTGCCCTGAGGGTCGTATCTGACCAGGGCGTCGGACTTGCCGCGGACGTCCGCCCGGTCGGAGGGCGGCACGCCCACCAGCTCGGAGATCACGTCGAGCGGCAGCTTGGCGGCGAGGTCGCGGGCGAAGTCGAACGTCCCGCGTTCGAGGCCCTCCTCGATGTAGCCCCGCGCGATCGTCCTGATCATGGGTTCGAGGGCGGCCACCCGGCGGGGGGTGAAGGCCCGCGAGACGACGGCCCGCATGCGGGTGTGGTCGGGCGGGTCCATGGCCACGAACGACAGGTACGTACGCGCCTGCGGCCCCCACGCGACCGGGTCGAGAACGGGGCCGTGGTCGCTGGACAGCAGGGCGCTGTCGCCGAGCGCGGCGGCCACGTCGGCGTGCCGCGACAGTGCCCAGAAGTCGTGCTCGGGATTGTGGTAGAGCGGCGCTTCCCGGCGTAACCACGCGTAGACGGGGTACGGATCGTGGTTGACCCTCGGGTCGTAGGGGTCGTAGGCGACGTCCACCCCGCCCACGCTACGACGCTTGCGCCCTCGTGAAAATGGGCAGATCTTCTCACCATGAAGAAGCTCATCAACACGGCCGATTCCGTCGTCGATGACGCGCTGAACGGCATGGCCGCGGCCCACCCCTCGCTGCGGATACAGGACCGGGTGGTCTACCGGGCCGAGGGACCGCGGCCGGGCAAGGTCGGGCTGGTCTCGGGCGGCGGCTCGGGGCACGAGCCGCTGCACGCCGGTTTCGTCGGGTACGGCATGCTCGACGCGGCCTGCCCCGGCGAGGTCTTCACCTCACCGGTCCCCGACCAGATCATCGACGCGACCAGGGCGGTCGACGGCGGCGCCGGCGTCCTGCACATCGTCAAGAACTACACCGGCGACGTCCTGAACTTCGAGATGGCCGCCGAGCTGATCGAGGACGTCGAGGTGGCCAGCGTGCTGGTCGACGACGACGTGGCCGTACAGGACTCCCTCTACACGGCGGGCCGCCGCGGCACCGGGGCCACACTGTTCGTGGAGAAGCTGGCGGGCGCGCTGGCCGAGCAGGGCGCGCCGCTGGGCCAGATCGCCGCGGTGGCGGGCGAGGTGGACGAGCGCAGCAGGTCGTTCGGCATCGCCCTGACCTCCTGTACGACGCCACACGCGGGCAAGCCGACGTTCGACCTGCCGGAGACGGACGTGGAGCTGGGCATCGGCATCCACGGCGAGCCGGGACGGGCCCGGGTGCCGATGGCGTCGGCGCGCGAGCTGGCCGCGATCGCCATGGAGGCCATCCACGGCGACCTGCCGCTCCGCGGCGACCTGCTGGTCATGGTCAACGGCATGGGCGGCACCCCCCTCATGGAGCTGTACGTGGTCTTCGCGGAGGTCGCGGACTTCGTCAGGGGCAAGGGCGCCCGGGTGTCGCGCTCGCTCGTCGGCAACTACGTGACCAGCCTCGACATGCAGGGCTTCTCCGTGTCGATCTGCCTGCTCGACGACGTGCTCACCCGCCTGTGGGACGCGCCGGTCGAGACGCCGGGGCTGCGCTGGGGGCGTTGATGGACACCGACGTGTTCGTGGCCTGGTTCGAGGAGGCGGCCAGGCTGGTGCACAGGGACCGCGAGCGGCTGACCAGCCTGGACGCGGCGATCGGCGACGCCGACCACGGCACGAACCTCGACCGCGGCCTCACCGAGGTCCGCAGGACGCTGGCCGAGTCGCCGCCGGGGACTCCCGGCGAGGTGCTGGCCGCGGCGGGCGCGACGCTGATCCGCCGCGTCGGAGGCGCCTCCGGGCCGCTGTACGGGTCCGTGTTCCGGCAGATGGGCAAGTCGCTGGAGTCGCCGGTGACGCTGGCCGGGTTCTCGGCGGCGTTCGACGCCGGGGTGGTCGCGCTCGAACGGCTGGGCAAGGCCGCGCTGGGCGACAAGACCATGGTGGACGCGCTGGTCCCGGCCTCGCGGGCGCTGGCCCTGGCCGTACGCGACGGGATCGGGGTGCACGAGGCGTTCGAGCGGGCGGCCGGGGCCGCCGAGGAGGGGGCGAAGGCCACGATCCCGATGCGGGCGCGCAAGGGGCGGGCCAGCTACCTGGGCGAGCGCAGCGTCGGGCACGAGGACCCGGGCGCGGCGTCGGCGGCCCTGTTCATGGCCGCCCTGGCCTCGGTGGTGGCGTGATGAGCGGCCAGGCCTTCCACGACGGCCTCGACGATCGCGTGAGGTGTCGCCGGTTGATCGGTGGGGCCCGGTGATGGTGGGGCTGGTGCTCGTCTCGCACAGCGCGGGGCTGGCGGCGGAGGCGGCGGCGCTGGCGCGCGGGATCGCCGGCGCCGACACGCCCGTGGCCGCCGCCGGAGGCACGGAGGACGGCGGGCTGGGCACGAGCCTGGACCTCATCGAGGCCGCGCTGCGCAGCGTCGACCAGGGTGACGGGGTGGTGCTCATCCCCGACCTGGGCAGCTCGGTGCTGACCGCCCGCCTGCTGGAGGAGGACGGGCGGGTGGTGGTGGCGGACGTGCCGTTCGTGGAGGGGGCGATCGCCGCGGCGGTGGCGGCGGGCGCGGGCGTGCCGCTGGCCGACGTGCTGGAGGCGGCCGAGGAGGCCCGGAGCTACCGCAAGCTCTGACAAAAGCCGCACGAACGGCAAAACAGCACGAACCGCTCAGTGCCCCTTGAAGGCCTCCTCCAGCCACCAGGAGCCGTGCTCCGCCGTGACCTTGGCGTGCACCAGGAGCGGCCGGTCGCGGGGCCCGTCCACCCAGTCGGCCACGCCCGCCAGGTCTCCCGGCCCGCCGACCGTCACGGCGGCGAAGCCGTGGCCCCGGGCGATGGCGGCGAGATCGGCGGGCGGGAACGTGACCGTCCCGAGCGGGTGCCCGTGCGGCCCGAAATGGTGGACCTCGGCCCCGTACGCCTCGTCGTCGTACACCACGACGACCATGGGCAGGCCGAGCCGGACGACGGTCTCCAGCTCCGCGATGCCCATGAGGGCGCCGCCGTCGCCGAGCGCGGCCACCGGCAGCCGGTCCGGCCGGGCCAGCGCGGCGCCGATCGCCGTCGCCAGGCCCAGCCCGATCGACTGGAACGCCTGCGTGAAGCAGAACCCACCCTCATCCGGGACATCGATAAACATCGACGGATATCCCATGAAATTTCCGGAATCGATGGCGACGATCCGCTCCCTCGGCAGGAGGTCGTCCAGCCCGATGCTGAGCGTCCTGGGGTCGATCCGGCCGCCGCCGCTCTCGTCCTCGTACGGCACGTCCCGCCAGCGCCCCTCGGCCCGCACGCGGGCGGCGACCTCCGGCGACCGGTAGCCCTGACGAGGCGCGACCCGGACGGCCACCGCCTCCGCGACGCGCGCCACGTCCCCCGTCACGCCCAGGTCGGCGCGCACGTGGGCGGTGAACGCCGCCGGGTCGAGGTCGACCTTGACGACCTTCG
The DNA here is from genome assembly GCF_040605375.1 of Nonomuraea sp. NPDC005650. Taxonomy (NCBI): domain Bacteria; kingdom Bacillati; phylum Actinomycetota; class Actinomycetes; order Streptosporangiales; family Streptosporangiaceae; genus Nonomuraea; species Nonomuraea sp. NPDC005650. Next base: position 276,111 of record NZ_JBEXCR010000001.1, read on the forward strand.
CGCCCGGCGTGACGAGCGTTCCGTGGCGGGTCGTCCACATGTTCAGCGCGCATCCCCACGCGACGACCAGGTCGGCGCCGCGGATCAGCTCGACGGCCAGCGGCGTCGCGAAGCCGCCGCTCACGTCGAGGTCCCACGGGCTGCCGCGGAACAGCCCCTTGGCGACCGCCGAGGTGGCCAGCAGGGCGCCCGCGCGATCGGCCAGCTCCTCCAGCTCCCGCCGCGCGTGCCGGGCGCCGCGCCCCGCGACGAACACCGGCCGCTCGGCCGCGCCGAGCAGCCGCGCCAGTTCCTCCGCACCCACCGCCGGAGGGGTCGAGGGAGGGGCCGCCGGCACGTCGACGGGCCCCTCGAAAGGGGCGGCCTGGACGTCGAGCGGCAGGTTCAGCAGGACAGTGCGCCGCTCCCCCAAGGCCACCCGGTACGCCTCGGCCGCCCGCGACACCGCCTCCTCCGGCGCGCTGACGCGCATCGCCACGGCGCCGACGGCCGTCGCGAGCGCGGCCTGGTCGATGTGGAAGTTGGACTGGACCTCCGTGGCCTCCCCCGCCAGCACGACGAGCGGCGTCCGGCTCTTGGCCGCCTCGGTGAGGCCGGTCAGGGCGTTGGTGAGCCCCGGTCCTTGGTGCACCGACACGACGCCGACCCGGCCGCTCATCCGCGCGTACGCGTCGGCCATGGTGGCGGCCCCGCCCTCGTGGCGGGCGGCGACATAGCGCACGCCGCCCGCCACCAGGGCGTTGGTCACGTGGAAGTTACCGCTGCCGACCACCCCGAAGGCGGTCTCGACCCCGCAGGCGGCCAGGGCCCGCCCCACGGCCTGCGCGACGATCAACGCTCCACCAGGGCCAGCACCCGCACGGGGCTGCCGGAGCCGCCCACGATGGGCAGCGGCGGCGCCACCACGACGGCGCCGGTCACGGGCAGCAGGTCGAGGTTGCGCAGCTGGGTCAGGCCGTACTTGCCCGCCCCCAGCAGGAAGGAGTGACAGGGGAAGGCCGGGTCGAAGGAGTGGGCGGCGCCCGCGTCGGTGCCGACGGTCTCGACGCCGAGCCCGGTGATCGGGGTCTCGGAGGCCAGCCACCGGGCGCACTCCACCGAGATGCCGGGCGTGTGGGGGCCGGAGGCGTCGGCGTTCAGGAAGGCGGCCTGGTCGCCGGAGCGGGTGTCCCAGCCGGTGCGGTAGAGCAGCCAGCCGCCGTCGGGCAGCGGGCCGTTGACGCGTTCCCACTCCTTGACGTGGTCGATCTGGAGGAGGAAGTCGGGGTCCTTGGACGCCTCGGCGGCGAAGTCGAGCACGACGGCGGGCGCGATGAGGCTGCGCGCGGGCACCTGGGAGACGTCCTGGCCGTCGCGGGCGGTGACCCAGTGGACGGGGGCGTCGAAGTGGGTGCCGGTGTGCTCGCCGGTGTGGATGTCGTTCCAGTACCAGGCGGGGCCGCGGTCGTCGTAGCGGCTGATCTCCTCCAGGCGGAACGGGATCGTGTTGCCGAACGGCTCGGGCAACTGGAGGATCGGCGTCTCGGACGACAGAGGCGCCGTGAGGTCGATCACCTCGATCGCCCCGCTGCGCACGCTGTCCACGAAGCTCTGCAACACCGACATGTCATTCTCCTCGGGTGGGCTGTGCGCATCCTCCTACGCACACCCCACCAGTGCAAACAACCTCAGCCCTTGAGTCCGCTGAAGCTCATCGTGGCCACGAAGTGCCGCTGCGCCAGGATGAACGCGAGCACCAGCGGCAGCACCGCGATCACGTTGCCGGCCATCAGCGCCGACCACTCGGTGTGCCGGGCGCCGGCGAAGGTGGCCAGCCCGAGCTGCAGCGTGTAGCCCGACTCCGACGAGATCGCGATGAGCGGCCAGATCAGGTCGTTCCAGGCGCCGAGCAGCGTGAAGACCACCAGCGTGGCCAGCGCGGGCCGGGCCAGCGGCAGCACCACGCGGAAGAACACGCCCAGGCGGGAGCAGCCGTCGATGACGGCGGCCTCCTCCAGCTCCTTGGGCAGCGACAGGAAGAACTGCCGCATCAGGAACACCCCGAACGCCGACGCCAGCCACGGCACGATGGCCGCGCCCAGCGTGTCGATCAGCCCCATGTTCTTGAACAGCAGGAACGTCGGGATCATCAGCACCTGGGTCGGCACCATGATGGTGGCCATGACCGCCGCGAAGGCGACCCCGCGGGCGCGGAACTCGATCCGGGCGAAGCCGTACCCGGCCAGGGAGCAGAGCACCACGTGCCCGAGCACCGCCGACCCGGCCACGATCACCGTGTTGGCCAGCCAGAGCGGATAGTCGTCCTCGGTGAAGATCCGCCTGAACCCGTCCAGCGTGAAGTGCTCGGGCCAGAGCTTGGGCGGGTAGGTGTTGATGTCGGCGTCCGGCATGAACGCGGTCAGCGCCATCCACACCAGCGGCGCCACGAACAGCAGCGCGAGCGGCATCAGGAACAGATGGGCGAGGCTGCGGCGCGTCACTTCGCACCCCTCCACAGGACCGCGCCCGACACGGCGAGCGTCACGATGAACAGGACATAGGCGATGGCCGTGCCGTAGCCGGAGTGGAAGAGCTGGAACGCCTGCCGGTAGAGGTAGAACACGATGGTCGTCGTGGAGTCGAGCGGCTGGCCCTTGGTGGTGGTGTAGACGAGGTCGAACAGCTGCAGCGCGGTGATCGTCTGCCAGATCAGCAGGAAGACCGTGGCCGGGCGCAGCTGCGGCAGCACGACGTGGCGCAGCACGTGCCGCCCCGCGCCGCCGTCCACCCTGGCCGCCTCGATCAGCTCGCGCGGGATGTCCTGCAGGGCGGCCAGGTAGACCACGGCGGGCATGCCCACGCCGCCCCAGATCGAGATCGCGACCAGGGTGAGCATCGCCTGGCCCGGGTCCTGCAGGAACCCCATCACGGGCAGGCCGAGCGCCTTCAGCCCGGCGTTGACGATGCCGAAGTCGGGGTCGAAGACGAAGTTCGACAGGATGCCCGTGGCGGCGGCGGAGACGACGTACGGGACGAAGAAGCACGTGCGGTAGAACCCGATGAGGCGGATCCTGAGGTTGAGCGCCAGCGCCAGCGCGAGCCCGAGCACCACCGAGCCGGGCACGAACAGCACGGTGTAGAGCAGCGTGTGCCCGGCCGCCGCGGCCAATTCGGTGTCGCCGAGCATGTCGCGGTAGTTCGACAGCCCGACGTAGTCGCCGCCGGTGAGCAGGTCGCCGTCCCGCAGCGAGAGCAGCAGCGCCCACACCGCGGGGAACAGGCTGAGCCCGACGATCACGAGCGTCGCCGGGAGCACGAAGCCCCACCCGGTCAGCTGGGGCGCCCACCGGCGCCGCCGCGAGGGCGGCGCGCTCACCCGCGCCGCCCCGCTCACCATCGGGGCTGTCATCGCGAGCGCCCCAGCACCGCGTCGGCATCGGCCGCGGCCTTGGTGAGGGCCTGCTGCGCGGGCGTGCCGCCGACCATGGCCTGGGCGATCGCGTTCCCGACCTTCTCCGAGAACTCCGGGTACGCGGGCAGGGGCGGCCTGGCCTGCTTGGCGTTCTCGAGGTTCGCGGTGAAGACGTCGACGCCGGGGAAGTCCTTGACGAACTTCTGGTACGCCGGCAGCGCGGTCGTGGCCTTGCGCAGCGGCAGGTTGCCCAGGCCGAGCGACCACCGGGCGTCCTGCTCCGGCTTGGAGAGCCAGGTGAGGAAGTCGGCGGCGGCCTTGGCCCGGCGCGAGCCGTTGTCGAACACGACCCAGTTGTCCGGCCCCGCGACCGTCTCGTGGTTGCCGTTGTAGCCGGGCAGCACCTGCACGCCGTAGGAGATCTTGTGGTCGATGATGTCCAGCAGCGCGTACGGCGCCGCGGCGATCATCCCGATCTTGCCGCTCTGGAACAGCGGCACGAACTTCTCGCCATTTTGATCGAGATATACGGACTTGTCCTCGCGGGCCATGGCGCTCCACAGGCCGAGCGCCTGCGCCGCCTGCGGCGTGTTGAACGCCGACTTCTTGCCGTCCGGCGTCAGGATCGAGCCGCCCTGCTGCCAGATCATCGGCCAGAACCGCCACACCGTGTCCTCGAGGCCGGTCACGGGGTACGCGGTGCCGTACACGCCGCCGCCGGTCAGCTTCTTCGCCGTGGCGCGGAAGTCGTCCCAGGTCCAGTCCTTGGACGGGTAGGCCAGCCCCGCCGCGTCGAACAGCTTCTTGTTGTAGATGACGGCCAGGTTGTCGACCAGGGCGGGGATGCCGACGACCTTGCCGTTCACCTCCGACACGGCCCGCTCCGACGGCCAGAAGTCGTCCCACCCGAACCCGGGGGCCTTCACGGTGGCGGCCAGGTCGTAGACCTTGGGGTTGCGCGCCAGATTCGGCATCCACGTGCCGTACATGTACGCGATGTCGGGCGCCTTGCCGCCCGCCAGCACCGCCTGGACCTTCTGCAGCATGTCGTCGACGTTCGTGGACCCGACGGCGGGCGTGATCTTCACGTCCGGGTGGGCCTTGGAGTACTCGGCGGCCAGCTCCTCGATGACCTTCGCCTGCATCTCCGTCTGGCCATGCCACCAGGTGATCTCGACCGGGCCCGAGGCGTCCTCGGAGGAGGAGCCGCAGGCCGTCAGCAGCCCGGCGACCAGGACGAGCGCCGCCGTGCTTTTCATGACAGGGCCCTTCATGACCGGCTCCTGAGGGACTCGGGCATCAGCTCGCCGTGGGCCTCGAACAGCGCGCCGCACAGCTCGTCGATCTGCTCGACGGTGAGGGTGGCGGCCGTGTTCGGGTCGGCCATCATGGCGTGCCGGACGTGCTCGCGCCGCCCCTCGGTGACGGCGCGCACGGTCAGCTCGTTGACGTTGACGTAGGAGCGGTTGAGCGCCGCGCACTGCGCGGGCAGGTCGCCGACGGCCGTCGGGCGGACGCCGAGCGCGTCGGCCACGCACGGCACCTCCACCACGCAGCCGTCCGGCAGGTTCGCGACCAGGCCCCTGTTCTGGACGTTCCCGTAGACGACCCGGCTCGTGCCGGTGGTGACGCTGTGGATGATCTGCGGGGCGTATTCCATGGTCCCCTCCACGGTGATCGGCCGGCCCGCTCTCAGCGCGTCGCGGGTGGCCTCGTACTGGCGCACGTTCTCCTCGCTGATGCCGAGGTACGCGCCCACGGGGATCCGCAGGCGCTCGATCTCGCTGTCGTCGTGCAGGTACCAGGGCACGTACTCGGCCGAGTGCTCGCTCGTCTCGGTCGGGTAGTGGCCGAGCCTGCGGTACATGTCCACGCGCACCCGGCGCAGCAGGCCGGGGTCGCGCTCGATGGCCTCGTCCAGGCGCGGGTAGAGGTCCTCGCCGCGGGACTCGAAGCGCAGCATCCACGACTGGTGGTTGACGCCCGCCGCGAGGTACGACACCTCCTCCAGCGGCACCCCGACCAGCTCGGCCAGGTCGTGGGCCGTCCAGTAGATGGAGTGGCAGAGCCCGACCACGTTGCGCACGGGGGTGGCGGCGGCCAGGTACCAGACGTTCATGGCCATCGGGTTGGTGTAGTTGAGCAGCCACGCGTCCGGGCACACCTCGGCCATGGCCCGGCCGATCCGGTCGAGCGCCGGGAAGGTGCGCAGGGCGCGGAAGATGCCGCCCACGCCGATGGTGTCGGCGATCGTCTGGCGCAGCCCGTACCGGGCGGGCACCTCGAAGTCGACGCGGGTGGCGTCGATCATGCCGACCTGGATCATGTTGATCGCGAAGTCGGCGCCTTCGAGGGCCCGGCGCAGGTCGAGATGGGCGGAGATCTTGACGGGGCGCCCGGCCACGATGACGCGGGCGGCGGCCTCGGCGGTGTCCAGCCGCTCGGGGTGGATGTCGTGCAGCGCCACCTCGAACTCCCCCAGATCGGGGAAGGCCGCCAGATCCGCCAGCAGCCCCTGGGTGAACTCGACGCTTCCCGCGCCGAGAAAGACGATCTTCATAGGTCCTTCCAGGTGGGCTGGGCGGCGGTGCCGCCGGCGGCCTGGGTCGAGAGGGATCCGCAGGTCACGGCCACGCTCAGGCACTCGCGCAGGCTCATCCCGCGCAGCCGGGCGGCCAGGAATCCGGCGTCGAAGCTGTCGCCGGCGCCGACGGTGTCCACCGGCTCGACGGGGACGGCGGGGGTCCGGGTCAGCTCGCCGCCCTGCCACGCCAGCGCGCCGTTCCCGCCGTCCTTGACGATCACGGCGGGACCGAGGCCGCCGATCCGGGCCGCCGCGGCCTCGACGCACTCGCGCTCGGCGCCGAAGAGCCGGGCGGCGACGGCCTGGGCCTCGGCGGCGTTCGGCAGGAACACGTCCACCTCGGCCAGCACCTCCCCGAGCCCGTCCCACTCCCCTGCGGGGTCGTCGTTGGTGTCCAGGGAGGTGGTGGCGCCCCCGCGCCGCTCCTCCGCCAGGAAGCCCGGCAGGCCGGGCGCGAGCCCCGGCTGCAGGAAATACGACGACACGTGGACGTGCCCGGCCACGCCGCGCGGCAGGTCCTCCACGGTCAGGTACGGCAGGCAGCCGGGCGAGGTGAGGATGGCCCGGTCCGCCCCGTCGGCCAGCACCACGGTCATGGCCGTGGGCCGGGAGTCGATCACGCAGCGGGAGACGTCCACACCCCGGCCGGCCAGGACGTCCAGCACGAAGCGCCCGGCCGCGTCGTCGCCCACGCGCCCCGCGAACGCGGTCCGCACCCCCAGCCGGGCCGCGCCGCACGCGGTGATCGCGCCGGACCCGCCGAGCACCAGGTCGCCGCCGGCGACGAGTTGTTCGCGCTGGCCGTACGCCAACCCGCGCGGCGCCCCGGAGAGCACCACGTCGGGGTTGGCGTCACCGACGACCAGCAGGTCGAAGTCACGCGCCACGGCAGGGCACGCGGTAGGCGTCGAGCTCGTACTTCTTCTTCAGCGAGTTGAAGTTCTGGGCGTTGGACTTCGCGCAGAAGGCCGAGGCGGCCAGGTTGTACTCGACGTTGAAGACGGCCTTGCCCGCCTTGACGAACTGGTCGTAGCCGTAGTCGTCGTTCTGCGCGGTGGTGCACTCGGTGTGCTCCCAGCACTCCTCGTTCACCGCGAAGTCGAAGTACGGCAGCAGCGCCGGGATCTGCTCGATGTCGTTCTTGAGCGCGACCGACAGGCCCCGCCGGTGGGCCTCGTTGGCGAACCAGGTGTTGTAGGCGAGCTGGTCGGCGGCCTTGAGCGGGAAGCCGCTGCCGTTGCTGTAGCCGTCGACGTTGTCGGGCTCCACGGCGTCGAACCCGGCGGCCTTGCACATGTCCAGCCGGGCCTTCATGATGTCGCCGAGCTTGCCGGTGTACTTGCGGATGTCGAGCCAGCGCTCGCCCGGCCAGTCCTCCAGCGGCTTGCCGAGCACCTCGGAGGGAAACTGGCCCGCGTCCGGGCGCCAGTCCTCGTACGTGCCGGCGCTGAGGTAGCAGACGACGCCGCGGCCCGGCTTGTCGGCCTTGAGCGACCTGACGATCGCGCCGTCCTTGGCGGCGAAGCCGTCGATGTCGAACATCTGCACGTTCGGGTACGGCTTGGCCGGCAGCGAGGACAGCTGCCACTGCCAGGACGTGTTCAGCGCGGGCTTCCAGCAGCCGTTGCAGGCGACGGGAGCGGGCAACGCCTTGGGGGCGGCGGCTGCCGCGGGGGCGGAGACGAGGGCGGTGGCGGCCAGGGCGGCCGCGGAAATGAGAGCTGGGAGACGACGCACAGGCACTCCTCGCGAACGTTCGGGTTCGGGATTAGTGGCGCTGCGCGCTGTTCCGCACTCTCCGAGACGCGTCCTGGCCAGGGACGCCGGAGTGGCGTGGCCCATATCCGTAGGGCGTCACGCCAGCACGCTCCAGGCGTGCCTCCCTTCCTGCTTGCCGCACAGAATTGCGCATTCTTGCTCTTTTGTCCAGACTTTGATGCACAAAAGCATCAGGCCTTGGTCCACTCCGCGCATCCGGCGGTCCGGAACGCCTTGTCCGTGGCCTGGACGGTGACGCTCGCCGGGCCCGACGGCATGCCTCTCGCGATCTCGTCACCCGTGGCGCTCTTCAGCCGGGCCCAGTAGCACATGGGAATGCCCGCGGTCGGGCCCGCCGTGCGGTAGGTGCCCGGCTGGATGTCCGTGCCCACGATGAGCGTCCGCATGGACAGGGAGTTGAACGCGGGACTGCTGCCGGTCCCCGCGCTCGGCGGGCCGGTCTGCCCCGGCGGGTTCTGGCCGGGCCCCGTCTGGGTAGGCCCCGTCTGAGCCGGCCCTGTCTGAGCCGGCCCTGTCTGAGTCGGCCCGGTCTGGCCGGGCCCCGTCTGAGTGGGGCCCGGCTGGCCCGGCGCCGTCTGGCCGGGCGGCGGCTGCGTGCCCTGGGGCTGGGTGGGCTGGACCGGCGATGACGGGCCGGTGGCGTCGGGCTCGGGGGGCTCAGTGCCCTCGACCGTGACCGTGACCCGAGGGGCGGGCTCTCCGGACGCCGTGGCCGCGCCGAACCCGACGAAGACCCCCAGCAGGAACCCGAGCAGCGCGGCGAGCCCGGACACGAGCACGATGATCGTCGGACTGCTCGTGGCACGCGGATACTCAGGCGGATAGTCAGGAGGCCCGTACATCACGGACCCAAGGGTGCCATCCCTGTCAACGGTGGAGGTAGTCGACGAGCGACGCCTTCTCCGTCTCCAGCTCCTCGATCGCGCTCTTGACCACGTCGCCGATGCTCACGATGCCCACGAGCCGGCCGTTCTCGACCACCGGCATGTGCCGGAACCGCTGCGTGGTCATGATCTGCCGCAACGAGTCGACGTTCTCGCCGGGCCCCACCGTGCGCACCTGGGTCGTCATGATCGCGGACACGGGGCCGTCGAGGATCGCCGGGCCGCGGTCGTGCAGCCGGCGCACGACGTCACGCTCGGACACGATGCCCTCGATGGACAGGCCGTCGGTGGAGACCACCACGGCACCAATGTTGCGCTCGGCGAGCGTGGACAGCAGCTCGCGCACCGTCGCCCCGGGCGCCACGGTAGCCACGTCACTTCCTTTGGCGCGGAGAATCGTCCCAATGAGCATGTGCACCACCTCTTGCAACTCAGTCTTCCTGGCCTTGCGTACAGGCAAACAACCCCACGGGGACGACGTCAAGGGGAGTCGGGTCGTAACGGCGCGGTCACTTTTCGTGCCTGGCTGACAACATGTGACCTGCGTCTCATACCTTTCGCGCAAATTCCCACGAAAGCATCGACTACTAGACAACCCGTCAGTAGGGTTGCCACTCATCCGTAGACGGCGGAGGTGGTCATGGCGGTAACCCGAGGTCGCCGATGACCCTTTCCGGGTACGTCGGACGCCGGGCCGGATCGGCGCTCGGCCAGGTCGGCGAGCTGTTCGTCATCGTCCTTGAGGGCTTGCGCAGAACCTGGGACATCAGGCGCTGGTGGTGGGAGTTCGTCGAGCAGTGCTGGTTCCTGGCCCGGGTCACCAGCGTCCCGGTCCTGCTGGTCGCCCTGCCGCTGGGCGCCACCGTGGCGCTCCAGGTGGGCGAGCTGGCCAGGCAGCTGGGCGCCAGCTCGGCGACCGGCAGCGCGGTCTTCGTCGGGCTTATCCGCGAGGTGGCGCCGCTGGCCAGCGCGCTGCTGATCGCCGGAGCCGGGGGCAGCGCGATGACCTCCGACATCGGCGCGCGCCACATCCGCGACGAGCTGAGCGCGATGGAGGTCATGTCGGTCAACCCGATCCACCGGCTGGTCACGCCGCGCATGTGGGCGGCCAGCACGATCGCGGTCTGCCTGTGCCCGCTGGTCATCCTGGCCGGCGCGAGCGGCGGCTACTTCTTCAACGTGATCGTGCAGGGCGTCACCCCCGGCGCGTACTTCGACGGCGCGTTCTCCCTGGTCGTCGCCTCCGACCTGTACGTGACCCTGTTCAAGGCGTGGATCTTCGGGTTCATCGCGGCGGCGGTCGCCTGCTACAAGGGCATGACGTGCGCCTCCAGCCCCGTCGGCGTGGGGCGGGCGGTCAACCAGGCGACCGTGGTGACGTTCATGCTGGTGTTCGCGTTCAACTACGTGATCTCGGCCGTCTACTTCCTGGCCTACCCGCCGAGGTCGCTGTGATGATGGTGACGCGCACGGCCGGCCTGCGGCTCGCCCTGCGGGGGCGCGACGTCGCCGAGCGCTTCGCGACGCTGGCCGACTGGCCGCTGTTCGTGTGGAAGGTGCTGTACTACTCCGTACGCGACGTCGTCCTGCGGCTCAAGTTCTCCAAGGTCGTCGTCAGGCAGGTCAGCGACGTCGTGGTGGGCGTCGGGGCGACCGTCATCGGCGGCGGCATGATCTTCGTGGTGTTCACGATGGCGTTCGTCGTGGGCGCGACCGTGGGCCTGCAGGGCTACCAGGGGCTGCAGGCGATCGGCGCGGAGTCGTTCATGGGCCTGGTGGGCAGTTTCGCGAACGTCCGCGAGATCACCCCGATCATCGCCGCGACGGCGCTAGCGGCGCAGGTGGGCTCGTCGTTCACGGCGGAGCTGGGCGCGATGCGGATCTCGGAGGAGATCGACGCGCTGGAGGTCATGGGCATCAACGCCTTCACGTACCTGATCTGCACCAGGGTCGTGGCGGCGCTGCTGGCGCTGGTGCCGATCTACCTGATCGCGCTGTTCGCCAGCTTCTTCGCCACCCGGCTGATGTGCACGGTGCTGTTCGGCCTGGCGCCGGGGGTCTACGACTACTACTTCTATCTGTATCTGCCGGTCCGGGACATCGTGTTCAGCGTCAGCAAGGTCGGCGTGTTCGCCTTCGCGGTCATCGTGATCCACTGCTACCACGGCTTCCACGCCACCGGCGGCCCGGTGGGCGTGGGCGTGGCGGCGGGCCGTGCCATCCGCCAGTCGATCGTCACGATCGTGCTGCTCAACCTGCTGCTGTCGTACCTGTTCTGGGGCGGCGGCGGCAACATACCGCTGACGGGGTGAACCGGTGGGCCGATTCCAACTCTCCCTCGCCGCCCGGGTGGGCATCGCGTTCGCGGTGCTCGTCGTGTTCGCCGCGGCCACCCTGTACGTCATCCGCACCGCCACCGAGCTGAGCGGGACCAGGATCGACGCCGTGTTCGCCCGGGCCGGGCAGGGCATGGACCCCGGCTCCCCCGTCAAGATCCGCGGCATCACCGTCGGCAAGGTGACGAGCGTGTCGCTGGACGCCAGGGGCCGGGCCGTGGTGACCATGCACCTCGACCCCGGCGTCAAGGTCCCGGGCTCCACGGTCGCCTCCGTCGAGCCGGCCTCGGTGTTCGGCCCCAAGTTCCTCGACCTCAATCCCGGCTCCGGTGAGACCACCGGCCCCTACCTGGCCGGCGGCGCCGTCATCACCGACACCGAGGGCCCGCTCGACCTGTCCGACACGCTCGGCGCCGCCTACCGCGGCCTGGACGCCGTCGACCCGCGCGAGGTCACCGTCATCGTGCACACCCTGGCCCAGGGCCTGGACGGCGAGGGCGGCAACCTGCGCGAGCTGATCGGCGACGCCGGCACGGTCATCGGCGTCGCGCACCGGCAGCGCGGCCGGGCCAGGCAGTTCCTGCACGACGCCGCCCTGCTGGGCACGGCTCTGCAGGACAAGGGCGACGACCTCGTGTCGATCTCCTCCGACGTCAACGTCATCACCCCCGACCTGCTCGCGCGGGCCGACAAGGTGCGCGTGCTGCTCGACGAGGTGACCTCCGTCTCCGGCCTGGCGGCCCATGGGCTGGCCAAGCACCGCCAGGACCTGCGGGCCGGCGTGCACTCCACCGAGCGGGTGGCCGCGCTCATCTACGCCCAGCTCGGCCTGGCCGGTGACGGGGTACGCGGCCTGAACAGGCTGGTCGACCTGCTCAACGAGCTGATCGAGGCACCCGGGCCGGGCAACACCCGCCAGCTCCAGGTCGAGGCGTTCGTGGCGACCGACGTCTGCGAGCTGATCGTCGGCATTTGCGGCCCGACCGACGGGAGGCGCTGAGATGCGGCGGGCCTGGACGTTCGCCCGGTTCGCGGTCTTCGTCGGCCTGTGCGTGGCGCTGATCGTGGTGATCGGCGTGCAGATCGCCCGGGTGAGCACGGGCGCCGGTTACCGGCTGGTCGCCGTGTTCGACGACGTGTCGGGGCTGAACGAGGGCGACCAGGTGAAGATCGCCGGAGCGCCCGTGGGCCAGGTGGACACGATCAAGGTGGTGGACGGGCGGGCCGAGGTGGGCATGGAGGTGCAGCAGGGGATCACCGTGCCCGCCGACACCGAGGCCGCCATCCGCTGGCGCAACGCCGTCGGCCAGCGCGTGGTCTACCTGCTGCCCGGCACCGCGACCGGCAGGCTGGCGCCCGGGGCGCGGATCACCCGTACGTCCTCGGTCGTGGACATCGGCCAGCTGGTCAGCGACCTCGGCCCGCTCACCCGCAGCCTGGACCCCGACCAGATCAACCAGCTCCTCACCGCCGCCGCCAAGTCGCTCAAGGGCAACGAGCAGAACATCCCGAGGCTGCTCGACAACGTCAACGCCATCACCACCACGGTCACCGAGCGCAGGAAGACCATCGAGCAGCTGCTGAAGGACTACGCCACCGTCACCGGCGTGGTCGCCCGGCGCGACAAGCAGATCGAGCAGCTCGTCGACAACCTCGTCACGCTGTCGGAGGCGTTCGCCGACAACCGGGAGCTGATCGACGAGTCGCTGGTGCAGCTGTCCACGACCGTCCACACCTCCAACGAGGTGCTCGGCAAGAACGCCGACGAGCTGGGCCGGCTGGTCGACAACCTGTCGGGGCTGACCGGCGGCATCAGGCGGCACGTGACCGAGGTCGACAGGACGATCAGCACGTTCCAGCCGCTGTTCGCCCGTGCGTACCAGACCGTGGACCGCGGCCGCTACTTCATCACCGCGGTCCCGTGCGTGGCGCTGAGCGCCGCGCCCTGCCCGTACGGGATGCAGGCGCCGCCGCCGCTGCGCAACACGCGGGTCCAGAGCACGAAGGACCTCCAGAAGCTCCTGGTGGGCGAGTGATGGCGCTCAAGTCCTTCCGCGACCGCAACCGGATCGTCGTCGGCCTGGCGTCGCTGGCCACGCTCGCCGCGATCCTCGCCGGCACGTTCCTGGTCGGCAACCTGGGGCTGCTGGAGGGCGGCTACTACATGTCCGGCGTGTTCGTGGACTCCGGCGGCCTGCGCACCGGCAACGACGTCAGGGTCGCCGGGGTGCGCGTCGGCAAGGTCACCGAGGTCCGCGCCGACTACGCGCAGGGGAACGTGGTGGTCACCTGGAAGGTGGACGACGACGTGCGGCTCGGCCGCGGCACCCGGGCCGACATCGCCCTGTCGAACCTGCTCGGCGGCCGGTACGTCAAGCTCACCGGCCCCGTCTCGGCCCCGTACATGGACCAGCTCCCCGAGGGGCAGCGGCGCATCCCCGTGGCCCGGACCGGCGTGCCCACCCTGATCAACGACGCCATCAAGGACGCGACCCGGCTGGTCCAGCGCCTGGACACCGACGCCGTCGACGACCTGCTCACCGAGCTGGACAAGGTCGACCTCGGCAAGCGCGGGCGCATCACCCGGCTGCTGCGCAACATCGGCGACCTGTCCGACACGATCAGCAAGAGCGAGCCGCAGCTCCAGCGGCTCCTCGACAACGGCACCAGGATCATGAACGTCCTGGAGAAGAAGGACCGGCAGCTCTCCCGGCTCATCGACGCCATCGGGGTCATGCTGGCCGAGCTGCGCAGGCGGCGCGACGAGCTGCGCACGCTGCTGGGCGACGGCAGCGACCTGGTGCGCAGCACCACCAAGCTGATCAACGAGCACGAGAAGACCCTCGTCCAGGTGCTGGACGACAACGCGGCCATCACGACCCGGCTCAGCGACAGCAACAAGCAGTTCAATTCGCTCCTGGCATGGGCGGGCCCGACCTTCTCCGGCCTGTCCACGATGGGCGGCCAAGGCCCGTGGCTCGAGGCCATAGCCACGGGCCTCGGCCCCATCAACCCGGAGGTGCTCGCCGCGATCTCCAAGGACAGGAAGAGTGCCAAATGAGACGGCCGATCGCGATCCTGCTCGCCGTGGCCGGGCTGTTCCTGTCTTCGGGGTGCACCGTGCTGGGGCCGGAGCCGTACCGGCTGGTGGCGATCTTCAAGAAGGCGCCCTCCCTGTACGAGCAGGCGCGGGTCAAGGTGATGGGGCTGGACGCCGGATATGTCGAGAAGATCCGGATCGATGGGGACAAGGTGAGAGTCGACCTGCTGGTCGACCGGCAGGTGCCGCTCCCGGCCGGGGTGAAAGCCGTGGTCGCACCCCAGAACACGCTCGGCGAGCGCAACGTCGTCCTGTATCCCCCGTGGAAACCCGGCGACGAGAAGGCCGCGCCAGGGACGGTCATCCCCCTGGAGCGCACGGACCTGCCGGTGGAGATCGACGACGCGCTCGACGCGTTCACCAAGCTCACCGACGCGCTCGACGACAAGAAGCTCGGCTCCGTGGCGAGCGACCTGGCCGACGGGGTCAGGGGGCGCGGCAAGACCATCAACAACGCCATCGCCGACACCTCCCGGCTCACCGGCACCCTGGCCAAGCAGGACCAGCAGCTCATCGACCTCGCCAAAGGGCTGAACCGGCTGGCCACCAGCCTCAACAGGCGCGAGAGCCAGGTGACGGGCGCGATCGACTCGTTCGCCGAGGCCAGCTCGATCCTCGCGGAGGAGCGGCGGCGGCTGCGCGGTTTCATCACCGGCATCGCCGACTTCGTACGGCGCGGCGACGTGATCATCGAGCAGTACTCCGAGCGGCTCCCCCAGGCCGCCGGGACGCTGGCCGAGCTGGTGCTGACCATGCGCGCCAACAGCGCGTCCGTGGCGCAGGCGGTCAAGGGCGCGGCCGACTTCGCCGACGTGGTGATCGACTCGTGGGACAGGAAGCAGCACGTGCTGAAGATCCGCGTCGTGCTCAACGCGATGACCAGGGCGTGGCTGACTCCGCTGTTCGAGTCGCTGAACCTGGGCCGGGTGCCGTGCCTGCCCGCCGGGCTGAGCAACTGCCCCTACGAGCAGCAGGGCAGGCGCCGATGAGGGCACGCTTGCTGGCCGCGATCCTGGCGCTCACCGTGACAGCGTCGTGCTCGCTCCAGACACTGGGCGCGACCACCGGCGATCTGACCCTGCACGCGGTCTTCGACGACGTGCAGAGCCTGGTGGCCGGGCACAGCGTGCAGATCTCCGACGTACGGGTGGGCACGGTCACCGGCATCCGGCTGGAGGGCTACCGGGCCAAGGTGACGATGTCGATCGTGTCCAGGTACCGGGTGCCTCAGGGCAGCACCGCCACCGTGGCCAAGACGTCGGTCCTGGGCGAGAACTACGTCCTGCTCACGCCGCCCGCGGGCAAGGACCTGGCCACGGGGCCGTACCTGAGCAACGGCGCCACCATCTCCGAGACGTCCGTCGAGCCGGACATCGAGCAGGTCACCGCGAAGGCCGGGCCGCTCATCGAGGCGCTCGGCGCGCAGGACGTGAACGCCATCCTGGACGCGGCCTCCACCGCGTTCGCCGGGAAGGGCGACGACGTCAACAAGCTGATCAAGCAGACGGCCGAGGTCACCGACGCCTACGCCGCGGCCCGCCGGGACCTGGGCACCAGCATCGACGCCCTGGCCAGGCTGGGCGACGACCTCGCCAAGGGCAGCGGCGAGCTGGACCGGCTGCCGGGCACGCTGGCCGCGGCCACCGCGCGGATCGCGCACGGACGCAAGCACGTGAAGAAGACGATCATCGCGCTGACCAGGCTGGCCAAGGAGGCCAACCTCACCGTCTACCCGCGGCACGCCGCCCGACTGCGCACGCTGCTGCTGGAGCTGGAGGCCATCTCCTCGTCGATGCAGCGGGGCAAGGAGGACCTGAAGACGCTGGTGGCGCGGCTCCAGAAGTTCATCGACGCGCCGCCGATCACCGTCAACGGGCAGGTGCTCATCTACCTGTGGCTGAAGGGCGTCCTGCTGCCCAAGAGATCGTCGGACGGGCCGCTGCCGAACCGCATCGAGGACTTCCGCCTGCTCCTGGAGCCGCCGCGATGAGACACCGGATCTATCTGAACCTGGGCTTCTTCGCCGTCCTGGGCGTGGTCATGACCGTCTGGGCGTTCAGCACGATCATCCGGCTGGACGCCATCGAGCGGCCCTACCGGGTCTCGGCCGAGTTCGTGTCGTCGCCGGGTCTCATCCGGGGGTTCGACGTGGCGTATCTGGGGGTGCGGGTCGGCAAGATCGGCGACGTGCGGCTGGCGCCCGGCAAGATCGTGGTTGGCCTCGACATCGACAGGGGGATCAAGCTCCCGAAGGGCGCCACGGCCGAGGTGCGGCGCAAGTCGGCCATCGGGGAGCCGTACGTGGAGCTCTCGCCGCCCGCCGCCGGCGCGACGGGCCCCTCGCTGGCAGCCGGGGACACGATCCCGCTGGCCAAGACGTCGGTGCCGCTCGACTACAAGAAGCTGTTCGAGGGCGTCGGCAGGCTGCTCAACGCGGTGCCGCCGCGCGACGCGAAGACGATCACCCATGAGCTGGCCGTCGCGCTGGACGGGCGGGCCCCCGCGATCAGGAACATCATCGACGACGCCCACTCCCTCACCGGCACCCTGGCCGACAACGCCGCCGTACTCGACGACCTGTCGGTGCAGCTCACACGGCTCACCCACACGCTGGCCGGCAAGCGGGGCGAGCTGGCCTCCGGGATCACGGACCTGAGCACGGTGACGAGCACGCTGCGCGCCTCCCGCGCCGACCTGAACGCCTTCCTCGACCGGGGGCCGGGGGTGTTCGCCCAGCTGGACGCGGCCGTCAAGAAGTCCAGGCCCGGGTTCTCATGCCTGCTGACGGCGCTGGGGCAGCCGCACCGGCCGGCGTTCTCACCGGAGACCGAGCGGAACGTGCACCACCTGCTCAGTATCGTCCCTACCGCGCTCAGCCTGGCGGACGACATCAGCGAACGACACGGCGACACCGTGTACGGGAAGGCGGCGTTCATCTTCAGCGTGCCGGGCGGGCCGACGCCGGCCGAGGAGTACGCCGGCGCGGCCGGGCCGCCGACCGTCCCCACCCTGCGCTCCTGCCCCTCCCCCGCCGCCGGGGACCCCGCCGACGAGGACCCTGAGGACTCCGACGGCTCCCGGGATTCCGGGGACTCCCGTGCGGATCGCCGCCAGGGCACCGCCTCGCCCGCCGAGTCCGCGCGCCCGGTGGCGAGGAACACCGAGAAACCGAAGCAGCGCCCGGAGACCACGCCGTCGCCCAGCGGCGCGGCGGCCGCCGGGCCCGCGTCCCGCACCCCACCGAACGCCACCCCCCTGATCGCCGGGATATTCCTCGCGGTGGTGGCCGGTGGTGGCATCGTGGGCTGGATCGCGACGGGCCGGGCCGCCCGCCGCCGTGAGGAGTCTAAATGACCACCAAGCAGGACCTCGCCGAGGACGCCCGCACCGATGAGGCCCCAACCGACGAGGCCCCCACCGCGGAGACCCCTTCCGAGGAGACCCCCTCCGAGGAGACCCCTGAGGCCCCTTCTCCGGAGGACACGGCGACGGCCCCCGCCTCGAAGAGCGGCGGGCGTTTCACGCGGGCCCGGCTGCTGGGGACGCTGGCGGCGATGCTGGTGGCCGCGCTCGCCGCCACGGCCGTGCTGCAGTGGATCTCCGCCTCCCAGGCCGAGGCCGCGCGGGCCAGGCTCGAGTCCGAGCGCGCGCTGCGGCTGGAGGTGTCGGGGGCGGCCGGCGCGTTCAGCAAGGCCCTGCTCAGCTACGACTACCAGAACCTCCAGAGCACCCGCTCCACCCTCGCCGCCCAGGCCACGGGCGACTTCCTGGCCACCTACGACGCGGCGTTCGGCGGGGCGATGGCGCAGGTCATCGTCAAGCTCAAGGCCACCTCGCAGGCCACGGTGCGCGAGGTCTACCTGTCCGACGTCGACGAGGCCACCGCGCACGCCATCGTCGTGGTCGACCAGCAGGTGAACACCTCCGAGGCGATCCGCTCCGTCAAGGACTCGCACCTTAAGATCAGTCTTGTGAAGGAGAAGGGGACCTGGAAGATCCATGACGTGACCGTTCTCGGCGCGGCCTCGGAGGACCAGTACAACCTCACCGGCGACAAGAAGAAGGACTGACCATCGGTTTCTTAGCGATGGGTGGCCGCCCCGACGAGGTGCGCGCCCCGGAGGACTGGCTCACCGAGGTGGAGACCGAGCGGGCCGGGCGGTTCAGGTTCGAGGCGGATCGGGCCTGCTTCGTGGCCGCCCACCTGCTCGTACGGCTCTGCGCCGCCGCCGTGCTCGACGTCAGGCCGCAGGAGCTGACCCTGCGCCAGCACTGCGACCTGCACGGGCCAGGGCACGGCAGGCCGTACATCGAGGAGGCGCCCGAGCTGGGCGTCAGCTTCAGCCACACGCGGGGCTACGTGTGCGCGGCGGCCGGGCCCGGCAAGGTCGGCGTGGACGCCGAGCACGTGCCGCCGGGGCCGCTGGACCCGCTGCTCGCGGACCGGGTGCTCACCCCGCGCGAGCGCGCGATGGTCACCGGCAACGACGAGCTGATCCGGCACTGGACGCGCAAGGAGGCGCTGATCAAGCGCGGCGAGCTGACGCTCGACAAGCTCCGCGCGGGCGGCGACGACCTCGGCGACCGGCACCTGCTCGAATGGAGCGTCGGACCCGACATCAGGGTAAGCGTCGTCACGGATGCCCCCGTCACAAGGGTGCCCATCCCCCACGAATAAACTGGCACGCATGTTCTACAAGAAGTCACTGGAGGAGCGGATCGCCGACCGCATGGCCCAGCGGCGGCCCCTCGAAGAGGGCAAGACGTTCGAGCATGGGCCGGCCAAGTTCGTGTTCATCTCCTTCATCGTCATCGTGGTGCTGATGCACGTGATCGGCGTCGCCGTGGCCATGCACTACTTCAGCTGACCCCGCCCCCGACCCCGGTCAGCGGCGGCGGGTCGGGGTGGGGTCGAGGAAGACCAGGCTGATCCCGGAGAAGCGCTCGCGCAGCCGCTTGTCCACCTCGTCGCAGGCGATCTCCACGCCCGCCGCGCTCGCCACGTCCACGAAGTCGATCTTGGCGGCCACGAGGATGGAGCCAGGCCCGATCATCATGGTGAGCAGCTCGACCACCTCCTCCACCTCGGGCTGGGCCATCAGCTCGGCCCGGATGCCGGTCTCGATCTGCGGGGGCGCGGCCCGGCCGATGAGCAGCGACAGGTTCGACCGGATCAGGGTGATCGCCACCACCAGCAGGAGCAGGCCGATCCCGACCGACGCGGCGCCGTCCCACAGCGCCGAGCCCGTCAGCTGCGACCCAGCCAGCCCGGCGGCCGCGATGATCAGGCCCACGAGGGCGGCGGCGTCCTCGAACAGCACGGCCTTCAACGCGGTGTCGGAGGTGATCCGCACCAGCCGGAGCGGGTCGAGGTCGTACCTCGCGGCCTGCCTGCGCAGCTGGGAGAGGGCCTTGGTGAACGAGACGGCCTCGATGACGAACGCGACGGCGAGCACGATGTACGCCGGCGCGAGGTTCGTCAGCTCCTCGCCATGACTGATCACGTGCAGTCCGTGCGTGATCGAGAACCCGGCCCCGCCCACCAGCGTCGCGACCGCCGCCATCATGGCCCAGACGAAACCGCTCTTGCCGTGGCCGAACGGATGCCGCCGGTCCGCCGGCCGGCCCGCGCTGCGCACGGCCACCAGCAACAGCAGCTCGGTCACGGTGTCGGCGGCCGAGTGGGCCGCCTCCGACAGCATGGCCGCCGAGCCGCTGAGGAGGCCCGCGACGAGCTTGGCCACGGCGATGGTCAGGTTGGCGGCGCCCGCGACCAGAACGGTGCCCAGGCTCTCCCCTGAATCCCGTTGCTCCATAGCGCTTCACTTTACGTGCGATAGATTAGAGATCATGAGCGCGCCTCGCTGGCTTTCACCCGCCGAACAGCGTGCCTGGCGCACGCATCTGGCGCTGCACAAGCTCCTCATGCACCGGCTCGACCGTGAGTTGCAGGAGCATCAGCTCTCGTTGAACGACTACGAGATCCTGGTCAACCTCTCGGAGAGCGAGGGGCGGCGCATGCGGATGAGCGACCTGGCCGACGCGACGATCCAGTCGCGCAGCCGGCTGTCGCACCAGATCTCCCGCATGGAGGCCAAGGGCCTGGTGACCAGGGAGGACTGCCGCGACGACCGGCGGGGCACGTTCGCGGTGCTGACCGACGAGGGCTGGGAGACGATCCAGCGGGTGGCGCCGCACCACGTGGCGAGCGTGCGCGAGCACTTCGTCGACCGGCTCACCGACGACCAGCTCGAATCGATCGAGGCGGCCTTCGCGCCGATCGTCGAGCGTCTCAAGAAACTGCGCTGAGACCGTGGGCTGAGACGGTGCGCTGAGACCGTGGGCTTAAGACAGTGGGCTGACACCCAACCGATATCCGCGACGCCGCACGGCGTTCCCGGGCGGTCGATACGATCCGCACATGCTCAGAAAGCTTCTGATCGTCGCCGTTCTCGCGCTGGTGTCGGCGTGCTCCTCGGGCGGCGGCGGCGAGCTGCCTGCCGGT
Organism: Nonomuraea sp. NPDC005650; assembly: GCF_040605375.1. Taxonomy (NCBI): domain Bacteria; kingdom Bacillati; phylum Actinomycetota; class Actinomycetes; order Streptosporangiales; family Streptosporangiaceae; genus Nonomuraea; species Nonomuraea sp. NPDC005650. Next base: position 296,690 of record NZ_JBEXCR010000001.1, read on the forward strand.
CCCGACCTGATGACGAAGGCCGCCGAAGCCATGAAGGGCGTCAAGTCGGCCGGCTTCTCGATCACGACCGAGGGCAAGACCAACGTGCCGGTCAAGAAGGCGGACGGCAGGCTCACGGCCGCCGGTGACGCCGACGGCACGATCACGATCGACCTCATGGGCCTGCAGGAGATCAGCTTCGCCGTGGTCGGGGACACCGTCCACTTCAAGGGGCCCACGGGCGGCTTCCAGAAGATGACGCGCCAGCAGCTCGCGCAGTTCTACGACCCCTCGGTGATCCTCAATCCCACCAAGGGCATCGCGCAGCTGCTCGCCTCGGCCACCGATCCCAAGGTGGAGGCGCTGGAGGGCGGCGCCTACCGGGTGGCCACCACGTTCCCCGGGCAGGTTCTCGTCCAGATCATCCCCGGTCTCTCGCAGGGTGTGAACGGCAAGGTCTGGATCGACCAGGCCACCAGCCGCCTGACCAAGGCCAGCCTGCCGGTGCAGGAGGGCACGGTGACGGTGTCGTTCAGCGACTACGACGCGCCGGTCACGATCACGCCGCCCGCCGCCGGATGAGAGCCGCCCGCCGGGTCGTCCTCGGCACCGGGGGCGCGGTGGTGCTGCTGGCCGCGCTCGACGCGTACGTGGTGGTCACGGTCCTCATCGACATCGCCGAGGACGTGAACATCCCGCTGAACCACCTGGAGCGGGCCACGCCGATCGTGACGGGGTTCCTGCTCGGGTACGTCGCCGCGATGCCGCTGCTCGGCCAGCTCTCCGACCGTTACGGGCGGCGGCCGCTGATCCACGCCTGCCTGGCGGCGTTCGCGCTCGGCTCGGTGCTGACGGCGCTGGCCGCCGGCGAGGTGATGGTGGTGGCGGGGCGAACCGTGCAGGGGGTGGCCGGCGGGGCGCTGCTGCCGATCACGATGGCGCTCATCGGCGACCTGTGGGACGAGCGCGAACGGCCGGTGGCGCTAGGGGCCGTGGGGGCGGCGCAGGAGCTCGGGAGCGCCCTCGGGCCCCTGTACGGCGGGGTGCTGGCGCTGATCCCGAGCACCGTGGTGGCGGGGGTGGAGCTGGGCGGCTGGCACGCCATCTTCTGGATCAACCTCCCGCTCGCCGCCCTGGCCGCCGTCGCGGTCCACTTCACGGTGCCCTCCGGCACGCCCACCCGTACGAGCCCGGCGGTGAACCCGGCGGACCACGCCACGCCCGCCCCCGAGGCCACTCTCCTCCCAGCGACCGCAGCTGAGGCCGCTCTCTCCCCAGCGACCACATCCGAGGTCGCCCAGCCCTCAGCGACCACATCCGAGGTCGCCGACGAGGCGGGGGACGCCGCAGCCGAGACGGCCACCGGCGACGGCGCGGCCCCGGTGGGGAGCGGCGGCGGGCGGCGGCGCGTGGACGTCGTCGGCGGCGCGCTGCTGGCGCTGGCGCTCGCCCTGCTGGTCGTGGGCCTGTACAACCCCGACCCGGCCACCACCGTGCTCCCCCCGTGGGGCCTGCCCGTGATCGCCGCCGGAGCGCTGGTGACCGGGATCTTCGTGTGGTGGGAGATCCGCTCCCCCGTACGCCTCCTCGACCTCTCCGCCACCCGCAAGGGCCCCCTGCTCGCCACCCTGGCCGTGAGCTTCCTGGCCGGGGCGGCGCTCCTGGTGACCATGGTGTTCGTCCAGTTCACCGCCCAGACCCTGCTCGGCGAGGACGCTCTGGGAGCCGCGCTGGTCCTCGCCAGGTTCCTGGCGGCGCTCACCGTCGGCGCCCTGCTGGGCGGCCTCCTGGCCCGCAGGCTGGGCGACAGCGTCGTCGCGGTGGCGGGCATGGTGCTGGCGGCGGCCGGCTACTGGCTGATGAGCCGGTGGCCGCTCGAACTCGAGAGCGCCGGGCTCGTCGTGGACGTCGACCTGGTGGTCGCCGGTCTGGGGCTGGGCCTGGTCATCGCCCCGGTCTCGTCGGCGGTGCTGCGCGTGACCTCGGCGGCCCAGCACGGCGTGGCGTCGGCGGCGGTCGTGGTGGCCAGGATGATGGGCATGCTGATCGGCATCGCGGCGGTGTCGGCGTGGGGCTTCTACCGGTTCCAGTCGCTGACCGCCCACCTGGACACGCCGCTGCCGTTCGGCGTGGACACGGTGACGTACCAGCGGCAGCTGGCCGAGTACACCGCGAAGGTGCAGGCGGCGCTGCACACGGAGTACACGGAGATGTTCCTGGTCACGGCGTTCATCTGCCTGCTGGGCGCGGCCGTCGCGCTGCTGATGCCCCGCACCCGGCGGAACGCGCCCTCCACGCCCGCCTGAGAGGCGGGCGCGGAGGGCCGTCGGTCACGGGGACAGGCGGTGCAGGTCGCGGGGGAATGCGGTGGTCTGGCGGATGTTGGCGGCCCCCGTCAGCCGCGCCGTCCACCGTTCCAGCCCCAGCGCGAACCCGCCGTGCGGCGGCATCCCGTGCCGGAACGCCTGCAGGTACCCCTCGTACGCCTCCAGGCCCTCCCCCCTGGCGGCCAGCGCGGCCACGTAGTCCGGGTACCGATGCAGCCGCTGACCGCCCGTGACCAGCTCCAACCCCCTGAACAGCAGGTCGAACCCGTTGGAGTGGCCGGGCCAGGCGGGGTCGGGGTGGGTGTAGAAGGGCCGCTTGGACATCGGGTATCCGGTGACGAACAGGAACTCCGACCCGTGCTCCCGCGCCGCCCACTCGCACAGCCAGCGCTCCTGCGCGGGCGACAGGTCCGGCTCCGTCGAGCCGGTCAGCTCCTGCGCCTCGGTGAAGTGAACGGCCGGGATCTCGGCGGGCACCTCGGGCAGGACCGCGCCGGCGCGTTCGACGGCGGACGGGGCGCGGCGCCGTACGGACTCCAGCATGCCCGCCACCACCTCACGCAGCACCGCCATCACGTCCCTGTGGTCCCGGACGAAGCCCAGTTCGGCGTCGAGGCTGGTGTACTGGGCCAGATGGCGTACGGTGTCGTGCGGCTCGGCGCGGAAGACGGGACCGACCTCGTAGACCCGCTCGAACACCCCCACCATCGCCTGCTTGTAGAACTGCGGCGACTGGGCCAGGTAGGCGGGCCGGCCGAAGTAGTCGATGCCGAAGACGTTCGCGCCCGACTCGGTGGCCGAGGCGACGATCTTCGGGGTGTGGATCTCGGTGAACCCGAGCCCGTCGAGCGTCTCGCGGAACCCCGCCACGCTCGCGGCCGAGATCTCCAGCGGCGCGCTGAGCAGCGGATGCCGCAGCGCGACCGGCGCGTGGTCGAGGATCGTCGGCAGCCCGGCCGACACCACCGGCCGGTACAGGTCGAACGGCGGCGCCGCGTACGGCTCCGTCAGCACCTCGATCTCCGGCTCGACCAGCTCGACGCCTCCCGGCGCCTGCGGGCTGGCCGTCACGGTGCCGGTGACCTCGACCACGCTCTCCTCGCCGGGCAGGTCGCTCGCGGCCACCACCTGGGCGAGGCCGGTACGGTCCCTGACGACGAGGAAGGACACGGATTTCAGTTGCCGGCGGCGATGGACCCAGCCGGCGATCGTCACTCGTTGGCCGGCGTGCTCAGCGAGCTCCGCCGACATGACACGAGAGATCATTACAGCTCCTCACGAGGAATTGCATGACCCCTTGGGAGTGCGGGGGAGAAGGGAGCTCCCGGTGCCACCGCACTTTCGCCGCCTCAGCGGAGGCGGCCTCGACGACCCGATGACGGGGGTCAGGCCGGCGGGGCATTTCCTCCCCGCACTCGGGAGTGTCTTCACCAGCGGAGCACGGGACCGCCTTCGCAGCTACCGGCGGCTCTCTGGACCCCTGCGGACCTCTGGCTACTCGTCTCCGTCGACGTGTTGCCGTAGATCTTACGGCCGGGCCCGGGGGAACGGCAAAGCGATTCCCCCGGGCCCCGCGCAGGCTACTTTTCCTTCTTGCCGCGCTTCTCCCGGATCTTCATCGTGACCTCGATCGGCGAGCCGGCGAACCCGAACTCCTCCCGGATGCGCCGCTCGATGAAGCGCCGGTAGGTGTCCTCTAGCCATCCCGACGTGAACAGCACGAACTTCGGCGGCTCGACGGAGGCTTGAGTGGCGAAGAGGATCTTGGGCTGCTTCCCGCCCCGCACCGGCGGCGGCGTCTGCTGCACCAGCTCCGTCAGGAACGCGTTGAGCCGGGCGGTCGGCACCCGGGTGGACCAGGAGTCGAGCGCCTTCTCCAGGGCGGGCACCAGCCGGTCGATGTGCCGGCCGGTCAGGGCGGAGATGTTGACCCGCAGCGCCCACGGGGTGCGCACGAGCTGCCGGTCGATCTCCTTCTCCAGGTAGTAGCGGCGGTCCTCGTCGACCAGGTCCCACTTGTTGAAGGCCACCACCATCGCCCGGCCCGACTCGATGACCAGGCCGATGATGCGCAGGTCCTGCTCGGTGAGGACCTCGCTGGCGTCGATGAGCACGACGGCCACCTCGGTGCGCTCCAGCGCGGCGCGGGTGCGCATGGCCGCGTAGAAGTCGGCCCCCTGCAACTCCCGGTCGCGCCGCCGGATGCCGGCCGTGTCGACGAACCGCCAGGTGCGCCCGCCCAGCTCGATCAGCTCGTCGACCGGGTCGCGGGTGGTGCCGGCCATGGGGTCGACCAGCACCCGCTCCTCGCCGGCGAGCTTGTTGAGCAGCGAGGACTTGCCGACGTTGGGCTTGCCCAGCAGGGCGACGCGGGCCGGGCCGCGCTCGGCCTCGAATTTGACGGCGGGCGTCTCGGGCAGCGCGTCGAGCATCACGTCGAGCAGGTCGCCGCTGGAGCGCCCGTGCAGGGCCGAGACCGGGTACGGCTCGCCGAGGCCGAGCGCCCACAGCGCGGCGGCCTCCAGCTCAAGCTGCTGGTTGTCGACCTTGTTGGCGGCCAGGATGACCGGTTTGCCCGACTGTCGCAGCACCGCGCCCACGATCTCGTCGGCGTCGGTCGCGCCCACGGTGGCGTCGACGACGAACACGATCACGTCGGCCAGCTCGACGGCGACCTGGGCCTGCTCGGCGATGCGCAGGTTCATCCCGGTGGCGTCGGGGTCCCAGCCGCCGGTGTCGACCACCGTGAACCGGCGGCCACGCCAGTTGGCGTCGTACGTGACCCGGTCGCGCGTGACGCCCGGCACGTCTTCCACGACCGCCTCGCGGCGGCCGATGATGCGGTTGACCAGCGTGGACTTGCCGACATTAGGCCGCCCCACGATGGCGACGACCGGCAGCGGCGCAGTGTCGCCGTGCTCGGTGATCTCAAGGTCGTCGAGGTCAGCCTCGACCCAATCCCCCGTTGCCACGAAATTTCATCCTTTGTGAGTACCGCACCCTCAGGTGCGCTCTTTGACCAGTCTCAACACCTCAGCGATAACCTCTTCCAGGGTCAGCGGCGTGGTGTCGAGCTCGACGGCGCCATCCGCCATCGAGAGTGGGTCCGTCTTACGTGTCGAGTCCAGGGTGTCACGCCTGGCCATGGCCTCCTGCTGCGCCTCCACCGTCGAGCCCGCCACCTCGGCGTTGCGCCGCCGGGCGCGGGCCTCCGGGCTGGCCGTCAGGTAGACCTTGACAGCCGCTTCCGGCCAGACGACCGTGCCGATGTCGCGGCCCTCGACCACGATGTCACCGGCGCCGATGAGCTCCCGCTGGAGCTCGACCAGGCGCGCCCGGACCTCGGGGACGGCGGCCACGACGGAGACGGCGCCGGTGACCCCGGCCTCCCTGATCGGCCCCCCCACGTCGACGCCGTCGACGTGGATGCTGGGACCGTCGGGGTCGGTGCCGGACTCGATGCGCGGCTCGGCGCAGCGGGCCGCCATCGCGGCGGGGTCGGCCAGGTCGACGGCCTGGGTGAGCATCCACCAGGTCATCGCCCGGTACATCGCCCCGGTGTCGAGGTAACGCAGGCCCAGCGCGCGAGCGACCCCACGCGACACGCTCGACTTACCCGACCCCGAAGGGCCGTCCATGGCGACGACCAGACCGGCCACGGCCTCTCCCTCTGCACGAGCTTCTCAAGTATCCCAACCCGAAGAGGCTACCGTGTCCGGCTCAGTCGGCGATCCAGCTCCCGTGGAAGCCGAGCGGGACGCGGGCGGGCAGGTGGACGGTGGCGACCGGCTCGCCGGTGAAGTCCTGCGCGGAAAGGATCACCAGGTCGGCCGCTCCCCTGGCCTCGTCGTTGACGAAGGCGAGCAGGTAGCCGTCGTCCTCGGCCTCGCCGGAGGCGACGAACACCGGCTCGCCGACGTACGCGCCCCGCCCGAACCGCCGCCACTCCTGTGTCCCCCGCACCAGGTCGTGCTTGATCAGCGTGTTGTCGAACGCCTGGTCGGGCAGGTCCTCCAGCTCGCTGTCGGGCGCGTACAGCACGTCGTGCAGGTCGCGGGCGGCGGAGGTGTAGCCGTAGCGGTACGGCCGGCCGGTGCGGCGCTCGTCCATGCGCGGGAACTCCTGCGGCCGGTCGTCCAGCCGGGTCTGCCGGACCTTGCCTGAGACCGGGTCGATCGTCCAGCGGTCGAGCGTCGGCAGGCCGCCCAGGTCGAGCCGGGCGTCCACGAACCGCTTCGGGTAGCGGACCACGTCCACGACCACCTCGTCGCCGTCGTCGTAGGCGTTGAGCGTGTGGAACACCCAGCACGGGTCCACCTCCACCCAGCGCACGTCGCCGCTCTCGCGCGACATGAGCCCGATCCTGGCGCCGTGGGCGTCGTTCCACGCGTACGGCAGCTGGACCCCCTTCTCCGCGTGGGCCATGCTGAACGTGACCGGCAGGTCGTAGATCACCACGTACCGCTCGGTGAGCGCGAAGTCGTGCAGCATCGGGGCGTCGGCGATCGGGATGTCCCTGATCCCCGTCACCGAGCCCTCGGGGTTGATCACGATGTGCTGGTGGTGGTCCCAGCCGAAGAAGTAGGCCAGCGCGTGCAGCTCGCCGCTGACCGGGTCGAGGTGGGTGTGCGCGGCGAACCCGCCGGGCAGGCCGCCGCCGAAGTCGCACGCGCCGACGGTGTCGAGCTCGTAGCTCAGCTCGTACGGCAGCGCCCCCGCCTCGACGGTCGCGAACGTGCGCCCGGCCAGCCCGATGACGTGCGTGTTGGCGGCGAAGTCCATGCCCCCGTGCACGGGCCCCGGCCTGGCCGGCTCGCCGAGCCGTTCGGCGACGCGGGCGCTGCGCACCCAGCGGTTGCGGTACCACTCGGCGCGGCCGTCGCGCAGCCGCACGCCGTGGACCATGCCCTCGCCGAGGAACAGGTGGCCGGCCGAGGGGTCGTCGAGGCTGAGCGGGTTGGGGCCGTTGCGCAGGTAGCGGCCGTTCAGCTCGGCCGGGACGCGGCCGGTGACCTCCAGGTCGAAGGCCGTGATCTCATCGGTCACTGGCGCGAACCCGCCGGTGTAGGGCGTCATGTCAGATTCCTCTCCTCGTGGGTCAGGAATGGCGTGAGGACCGAGTCGCAGAGCAGCCGGTGGCGCTGCGCCGCCTCGTCCGGATCGAAATAGCCCGAAATTTCAAGACTTACGGCGCCGTGCATGGCCATCCACAGCACATCGGCGATCTCCCTGGCCGTGCCCCCGTGCAACGCCCCCGCCTCCAGGCACTTCTCCACGCCCCGCAGCAGCAGGTCGAACGTCCGCCTGGCGGCCTGCACCGACTCCTGGTCCGGCTTGAACCCCGGCATCGCCCCCTGGAACATGACCCGGTAGTAGTCGGGCTCGGCCAGCGCGTAGGCGCGGTAGGCCGCCAGCCCCGCGCGCAGCGCGGCCAGGGGGTCCGCCGGGCCCGTGACCTCCAGCAGCCACCGCTCGAACCGCGCGAACCCCTCCAGCCACAGCGCCCGGCTGAGCCCGTCCTTGCCGCCGAACAGCGTGTAGATCACCTTGGTCGAGCAGCCGACCTCGCCGGAGATCCGCCGCACGGTCAGCGCCGCCGGCCCCTCGGCGACGAGCAGGTGCGTGGCGACGTCGAGGATCGCGGCCCGGACGGCGCTCTGCCCCTCCTGCTGGGCCTGCTGGTATGCAGTAGTCACGGTAACGCCGTTTCCTATGGGTAACACTGTTACCGCTCTTCCTACCCCTTTCCGGGGAGCGCGTCAACCGGAGGAGTAAGAGAGCGCGGCACGGTTAGTGGCCCCCTGTGAACGATCCGCGCGTCACCGTGGTGGTGGCCGGCAGGAACAGGCCGCGGGCGCTGGCCCGTACGCTCCCCCTGCACCCGCGCCCGGTGATCCTCGTCGACAGCGGCGCGGCCGACGTGACGGCGGGGTTCGTGCGGCGTCACTTCCCGGACGTTCACCTGGTGGAGACGGGCAAGGATCCGGGGGCGCCGGCCCGCGACGCCGGCGTCCGCCTGGCCGGGACCCCCTACGTGGCCTTCGCCGACGACGACTCCTGGTGGGCGCCGGGGGCGCTGGAGCGGGCCGCGGACGTGCTGGACGCGCATCCGCGGCTGGCCGTCCTGGCGGCACGCGTGCTGGTGGAGCCGGAGGAGCGGCTGGACGCGGTGTCGGAGCGGATGCGCGCCTCACCGCTCGGCGTGGAGCCGGACCTGCCGGGGCCGAGCGTGCTGGGGTTCCTGGCGCTGGGGGCGGTGGTGCGCAAGAAGGCGTTCCTTGAGGCGGGCGGGTTCGACGGGGTGCTCGTGTCCTCCGGCGAGGAGGAGCGGCTGGCCGTGGACCTGGCCGCGAAGGGGTGGGGGCTGGCGTACGTGGACGACGTCGTGGCCCACCGCCACCCGCCTCCGTCCGGGGACGCGCGCGGCAGGCAGGTGCTGGCCACCCGCGACGCGGTGCTGACCGCCGTGCTGCGCCGCCCTTGGCGGGTGGTGGCGCGCAGGTCGCTCGACGCGCTCCTGGCCGGCCCCGCGGGCTGGGAGGGGCTGCGTACGGCCGTGCCGAGCCTGCCCCGGGCACTGGCCGAGCGGCGGGAACTGCCGGCCGCGGTCGAACGGGCGCGGCGACGGCTGGAGAGATGACCGGATGTTACATGCCGTGACTGACGGGAAGCAGAGGGTCATGACAACGATACCGAACCCGATCGACCTGCTCAAGAACCTGAGCGACGTCGAGTTTCCGGCCAATAAGCAAGATCTGCTCAGGGCTGCCCGCCAGCACAAGGCGAGCAAGGACATCATCAAGGCCCTGGAGACCTTGCCCGACCACGAGATCTTCGACGACCCGAGTGACGTGACCGACGCGCTCTCGACCATGCGCTGATCGCGGTAAGTGCGGCGGGCGGGGCCCGGAGGCCCCGCCCGCCGTGCTGTTCACCCGAGCCCCGCGCTCAGCGCGAACGCCCACACCGGCACCAGCCCCCGCTTCAGCAGCCTGAACGTGGGCATCGGGCTGCCGCTCACCGTCTCCTTGTACGCGACCGCCGCCCGGCCCTTCAGGTACCACCGGCGCGGGCTGTCGTCCGGCCGGGTGAACTGGATGACCGCGTCCTTGCGGCCCAGGGAGATGGGCTGATGCACGTACCCGAACCGGAACGCCTTCGGGGTCCTGCCGCGCAGAGTGTCGGCGAGCGAGTCGGCGGCGTGCAGACCGGTGGGGATGCCGCCCTGGCAGGTGCCGTGCAGCACGCCGAACCGCTGGCTGACCGCGGCGGCGTCGCCTACGGCGTACACGTCGGGGTGCGACACCGAGCGCAGCGCGGAGTCCACCACGATGCGGCCGCGGGCGTCGACGGTCAGCCCGGACCCGGCGGCCACCGGCAGACCCCTGGTGCCGGTGGTCCAGAGCGTCGCGTCGGAGTGGACGAGTTCGCCGCCGGCCAGTTCGACGGCGTCCGGGAGGACTTTGGTGATGTCCGCGCCGGTCCGCACCTCGACGCCCAGCCGCTCCAGCGCGGCATCCAGGTGGGCGCGCGCCCGCTCGCCCATCATGGAGCCGGGCCGCCCCCTGGTCAGCAGGACCACGCGCAGATGAGGGTGCGCCTCGGCGATCTCCGTGGCCGACTCGACGCCGGTCAGCCCGCCGCCGGCCACGACCACCGTGCCCGAGGCGAGGGCGGCGAGGCGTTCTGCGAGCCGTACGGTGCCGATGTGGTCGTCGTAGACGAAGGCGTGGTCGGCGACGCCGGGCACCGAGGCATCGGTGACGGTGCCGAGCGCGTAGATCAGCTTGTCGTAGCCGAGCACGCGCCCGTCCTCCAGGCGCGCCTCCCGGCGCTCGACGTCCAGCCCGGCCACGCGGCCCCGGACGAACTCGATGCCGGTGCCCGCGACCACGTCCTCCAGCGGGAAGTCGGCCAGCCGCTCCCCGGCGGCCGTCTGGTGCAGCCTGAGCCGCTCGGTGAACCTCGGCGAGGCGTTCACCAGCCGCACCCGGCCGCCCGTGCGGCGGGTCCTGACGGCGGTCCTGATGGCCGCGGCGACTCCGGTGTAGCCGGCTCCGAGTACCAGGATGTCGGTCATTGTCCTTACCTCCTCGATTCGGCCTGAAGACGGATCGAGGAGGCTCGGATGTGACATCGGGTTATCCGGCGGCCGGCACGGCGGGCTTGTCGTTCGTCCAGCCGACCTTGTACGTCTCGACCCCGCTCTTGCCGGCCACCGGCTTGCCGCCGTCCCGCAGGTCGATGTAGCGGGCCAGCAGCGTCATCGTCCGGGTGTCCACGATGAACTGCTCCTTGAGCACCGAGTTCTTCCGGTCGCTGACCGGCAGGGCGACCTTCTGACCGGACCGGCCCAGCGGATCCTTGACCCGGCCGAGGTCACTGACGCCCTTGGTGGTCTTCAACGCCTGGAACGCGGCGGACCTGACCTTGAACGGCACCGGGTTCTCGTACAGCAGCTGCGTCATGGACTGGGCCACGTACCGGTCCAGGTTGACCAGCCAGTCCTCCTTCTTGGCCCGTGGGTCGGTGGTCTTGGCCTCCTCCGCGGCCTCGTCGATCCAGGCGCGCACCTCCGCGACGACGTGCGCCCTGAGGGCCTCGGGCTCGGCGGGCAGGGCCTGGAGCTGGGAATACGGCGGCCGCCTCGTCCTGGGGCGTGGCAGGCTTGGCCGGCAACGGACCTCGCCACGCCGGGAATCGAACGTCTCGCGCTTCCCGAGCACCGCGAGGAACACCTCGGCGGTCTCGTCATCGGCGGCCTGCCGGTTCGGTCCAGGCGTCTGCCTAGGGACCAGAAACGGCTGTGCATGATGGCCCGGGTTCACCCGTCGGCGAACTCCTTGGACAGGTACCGGGAGGACGCCCTTTTATCGGAGCTGTCGCGCACCTCGATCATGTTTTCTTCGCAGCGGCTCAGCATCGCGTTGTCGAAGACGTTCCGTCTGGTGACATGACGTGTCTTCCTCGTCGATATTCAGCTGGGGATCATTGGCCAGGCGATAGAGTGTTCGATAACCAGTGGGAGGGGGCAGGCGGGATGCTAGCAGGGCGCCGGTACCGGCTGGAGTTCTCGCCCGACCAGGCGGCCTTTGCCGAACGCGTCGGCGGGATCTGCCGCAGCGTGTGGAACACCGGCCTGCAACAGCGGCGCGCATATCGGCAGCGGGGGGCGTTCATCGGGTATGCCGAGCAGTGTCGCCAACTCGCCGAGGCCAAGACCGAGTTCGGCTGGCTGGCTGAGGCTCCCTCCCAGGTGTTGCAGCAGACGTTGAAAGATCTGGACTCCGCCTGTTCCCGCCATGGCGCGTGGAAGGTCAGGTGGCGTTTGGCCCGCCGCTGGAAGCCGGCGTTCCGGTTCCCCTCACCCGAGCAGATCAGCATCCAGCGGCTCTCGCGCCGCTGGGGCCGGGTAAAGCTGCCGAAATTCGGTTGGGTGCGGTTTCGCTGGTCACGCCCGCCGGGCGGGACTGTCCGCTCGGCAACGGTGTCCCATGATGGCGGGCGCTGGTTCGTGGCGTTCCTGATCGAGGACGGACAGGCTTCCCCGGCGGCGCATCCGGGCCCGCGGGCCGGGATCGACCGCGGCGTGATCGTGGCCGCCACCACCTCTGATGGCGACTTCCATGACCGCGCCTACATCGCGACCGGCGAGGCTCAACGCTACCGCCGTTTGCAACAACAACTTGCCCGGACCCGGCGCGGCAGCAACCGGCGCAGGCGCGTGATCGCGAAGATCGGGGCGGTGATGCTGCGGGTCCGGCACCGCCGGGCTGATTTCAACGCGCGCACCGCAGCGAGCCTGTGCGACCGGTACGGCACGGTGGTGCTGGAGGGCCTCAAGACGGCGAACATGACCAAGTCAGCGTCCGGCACCATCGAGTGTCCGGGCAGGAACGTGGCCGCCAAGTCCGGCCTGAATCGGGCCATCTTGGATAAGGGCTGGTACGGGCTGGAGCTTGCGCTCACCAGCGCGGCGCGTCGTTCAGGCACTCAGATCGTCAAGGTCAACCCGGCGTACACGAGTATCACGTGCTCGACCTGCGGGGCGGTGGACGCGAAATCGCGCGAGAGCCAAGCGCGGTTCGCCTGCACCTCCTGCGCAATGGTCGCACACGCTGACGTGAACGCCGCCATCAATATCAAAAACGCGGCCGGGCAGGTCATGTCAGGACGTGGAGACCTGGCTATTGGGCGGTCTGTGAAGCGTCAACCACCCCGGACGCGAGCGCGGCCCCACACGCCGGCAGCACGGGGAATCCCGGTCGTTCAAGGCCAGGAGGAAGTCAATCAACCGATAGGGCGTTTTCTCCCCTCGCCGGTTTCGCCAGGGCTCTGACAGGACGATCCGCCTCTTTAGGGAACTTCCCAGCCGCGCTCGCGCAGGGCCTCGACCAGCATGGACACGGCCTCGGGCTCGACCGACAGCTCGGCGATGCCCAGGGGCAGCCCGGGCGCGTGCTCCAGGCGCACGTCCTCGACGTTGACCCCGACCTCGTCGCACACCTGGAAGAGGCGGGCGAGCTGGCCGGGACGGTCGCCGATGACGACCTGGACGACGGCGTAGGAGGAGGCCGGGCCGCCGTGCTTGCCGGGGATGCGGTCGTGGCCGACGACGCCGCGCTTGAGCAGCTGGGTGATCTCGAAGGTGGCGGTGCCGTCGCCCTCGGCCATGGCCCGCAGGGCGCTGGCGGCCTCGGCCAGGTCGGTGGCGACGGCTTCGAGCACCTCGGCGACCGGGGAGGCGTTGCCGGACAGGATTCCGAGCCACATGCTCGGGTCGCTGCCCGCGATCCTGGTGACGTCGCGCACGCCCTGACCGGCCAGGCCGAGCGCGACGTCGGTGGCGTCGGCCAGGCGGGCCGCCACGGCGGAGGCGGCGACGTGGGGGGCGTGGGAGACGACGGCGACCGCGCGGTCGTGCTCGGTCGCGCTCACCTCGACCGCGTTGGCCCCGCACAGCTCGATCATCCGCAGCACGGTCGCCTTCGCCTCGGGATCGGCCTGCTCGGTGGGGCACAGCGCCCACGGCCGGCCCAGGAACAGGTCGGCCCTGGCCGCCCCCGGTCCGGACTTCTCGCGGCCCGCGAGGGGGTGGGAGGCGACGTACGAGGTCAGGTCGCAGCCGAGCTGCGTGGCCCGGTGCAGCGGCTCGGCCTTCACGCTGGCGACGTCGGTGTAGTACCGGGCGGCGTTGATCCGCTGCAGCTCCAGCAGCTCGGTCGCCACGTGGGCCGGGGGGACGGCGATGATGGCCAGGTCCACCGCCGGGGTGGGCGGCTCGTCCGGCTGCCAGTCTTCGCCCGCGCCCAGCTCCCGGGCCAGCCGTACGGCGGCCTGGTCGCGGTCGGCGAGCAGCACGCGTACGCCGCGCTTGCGCAGCGCCAGGGCCGCCGAAGTGCCGATGAGGCCGGTGCCGACGACGAGCGCGGTACGAAGTTCCATCTCGATGTCCTGATTTATCGGGCGATTGTGGTCGTGAGTATGCCCTGGCGTACTCGCCCTGGCGTTACTGGGCGATATCCTGCCGCAACTTCACCGCGCCACGCAGGTAGACATGCTGGATCGCGGAACGCGGGCGGTCGAGGTCGACGTGGGCCATGAGGCGTACCACGCGGGGCAGCGCGCCCGGCACGTCGATCTCGGTGCAGCAGATCAGCGGCACCTCGTGAAAGCCCAGCTTCCGCGCCGCGAGCGCCGGGAACTCGGCCGTCAGGTCGGGCGTGGCCGTGAACAGCACGCTGATCACGTCGTCCGTGGTCAGCTCATTACGCTCCATGATCGCGGTGACCAGCTCGGTCGTGCCTGCGATGATCGAGTCGCGGTCGTTGGCTTCCACCTGGATCGCCCCGCGGATCGCCCGCACCATGTGGTCAGTCCCCTTCCATAGCGGGAGAGCCCGTGCGGAGGTTCGCACGGGCTCCTGCGTCCGGCCAGATTACAGCTTCACGGCCGCGTACAACTCACCGACCTCTTTCAAGGTCAGCGCCCTAACCGTCCCGGCTTTGGTACGGCCCAGCTTCACCGGGCCGAACTCGATCCTGGCCAGGTCGATCACGCGGTGGCCCGCCTCTTCCAGCATGCGCCTGACGACGTGCTTGCGGCCCTCGTGCAGGACGATCTCGATCAGCGCCTGCTGACCGTGCTCCTGCACGATGGCGAAGCTGTCGGCCTTGACGAGGCCGTCCTCCAGCTCGATGCCCTGCTTGAGCCTGCGGCCCAGGTCGCGCGGGATCGGGCCCGGCACCTTGGCCCAGTACTTCTTCTGCACGCCGTAGCTCGGGTGCGTCAGCCGGTTGGCCAGCTCGCCGTCGTTGGTGAGCAGCAGCAGGCCCTCGGTCTCGGTGTCGAGCCTGCCCACGTGGAACAGCCGCGGAGCGAGCTCCTCCACGTAGTCGGCCAGACACGGGCGGCCCTGCGGGTCGCTCATGGTGGAGACGACGCCGATGGGCTTGTTCAGGGCGTAGTAGACGAGGTCGGGGGCGGTGGGGATGCGCTTGCCGTCCACGTGGATGACCTGCGTCGCCGGGTCCACCTTGGCCCCGAACCGCCGTACGACCTGGCCGTTCACGGTGACCCTGCCGTCGCCGATCATCTCCTCGCAGGCCCGGCGGCTGGCCACGCCCGCCTGGGCGAGCACCTTCTGCAGCCGCACCCCGTTGGGGACCTCGGTGGTGTCGCGCTCGTCGGTGTAGTCGTCGGAGTAGAAGTCGCGGTCGCGGAGGGGCTGCCGCGCGGCCTTCACGCGGTCGCGCTGGGGGCTGCCGATCGTCTGCACGTCGTCGCGGCGAGGCACACGAGGTGCCCGGTCTGCACGGTCGGTACGGGGGGCGCGGTCCGCGGTGCGGGCGTCGCCGTCGCGCTTGCCGAACCGGGCCCGCGAGGAGACCGGCGCGGCCCCTTCCCGACGCCCGCTCCGGTCAGCCCGGAACCCGCCACCACGCTCATCCCGCCGCCCGGCACCGGCGCCACCGCGCTCGTCCCGCCGCCCGGCACCGAACCCACCACGCTCGTCACGGGCACCATAGCCACCGCGCTCCTGGCGAGCACCGTAGCCACCACGCTCCTCACGGGCGCCGTAGGCACTACGCCCCTCACGGGCACCGACGCCGCCCCGCTCATCACGCCGCCCGGCACCGTAGCCGCCGCGCTCGTCGCGAGCACCGTAGCCACCGCGCCCCTCGCGGGCGCCGAACCCGCCGCCACGCTGATCGTCGCGGCGCTCGGGACGGTATCCGCCCCGGTCACCGCGGGGTCGCTCCTGGCGCTCACCACGCTCGTCGCGCCGCCCGGCCGAGTAACCGCCGCGCTCATCACGCCGTCCGGCACCAGCGCCGGCGCGCTCATCGCGCCGTCCCGCGCCGGCGCCACCGCGCTCATCACGTCGCCCGGCGCCGTAGCCGCCGCGCTCGTCCCGCCGGTCGGTGGCGCCGTGGCCACCGCGGTCGTCGCGGGAACCACGGCCGCGCTCGTCACCTCGGTCGTCGCGACGCCCGGCACCGTAACCGCGGCGGTCGTCGCCGAACCCGCCGCCACGCTGATCGTCGCGGCGCTCGGGACGGTATCCGCCCCGGTCACCGCGGGGCCGCTCCTGGCGCTCACCACGCCCGTCGCGGTCTTCGTAGCGGCTCCTGCGCTCGTCACCGTCGCGGCTGCCGCCGCGGTCGTCGCGCGCCGGGTAGCGCTCCCCGCGCTCACCACCGGAGTATCGCTGCTCGCGTCCGCCGGACCCGTACCGGGCGCGCGAGCCGCTCCGGTCGGCGCGGAGGGAGTCACCGGACCCGCCGCGGCTGTCATTCGAACGGAAACCGTCCCTGGAACGGGACCCTGAACTGGAGTCGGAGCGGAAGGCGGGACGTCCCGCTCGGCCCTGACCCGAGCCGCCGGTACGTCCACGACCGCGTCCATCACCGGACGGGGTGCTACGCCTGTTGATCACTTTGTTGTCTCCTCGAGGTTTTCCACGTCGTCGGGGAGGAGGGGCGCGAGCTCGGGGAGCTCGCTGAGGTCCCGCAGTCCCAGACGTTCAAGGAAGTATGAGCTTGTCCGGTAGAGCACTGCCTGGCTCTCCGGGTCGGTGCCGGCCTCTTCGACCAGCCCTCTCGCGACGAGCGTCCGCATGACGCCGTCGCTGTTGACGCCGCGTACTGCGGCGACGCGGGCACGACTCACCGGTTGCCGGTAAGCCACGACCGCAAGTGTCTCCAGCGCGGCCTGGGTCAGCCGCGTCTGCTGGCCGTCGCGTACGAACCGCTCGACCAGGGGTGCGCAGTCGGCACGCGTGTAAAAACGCCAGCCGCCCGCGACATCTCTCAAGTCAAAACCTCGGCCGGCAGCGGTATATTCCGCCGCCAGACCCCGCAGCGCGGCGGCGACCTCGTGGGTGGGCCGCTCCAGCACCTGGGCCAGGGTGACCTCGGCCACGGGCTCATCGACGACGAGCAGAATGGCCTCCAGCGCCGCCGCCAACGTCGGCCCCTGCCCAGCCCGCTCCTGCCCCTCCCCCGCGCCTCCGGACGCCTCTCCTAGCTCCTCCGCCCCTTCCCCACCCAACGCCGCATCGGCCACCTGACGACCGCCGCCCGCCAACGCCCCACCGGCCTCCTCGGCCGCACGCGTTGCGCCGAACTCCACCGCGCCGCCACTCGCCGACCCGGCGCTCGGGAGGCGCGGGTCCAGGGTGGTGGCCGGAGCGTCCGGCGCCGCTGGGGCGTCGGGTGGTGCCTCGTGCGAAAGCGGCCCGTCGGTCGACTGCGCCGCGTCCGCCGACGGCGTGGTGCTCGCCGGGTCCGTCTCATCGGTCGGCTGGGCACCGTCCCTCGGCTGCGTCTCGTCCGCCGGCTGCGGCTCAGCCTCCGACGGTGCGTCGTCCGAAGGCAGGGGCTCGGTGGGGGTGTCCTCCACGGGTGGGGCCGGGGGTTGGGCGAGGGAGCCGGGGAGGGTCATCCAGGAGGGGAGCGGGGGCTCGGAGTCCGGGGAGCGGCGAGGGGTGGGCAGTGGGTTGTCAGTCATTGCGTGGTTTCTCCGCCGATTCCTCGTAATCGTCCCCCACCGCGACGTCCCCGTCGTCAGCGCCCGTCCAGGTTACGTGCAAGTCCCCCAGCGCTTCGACCTGTTCGAAGGTGACCGCCGACTCCCGGAAGAGCTCCAGCACCGCCAGGAAGCGGGCGATGACCTCGAAGGTGCCCGAGCAGTCGGCCACCAGCGCGCGGAAGGTGGCGCGCCGGAGCCGGCGCAGGTGCATGACCAGGATGGCCGCCTGCTCCTTGACGCTCGCCAGGGGCTGGTAGATGTGCCCGAGGCCGACGGTGGGGGGCAGCTTGGGGGTGAAGGCCTTGGCGGCGATCTTGGCGAGCTGCTCGGGCCCGATGCCCAGGATGAGCTCGGGCAGCAGGTTGGCGAACTGCGGCTCCAGCGGCACCGTACGGGGAAAGCGCAGCGCCTCCTCCGCCATCCGGCCCGCGAAGAGCTTCGCCACCTCCTTGTACGCCTTGTACTGCAGCAACCGCGCGAACAACAGGTCCCTGGCCTCCAGCAGCGCCAGGTCCTCCTCGTCCTCCACCTCGCCCGAGGGCAGCAGCCGGGCCGCCTTCAGGTCGAGCAGGGTCGCCGCGACCAGCAGGAAGTGGCTGGTCTGGTCGAGATCCCACTCGGGCCCCCGGGAACGGATGTACGCGATGAACTCGTCGGTGACCTTGGAGAGCGAGACCTCGGTGATGTCCAGCTTGTGTTTGGCGATGAGCCCGAGCAGCAGATCGAAGGGTCCCTCGAAGACGTCCAGGTGGACCTGGAACCCCTGGGGCTGCTCGGCGTCGGTCACCTGGCCATTGTGGCAGGCGCCGGCCAGCGCGAGAGCACCTCGCGGGCCAGCTCACGGTAAGCGTTCGCACCGAGCGAGGACGGGTCGAAGGTGGTGATGGGCTCACCGGCGACCGTCGCGTCGGGGAAGCGGACCGTACGGTTGATCACCGTGTGGAACACCTTGTCGCCGAACGCCTCCACCGTGCGCGCCAGCACCTCGCGGCCGTGCAGCGTACGGGCGTCGTACATGGTGGCCAGCAGGCCCTCGATCTCGAGGTCCTCGTTGAGCCGCTCCTGGACCTTGGAGATCGTGTCCATGAGCAGCGCCACGCCGCGCAGCGCGAAGAACTCGCACTCCAGCGGCACCATGACGCCGTGGGCGCAGGTCAGGGCGTTGATCGTGAGCAGGCCCAGCGACGGCTGGCAGTCGATGAGGCACACGTCGTAGTGCGGCAGCAGCGGCTTGATCACCCGGCCGAGCACATGCTCGCGGGCGACCTCGGAGACGAGCTGCACTTCGGCGGCCGACAGGTCGATGTTGCTGGGCAGCAGGTCGAGGCCCTCGACGCCGGTCTCCAGGAGCACGTCCTCGGCGGTGATGCCGCGCTCCATGAGCAGGTTGTAGACGGTCAGGTCGAGCTGGAGCGGGTTGATGCCCAGGCCGACGGAGAGGGCGCCCTGCGGGTCGAAGTCGACCAGCAGCACCTTGAGCCCGTATTCGACGAGCGCGGCCCCCAGGTTGATGGTGGTCGTCGTCTTGCCGACGCCGCCCTTCTGGTTGACCATCGCGACCACACGCGCCGGGCCGTGCACGGCGGGCGGCACCGGCTCGGGGAACACCGGTCTGGGCCGCTGCGTGGGCCCGAGGTTGACGCCGTTGGAAAGCGTGTTGGTCTTCGTGTCGCCCCAGGGGTTGTCGGGGGTCCCCGGGGTCGAACCCTTGGTCGTCACAGTCACCAGCTCGAACCTCCCTGACGATCCCGAACCGGACCGTCCGGACGGACACTATGGGCTCGCCACTTTAGGCGGCAAGGCGGCACGCCGTGGGCAGCCGCACGTCGCAAAAGACTATAGATCACTGCCGGGCACGCGGATGCGCGGCGGCATAGACCTCGCGAAGCTTGTCGACCGTCACCAGTGTGTAGACCTGGGTGGTCGTCACGGAGGCGTGGCCGAGCAGCTCCTGAACCACCCTAACGTCAGCGCCGCCGTCTATCAGATGGGTTGCGAAGGAATGGCGAAGAACATGGGGACTTATCCCGGCCAGCCCGCCGCGCTCGGCGGCGGCCTGGAGCACTTCCCACGCTCCCTGCCTGGTCAGACGGCCTCCCCTGGCGTTCAGGAAGACGGCCGGGGTGCCGCGCCCGTGGGCGAGCAGGCCGGGGCGGGCCCGGATGAGGTAGGCGTCGAGCGCGGAGCGGGCGTAGCGGCCCAGGGGAACGACGCGGGTGCGGCCGCCCTTGCCGCGCAGGCGCACCTGGTCGTCCTCCAGGTCGTCCACGGCCAGCCCGACGGCCTCGGAGATGCGGGCGCCGGTGCCGTACAGGACCTCGAGCAGGGCCCTGTTGCGCAAGGTCAGGGGGGCGCCGTCGGGGCCTGAGGCGGCGATGAGCCGCTCGACCTCGTCCACGGCGATGGCCTTGGGGAGCCTGCGGAGCTGGCGCGGCGGGCGTACCTCGTGGGCGGGGTCGTGGGCCGTGACGCCTTCGCGCAGAGCGAAACGGTGCAGCCCGCGCACGGCGGAGACGGCGCGGGCGGCCGAGCTGGCGACGAGCGCGGGATGCTCGCCGTCGCCCTCGCGCAACGCGGCGAGGAAGGCCAGCACGTCGGCCTCCCCCACCTCGTCGAGCCCCAGCCGGCCGCGCGCCTGCAGATGGTCGACGTATCGCCGCAGGTCACGACGGTAGGACGCGAGCGTGTTGGCAGCCAGGCCCCGCTCCACCGCCAGATGGGCGAGGTAGCTGGAGAGCACCGCCTCCACGAAAAGGTCCTTCCGTCACGCCTCAGGGGCGTCGGCGGGGCGCAACAGGGCGAACCCCTCAACCGAAGCCGCGTACGCGGCGAGGATACCGGCCACGGCCGGGGAATTGTGGATCATTCCCATGAGCGCTTGCTCGACCGCGTCGGGCAGGGGCACCCACTCGACCGGCATGTCGATCTCCTCGTGCCGGTGGACGAAGTCGGTCTCGATCTTGGTCAGGTCGCGGGCGAGGAACACCCGGATCCGCTCGTCGGTCATCCCCGGGGAGGAGCGCAGGTCGACGAGGGTGTGCCAGGTGTCGGCCCGGTAGCCGGCCTCCTCGGCGAGCTCCCTGGCCGCGCCCGCGACGAGCGATTCGCCTTCGACGTCGCGGATCCCGGCGGGCAGCTCCCACATCAGCATGCGCGTGGGGTGGCGGTACTGCCTGATCATCAGGACCCGCTCCTGGTCGTCGAGCGCGAGCACGGCGACCGCGCCCGGATGCACGATGTAGTCGCGCTCGGCGACCTCGTCGCGCGGCATCTTCACGGTGTCGGTGACCACCGTGACGATGTGGCCGCGGAAGCGTTCCTTGGAATCGACGACGTCCCACGTCTCGGGCGTGTCTGTGATCATGGTCGCACTCGCTTCCGTCCCTCGTTGGTCACGCAAGCTACCGCCCTCGGTCCGAGGCTCGCCGCTCCAGGGATCATGATCGCACTCGCTTCCGGGCCGCCGCGGCTCCGACGGTCCTCACTGGCTCACCTTGGTGGCGACCCGGGCGTCGGCGTACTGCAGGGCGGCGCCGATGAGGCCCTTGAACATGGGGTTGGCGCGCGTGGGGCGCGAGCGGAACTCGGGGTGCGCCTGCGTGCCGATGAAGAACGGGTGGACGTCGGCGGGCAGCTCGGTGTACTCGACCAGGCGGCCGTCGGGCGACAGGCCGGAGAAGACCATGCCGACCTTCTCCAGCTGCTCGCGGTAGGCGTTGTTGACCTCGTAGCGGTGGCGGTGGCGCTCGTCGGCCTTGGCCTTGCCGCTGTAGAGCTGTCTGGCCAGGGTGCCCTCGCCGAGCTTGGCGGTGTAGCTGCCGAGCCGCATGGTGCCGCCCATGTCGCGCTCGCCGGCGACGACGTCCTCCTGGTCGGCCATGGTGGAGATGACCGGGTGCTTGGTGTCGGGGTCGAACTCGGCGGAGTTGGCGTCCTCGATGCCGGCCATGTTGCGGGCGGCCTCGATGACCATGCCCTGCATGCCCAGGCAGATGCCGAGCAGCGGGACCTTGCCCTCGCGGGCGTGGCGGATCGCGCCGATCTTGCCCTCGATGCCCCGCACGCCGAACCCGCCGGGGATCAGCACGCCGTCGACGCCGTCGAGCTCGCGCTCGGCGCCCTCGGGGGTCTCGCAGTCGTCGCTCTTGACCCAGCGGATGTTGATGCGGGCGTCGTTGGCGAACCCGCCGGCCCGCAGCGCCTCGGTGACCGACAGATACGCGTCAGGCAGGTCGATGTACTTGCCAACCAGGGCGATCGTGACCTCCTTGGCCGGGCGGTGCACCCGGCGCAGGAGCTCCTCCCACTCCTTCCAGTCGACGTCGCGGAAGGGCAGGCCGAGCCGGCGCACCACGTACGCGTCGAGCCCCTCGGAGTGGAGCACCTTGGGGATGTCGTAGATCGAGGCCGCGTCCACCGCGGAGACGACGGCGTCCTCGTCCACGTCGCACATCAGGCTGATCTTGCGCTTGATCGCCGTCTGCACGGGCCGGTCGGAGCGCAGCACGATCGCGTCCGGCTGGATGCCGATGCTGCGCAGCGCCGCCACGCTGTGCTGGGTCGGCTTGGTCTTGAGCTCGCCGGAGGGGCCGATGTACGGCAGCAGCGACACGTGCAGGAAGAACACGTTGTCGCGCCCGACCTCGTGCCTGATCTGGCGCACGGCCTCCAGGAACGGCAGCGACTCGATGTCGCCGACCGTGCCCCCCACCTCGGTGATGACCACGTCCACCTCAGGACCGGCCATGCCCCTGATCCGGTCCTTGATCTCGTTCGTGATGTGCGGGATGACCTGGACAGTGTCGCCCAGGTATTCGCCCCGCCGCTCCTTGGCGATGACGTTGGAGTAGACCTGGCCGGTCGTCACGTTGGCCGAGCCGTGCAGGTCGGTGTCGAGGAACCGCTCATAGTGGCCGACGTCGAGGTCGGTCTCGGCGCCGTCGTCGGTGACGAACACCTCGCCGTGCTGGAACGGGTTCATGGTGCCGGGGTCGACATTGAGGTAAGGGTCGAGCTTCTGCATGGTGACCCTGAGACCGCGCGCCTTGAGCAGGCGACCGAGGCTGGATGCCGTGAGCCCCTTGCCGAGACTGGAGGCGACACCGCCGGTGACGAATAGATGCTTGGTTTGCGATGCGCTGCGCAAAGGGGCTCCCGTGGCTCGAGGTGTGGTCGAAGTGTCCACGGGCTCTCAGGATATCAAACAACGCCCCCGACATGCCCGAACGGCTTGACCTAGCGGTAACTTTGGTCCCTATGTCATTGGTACGGCGGGCGGTAGGCACGCTGATTCACCGTGCCTACGCGGCGATCCGCCGCGCCGGCGCGATCACTCCGGCTACTCCGTCCGGCTACAGTTTCCGCCGGATCGGCGACGGGGTCAGCATCGCATTCCCCCCGGGCGCGATCTTCGGCGAGGGGTGGATCGAGATCGGCGACCACACGCTGATCGGCGAGCGCGTGTCCCTGTCCTGCGGCATGGGCCCGGGGCTGGACCTGGGGCCGGACTCCATCCTGCGCATCGGCGGCAGCTGCTCGATCGGCCGCGGCTCGCACATCGTGGCCCACCAGTCGATCGACATCGGCGACCACGTCTTCACCGGCCCGTACGTGTACATCACCGACCAGAACCACGTCTACGACGACCCCGAGATGCCGATCGGCCGGCAGTGGCCGCGTAACAGCCCGGTATCGATCGGCTCCGGCTCGTGGATCGGGGCGGGCGCGATCATCCTCCCAGGCACGAGGCTGGGCCGCCAGTGCGTGGTGGCGGGCGGGGCGGTGGTGCGCGGCGAGTTCCCCGACCACAGCGTGGTCGCAGGGGTCCCGGCCAAGCTGGTCCGCGGCTACACCTCGGAGCTCGGCTGGCACGCCCCCGGCAGCCTCCTGAAGCACCCGGCCCATCCCGGGGGATGGACCGAACAAGCTTCTGCCGGTTAGCGTCAGACCATGCGGACCCCCATCTGTGAGCGCCTGGGCATCGAGTTCCCGTTGTTCGCCTTCAGCCACTGCCGCGACGTCGTGGCCGCCGTCACGAACGCGGGCGGTTTCGGGGTCCTGGGCGCGATCGCGTACTCGCCCGAGCAGCTCGACACCGAGCTGACCTGGATCGACGGGCAGGTGGGCGGCCGGCCGTACGGCGTGGACGTGCTCGTGCCCGGCAAGGTGGACGCCTCCGCGCTCGACCGGCAGGCGCGCCTCATGGACTTCGTCCCCGACCGGCACCGCGACTTCGTCACCCACCTGCTGTCCAAGTACGGCGTGAGCGCCCCCGCGCAGCCGATGACGGCGGCGGCGGACGAGTTCGGCAGGCGGGTGACCGCGACCGGCGCGACGGGGCTGATCGACGTGGCGCTCAAGCACCCGATCGGGCTCATCGCCAGCGCCCTGGGGCCGCCTCCGCCCGAGATGGTCGCCAGGGCCAGGGAGGCGGGGGTGCCGGTGGCCGCGCTGGTCGGCACGGTCGAGCACGCCCGCAGGCAGGTGGCGGCGGGCGCGGACCTCATCGTGGCGCAGGGCACCGAGGCGGGCGGGCACACCGGCGAGATCTCCACGATGGTGCTGGTGCCGCAGGTCGTGGACGCGGTCGGCCCGGTCCCCGTGCTGGCGGCGGGCGGGATCGCGTCGGGGCGGCAGATGGCGGCGGCCATGGCGCTCGGGGCGGAGGGCGTCTGGTGCGGCTCGGTCTGGCTGACCACGGAGGAGGCCGAGACGTCTCCCGCGGTCAAGCGCAAGTTCCTGGCCGCCTCGTCGCTGGACACGGTCAGGTCCAGGTCCCGTACGGGCAAGCCGGCCCGCCAGCTCAAGTCGGCCTGGACGGAGGAATGGGACTCCGGCCAGGAGAGCCCCGGGCCGCTCGGGATGCCGCTGCAGCTGCTGGTGGCCGAGGGCGCGATGGCCCGCATCGGGGCGGCGGCGGAGAAGGGCGAGCCTGGGGCGGTGGAGCTGGTCAACTACTTCGTCGGGCAGGTCGTGGGCCAGCTCGACCAGGTGCGACCGGCCCGCGAGGTGGTCTACGACATGATCAGCGAGTTCGGGGAGGCCGTGGAGCGGCTGGGGCGCCTGTCCGACCCTGACTAGCCGCGTACAGGTACAGGTACGGGTGCCGCGGCCGGACCTCGCCGTCCGCCGCGGCCCTGGCCAGCGCGAGCGCGCCGTCGGCCGAGGTTCCCAGGGGCGGCGCGAAGCGGGCTCCCGGCAGCAGGGCGCGTACGGTGCCCTGGAACGGCTCCATCAGCAGGTCCGCGGCGTCGAAGAGGCGGCCGCCCCAGGAGAAGACCGGGTCGAGCCCCTGCGCGGCGGCCACGGCGGTCTGGCCGAGCTGCCGCCCCGCCTCGGTCCAGATCCCGCGGGCGACCGGGTCTCCGGCGCGGGCCGCGGCGGCCACGGACGGCGCGAACGACGCCAGGTGGTGCGCCGGCGAACCCGACTCGTAGACGAGCGCCACCAGGTCCAGGGGGTGGCCGAAGCGGGCCGTCAGGTGTTCGAGCAGGGCGGGCGAGCCGTCGGCCCGGCCGTCGTGGGCGCGCAGGGCGGCCTGGAGGCCCTGGGCGCCGATCCAGGCGCCGCCGCCGTGGTCGCCGAGCAGGTGGCCCCATCCGTCGGACTGGTTCCAGACGCGGTCGAGGTCGGTGCCGAGCGTGATGACGCCGGTCCCGGCGGCGACCACCACTCCGGGCCGGAACCCGAGCGCGCCGACGTGCGTGGTCACCATGTCCCCCGCGACCACCAGCGTCCCGAGCCCGAACCGCTCCCCCAGCGCCCGCCACAGCGCCTCCGGATCCCTGACCAGCCCCGGCAGCCCGGTCACGCCGACGGCCATCCCGTCCAGCCGCCCGGGAGCGCGCCTCTCGACGACCGCCGCGATCCGGAGGGCGAGCCGGTCGAGGTCGACGCGGCCCTTCTCGCGGGGCACGGGCGCCGTGTCCTCGCCGTACGCGCTGTCCGCCCCGTCCTGGATCCGGGCCCTGATCCCGCCACCGCCGACGTCGACGCCCGCGAAGCCGCCGCTCATCCGGCCTGCCCGCCCAGCGCGGCGACGGCCGCGCGCACGCCCGGGTGGGCCGCGAGCGCCGCTCGCGCCCGGCCGGGCGGGCAGCCCGTGAGGAGGCGCACGAGCGCCTCGGGGATGCGCCCGCCCGACTCCTCCAGCGCGGCGCGGCAGGCCGGGATGCCCTCCCCGGTCGCCTCCGCGAGCAGGCCGACCGCCCGCTCGCGGAGCTTGGCGTTGGTGGCGACCAGCCCGACCATGAGGTTCGAGTACGTCCGCCCCGCCTTGATCATCAGGGCCGTCGAGAACGCGTTCAGCAGCACCTTGGTCGCCGTGCCCGCCTTGAGCCGGGTGGAGCCGGTCAGCGCCTCCGGCCCCGTGTCGGCCACGACGCCGATCTCGGCCAGCGCCAGCAGCGGGGCATGGGGGTTGCAGGTGACCAGCACCGTGAGCGCCCCGGCGGCCCGGGCCGCGCGGAGGGCGCCGGCCACGTACGGGGTGGACCCGGACGCCGTGACGCCGACCGCCACGCTGTCCGCGTCGAGCGTCCGGGCGTCGGCGGCGCCGAGCTCGGCCGCGTCCTCCCGGTCGACGGACGAGTCCGTGAGCGCGCCCGCCCCGCCGGCGAAGTGCGCGGTGAACAGCTCGCGCGCCACCCCGAACGTCGGCGTGATCTCGGTGGCGTCCAGCACCGCCAGCCGCCCCGACGCGCCGGCGCCGAAGTAGTGCACGCTCCCGCCCCGGCCCAGCCTGAGGTGCGCCTCGTCCACCGCCCTGGCCAGCGGCCCGGCGGCCGCGCGGGCCGCCTCCACTGCCCCGGCGTCCTCGTCCAGCAGCAGCCGGAGCACTTCGCCCGGCTCCAGGGTGTCGATGGCGGCGGTGCGCGGGTTGCGGCCCTCAGTCGGTGATGCGGTAGGTGATGCGGGGTGGGTCATCGTGCTCCTCGTCGTTCGTCCCAGATGCCGGATGCGTACGCGGTGTGCAGGCGGCGCGACTCCGCGGCCAGGTCGCCCGGCTCCACCGGCGCCGCGCCCTCCCGCAGGAAGGTCTCGGCCCGGTCGCGCAGCCGTCCGCGCAGCCGCGCCTCGGCGCCGGGATCGCCGTCGAGCGCGCGGCCGAGGCCCCGCGCCCACAGCTCCCAGCGGTCGCGGTAGTAGCCGCCGACCAGCCCCGCCCAGTGGCGGCCCGCGTAGTCGTCGAGCAGGGGGCTGTCCGCGCTCCCCCACACGGTGATGATCCGGCGGGCGTTGTCCAGCAGGACCGCCCGGTCGGCCGGCGTGACGGCCCACGCCAGTGCCTTGGCCTCCCAGTGCCGGAAGGTGTACTCGGGGCGGCAGGCCAGCATCCGGTCCAGGTCCTCGAAGACGCGCAGGAACCGGGCGGCCCGCGCGAGATCGCCCGCCGACTCCATGACGTCAAGGCAGAGCCGGTCGGCCACCCTGGCCAGGTACGCGATGCCCACCTCGGCCAGGTCGTGGCCCAGCGGCCCGGCCACCAGGTCCCGGTCGCGCTCGGCCGCCTCGATCATCCGCTCCCAGGCCACGGCCAGCTCCTCCGGCCGGTACCAGAGGGCGCGGGCGACGTCGGCGCGCAGCTCCTCCGGGCCCCGCCCGTACGTGGGCGCGGCGGTGATGACTCCGTTGAACTGCTCGGGGAAGATCCGCAGCCCCCGGGCGTCGTAGACGGTGTCCAGCAGCCCGCGCCAGGCCGACCGCAGCCCCGGCTCGTCCGTGCCATAACGCCGGGTCACGAACGCGTCGAGCCAGGCGCCGACGTCGGGCACCCGTTCCCAGATCTGGTCGGCCACCAGCTCGAAGAAGACCGGGTTGGTACGGGTGGCCTCCATGGACAGGCCGAGGCCGACGGGCGGGTTCGGCGCGGCCAGGGCGGCGTCGATCCGCGGGGGCACCCCGCGCAGGTCGGCGACGGGGTCGGTGCGGCCGCCGAAGTTGAGCAGCGCGCACCACAGCCAGGGCTTGCCGGGGAAGGCGTCGAAGCGCTCCCACTGCGGGTCGTGCTCCGCCCACAGGTCCGCGACCACCATCCCGTCGGTGGCGCCGAGGAAGGCCTCGACGCGCTCCGCGGTCCAGAACTCCCGCTGGTACGAGAACGGCCACGCCTGCATGACCCAGGCCGCGGCCGGATCGGCGGAGCGCAGCCCGGCCAGCGTCGCCGCCGCCACCTCGCCGGGGAAGGCGGGATCGGCCTCGACCGGGATCATCTCGATGAACGGGTCGGCCGCGTACAGGTGGTCGGTGCCGTACAGCTCGATCTGGGCGCGCGCCACCTCGCCGCACAGCCGCGCGTACAGCGGGTCGGCCGGTGAGAGCACCCGCGTCTCGAACCCCTGCCACCGGCGGACCTGGGCCGACGGCGCGAGCTCGCGCGGGACGTGCCCGGTGAAGGCGGGCAGCACGGGCGTCATGCCGAAGGCGCGCTCGCGGTCGAGGATGCGGGAGCCGAGCTCGCGATGGCCGGCCGGCCAGGACGCGGGCAGCGGCCCGGCGAAGCCGTCCAGGCAGCCCATGAACTGGAACGGCAGGTAGCCGGGCCCGCCCAGGAACGCGCGGATCGTCTCGTCACCGAGGCCCAGGCGGGAGTAGGCGGCGTGCAGCGCGGCCTCGTGACCGGTGACGGCCAGCGGCATCGTGATGCCGTGCAGGGCCATCCAGTCGATCTCCCGCTCCCAGTCGGCCCAGTCCCAGTAGGGCATGGTGTAGCTGAAGGTGCAGAAGTTGAGGTAGTAGCCCTCGCGCACCCGTGCGGACCCGCGGCGCGGCGGGCAGTCGGGCAAGGACGTCACCGGCAGCGGCAGCACGGTGTCCCAGCCCACGGACAGGCCGAGGCTCCCGCGCAGGTAGTGGTGGAGCGCGACGGAGGCGCTCACGCCGTCGGTCGCGGCGACGGTCAGCGTGCCGCCCCGCGCCTCGTACTCGTACGCCCGCCCCCGGCCCTCGACCGCGGCGAGGCGGATCGACCCGGCGAGCGGCCCGAGCACCCGGCGGGCCAGCCCTCGGACCGCGTCCTCCCAGGTGGGAAGCGCTCGACGAATTAATTCCGTACGGTCCATAATTAATATGCTAGCGTACCCCCAACCTGCCGGAGGGAGAGGTCATGGAGCTGGTCGCAGCGGGCACGCAGTTCATGCGGGAGGTGAACGCGGCCGCGATCCTGCGCCGGCTGCGGGCCGAGCCCAGCATGAGCGTGTCGGCGCTGGCCAAGGCGGTGGGGCTGTCCAGGCAGGCGGTCACCCGCTCGCTCAACGCGCTGGCCGAGGAGGGCCTCGTCGAGTTCGGCTCCCTCGACCGCGACTCCAACCGGGCGGGGCGGCCCGCCCAGCTCGTGCGGTTCAGGGCGGAGGCGGGCCACGTGCTGGGCCTGTCGATCAGCCCGCAGGACGTGCGCGTGGCGGTGTCCGACCTGGCCGGGACGGTCGTCGCGAACGAGGTGGCGCAGCTGCCCGCCGGGGCGGGCGGCGAGGAGGCGGTGGAGACGCTGCTGGCCGCCGTGGCGCGGACGGGCGCCGCCGGCCTCTGGTTCGCCTCGGCGGGCACGCCCGGCATCGTCGACCCGGCGACCGGCGTCATCAAGCTCATCCCGAGCATGCCCGGCCTGGCCGGAGACCTCCTCGTACGCCGCCTCAAGGACGCGCTCGACTGCCCGGTCTACCTCGACAACGACGTCAAGCTGGCCACCCAGGGCGAGCGGTGGCGCGAGCCCGGGCGGCGCGAGGACTCCCTGGTGATGCTTCACTGGGGCGAGCGCGTCGGCGCCGGGATCGTGCTGAACGGCGAGCTCTACCGCGGCGCCTCCAACGACGCCGGCGACATCGGCTTCCTCGACCTGTTCGAGGACGGGGTCGGAAAGGACGGCCTGGGCCCCTTCGAGTCCGCGGTGGGCGGGGCGGAGATCGTCCGCCTGGCCAGGACCGCGGCCGAGCGCGACGGCGACGCCGCCTTCACCGCCCTGATCGAGGCCGCGGGCGAGCGCGCGCTCGACGTCGTGCTGGACGCCGCGGCCGACGGCGCGCCGCCCGCCCTGGAGGCGATCGACGCGGTCTCGCGGCGTTTCGCCACGGGCGTGGCCGTGATCAGGGCGATCCTCGACCCGCGGCTGGTGGTCATCGGCGGGCCGCTGGCCAGGTGCGGCGAGCACCTGCTCGCCGCCGTCCGGCGGCACCTGTCGGGGCTGCCCCTGGAGCAGCCCGCCCTGGAGGTCTCGCGGCTCCAGGACGACGCCGTCGTCCTGGGCGCGCTGCGCCACTCGCTGGACGAGATCGAACGGACCAGGTTCGGCCTGGCGCGAAACACTCCATGAGAGGAGAGGTCATGCGGATGACGGCACCAGCTCGGTGGCTCGCGGCCCTAGGCTCCGCGATCACGCTGACGGCCTGTGCGGGAACCGGCGGCACCGCCGCCCCCACGACGAGACAGATCGACGTGTCCACCGCCGTGCCCGGTGAGCCGGTGACGCTGACCCTGGCCTACACCGACGACCCGCCCACCAAGGCGCTCATCGAGGGCTTCACCAGGCAGCACCCCAACGTCACGATCAAGCCCCAGCAGACGCCGTTCAACGACTACATCAAGTCGATCAAACTCGGGATGTCGTCGGACCAGCCGCCCGACCTCGCCCAATACAATCCGGGCGCGATGAACTCCCTGGTCCCCGCCGGTCTCGTGCTCGACCTGGGCCCGTGGTCCAAGGCGTACGGCTGGGACAAGCGCTTCCCGCCCGCCAGCCTCGAGGTGCTCAGCTCGGACAAGTCGGCCAAGCGGTTCGGCACCGGCGCGCTCTACGCCGCGCCCGGCGCCCTGTCCGTGCTCGGCGTCTTCTACAACAAGAAGATCGTGAAGGAGGTGCCGAAGACGCTGGCGGAGTTCGAGGCCGCGATGGGCAAGGTGAAGGACTCCGGCACGGCCCCGCTGAGCGTCGGCGCCCTCCAGGTCGGCGGCTTCCAGGTCTGGAACGCGCTGCTCAACGTGACCGGCGACGTCGACGCGTACCGATCCTGGGTGTACGGCGCGTCCGGGGCCACGATCGAGACCGACAGCGCGCGGCAGGCCGCCCAGACCCTGATCGACTGGGTGGCGAAGGGCTACATCCCGGCCTCGGCGAACGCCACGGCCGACAGCGACGCGCAGGCGAGCTTCGCCCAGGGCAAGAGCGCGTTCCTGATCACCGGCAACTGGGCGGCCGCCGCCCTGGAGAAGTCGATGGGCGGCGACGTCGGCTTCTTCCTCCTGCCCGGCAAGAACGTCGCGTCCGGGGCCAGCGTCGCGTACGCCATCTCGTCGAAGACGAAGAACCCCAACGTCGCCGCCGCGTTCCTCGACTACCTCAGCTCGCCCGAGGCGGCGAAGATCCAGTTCGAGGCCGGGTTCATGCCCGTGGACACCAGGACCGCGCTGGGCGGCGGCGGCCTGCCCCAGGAGATCGCGACCGCCTTCGGGCCGGTGGCCCAGAGCAACGGGATCGTCCCGTTCCCCGACTTCGCCTCGCCCGGCATGATCGACAAGCTGACGCCGGGCGTCCAGGGCCTCATCAGCGGCAAGACGACCCCCCAGGACTTCCTGCGCTCGTTGCAGACGTCGTGGGACGAGCATCATGGCTCATGACGCCGGGAGGGGACGGCGGGTGCGCGGCTGGCTGTACGTGCTGCCCGGGCTCGCCGTCTACCTGGGCTTCGCCATCTGGCCCGCGCTGAACACGCTGCGCCTGTCGCTCCTGAAGTGGGACGGCATCCTGCCGGCGACCTTCGCGGGCCTGGACAACTACGTCGAGATCATCCAGGACCCCGCGCTCTACGAGGCGATCCTGCACAGCCTCGTGCTGATCGTGTTCTTCTCGTTCATCCCGATCTGCGCGGGGCTGCTCATGACGGCGCTGCTGATGGGCAGGGTGCGCAGGGGCATGACGTTCTTCCGGATCGTCTTCTTCCTGCCGCAGGTGCTGCCGCTGGTCGCCGTCGGGATCACCTGGCGCTGGCTCTACAGCGAGTCCGGCGTGGTCAACCAGCTTCTCGACCTGGTGGGGCTGGGCGCGCTCGCCCGGTCGTGGCTGGGCGACTACGGCCTGGCGCTGGTCGCGCTCGGGCTGATCGGCACCTGGGTGATGAGCGGGCTGTGCATGATGCTCTTCCTGGCCGGGGCGCAGAAGATCGACCCGTCGCTGTACGAGGCGGCCACGCTCGACGGCGCGGGCTCGTACCGGCAGTTCCGCCACGTCACCCTGCCGGGCGTGCGCAAGGAGATCACGATCGCCGGGGTGATCACCACGATCGCCGCGCTGGCCAGCTTCGACCTCGTCTTCGTCACCACGAACGGCGGCCCGGCCGGGCAGACGAACGTGCCCGCCCTGCTGGTCTACCGGCTGGCGTTCAACGAGGGCGACATCGGCGGCGCCAGCGCGCTGGCCGTCGTGCTGACCGTGCTCGTGGTGGCCGTGGTCAGCACCATCCGGTACGTCACGAGGGACAGGGGCTGAGCATGCGCGTCAGATACGCGATCCTCGTCGTGCTGACGGTCATGGTGCTGCTGCCGTTCGCCGGCATCGTGCTGGCCGCCCTGCATCCGCCCGGCGCGCAGCTCAGCGGGCTGAGCATCCCCGACCGGTGGTCGTGGGAGACGTTCGCGCTGGCCTGGGAGCGGGGCAACTTCTCCCACCTCATGCTGTCGAGCGTGCTGATCGCGGTCTGCGTGGTGCCGCTCGCGCTGGTGCTGGCCACGCTGGCCGCGTACGGACTGACGGTGCTCAAGGTGTGGGGCAACCGGACGGTGTCGGCCGGGTTCGTGCTGGGGCTCACGCTGCCGGTCGAGCTGGTGGTGGTGGCGCTCTACTTCAACCTGCGCGAGGTCGGCCTCACCAACTCCTACCCGGGCATCGTGCTGGCCGAGGCGGCGCTGTTCATGCCGTTCGGGGTGTACTGGATGCAGACCCACTTCTCGAGCGTCCCGGGCACGCTGGTCGAGGCGGCGCGCATCGACGGCGCCCGCGATCTCGTGGTCCTGGTGCGGGTGCTGCTGCCGATCTCCTGGCCGGCGATCACCACGCTGTCGGTCCTGTACTTCATGTGGTCGTGGAACCAGTTCCTGCTGGTGCTGGTCATGATGCAGGACCCGGACCGGCGCACGGCGCCGAGCGGCCTGGGGCTCTTCGTCGGCCAGTACGCCACGGACATCCCGCTCCTGGCGGCGGCCAGCCTGATCGTCATCGCCCCGATCGTCCTGGTCTACCTGACCTTCCAGCGCAGCTTCGTCAACGGGATCACCCAGGGCGCCATCAAGGGCTGACGCACCCCGTGGGGAAGCGCGAGCCGGAGGAGCCGCGAGGGCTGCGCGCAAGCGGCGCGTATTTGGCATTCACCCCGAAACCCATGTCAAGATGCGCGTGTGGTCGGGACACCGCCGGAGCTGGAGCGTGGCACGGGAGTCCCCGCGCACGTGCAGATCGAGCGGTGGCTGCTCGAGTCGATCTCCAGCGGCGAGATGGAGCCGGGCGACCGGCTGCCCGGCGAGCGGGAGCTGGCCGGGCGGCTGGGCGTGAGCAGGATGACCCTCAGGCAGGCGCTGGCCACGCTGGAGCGCGACGGCGTGCTGATCAGGGTGCCCGGCAGGTCGGGCGGCGCGTTCGTGGCCGAGCCGCGCATCGAGTGCGACCTGACCGGGCTGGCCGGGTTCACCGAGCAGATGCGGCGGGCCCACCTGCGGGCCGAGGCGCGGATCCTGGCGGCGGCGACCGTGCCCGCGCCCCGGGCGGCGGCCGCGGCGCTGCGGGTGGCGGAAGGCTCGCCGGTGCACGAGGTGGCCAGGGTGCGCTCGGCCGGGCTCTCGCCGGTGGCGCTCGAACGCTCCTGTTTCCCGCCCCTGCCCGGCTTCCTCGACCAGGATCTCACCGGCTCCCTCTACGCCCTGCTGGCCGCCCGCTACGACCTGGAGCCGCGTACGGCGGTCGAGCACCTGGCCCCGGTGATCGCCCGCCCGGCGGAGGCCGCCGAGCTGGGCATCGCCCCCGGCGCGCCGCTCATGCTCATCGAGCGCACCGCCTACGCGGGCGACGGCACGCCGGTGGAGTTCGCCCGGGACCTGTTCCGCCCCGACCGGGTCCGGATCTCGGTACGCAGCGGCGTCACGGGACCAAGGGGCTCTTGACCACGACGCCCGGCACCCAGGCGCCCTCGACCTCGATCTCGACCTCGGCGCCCGGTCCGACCGGCAGATAGGCGTAGGCGATCGACTCCTTGGCGGTGTAGCCGTACCCGCCCGAGGTGACCCGGGCCACGACCTGCCCGTCCAGCCGTACGGGCTCGTTGCCGAGCGCGACGGCCCTCGGGTCGCGCAACGTCACGCACCGCAGCCGCCGCTCGGGCGCCGGGTCCAGGGCGTCCCTGCCGAGGAAGTCCTTGTCGGTCTTGACGCAGAAGCCCAGCCCCGCCTCGTACGGCGTCGTCTCGGGCCCGATGTCCGCGCCCCACACCCGGTAGCCCTTCTCCAGCCGCAGGCTGTCGATGGCCCGGTAGCCGCCGGCCACCAGCCCGTACGGCTCCCCCGCCCGCCACAGCTCCTGCCACAGCCCCAGCCCGTACTCGGTGGAGCAGTACAGCTCCCAGCCCGTCTCCCCCACGAACGTGACCCGCAGCGCCAGCACCGGCACGTCCCCGACGGTGATCTCCCGCGCGGACATGAACGGGAAGTCCATCGGGTCCGGCGTGAGCCCGGCGATGATCTCGGGGGCGCGCGGGCCCCACAGGGCGAAGCACGCGTACTGGCCGGTCACGTCGGCGATCCTGGCCGTCGCGCCGGTGCGCGCGGCCTGCTTGCGCAGCCAGCCCAGGTCGTGGGAGCCGAACGCGGTGCCGGTGACGATCAGGAACTCCTGCTCGCCCCGCCTGGTGACGGTGAAGTCGCACTCGATGCCGCCGCGCCGGTTGAGCGCCTGGGTGTAGGTGACGGCGCCGACCTCGCGGGCGACCCGGTTGTCGCACACCCATTCCAGCAGGTCCGCCGCGTCCGGGCCGGAGACCTCGATCTTCGCGAACGAGCTCTCGTCGAACAGGCCCGCCGTGGTGCGCGTGGCCCGGTGCTCGACGCCGATCGCGGGCGACCAGAGCCGCCCGGCCCAGCCGTCGGGGCGCTCCCCTTCCCCGGTCTCGTTCGAGGCGTAGTAGTTGACCCGTTCCCAGCCGGACTTCTCGCCGAAGGCGGCGCCGTGGGCGGCGTGCCAGCCGTACGCGGGCGAGAGCCGCAGGGGCCGCCCCGCCGAGCGCTCGTGGCCGGGGTAGCGGATGTCGTAGTAGGTCTCATAGTTCTCGACGGCGCGCTTGATCGTGTACGACGGGGAGCGGTACTGGCGGCCGAAGCGGCGGATGTCCATGTGCCAGAGGTCCATGCCGGGCTCGCCCTCGACGATCCACTCGGCCATCACCTTGCCGATGCCGCCCGCGCCCGCGATGCCGTGCGCGCAGAACCCGGCCGCCACGAAGAACCCGCCGACCTCCGTCTCCCCCAGGCAGAACTCGTTGTCGGGCGTGAACGCCTCGGGGCCGTTGATCAGCTTGCGGATGCCGACGTCGGCCATCGCGGGCACACGAATCCGGGAATTATCCGAAATTTCCTCAAATCTCGGCCAATCTTCGGACAGGAGGCGGCCGTTGAAGTCCGGGGGGACGGCGTCGAAGGAGTTCGGGCCGGCCGTCCAGGGCGCGCAGGTGCGCTCGTAACCGCCCATGACCAGCCCCTGCACCTCCTGCCGGTAGTAGACGAGCAGGTCGGGGTCGCGCAGCGTGGGCAGCCCCGTGTGGTCGTGGCAGGGCTCGGTCACCACGTACTGGTGCGACATGGGCACGATCGGGATCCGCGCCCCGGCCATGCGGCCGATCTCGGCCGCGAACATGCCGCCGCAGTTGACCACGATCTCGCAGTCGATGTCCCCCTGGTCGGTGCGCACGCCGGTGACGCGGCCGTTCGCCGTGTTGACACCGAGCACCCTGGTGCGGGTACGGATCACCGCCCCGCCCTCGCGGGCCCGCTGGGCCAGGGCGTAGCAGAGCTGCGAGGGGTCGATCTGCCCGTCCGTGGGCAGGTACGCGGCGCCCACGACGCCCTCGGGGTCCATGAGGGGGAACAGCTCGACGGCCTCGGCCACCGAGATCTCCTCCAGCGGCAGCCCGAACGTCCGCGCCCAGCCGATCTGCCGGCGGATCTCCGCCATGCGCTCGGGGGTGGAGGCCAGCTTGATGCCGCCGCACTCCGTCCATCCGGCGTCGAGGGTGCGGTAGAGCTCGACGGAGTACTGGTTCATGCGGGTCAGGGTGGGATCGGCGCGGAGCTGGCCGACCAGCCCCGCCGAGTGGAACGTGGAGCCGCTGGTGAGCTCGTCCCGCTCCAGCAGGACGACGTCGCGTTCGCCGAGTTGGGTGAGGTGGTAGGCGACGGACGCGCCGCCCACCCCGCCACCGATGATCACGATGCGGGCCGAGTCGCTCATGCTGGCGAGGCTAACCTTCGGACCGGTAAAAGGTCTAGACCGTTTAGCGCCGCCCGTCCTAGCATCGAGCATGGCCGTGCCCGAGGTGCTCGATCGCATCCCTCTGCTGTCCGGCGTGTCGCGCTCCGTCGAGGAGCTGCCCGGTGGGCTGACCAACCACAACTACAAGGTCACCACCCCCGGCGGGGCGTACGTGGTGCGCGTGTGGGCCAGCGACAGCTCGCTGCTGGGGATCGACAGGGACGCCGAGCACGCGTGCACGCTGGCCGCCGCCGAGGCCGGGGTGGGGGCGCCGGTGCACGCGTACCTGCCCGAGCTGGGGGTGCTGGTGGTGGGCTTCCTGCCGGGGCGGACGTTCACCGAGGCCGACCTCCGCGACCCGGCGAACCTGCCCCGGCTGGCGGAGGCGTGCCGCCGCCTGCACGCGGGGCCGCGGTTCGTACGGGACTTCGACATGTTCGAGGTCCAGCGGCACTATTTGGGGATCGTGCGGGAGCGGGGTTACCGGCTGCCCGCGGACTACCTCGGCTTCATGCCCGCCGTCGACAACATCCGGAAATGTCTGGAAATAAGGGCAGAAGGCACCGTTCCTTGTAACAACGACCTTCTGCCGGGCAACATCCTCGACGACGGGCAGCGCCTCCGGCTGATCGACTACGAGTACGCCGGCAACAACGACGCCTGCTTCGAGCTCGGCAACATCTGGAGCGAGTCCGACCTGCCGCCCGGCCACCTGGACGAGCTCG
The DNA here is from genome assembly GCF_040605375.1 of Nonomuraea sp. NPDC005650. Lineage (NCBI taxonomy): Bacteria > Bacillati > Actinomycetota > Actinomycetes > Streptosporangiales > Streptosporangiaceae > Nonomuraea > Nonomuraea sp. NPDC005650. The sequence continues at coordinate 333,250 of NZ_JBEXCR010000001.1, forward strand.
TCACCGCGTACTACGGCCGCCGCCTCCGCCACAAGATCGCCCGCGCCCGCCTGCTCGGCCTCATGTCCAAGTACGGCTGGACACTCTGGGCCTCCATCCAGGACGGCGCGAACGAGAGCATCGACTTCGACTTCTGGTCGTGGGGCATGGAGAAGTACGAGCGGGCGGTGGCCGAGTTCACCGGATCCGGCCTCGCGTACCTCATGGACGAGGCGGTACGGGCAGACTAGGGGCATGCTTGCCGCACTGACCGGCCTCGGCCTGTCCACGGCCGCCGGGCTGAACGCCTACATCCCGCTCCTGGTCGTGGGCGTCCTGGCCAACTTCACGGACGCCGTGAAGCTCCCCGACGGCTACTCCTGGCTGTCCAACTGGGGCGTGCTCGCGGTGATCGCCGTCCTGCTGGTGGCCGAGTTCGTCCTGGACAAGGTGCCCGCCGTGGACAGCGTCAACGACGCCATCCAGACCGTGGTCCGCCCGGCGTCGGGCGGCGTGGTCTTCTCGGCCACGCAGGCGGCCTCCGAGCTCGACCACTCCACCTGGATGGCCGAGCACCCATGGGCCGGCTGGCTGCTGGGCATCGTGATGGCGCTGGCCGTGCACGCGGTCAAGGCCACCGCCCGGCCGGTGATCAACGCCGGGACGGCGGGCGTGGGCGCCCCGGTGGTGAGCACGGCGGAGGACGCGGGCTCGCTCGGCATGAGCCTGGTCGCCGTCTTCGCCCCCGTGCTGGTGATCGTCGCGCTGCTGGCGATGGCCGTGCTGGCGTGGTGGCTGATCAGCCGGGTACGCCGCATGCGCGCCCGCAGAAGAGCGGCACGCGGCCAGCCCTGACCCGGCGCCACTCGCGGCCCCGGCCCGGGATCACTCCTGGGCCCGCAGCCACTCCTCCACCAGGTCCACGAACTCGGCGGGCCGCTCCTCGTGCAGCCGGTGGCCGGCGCCCTCCCAGCACACGACCCTGGACGCGGGGTCCTTGAGCAGGCCCGACTCCCAGCTCGCCCGTTCCGGATCCGCCCAGATCGACAGCACCGGGCAGCGCCTGCGGGCCAGGTAGTCGTCACTGGCCGGGCGCACCCCGATCGCGTCCGGGGCCGTGAACATGGCCTCGAACGCCTGGACCAGCACGTGCGGCGGCATGCCGTACAGCCTGCGCTTGTGCCAGCGCCTGATGACGGGGGGCGTGCCGGCGTTCGTGCACCACTCGTCGATCTTCTCGGCGGCGGCGTGCGGGTGCTCGCCGCGCAGGCCCGCGATCATCTTGGGGAAGCGCCTGGCGAGCCGGTCGGTCATGCCGTAGCCGGGGTCGATGGCGACGAGCCCGCGTACCAGCTCGGGATGCTCGACGGCGAGGATGGAGACCACCTGGCCGCCCATCGAGTGCCCGACGGCGACCACGCGCGGGATGCCCAGGCTTTCGAGCAGGGCGCGCAGGTCGCCGGCCATCTCGCGCGGCGTGTTGCCGCTCTCGGGGACGGACGAGTAGCCGTGGCCGCGCAGGTCCACGGCGATCACCCGGTGGGCGGCCGCCAGCGCGTCGATGTGCCAGGACCACTGGTGGGAGTCGGTGCCCCACCCGTGGACGAGCAGCAGCGGCGGCCCGTCCCCGTCCTCCGTGTAGAAAAGCCTGACATTTCCACCCACATCCGCGTACGGCATCTACCGACCGCCACCTTCCAGCCGGGCCAGCAGCGCGCCCTCACCGGCCGTCCACCCGCCGTCCACGGCCAGCTCCGCGCCCGTCACGTACGAGGCCGCGTCGGACAGCAGGAACGCGATGGCCTCCGCCACCTCCTCTGGCTCGCCCCAGCGCCCGGCGGCGGCCAGCGGGAAGGTCCCGTCCCCCGCCACCGCCCCGAGCGGCTGCGTCATTGGGGTGATGATCATTCCGGGATGTACGGAGTTGACCCGGATGCGGTCCTTGCCGAACTCCAACGCGGCGATCTTGGTCAGCCCGCGCACGCCCCACTTGGACGCCCCGTAACCGCCCGTGCCGGGGAGGGCGGTGAGGCCCGCGACGGAGGACAGGTTCACGATGGCGCCGCCACCGGACTCGCGCATGGCCCTGACCACCGATTTGAGGCCCAGGAAGACGCCGGTCAGGTTCACCTGGAGCACGCGCTCGAAGGCGTCCAGCGACTGCTGCTCGATCGGCTCGGTGAGGGCAATGCCCGCGTTGTTCACCAGCCCGTCGAGCCTGCCGTACGCCTCCAGGGTGCCGGCGACCACTTCGGCCCACTGGTCCTGATTTGTCACATCGTGAGGGATGAATCGGGCACCCAGCTCCTTGGCGGTGGCCGTACCCTCCTCCACCAGCACATCGGTGATCACGACCCGGGCCCCGGCCGCCACGCAGCGCCGCGCGGTGGCCGCTCCCATCCCGCGAGCGCCGCCGGTGATGATCACAACCTTGCCGTCGAGCACGTCGCCCCGCCCCCTTCCCGCCGCTCTCCGAGAACTGAAGCACAGCTCCGCGCCTCTGATCAAGTGCTTGCTTGGTAGCTCCGCCGCGCCGATGCCGCCCCGGGCGACTATCCTTCAATTCATCAACACCTTCGGGAGGTGGCGAAGATCAGCGAGTTGCTCGTCGTCCTACTGGTGATCCTGGCTTTCTTCCTGCTGCTGGGCGGTGTGGGCGTCTTCCTCCTGGTCAAGCTGGGCAAGAAAGCGGCGGTCAAGGCCAAGCAGGCCACGACCCGCATCACCACCCACGTCAACGCCATGGGCACAGGCGACGCCGCCGAGGTCGAGCGCCTCCGGCTCGACCTGCGCCGCGAGGTGTCCCTCACCCGCCAGGCCATCGGCCACGCCCAACAGCGAGGCTGGGGCCTCGGCGACCTCCCCCGGCTCATGGCCGACCTCTCGGCGCAGGCGGAGGTCCACGACGGCCAGCTCGGCATGTACGCCCAGCAGCGCCGCGTGTCCCCGTACGTCGACCACGCCACCCTCGACCGGCTCAGGGAGCACCAGGCCAAGCTGACGGCGATGTGCGCCCGCATCCGCGCCGACCTGCTGGGCGACCAGGTGCAACACACGGCCACCGGCATCGCCGACCTCGGCTCCCGCACCGACCTCGAGATCGAGGCCCGCCGCCGCGCCCCCGACCCACTGGACGAGATCGACGAGCTCTACCGCCGCTCGATGCAGGAACGCAAAGACCTCTCCTGACGACGTGGCGTCATGAGCGCGCCGCGCGAAAGGACGAGCTGCCCGTCGTTCACACCTTCGAGCGCGAGCCGGCGGTCAAGACCTACGTCCCCACCGGCATTCACCGCAAGCGACTGCAGACCTACATCGGATTCGACGTCGACATCGATCTCGACCTGAAATGGCCGCCACCGGTTTAGCGGTCGGTCCACTCGCGATAGATGAACGCGGCGAGCTCCGCCTCCGTGGCGCCGCGGTTGGCCAGGGCCTTGGTGGCCTGGGCCTGAGCTCCGGTGGGGAGTCGACCCTCCAGAAGGATGGGCAGCGACAGTCGCCGCAGCAGCACCTCGGATTCCGAGATCCCGGACGGTCGGCGGGTGACGGCCACGTTCACCCGCAGCGCGTGCTCGTTGCCGGGCGGGACGGCGGGGCGGTCGACCTCGATGGCCGAGTAGCGGAACCCGTTGGCCAGGTCACACGCGGTGCATCCGGCCGGCCCCCTGCTGAGCCGTTCGCCGCATTCGGGACAGGTCAGGCGATCGTATGCGGCGTCCACCACGCGCCACGGGTGCTTGTCGGGCTCGTCGGTGACCATCTCGGCGATGAGGCGCTCGTCGGGCGGCCCGGTGGTGCCGAACTCCCGTTCGAGGAACGCGCGCCAGCCCTCCTCGACGATCTCGTCGACCAACCCGGCGCACCGGACGCAGCCTGGGGCTCCGGCGGGCTCCCAGTGGTCGCAGGCCGGGCAACGTCGCATGCCCGCACCGTACAGGCCGGGCCGGACCCACCGCACCGCATTTAGAGGCGGCCCAAGGCAGGGCGCAACTCCTCACCGAGACGGGACCAGCCCCCACGATGTCGAGGCTGAGGCAGGGGCGAGGCAGGGCCGCGGTACGAGGCAGGCAGCGGCGGGGCAGGGCCTGAGGGGGGCCGGGCCCGAGGCGGGGCGCAAGGCAAGCCCGAGTTGAGGCCAGGCAGGAGGCGGGGCGCGGGGCGAGGCAGGCTCGGATAGCGGCGAGGCGGGGCTCTGCAGGAGCGAAGCGGCGCGAGGCAGGACGAGGCGACGCAGGACGAGGCGGCGCGACGCGTGGACGAGGCGACGCGGAGGCATGTGGGTTGGGTGTTGGTTGGCAAGGGTGTCGTTAATCGGTTGCGAAGGCTGGGGGTGGCCCGGCATACTCGGCCGAGTTGATCGCTTGGCAGCGGCTCGATGATGATCGCCGCGCCATGTCACGGAGGGAGGGTGAGACCGTGATGACGACTGTTCGCGTGCCGTTTTCCGCGTCCTCAGACCTTCCCACCGCGCGTTCGCTGACCTGATCGACGAGCCGGTGGGCCTCATACCTGGAGTAATCCCACCGTGCCCAAGCACTCGCAACACCGCACCCGTGGCAAACACGCCCTCGACGCCGACGACCTCGAATGGCTGGAAAGCACTCCCGAGACCGACGACGGACCGCCCGAGGGTGACCGCTGGTCCACCTGGGACCAGAGCACTCCCACGGAGAAGGGGCCCAAGCCCTACCCCGACTGGCTCGTCACCGAGCTGGCCGCCGTCGACACCGAGCACGGCGTGCTCAAGACCGGCAAGGAAGCCGACGTCCACCTGATCTCCCGGGGCGTGCCCGGTACGGACCGGGTCTGCCTCCTGGCCGCCAAGCGCTACCGCTCCTCCGACCACCGGCTGTTCCACCGCGACTCCGGCTACATGGAGGGCCGCAGGACCCGTGAGAGCCGCATGAACCGCGCCATGGCCAACCGCACCGCGTTCGGCAAGCAGGTGATCGCCGCCCAGTGGGCGGTCGCCGAGTTCGGGGCGTTGTGCCGGCTGTGGGAGCTCGGGGTTCCCGTGCCGTACCCGGTGCAGATCGTGGGGACGGAGATCCTGCAGGAGTTCATCGGGACCCGGGACGGGTACGCGGCTCCGCGGCTGGCGCAGGTGTCCGACGATCTGGACGGGCTGTGGGAGCAGTTGGTGGCGGCCATGGTCACGCTGGCCAGGGAGGGGCTGGCCCATGGGGACCTGTCGCCGTACAACCTGCTGGTCTGTGACGGCAGGCTGGTGATCATCGACCTGCCGCAGATCGTGGACGTGATCGCCCACCCGACCGGCCCCTCGTTCCTGGACCGGGACGCCCACAACGTCGCCACCTGGTTCGCCGCCAAGGGCGTCCCCGCCGCCGACCCGGATTCCCTCGCCGCCCTCCTCCGCAGGGAGGCCGGCCTGTCCCTGTGATCCGCATTTCGCCTTTCGCAGCTCAACCATGGGCGAGGGACTGCGGCCCCTCGGGGGTGGGGGGTGAGGCGACTGCGCCCGCGCGCCTCACGCCAACGAATGGATGGGCGTCGTGGGACGGCCGTATGCCACCACCACGGGAGCAGGGCCACAGTCCCTCGGGCGCGGCGTGCTGACGGCCGTGTTTGAGAGCCGCGCCCGCCGCACGAATGGCAACACGGGATGGCCGCAGTGCGCCACCGACGCCGGGTCACGTCCCTCAGGTGCGGCGTGCAGACGGCTGCGCCTGAGGGACACGCCCCGCCGCGCGGATGGCAACGCGGGACGGCCGGATGGCGCGAGGGCGCGGTTCTTTGGGTGCTGGGTGGAGGTGGCGGTGTCCGGGGTGCGACGCTATGTGTGGCGGAGTCGCGGCTCGGCGCGAAGGAGGCCGGGCTGTGGCTCGGCGCGAAGGAGACCGGGGCTGTGGCTCGGCGCGAAGGAGACCGGGGCCGCGGTGCTCCGCGAAAGAGACCGGGGCTGCGGCGCTGCGCCGAAGAGAGGGGCTGTGGCGCTTCGCGGTTCGAGGCGCCGGAGGCGGCCGGTCGTTTGTGCAGGTCGTAGGTATATTGGCCCCGGACATACGAGGAGGCCCGTCATGCACGATGCCGTTGTCCACCCCAGCGGTGCTCGCATCCGTTGGGTGGAGCTGCCGGGCGGGGAGCCGGTGCGGGTCTACGTGCACGGTCTCGGCGCCACCTCCGCCCCCTACTACGCCGAGGTCGCCGCCCACCCCCTCCTGCCGCGGCATCGTTCCCTGCTGATCGACCTGCTCGGGTTCGGGATCAGCGACCGTCCCCGCGACTTCGCCTACACCCTTGAGAGCCACGCCGACACCCTGGCCGACGCGCTGCGTAAAGCGGGGGTGGCCGGGGCGTCGATGATCGCCCACAGCATGGGCGGCGCGGTGGCGATCGTGCTGGCCTCGCGCCATCCCGAGCTGATCGCCGGTCTGGTCCTCGTGGACGCCAACCTCGACCCCTACCCGCCGGTTCCGGTGCCGCCGGGCGGCAGCGGGATCGCGAGCTACACGGAGGACGCGTTCGTGTCGCACGGGTGGAAGGAGGTGCGCGAGCGCGTGGGGCCGCACTGGTGGTCCACCATACGGCTGGCGGACCTGCGCGGGCTCCACCGCACGGCCGTCAGCCTGGCCTCAGGCACCACGCCCACCATGCGCGAGCTCCTGCGGGACCTCCCGATCCCCCGCGTCTTCCTGCATCCGGAGAGCGGCCCGCCCGAGGACGCCGGCGGCCTGCGGGCGAGCGGGGTCCAGGTGGTCGGCATCCCCGAGTCGGGGCACAACATCATGCTCGACAACCCCGAGGCGTTCGCCCGCGCCCTGGTGGACTTCCTCGGCTGAGCCCCGGCGACCGGCCGGCCGAAGGGCCCCCGGAGGCCCCCGGACCGCGGCTCCATGGCCCCACGGCCCCGGCCATGGCAGCTCCTGTACGAACGCCCTCGGCAGCCGCCCCGGGGCTCACGAAGTACCGCGCCCGGAGGCGGCCTACCGCGTTACTTGATGCCGGCCTCGCGCATGTCGCGCAGCTCGCGCTTGAGCTCCTTGATCTCGTCGCGCAGCCGCGCCGCCACCTCGAACTGCAGGTCGGCGGCAGCCTGGTGCATCTGCTCGGTCAGCGACTCGATCAGGGACTCCATCTGCGCCCGCGGCATCTCGCCGGCGATGGCCTTGGCGTGCTGGCCGGCCTGCTTGGCGGCGAAGCCCGGCACCGGGGCCTTGCCGCGCGACTGCTGGCGGCCACCGCCGAGGAGGCGGTCGGTGTCGGCGTCCTCGCGCTGCAGCGAGTCGAGGATGTCGGCGATCTTCTTGCGCAGCGGCTGCGGGTCGATGCCGTTGGCCTCGTTGAAGGCCATCTGCTTGGCCCGGCGCCGGTTGGTCTCGTCGATCGCCCGCTCCATGGACGGCGTGATCTTGTCGGCGTACATGTGAACCTGGCCGGACACGTTACGGGCGGCGCGGCCGATGGTCTGGATCAGCGACGTCTCCGAGCGCAGGAAGCCCTCCTTGTCGGCGTCGAGGATGGCCACCAGCGACACCTCGGGCAGGTCGAGGCCCTCGCGCAGCAGGTTGATGCCGACGAGCACGTCGAACTCGCCCGTGCGCAGCTCCCGCAGCAGCTCGATGCGGCGCAGCGTGTCGACCTCGCTGTGGAGGTAGCGGACCCGGATGCCGAGCTCCAGGAGGTAGTCGGTCAGGTCTTCGGACATCTTCTTCGTCAGCGTGGTGACCAGCACGCGCTCGTCGCGCTCGGCCCGCTGGCGGATCTCGTGGACCAGGTCGTCGATCTGCCCCTTGGTCGGCTTGACCACGATCTCGGGGTCGACCAGGCCGGTCGGGCGGATGACCTGCTCGACGACGTCGCCCTTGACCCGCCCCAGCTCGTACGGCCCGGGCGTGGCCGAGAGGTAGACCGTCTGGCCGATGCGCTCCAGGAACTCCTCCCACTTCAGCGGCCGGTTGTCGAGCGCCGACGGCAGCCGGAACCCGTGCTCGACCAGCGTGCGCTTGCGGGAGGCGTCGCCTTCGTACATGGCGCCGATCTGCGGCACGGTCTGGTGGGACTCGTCGAGGACCAGGACGAAGTCCTCGGGGAAGTAGTCGATCAGCGTGTTGGGCGCGCTGCCGGCCTCGCGCCCGTCCATGTGGCGCGAGTAGTTTTCGATGCCGGAGCAGGTGCCGATCTGCCGCATCATCTCGATGTCGTACGTCGTGCGCATCCGCAGCCGCTGCGCCTCCAGCAGCTTGCCCTGGCGCTCCAGCTCCTCCAGCCGCCCGGCCAGCTCCGCCTCGATGCCCGTCACGGCGGCGGCCATGCGCTGCTCGCCGGCGACGTAGTGGGAGGCGGGGAAGATGTAGAGCTCCTCGTCCTCCGTGATGACCTCGCCGGTCAGCGGGTGCATGGTCGAGAGCTTCTCGATCTCGTCGCCGAACATCTCGATGCGCACGGCCAGCTCTTCGTACTTCGGGATGATCTCGATCGTGTCGCCCCGGACGCGGAACGTGCCCCGGGTGAAGGCCAGGTCGTTACGCGTGTACTGCATGTCGACCAGGCGGCGCAGGAGCTGGTCGCGGTCGACGTCCATGCCGACCCGCAGCCTGGCCATGCGGTCGACGTATTCCTGCGGCGTGCCCAGGCCGTAGATGCAGGACACGGAGGCGACCACGATGGTGTCGCGGCGGGTGAGCAGCGAGTTGGTCGCCGAGTGGCGCAGCCGCTCGACCTCGTCGTTGATCGAGGAGTCTTTCTCGATGTACGTGTCGCTCTGCGGGACGTACGCCTCAGGCTGGTAATAATCGTAATAAGAAACGAAATATTCGACCGCGTTGTTGGGCAGCATCTCCCGCAGCTCGTTGGCGAACTGCGCCGCGAGGGTCTTGTTGGGCTGCATGACCAGCGCGGGCCGCTGCAGCCGCTCGATCATCCAGGCGATGGTCGCGGTCTTGCCGGTGCCGGTGGCGCCCAGCAGCACGCTGTCCTTCTCCCCGGCCCTGACGCGGCGCTCCAGCTCGGCGATGGCCGTGGGCTGGTCGCCCGAGGGAGTCATCTCGGTGACGACCTCGAACGGCGCCACCTTCCGCTGCAAATCTGTGACCGGTCGCATGTTGCCACTGTAGGCGTCCCGACCGACAGAAAGGGTCGTGCCCCCTCAGACCTCCGCCGCCGCCGGGGTCCCCGCGCCCCGGCGGCGTACCGGTCAGAACCAGCCGCGGCGGCGGGCCATCTGCTCCAGGCCGTGCTGCAGCACCCCGTCCGCGGAGTGCGGCGGGTCGTCGTAACGCACGGTGAAGCGGTTGTACGCATCGTGGCTGGAGGTCAGGAAGCCGCCCCGCTTGTCGGCCTCCAGGATGACGTCCATCTGCCGCGGCCCGGCGATGAACGTCAGTTCGAGCTCGTTGAAGTGGCGCCGCCACTGCCCGCCCGCGTAGTACTCGATCTCCTGGAAGAACGGCATCGTCGAGCCGTACAGCGTGCCGCGCTCCAGGTCGGCCTTCTTGAACTGGAAGCCCAGCCGGTCGAGCGCCGCGATGACGTGGTCCTGCGCCGGCAGCGGGCTCACGTACAGCGGGTCGAGGTCGCCCTTGTCGAGCGCGCTCGCCAGGGCCAGCTCCGTCTGGACGCCCAGCTTCATGCCGTGCAGGGGGTGCCCGGCGATGGCGCTGATCGGCGTCTCCCAGGGGACCTGGATCTCGAACGGCTGCTGGTGCTGCGCGCCCGCGGCGAGCTGGAACGTCCCGGCGACCTGCTGGCGCAGGAAGCTGTAGGTCGTCTTGTACTCGTTGTCGCCGGACTCGACCTCGACGACCGCGGTCAGGTCGATGTGGATGCCCTCGACCTTGTAGTCGGAGTTGCCGCCACGGAAGTGGACGACGCCGCGCAGGGCCTCGCCGGGGCGCACGCCCGTGTTGGTCAGCACCGTGTCTACCTCGACGCCCGCGCCGAACGCGGACATCAGTTTGCGGAACACCATGGGGTTCTCCTAAGCGGAAGGTGAGTGGCCGTTCACTTGAGCGGTACCCGTGCCCGAGATGCGGGGGAGCAACTGGGCAAGGAGGAGGGTGGACAGCGCGGAGTCCGACTGGCCCTGCTGGGTGCGTACGACCAGCGGCTGGGGTGCGTTCTCCGCGAGTTTGGCGCCCACGTCGAGGCGCCTGCGGGCCAGCTCGTACTGCAGCACGGCCCGGTTGTCCCGGTACGACTCGGCCAGCCGGCGCAGCGCCTTGGCCTCGTTCTCGGCGGCGGTCAGCTCGGCCCGGCCGCGCGCCTCGATCTCCCACGTCACGCGCTGTGCCTCGGTCTCCTGCTCCTCCAGCATGCGCGCCACGTCCTTGCGCGCCTTGTTGTGGGCGGCCTTGACCTCGACGACGCGGGCGTCACGGGTCTTCTTGGAGCGCTCGATCTCCATCAGCAGGGTGTCGATGCGGCGCTTGCGGGTCAGCTCCCACTCGCGCTCGTAGGCCGAGAGCTCCTTGGCCACCTTCTCGCGGGTGGCCAGGTGCTGCTGGTACTGGTCGGGCAGCTGGACGTCGGGGATGTTGGCGCCCGTGATGCGCACGCCGTACCGGCCGAGCTGGCGGGTGAGCGCGTCCTGCATGTCGCCGACGTCGGAGCCGCGCAGGTCGTAGGCGCGCTCGGTGTTGACCCGGCGGCTGCGCTGCCTGATCGCGTCCTGCACCGCGCTGGAGAGCACCAGGTCGAAGTTGCCGGCGCCGATCGTGCGGACGAACGCGACGGGGTCCACGATGCGGAACTTGAGGAAGAACTCGATCGACTTCAGCGGCACGTTCTCGGCCGTGGGGCAGGCCACGATCGGCGCCGAGTACGGGATCTCCGTGGAGGTGTCGACGACCGCGTCCACCCGGTCCCACGGCAGCCACAGGTAGTGGCGGCCCGGCGGGAGGGTGCCGGTGATGGCGCCCCAGCGGCTGCGTACGCCGGTGGTGCCCTCCTCGATCTCGATGATCGCCTTGCGCCACATCGTGACCATCGCCACGAACAGGAAGAACAGCGCCAGCAGCGCGGCGATCACGGTGAGGTCGGTCAGGACCGCCATCCCGGCGAAGTACAGCCCGAGGAACACCAGCGCCATCCACGCGAAGCCGCGCCGGTCCTTGGGGATCACGACGGGGACGAGCTGGCCCTGCTCGCCGCCGCGCAGGAGCTGGCGGATGTCACCCCAGGAGGCCAGCGACTCCTTGATCTTCGAAAACTCGCGGCTCATCTCAGATCTCCCCCTTGCCGGGCAGCAGGCGTTCGACGGTTCGCGCCAGGTCCGCGTCGGGCTCCGGCGCCGCCTGGGGCTCGGTCACGTCGGCGGTGGCCTTCTTGAGCAGGGCGGCGATCTCGGCCTCGCGGCCCTGCACGCGCGCGCCGATCTCGTCGAGCCTGCCGCGGATGGCGGCCATGTCCTCGGCGGAGAACAGCACCGCGTCCTTGCCGCCCACCAGTTGCTGGGCCAGGGCCAGGAAGTCGATGTCGGTCTGCTCGCCCACCTGCACGACCTGCGGCAGCCTGGTGGCGACGGACTCCAGCTTGTTCAGCAGGTCCTGCTGGAAGCGGTAGTCGAGGATCTCGGGCGCCTCCGCGGCCGACAGCGCCCTGATGTCCAGCGCCTGCGCCTCCAGGAGCGCGGAGTTGGCGTTGGCCGTGGACTCGGCCTCGACCAGGCGCTGCCTGGCCTGCGCGGTGGCCTGGTGGCTGGCGCGCTCGAGCGCGGTGTCCATGCGGGCCTGGTAGCCGGCGATCTCCGCCTGGATGGCGCTCAGCGTCTCCTGCAGCCCGGCCAGCTCCTTGACCAGGTCGCCCTCGTTCTGCTCCTTGCGCAGCTGCAGCTCGTACTCGTAGGTGTAGGCCTCCTTGGCGACCCGGACCATCTCGGGGGCGGCCAGGTCCATCCGGTATTCCTGGCTGGACGGCTCGGCGTGCGTGATGTTCACGTCGGTGAGCCGTACGGCCGGCAGGAACTGCTGGTTGAGGCTGTCCAGCATGCCCACCGTGCTCTCGCCGACCAGGTCGTAGATCTCCTCGGCCCGCTGGGCGTAGATGAGGGAGCGGGTGACCTCGCTGATGGCGTTCTGGAGCTTGGACTGGAAGCCGCTGACCGAGCCGAGCACGAAGATGAACTCCGCCGGGTTCTCGATCCTGAACTGCAGGAACAGGTCCACGCTGGCCTTGACGCCCTGCTGCGTCGGCGCTTCGCTGATCGGCGCGTTGAACGGATATTCGCGGGTGGTGTTGACGATGTAGCTGACCCGCTTCCACGGGTTGAACAGCGTCACCCGGCCCGGGTCCGCGATGTGCACCAGCTTGCCGAACTGGGTGATCAGCGCCTTGCAGCCCTCGGGCACCATCACCACGCTGCGCCGCCACCACAGGAACGCGGCCGCCAGGACCAGCACCACCCAGTAGTGGGGGCCGAAGATCAGATCGGTGTTGGGGATGACGTTGCCGAGCGCGCCGATCAGGCCGAGCACCACCAGGATGCCCAGCGGCACGATCACCTTCGCGGTGCTGCCCTTGGGGATCACCACCGGCGAGATGACGTGCATGCCGTTCTCGGTGAAGCTGCGGTTGACGATCTCGCCGGCCTCGTTCAGCGACGCCGACCTGGCCTCGATGGCCGTGCCGACCGACGCCCCGCCGTCGCGGGCCGCGGCGAAGTCGTGGGGGTTCAGCGCGAAGCCGCGTGCCTGGCCCGCGAACTGCCCCGCCTGGTCGACGACCTGGCCCATGGCCTGCCCCATCGCCTGCCGCATGTCACCCCCTTGGGCGACTGCTTGGGCTATGCCCTGACCTGCCTGGATCAGTGCCTCTCTGGGTCGTGACATGGAACCTTCCTTTTCCGCTACAGGCGAATCCGACCGTATCGGGTGCGACTTACTGTTCGCTTGCAATGCATGTCATATGTCTATTACGTCCCGTAGTAGGAGTGCTATCTATGTAGCAGGGCTACTATCTGGGGAATTGATGGGCGCTAAGAGAGCTCGAAGGAGGCTCGATGGGCGAGACCGTCTACAACCGCATCGCGCTGCTGCGCGCCGAGCGGAACGTGACCCGCAGGCAGCTCGCCGACGCCCTGGGGGTCCATTACCAGACCGTCGGCTACCTGGAACGGGGCGAATACAGCCCGAGCCTCCTGCTGGCGCTGCGGATCGCCGAATACTTCGGGGTGCCGGTGGAGGTGGTCTTCTCGACCAGGCCGTTCCCGCGGATCGGCGAGCGGTCCGCCTGACGGCCGGGGCCCGCGGTCAGACGGTGGCCACCGCCAGGACGTGCGCGCTGACCCCCAGGAGCGACGGCTCCGACTCCAGCCGGCGGGCGGCGTCGAGCAGCAGCTCGCGCCGCTCGTCGTCGTCCAGCCAGTCGTCCACGTCGCCGTAGAGCCAGAAGGCGCCCTCCAGCCCGTAGCGGTGGGGCCGCGCCAGCCCGGCGTCGGCGAACTCGCCCAGGATCTCGTCGGGCTGGTGGAAGTAGCCGCGGAACCCGCCCGGCCTCAACGAGATCATCACCCCCGTCTCCAGGCCCCGGTAGTCGGCCGCCCGCTGCTCCTCGTCCAGCAGGAAGCCGCGGTAGACGCCGTCGTGCACGGCCGCGAAGCGGCTGATGAAGGCCGCCACGACCAGGCCTCCCGGGCGTACGGCGCGCTTGGCCTCGGAAAGGGCGCGGACGCGGTCGGCCCGTTCGGGCAGGTGGTAGAGCGGGCCGAGCAGCAGCGCCGCGTCGGCCCCGCCGTCGGGGGCGGGCAGGTCGCGGGCGTCGCCCAGGCGGGCGCTCACCCCCGGCAGCGCGGACGCCTCCCGCACGTGCAGCGGCACCGGGTCGATCAGCTCGACCTCGTAACCGTCGTCGGCCAGCCATTCGGCGTGCGCGCCGGTGCCCCCGCCCACGTCGAGCACCCTCGCGGGCGTCGGCGGCAGGACGCGGCACAGCACGTCGCGCGTGCGCCAGTACTCCAGGCGGTTGCGCCCCTGCCGCAGCCTGGTCCGCTCACCGCCCTGCTCGTAGTAGCCGAGCACCTCGGGATCCATGATCATGCGAGCCGATGCTAGCGACGACCCCCGCGCGGGTTCGAGGCAATAAAGTCCCTAGCTTTGCGTTACTGGTGGTCGCTTGGCGCGGTCGTTACCATGACCTCGGGGACTGAATGATCGTCGAACGGCGGGGCGAGCGATGACACGGTTCGTGGCGGCGATGAAGCGGGTCGCCCCGTGGGCGGGGCAGAACGCCGACGGCGCCATCGCGCTGGTGCTCGCGATCGTGATCGGCATCGTGGGCGTCCTGCCCAACGAGATCGTCCCCGACGCGGTGCAGTCCCAGCTGGTCAACGCCGCGTCCCTGGTCATCATGGCGCTGGTGGCCACCGCGCTGCTGCGCGACCGCGCGCGCCAGGCCCCGGTCGAGGAGACGATCACCTCGGGCGCGCTGGCCGAGCTGCCCGCGCGCCTGGCGCGGCTGCAGGAGATCGAGTCGCTGGTCGGCAGCACCCGCAAGGCCCTCGACGTGCTCCAGCTCGTACGCGTGCTCGGCAGCAAGCAGGAGATCGCCCAGTCCCACGCCGAGGCGCGCAAGGACACCCACAGGTGGAGCTTCAAGGGCGGCACCGGCACCTACCTGCGCGCGGTCACCCTGCCCGAGTGCGTCGCGGCGGCCCGCAGGGACAAGCGCCACCTCACGGTCAGGGTCGAGGTGATCGACCCGGCCAACCTGGAGGTGTGCGAGACGTACGCCCACTACCGCCGCTCGCTGTCGGACGCCCCCGACGGCACCGGCGAGACGTGGACGACCGACCGAGCCAGGAAGGAGTCGTACGCGACGATCCTGGCCGCCTTCTGGCACCGCCAGCGCTACGGGCTGCTCGACATCGCGGTGGGCCTGTCCTCGACGATGACCACGTTCCGCTGGGACGTGTCCGCCAGCCGCCTGATCATGACGGTCGAGGACCCCAACAAGGCGATGACCGCGCTGGCCGGCACGTTCTTCTACGAGAACTGCGACACCGAGCTGCGGCTCAGCTTCGAGCAGGCGCGGCGGGTGCCGCTGGAGATGTACAAGAAGGTGCCGCTGAGCGACGAGCCCACCATCGAGGAGGTTCAGGAGCTGTTCGAGCGCGTCGGGATCCCCCTGCCCAAGTCGTACAACGGGCGTGACGTCGTCGACATCGCCCGCAAGGCGTTGCGGGCGATGGATCCCTACGGGGAGCCGCAGCCTCGAGACGGTGCGTGATGAGCCACAACGGCGTCCAGCAGCGGGTGCTCGGGGGCGGGGCCAGGTCGTGGGCGCTGGAGACGCTCTCGTCCGGCGGCCTGACCGCCGTGCGCCACCCGCTCGGATTCGTGTGCCTGCCGCTGGAGCGCGACGGCGGCGAAGGGGTATGCGTCCACCTGTGGACCGACACGTTCGCGCACGCCGAGAGCACCACCTCGCAGATCCACTGCCACAGCTGGGACCTGGTGAGCCACGTCCTGTACGGCCAGGTGCGCAACGTGCACGCGGTGGTCACCGACGCCGGCCCGGACGCCACGCACCGGGTCTTCGAGGTGGTCAGCGGGGCCGACGGCGACCGCATCTCACCAACGGGGCGCACCGTGCGGCACGCGACGGGCCTGGTGGAGGTGTTCGGCCCCGGCGACACCTACACGCTGGCCGCCGACCGCTTCCACAGCAGCGTCGTGCCGGAGGGCGGCGAGGCGGCCACGATCGCGCTGGGGCGGGGCCGGCCCGGCAGCCGCGACCTGTCGCTCGGCCCGCTGGGCGGCGGGCCGCACCACGTGGCCAGGCAGCCGCTGGACGCCCGCGAGACCGAGCTGGCCGTCCGTCTGATCACCGCTCACCTGACCTGAGAGGCACCCGATGGACCTGGATCACGCCCGCACGGTCGCCGTCGAAGCCGCCGAGGCCGCGGGAGCGCTGCTCCAGGAGGGCATGCGCGGCGCGGTCGACGTCCGGGCCAAGGGCGACGCGGGCGACGTGGTGACCGACCTCGACCTGGCCTCGGAGAAGCTGCTGCTGGAGCGCATCCTGACGGCCTACCCGTCGCACACGGTGATCGCCGAGGAGTCGGGGCTGGTGGGGGCCGCGGGCGGCGAGTGGACGTGGCTGGTCGACCCGCTCGACGGCACCAACAACGTGGCGATCGGCCTGCCCGCCTACGTGGTGGGCGTGGCACTGTGCCAGGGCGGGCGTCCCGTGCTGGGCGTGGTGCACGACCCCGTCTCCGCCCGGACGTGGTCGGCCGTCCGCGGGCGGGGCGCGCTGTCCGCCGCGGCGGGGTCGTCCTCAGGGGTACGCCTGGCGCCCCCGTACGCGCGGCGCCCGCACGGGCCGCTGCTGGCCTGGACCCAGGGCTACGGCGTGACCAGGGACGACGCGACCGTGCGGGCCCTGCGGTCGGCGCTGGAGCTCAACGCGCGGCGGGTGCTGCAGCTGTGGGCGCCGCTGCTGTCGTGGGCGATGCTGGCGCGCGGCGACATCGACGGCATCGTGGGCTACCGGGCCGAGGCGGTGGACCTGCCCGCGGGCGCGCTGCTCGCCCGGGAGGCCGGCATCGAGATCAGGGCGCTGGACGGCGGCCCGTTCGAGGAGTGCATCGACGGCACCGCCGACGACCGCAGCTTCGTCGCCGCGCATCCCCGTGCCCTCCCCGGGCTCCTGTCCGTCCTCGGGCTCGAATGAGGAAAAGTCCGCAGAACAGGTGTGTCCTTCGCCGATGAGTTCCGCTCCCGTCCGAGGTCTATTTGGAGAGAACGGCACAAGGGAGAGGGGCTCGACATGATGACCACGACCGAGCTGGCGCAGGTGCTCTTCACGACCGCTCTGCAGCCGTCCGACCGGCTGTCGGCGTTCCAGATCCGCGAGGCCGTGGACGCGCGGCTGTGCCGGTGCGGCGGCGACCCGGCCGGGTGCGCGGCCTACGTGGCCCAGGAGGCCGGCGACCACCCCGACACGTACGTCGTGCGGATGCGCTGGGCGCTGGACGCGGTCGCCGGCGCCTACGCGCTGGCCGCCGCCTGATCAGCCGAACCGGACCAGGGCCCACACGGTGGCGAGCAGCCCGACCACGGCCAGGCCCGTGCCGGTGAGCAGGAAGCGGCGCATCGGCACCGTGACCTCGTGGCGGCGGCACGACTCGAACCACAGCAGCGTGGCCAGCGACGCCCACGGCGTGATGACCGGGCCCACGTTGGTGCCGGCCAGCAGGGCCAGCAGCTGGTCCTGGCCGGTGGCCGGGATGACGATCTCGACGGCCTTGTAGGCGGGCAGGTTGTTGATGGCGTTGGACAGCCCGGCCCCGACGGCGGCCGTGCGGTAGGGGTCGCCCTCCGTGCCGACCATCCACGTCATCAGGTCGGACAGGCCGTGCCTGCTGAGCGTGGGCACCACCAGGAACAGCCCCGTCACGAAGATCACGAGCTGCCATGGGACGAGGCTCCAGGTCAGGCGCCCGCGGGCGCGTACCAGGAAGGCCGCCACGACGATCGCGGCCGCCGCCGTGGCGGCGATGGCGACGTGCGCCTTGAGCAGCAGCATCGCGATGAACAGCAGGCAGCCCGCCGACGCGGCGCCGAACAGCACGCGGTCGGCCACCGGCTCCAGCACCGGCGGGGTGTAGCGCAGGTCGCGCCGCTCGCCGCGGCGCCAGTAGAACACCCACAGGAACGCCATCGTCACCGCGATCGAGGCGAGCTGCGGGGCCCACATGCGCGCGGCGAACTCCTGGGCGTCCAGGCCGATCTTCTCCATGCCCAGGAGGTTGGTCAGGTTGGAGACCGGCAGCAGCAGGCTCGCGGTGTTGGCCAGCCAGATCGTGGTCATGGCCAGGGGGAGGGCGGCGATGCGGGCCTTGGGGGCGAGGGCGAGCATGACGGGGGTGAGCAGGACCGCCGTCGTGTCCAGATTCAGAAATATCGTGATAAAAGACGCGAAGGCTGTGCAGAGGAAGAAGAGGGCGGCGTAGTTGCCGCGGCCGAGCACCGCCATCCTCGCCGCGATCGCGTCGAAGACCTGGGCCTCTTTGGTGAGCTCGGCCAGCACGATGATCGCGACCAGGAAGATCAGCAGCGGCCAGATCTCATCCAGGCTGGCGAGCGCTTCCTCCCACGGCAGCAGCCCCGTCGACACGAAGACCACGCCGAGAATGAGCAGCCCGAACCTGATCAGGTCGAGCACCCCAAAACGCCGCCACACCCGTAGATGATCGCACACTGCTGAAACCCGTTGCCCTACAGGGGATACTGGCCTCATGGCGCGTGACGGCAGGCCGACCGAGATCTTCGTCAGCTACTCCCCGGCCGACACGGCGTGGGCCACCTGGATAGCGTGGGAGCTCGAGGCGGCGGGCTACAAGACCATGATCCAGGCCTGGGACTTCGTGCCGGGCACCAACTTCATCGACTTCATGGACCGTGGGGTCAGCGAGGCGCACCTGGTCGTGGCCGTGCTCTCGCGCCACTATCTGAGCTCCCGCTACGGCCGGATGGAGTGGCAGGCCGCGCTGCGGGCCGACCCCGACAACCCCTCCAACAAGCTCGTCACGATCCGGCTGGAGGACGTCCAGCTGGAGGGCCTGCTGTCCACGATCACCTGGGTCGACCTGCTCGGCGTCACCGACTCCGGGCAGGCCAGGGCGCTGCTGCTGGGCAGGGTGCGGGAGGCGATGGCGGGCCGGGCCAAGCCGGAGTCGGCGCCCGCGTTCCCCGACGGCTCCAGCGTGCCGGCGCCCGTCCCGACGCTCCCACCGCCGGGCGAGCGGGCCAGGGCGCGGCGCACGCCGGTGTCGGCGCCGAAGTTCCCCCCGGCGGCGAGCGCCGACCGGGGGCGCGGGTCGATCAGCGTGCTGCACATCGGCGGCCCCAGGTTCGGCCGGGCGCTGCCCGACCCGGGCGAGCCGTTCACGCCCGAGGACATGCAGGCGCGCATCTGGGCGGACCTGACCGCCATGTACGACCGGGGCATGCCGCGTCCCGACCTCATGCTGGTCACCGGTGACCTGACCGAGTCGGGCAGCCTGGGGCAGTTCGGGCAGGCGACCCGGTTCGTGACCGACCTGCGGCTGCTGATCGGGCTGGAGCCGCACCGGCTGATCCTGCTGCCGGGGCCGCGCGACGTGACCAAGGCCGCCGCCAGCGCGTACTTCATGACCTGCGAGGCCGACGACGTGAGCCCGCAGCCGCCCTACTGGCCCAAGTGGCGGCACTTCGCCGGGCTGTTCGGCGAGGTGTACCAGGGGCTGGACGACCGGGTGTTCGACGGCGGGCAGCCGTGGACGCTGTTCGAGGTGCCCGATCTGAAGGTGGTCGTGGCGGGGCTCAACTCGACGATGGCGATGAGCCATCTCGAACGCGACGCGTACGCGCAGCTCGGGGAGGCGCAGGCGGCCTGGTTCGCCGAGCGGCTGCGGCCGTACGAGGAGGGCGCGTGGCTGCGGCTGGGCGCGGTCGGGCATCCGCCGGGCGAGCTGCGCGACGCGCCCGCGTTCGAGCGGCTGCTGGCCCACCGGCTCAACCTGCTCTTCCACGGCGGGTCCGCCCACCGGGCCGAGGGCG
The DNA here is from genome assembly GCF_040605375.1 of Nonomuraea sp. NPDC005650. Taxonomy (NCBI): domain Bacteria; kingdom Bacillati; phylum Actinomycetota; class Actinomycetes; order Streptosporangiales; family Streptosporangiaceae; genus Nonomuraea; species Nonomuraea sp. NPDC005650. The sequence continues at coordinate 352,731 of NZ_JBEXCR010000001.1, forward strand.
TGATCGCCGCGCCGCGCTCCGGGCGGCACCAGGTGGTCGAGATCACCCCTGACGGCCTGCGGATCTGGCAGCCCGACGCGGACGAGCCCGAGCCGGCCCCGTACCGGTGGAAGGCCGTGCGGGCCACCTTCACCGGCGAGAGCCCGGCTCCCGAGCCGCCCGCGCCCAAGCCGGACGAGCGCGCGCCGAGCCCGGTCGAGCTGCTGCTCGACCGCATCGCCGAGGTCTGCGAGGCCAGGCACGAACGGGCCAGGATCCGCCGCTTCGACGCGCACCTCGTGGTCACCCACCCGGAAGACGGCTTCGTCCGCCAGACGATGATCGGCGCGCACGTGGGCGAGCTGACCGAGAGCGCCGCAGACGGCTTCGTCCGCCAGGCGCACGCCACCGGCCTGGCCGCCGAGCTGGTCTACCAGGGCCCGCCCGCCGCCCGCGCGGTCCGCGACGACCTGATGCGCAGGGGCGTGCGGCTGCGCACCTTCACCGAGTTCCAGGGGCTGCTCGACCTGACCGGCTACGTCGCCGAGCAGACGGCCAGGGTGACGGCCGACCGCCGCTACCCGCCCGACCTGTACGTGCCGCAGCGCTACCGCGAGCTCGACCGCCCGGGCGGCCAGGTCAAGCACGGCCTGACCGACGAGCTGATGCGGCTGCTGGCCACCGACCACGGCAGGTTCCTGCTGCTGCTCGGCGACTTCGGCCACGGCAAGACGTTCGCGCTGCGGGAGCTGGCCCGGCGCATCCCGGCCGAGCTGCCGCACCTGACGCCGATCCTGATCGAGCTGCGCGCCCTGGACAAGGCGCACTCCGTGGACGCGCTGGTGGCCGCCCATCTGGCCGGGCACGGCGAGGAGTTCATCGACCTCAAGGCGTTCCGCTACCTGCTCAGGCAGGGGCGCATCGTGCTGCTGTTCGACGGGTTCGACGAGCTGGTGACCCGGCTGACGTTCGACCGGGCGGCCGATCACCTGGCCACACTGCTGGCGGCGGCCGAGGACAAAGCCAAGATCGTGGTCGCCAGCCGCACCCAGCACTTCAAGTCGCACAGCCAGGTGCTGACCTCGCTCGGGGAGATGGTGGGCGTGCTGCCGCAGCGGCGGGTGCTCACCGTCGAGGACTTCACGCACGACCAGATCCGCTCCTACCTGGCCAACCGGTTCGTCGACGGCGACGAGGCCGGCGCGCGCATGTCGCTGATGGGCGAGATCAAGGACCTGCTGGCGCTGGCCCAGAACCCGCGCATGCTGAGCTTCATCGCCGACCTCGACGCCGACCGGCTGCGTACGGTCGCGGGCGCCCGCCACACCATCAGCCCCGCGCTGCTGTACGAGGAGATCCTCAGCTCCTGGCTGGCCTTCGAGGAGCGGCGGGCCGGGGTCCCCGGCTCGGCCGCGGCGCTGACCGTCGACGAGCTGTGGCAGGCGGTGACGGCGCTGGCGATGCGGCTGTGGGACAGCGGCGAGTCGCTGCTGGGCGTGGACGAGCTGACCGAGATCGGCGAGACGCTGACGGACCTGTCCGACGGGCAGCTGTCGGCGGCGCACGCGGCGTACCGGATGGGCTCGGGCAGCCTGCTGGTGCGGACCGAGGACGGGATGTTCGGGTTCATCCACGCGTCGGTGATGGAGTGGCTGATCGCCCGCCACATCGCCCTCGACAACTTCGCGCTGCTGTCCAGCAGGCCGCTGTCGGCGCTGACCATGGAGTTCCTGTGCGACCTGGCCGACGTCCGGGCGCTGCGCGAGTGGGCGGCCGACCCGCCGGGCGACGACGTGTCCAGGGCGAACGCGGTCAAGATCTCCGCCAGGCTGCGCACCCCCGCCCGGGCCGACCTGCGCGGCGCGAACCTGAAGGGCGAGGACCTGTCGGCCAGGGACCTGAGCGAGGTCGACCTCACCGGCGCCGACCTGTCCGAGGCCACCCTGGCGGGCACGAACCTGGCCAGGGCCACCCTGCGCGAGGCCAGCCTGGCCGGGGCGCGGCTGGACGGCGCCACGCTGACCGGGGCCGACCTGACCGGCGCCGACCTGTCGGGGGCGCGGCTGGCCCAGGTGGACCTGAGCGACGCGGCCGTCGAGGGCGCCCGCTGGCACCGGGCCTCGCTCATCAACGTGACCGGCACGCTGCCCCGCCTGCACGGCGCGGCGGTGGTGCCCGGCCAGCCGGTGGAGGTGGAGTTCGCGCCGGCCGGCATCGGCGTCCCGTACGGCTACCACTTCCAGACCAGCCGCCTGCCCGAGCCCATCGCCTACAGCCCCGACGGCTCCACGATCGCGATCGGCAACGAGGACGGCGGCGTGCTGCTCTGCGTCGGCGGCGCGCCCGTGCGCACGCTGCAGGGGCACCGGGGGCGCGTCTACGCGGTCACCTTCGCCCGCTCCCGCGACCTGCTGGCCACCGGCGCGAGCGACGGAGCCGTCCTGCTGTGGGACTCCCTCACCGGCGAGCGCCTGCACGCGCTCAAGGGCCACGCCGACGGCGTCTGGCCGGTGCGCCTCAGCCCGGCCGGCGACCTGGTGGCGGCCGGGGGCGGCGACGGCGTCGTCCGCGTGTGGGAGACGGCCACCGGGCGGCTCGCGCACGCGCTCGAAGGGCACCAGGCGCCGATCTACACGGCGTCGTTCGGCCACTCGATGCTGGTGACGGGTGACGCGGCCGGCGTCGTACGCGTCTGGGACCTGGCGAGCGGGCAGGTGCGGCAGACGCTCGACGGCCACCGCGGCAGCGTCTACCGCGCCGTGCACAGCCCGGACCTCCGCCTGCTGGCCACCGGCGACGAGGCGGGCACCGTCAGGCTGTGGGACACCGCCACGTGGACGCCGCTGCACGTGCTGAGCGGGCACGCGGGCAGCGTCTACTGCGTGACGTTCTCACCGGACGGCTCACTGCTGGCCACCGGCGACACGGCGGGCGCCGTACGCCTGTGGGAGGCGTCCGGCGAGTCCCGGGGCGTGCACACCACGCACGCGGCGGCCGTCTACCAGGTGACCTTCAGCCCCGACGGGCAGGCGCTGGCCAGCGGCGACTCGGGCGGCGTGGTCCGGCTCCAGCAGGTCGGCGGCGGTCAGCGGATCGAGCTGACGGGCCACCGCAGCTCGGTCTGGCCGTTCGCGTTCCACCCCGACGGCCAGCAGATCGCCACCAGCAGCAACGACGGCACCGTGCGCCTGTGGGACCCGGGCTCGGGCAAGTGCCAGCGGGTGCTGCGCGGCCACGGGCGGCGCATCTCGTCCGTCCGGTTCAGCGCCGACGGCTCGATGCTGGCGACCAGCGGCAACGACGGCGTCGTACGCGTGTGGGAGCCGCGCACGGGGCGGCGGCTGCGGGAGTTCACCGGCACGGCCGACCGGCTCATCTCGGCCCTGTTCTCCCCCGCCGGGCCGGCGCTGGCCACCGCCAGCAACGACGGCGGCGTGCACTTCTGGAACGCCGTCACCGGCGACTACGAGCGCGAGCTGAGCGCCGAGACCGACCACGTCTGGGCCGAGGCGTTCAGCCCCGACGGCCAGTTGCTGGCCACGGCCAACGACGACGACAGCGTCAAGATCTGGTATCGCCCGACCGGGCGGCTGGCGGGTAACCTGGCCGACCACCGCGGGCGGGTGCGCTCGATCGCGTTCAGCCCCGACGGCGAGTACGTGGCCACGGGCTGCGACGACCGGCTGGTGCGCCTGTGGCACGTGGCCACCGGCGGCCGGGTGGCCACGCTCAAGGGCCACTCCGACCGGGTCTACTCGGTGGCCTTCTCCCCCGACGGCCGCCACCTGGCCAGCGCGGGCAACGACGGGCGGGCCATGGTGTGGGAGCTGCGCACGGGGCAGCCGTGGCAGCCGCGGCTGGTGCACGAGCTCTGGCACGAGGGGCGGCTGTGGAGCCTGGCGTTCGACGCCACGGGCGAGCGGCTGGCCACGGGCGGCGACGACCTGGTGGTGCGGGTCTGGGACACCGCGACCGGACGGCCGCGGCACACGCTGGCCGGGCACGCCCGCCGGGTGTGGTCGGTGGCCTTCAGCCCGGCCTCCGACCTGCTGGCCAGCGCGGGCGACGACGGCGTGGTGATCCTCTGGGAGGGCGGCGAGCGGCGGGCGACCCTGCTCGGGCTGGCCGAGGGGTGGGCGGCGCTGGCTCCCGACGGGCGGTACAAGATCCAGGGGGAGCCGGCCGGGCAGTTCTGGCACGTGATCGGGATGTCCCGGTTCGAGCTGGGCGAGCTCGACCGCTACCTGCCGGGCGTGCGGCAGGTGCCGCTCGACGCGCCCTTCTGAGCCGCGCCAAGGCCGACGCGGCCCCGGCCCCCACCGGAGCGGGCCCGTTCAGCCGCGGCCGGCGCGGCTCGTGAGCTCCGCCCAGACCTCGTCCACCCGGGCGTCCAGCTCGGCCAGCGAGCCCTCGTTCGGGATCACGATGTCGGCCACGGCCAGCCGGTCCTCGCGGCTCGCCTGGGCGGCGATGCGGGCCTTGGCGTCGGCCTCCGGCATGCTCCGGTGCTCGGCCAGGCGCCGGATGCGGGTCTCGTCGTCCGCGTCGACGACGATGACCACGTCGTACATGGGGGCCAGGTGGTTCTCCGCCAGCAGCGGCACGTCGTAGACGGTGATCGCGTCGTCGGCCGCCCGGCTCTGCAGCTCCGCCACCCGCTCCCCCACCAGCGGATGCACGATCGCGTTGAGCGCGGCGAGCCGCTCGGGGTCGGCGAAGACGATGGAGCCGAGCTTCTCCCTGTCGAGCGAGCCGTCGGGGCGGAGCACCTCCTCCCCGAACACGGCGACCACCCTGGCCAGCCCGGGCGTGCCGGGCTCCACCACCTCGCGGGCGATCCTGTCGGCGTCGATCACGACCGCGCCCCTGGCCGCGAGCCGCTTCGACACCTCACTCTTGCCCGATCCGATACCGCCCGTGAGCCCAGTCTTCAACACGGGAAAAAGCCTACGGGGTCATCATCGTAAGCATGACGACCACGATCGTACGGGCCGCGCACGAGCAGGCCGCGGCCGTCGGGGACGACTGGGTGGGGCCGCAGCACGTCGTGCTCGCCCTGCTGGCCGGCGAGTCCCTGGCCGCGCGGGTGCTGGCCGGGGCGGGCCTGGACCGCGAGCGGGCGCTCGGCTGCCTGCCGCACCACGCCAGGCCCGCGCACGGGACGGGCGGGTTCGCCAACCCCGCCTTCTACAAGCTGTACGGCATCGCGACCGGCCTGGCGCTGGCCGCGGGCGACCGGCACGCCGAGCCCGAACACTGGCTCATGGCCCTGGCCTACGACGTCGAGGAGGACCGGGGCCCGACGCCGCTGCACCTGTTCGGGGTGGACCCGGCGGCGGTGGTCGAGGCGCTGCGCGCGCACGGGGTACGCACGCCGCCGCTCGGCCCGCCCGTGCACGTGCCGTGGCGAGGCCGCCACCAGGTCATCGTGCCCGTCTCCGCCCTCCAGGGCGTGCTGGACCGGCTCGGCGCCGAGCACCCGGCGGGCTCGGAGTGGCGCTGGGGGTGGAACTGGGTGGACGACGACCTGGGCCGCGCCGTGATCACGGCTGAGGAAGGGATCGATCTGGCCGCATACGCAGGTGGATCAGCGTCAGGTGATCGTCCATCCGCTCCCGGCCCGTCTCCCGATAGCCCAGACGGCGGTAGAGCTTGAGGTTCGCCTCTGACAGGTGGCCCGTGAACAGGTCGAACGCCTCCGCCTCCGGCACCGCCTCGTGCAGGGCCGTCAGCAGCGCCGTGCCGAGGCCCTGGCCCTGGCGGTCGGGCGCCACGACCAGCCGGCCGACCAGGCAGGTCGTGCCGGACAGCTGCCCGCGCACCGCCCCGATCACGCGGCCGGCGTCGAGCGCCTTGAGCACGACGGCGCCCTCGATGACCTTGCGGACCTGCTCCAGCGACTCGACGAGCGGCGGGATGTACGGGTCGCCGTACAGCTGGGCCTCGCTCACGTAGGCCGCCCGCTGCACGGTGAGGATCTCGCCCGCGTCCGGCGCGGTCGCCCGTTCGATCAGCACGCGCAGCACCCTACCGCTCAACCCTCACGAATACATGCCTGCCGTGAGCGCGCCGGGGCATTCGGTGCCTTCCTCCGGAAGCGCCCCGTTGACGAGGTAGTCGTGCACGCGCGTGCGCAGGCAGGCCGCGCGGAGCCGGCTGACCCCCTGGAGCAGGTACGCGTCGCGCCCGTCGCCGTGCGACAGCACGACCGCCCCGGGGACGGGCCCCGCGGGCCGCGCGCCGGCGTCCAGCCGTCCGACGCCGACCAGCAACGTCGGGTCGTGGCGCGGTTCGGGCACGTGCGGGCGCCAGCTCGGGGCGTCCCGGCGCGGCACGCCCAGGCATCGGGCGACCTCGTAGCGGCCGCTCAGCCATCCCACGCGCGGCGCCACCTCGCGCAGGTGCGCCTCCATGGCGCTGAGGCGCCGGTAGCCCGGCACGTCCGGCATGAAGTCGTGGCACAGCATGGACCCCGACGCGGTCGCCGGCGCGGCCGGGGCGGTAACGGCCGCCAGCGCGGCCAGCCTGCTCGCGTCACCCTGCTTGGCCTCGGACATGGCCCGGGCCAGCTCCGGCCAGTGCCTCGGCGCCAGCCCGGCGGCGACGGCCGTGGCCAGGCGTCTGGCCTTCACCGAGCGGCCGGGGCCCGCGTGCAGGGGCGTGCGGCGGGCCAGGGCGTCGTAGACCTCCACGGCGTCGTCGTCGAGCGGGCAGCCCAGATGCCCGCGGCACCAGTCGCGGAAGGCGAACAGCCGCCGCTCGGCCGCCCGCGCCAGGGCGGTCAGCCGCTCGGCCAGGTCGGGCTCGGTGTGGTCGGGCCCGCCTTCGAGGTACATCCGCCCGACCCGGTGCGGGAACAGCTCCGTGTACGCCTGGCCGTACACGGCCCCGTAGGAGGAGCCGAAGTACCGCAGCCGGGGCTCCCCCAGCTCGGCGCGCAGGGCGTCGAGGTCGTGGGCGACCTGCCAGGACGTGAGCCCGTCGTAGGCGGCCCCGGCGGCGGCGCGGCAGCTTTCGTCGTAGGCGGCGTTGTCGCGGGCGTAGGCGCGCCATCCGGCCCGTCCCGGGGCCAAGGCGAGGCGCGTCGGGTCGGGCTGGGTCACCGCGCACCGGACGCCGGCCCCGCGCGGCTCGATCAGCACCACGTCGAACCACCTGGCCAGCTCGCTCACGCTCTCCGGCTGGGCGCGCACGCCCTGGACGGTGGAGGCCGCGCCGGTGTTCACCACCAGGAAGCCACGGCTGTGCTGCGGGTCCTGCGCGGGCATCCTGGCCAGGTCGATCTCGGTACGGGCGCCGCGCGGCCTGGCCCAGTCGACGGGCACGGACAGCTTGGCGCACTGCAGCCCGTCGCCGCAGTCCTGCCACTGGGGAACGGCCGCGCCCTTCACCGCCGGGGTAGCGGTGGCCGCGGCCGCCAGCGCGGCCACGGCAAGGATGATCACCCGCTGAACCATGCCCACTGCGTCGCCCCTGAGAATCGGTCGTAGGTGTCAACAGCGCAGGTCAGTCTGACAGCGCCGGTTCCCGGGGGCGGCGGGCTCGCCTGGGCCGAAGGTAAAATCTGCGGCCCGCTCAGCGGACCATCCGGAAAAAGGCGCGTATGCCCGCTACCAGCGAGTCGGGCACCGCCATGGCGACCATGTGGCTGGGGCTGGTGGCGTCGCCCCAGTACACGATGTCGTTGTCCCGCTCGGCGATCCGCCGCATCAGCGCGGGCCCGCCGTGGGTCACGCCCGTCGGCACGGCGCTCTGGTTGATCGGCAGCCCGGCGGCGCCCTCGTAGTACGTCCACGACGACGACCCGCCGGTGTCGGTCAGCCAGTAAAGGGCCGCGTTCGTGAGCACCCGGTCCCGGTCGATCGGCTCGGCGCCCGAACCCCACCCGTCGAACTCCTTGAACCGCTCCACCAGGTACGCGAGCTGCGCCACCGGCGAGTCCGCGAACCCGTGCGCGAGCGTCTGCGGCCTGGCCGCCAGGTAGGGCCCGTAGCCGCTGCCTCCGCTCATCCACGACGTCAGCTCCTCCAGCTCGGCGGTCTCCTTCTCGCCGAGCCCTTCGAGCTGCGCCGGGTCTCCGGTGGGGATGCCCAGCCCGGCCGTGATGAGCGAGCCCACGACGTGCTCGCCGTCCAGCGCGGCCAGCTGCGGCGTGACCAGCGCCCCGGCGTCGTTGCCGTGCGCGCCGTAGCGCTCGTATCCGAGTCTGCGCATGAGCTCGGCCCACGTACGGGCCACCCGCTCGATGTTCCAGGGCCGCTCGTCGGCCGGTTCGGGGAACGGCGAGAAGGCGAAGCCGGGCAGGGAGGGCGCCACGACGTGGAAGGCGATGTCGGGGTCGAGCCCGTGCGCTCGCGGGTCGGTGAGCGGGCCGATGACGTCGAGGAACTCGGCGACGGAGCTCGGCCAGCTGTGCGTGATGATCAGCGGCAGGGCCCGGGGCTCGGGCGAGCTCACGTGCAGGAAATGGATCGCCTGCCCGTCGATGTCGGTGGTGAACTGCGGGAACGCGTTCAGCCTGGCCTCCTGCGCCCGCCAGTCGAACCCGTCGGCCCAGTACTCGGCCAGCTCCTTCAGGTACGCGACAGGCACGCCCCTGCTCCAGCCGCCGGGCAACTGGCGCGCCCACCTCGTCCGCCGCAGCCGCGCCTGCAGGTCGTCGAGGTCTTCCTGGGGGATGTCGATGCGGAATGCCGTGATCTCTTCCATGGGGAAAACCGTAGAAGCCAATGCGGCAAAGATCCTTCCGCATTGCCACCGGCGCCTTCAGAAAACACCGGCCATCGGCACCCGCCCCCGGGAGGCACCGGCACCCCGGAAAGGCGGAAGGCCCCGCACCACGTCGGGTGCGGGGCCTTCCGGAAAGGCATTCAGCCAGATCAGAGCCGGATGATCAGCTCTGGCCGCCGGCGAGCTTCTCGCGCAGAGCCGCGAGAGCCTCGTCCGAGGCCAGCGCGCCGCTGGCCGGGGCCGAAGAGGAGGAGCCGCCGGCCGGAGCCTGCGTCTCGCCGCTGTAGGACGAGGGAGCGGCCTCGCCGGCCTCCGCCTCGGCCTTGCGGGCCTCCTCGATCTGCTTCCTGTGGGCCTCGAAACGCGTCTGGGCCTCGGCGTACTGCCGCTCCCACTCCTCGCGCTGCTTGTCGAAGCCCTCGAGCCACTCCCCGGTCTCCGAGTCGAAGCCCTCAGGGTAGATGTAGTTGCCCTGGTCGTCGTACGTGGCCGCCATGCCGTACAGGGTCGGGTCGAACTCGACCTCGGCCCCGACGCCCTCGTTGGCCTGCTTCAGCGAGAGGCTGATGCGACGACGGTCGAGGTCGATGTCGATGATCTTGACAAAGATCTCGTCGCCGACCTGGACGACCTGCTCCGGGATCTCCACGTGGCGCTCGGCCAGCTCGGAGATGTGGACCAGGCCCTCGATGCCCTCCTCGACCCGGACGAACGCGCCGAACGGCACCAGCTTGGTGACGCGGCCCGGCACGACCTGGCCGATCTGGTGGGTGCGGGCGAACTGCTGCCACGGGTCTTCCTGGGTCGCCTTGAGCGACAGGGAGACGCGCTCGCGCTCCATGTCGACGTCGAGGACCTCGACCGTGACCTCCTGGCCGACCTCGACAACCTCGGAGGGGTGGTCGATGTGCTTCCAGGACAGCTCGGACACGTGGACCAGACCGTCGACCCCACCGAGGTCGACGAAGGCGCCGAAGTTGACGATCGAGGAGACGACGCCCTTGCGGACCTGGCCCTTCTGGAGGGTGTTGAGGAAGGTCTGGCGGACCTCCGACTGCGTCTGCTCAAGCCAGGCGCGGCGCGACAGAACCACGTTGTTGCGGTTCTTGTCGAGCTCAATGATCTTGGCTTCGAGCTCGCGGCCGACGTACGGCTGCAGGTCGCGGACGCGGCGCATCTCCACCAGGGACGCCGGCAGGAAGCCGCGCAGGCCGATGTCGAGGATGAGACCACCCTTGACGACCTCGATGACGGTGCCGGTGACGATACCGTCCTCGTCCTTGATCTTCTCGATCGTGCCCCAGGCACGCTCGTACTGAGCGCGCTTCTTGGACAGGATCAGCCGGCCCTCTTTGTCCTCCTTCTGGAGGACCAGGGCTTCGACGTGCTCTCCCACTTCCACGACGTCAGCAGGGTCGACATCGTGCTTGATGGAAAGCTCGCGCGAGGGGATGACACCCTCGGTCTTGTAGCCGATATCGAGAAGAACCTCGTCTCGATCGACCTTGACGACGGTGCCCTCGACGATGTCGCCGTCGTTGAAGTACTTGATGGTCTCGTCGATCGCCGCGAGGAAGGCTTCCTCGGACCCGATGTCGTTGACCGCTACCTGCGGGGTGCTCGAGGTGGCCTCAGTGCTGGACGTCATGTGTGGAATTGCTCCGAACGCGGACAGGATGTCGATGTGGCGGATGCGCGGCAGGCCCTCTTCCGCATCAAGCCGAGGAATTACGACATCGACGTGACCGAGCGCGAGCCCGCTCCGTCTGAGGCGCGCGCGAGCCCACAGCGCAGCGATCAGCATATGAGACCATCGCCACTGGGTCAATCCGGGGAGCAATCAATACGCGTTGACCTGCAGTCCTCGCTTGGCGACGATTTTACCGCGCAGTTTCTCCGGGATGGAGATCCGGGCCGGGTCGCCGTCGGAGACATAGCGCTCGCCGGGGTGCTTGTTCAGCCATTCCAGCCAGTACTGCGAGCACCACTTGCGGCACTCGCCCTTCTTACCGTTGCTCTGGATGCGCTGGATGGCGCCCCGGTCGAATTTTTTCGCGTAGGGCGAAAGTGAGGGCTCCGCACCCGCGAGGAAGACGCCCGCGAAATCATACTTGCTGCCGTCCCAGGATCCGGTGCGGGCGAGCTTCTTCGGCCGGGGCATCGACCCGTACGGCAGGGCCATGGTCCGCGACTCCGGCACGCCGAGCTTCTTGAGCAGGCGTTCGATCCGGACGATCTGCTCGCGGACCTTCTTCTTGCGCAGCACGCGCAGGTTGGGGTGGTTCCAGGTGTGGTTGGCCACTTCGTACCCGTGGTCGACCAGCCACTTGACGGCGGTCTCCTGGGCCTGCCGGTCGGTCAGCCCGAACGGCTCCCGGTTGATCCAGAAGGTGGCGACCGGCCGGAAGGACGGGTATTTCCTGGCCACCTCCTGGATGACGGCCACGGCCGTGCCGCTCTTGGGGTTGCCGTTCCCGTCGAGCCCGAAGTGGCTCGGGTGCCCGTCGTCGAACGTCAGCACCACCGGGAACTTCCCCGCCGGCACCTTGATGTCGCCGGTGGCGAAGTCTCTGGCGGTGATCGGCACGTAGCCCTGCTTGGCCAGCTTCTCCAGCTCTTTCCTGAGCTGGTCGGGCGTCCGGTCGATCGAGGCGAGCCGCTTGGCGAGGATCCGGTGGTACATCAGGACCGGCACCAGTCCGGCCTCGTTGGCGTGCACCTGGCGGGCGAAGTCGGGCGTGGCCACGACCCCGGGCGGCTCGCCCACCGGGGCCAGGCTCGGCGGTGCGACGCTGCCCTGGACCTTGGCCACGTCGTCCGGCTTGGCGTGGGGGCGCGGCTCGGAGGGTAAGAGGCTCAGGCCGATGACGGCCACCGTTACCACCACGACGTTGGCGATGCCGATGATCCGCGTGAAGGACGCTGGAAACCGCACAGAACTCCTGGCCGCCTAGTGAAATTTAGTCCAGGTTAGCCGAAAGAGATGATCAATCAGTGGCCCGCGTCCTCCCACGTGCGCCCGACGCCGACGGAGACCTCCAGCGGGACGCGCAGGTGGTAGGCGGCGTTCATCTGGTCGCGCACGAGCTGCGTGAGCCGCTCCAGCTCCCCTGGCGCGACCTCGAACACCAGCTCGTCGTGGACCTGCAGCAGCATCCGGGAGGACAGCTTCTCCTCGCGGATGGCCTGGTGGACGTGGAGCATGGCGACCTTGATGATGTCGGCGGCCGAGCCCTGGATGGGGGCGTTGAGCGCCATCCGCTCGGCCATCTCGCGGCGCTGGCGGTTGTCGCTGGTGAGGTCGGGCAGGTAACGGCGGCGGCCCATGATCGTCTCGGTGTAGCCGTCGGTGCGCGCCTGCTGGACGATGGCCTGCAGGAAGTCGCGCACGCCGCCGAACTCGGTGAAGTATTCCTCCTTCAGCGCCCGCGCCTCCGACACCGGGATGTTGAGCTGGCCGGACAGCCCGAAGTCGGACAGCCCGTAGGCCAGGCCGTAGTTCATGGCCTTGATGCGGGCCCGCAGCTCGCCGTCGATCTGCTCGGGCGGCAGGTCGAACACGCGGGCGGCGGTGGCCTGGTGGAAGTCGTGGCCCGACTCGAAGGCCGCGATCAGCGACTCGTCGCCCGACAGGTGGGCCATGATGCGCAGCTCGATCTGGCTGTAGTCGGCCGTCAGCAGCGTCTCGTAGCCCTCGCCGACCACGAAGCCCTGCCGGATGCGGCGGCCCTCGGCGGTGCGGATCGGGATGTTCTGCAGGTTGGGCTTCTCGGAGGACAGGCGGCCGGTGGCGGCGACGATCTGGTTGAACGTGGTGTGGATGCGCCGGTCGTCGGAGATCTCCTTGATCAGGCCCTCGACGGTGGTGCGCAGCTTCTGCTGGTCGCGGTGGCGCAGCATGATCGTCGGCAGCTCGTGCTCGGTCTGCGTGGCCAGCCAGGCGAGCTGGTCGGCGTCGGTGCTGTAGCCGGTCTTGATCTTCTTCGTCTTGGGGAGGCTGAGCCGGTCGAAGAGGATCTCCTGCAGCTGCTTGGGCGAGCCCAGGTTGAACTGCTCGCCGACCGACCGGTGGGCCTCCTCCACGGCGTGCTTGACGGCCGCGCCGAACTCGGCCTCCAGGCCCGCGAAGTATTCGCCGTCGACGGCGATGCCCGCCCGCTCCAGCTCGGCCAGCACGCTCAGCAGGGGCAGCTCGACGTCGGCCAGGAGCTGGGTGCCGCCGCGCCCGGCCAGGAAGGTCTCCAGGGAGTCGGCCAGCTCGCGCACGGCGTGGGCGCGCAGCGCGAGGTCCTTGGCCGGGGCGTCCTCGTCGTCGCCGAACAGCGCGGCCTGCCCGTTGGACTCCTCCTCGGCCCGCAGGTCGCGGTGGAGGTAGCGCCTGGCGAGGTCTTCGAGCGCGAACGTGCGCTGCCCCGGCATCGCCAGGTAGGCCGCCAGCGCGGTGTCACAGCTCAGGCCGCGCAGCTCCATGCCCTGCGCCCAGAGCGCCAGGATGGGCCCCTTGGCGTCGTGGACGGCCTTGGGCCTGCTCTCGTCGCCCAGCCAGGCCCGCAGGGCCGCCTCGTCGGCCTCGGTGAGCTTGACGGGGTCGATGTGGGCGGCGGTGCCGTCGGGCGAGGCGACGGCGATGGCGTCGATGCGGCCGGTGCCGCTGCCGTAGGCGCCCTTGAAGGCCAGCCCGGCCCGGCCCGCGGGCATCGCCGACAGCCAGCCGGGCACCCGGTCGGGGCCGAGCAGCACGGTCTCGACCTCGAAGCCCTGCTCGGGCTCCTGCTCGCCGGAGCCGAGCACCTTGAAGACGCGCTCGCGCAGCTCGCCGCGGATCTGCAGGGAGTCGAACAGCTTGTTGATCTCCTCGCGGTCCCAGGCGCCCTGCGTGAGGTCGCCGAGGTCGACCTCCAGCGGGACGTCGCGCAGCAGCTCGGTCAGGCGCCGGTTCATCAGCACCTGGGCGACGTGCTCGCGCAGCTTGTCGCCGACCTTGCCCTTGACCTCGTCGACCCGGTCGACCAGCGCGGTCAGCGAGCCGAACTCGCGCACCCACTTGGCGGCGGTCTTCTCCCCCACGCTCGGGATGCTCAGGAGGTTGTCGCTGGGGTCGCCGCGCAGGGCGGCGAAGTCGGGATACTGCTCCGGGGTCAGGCCGTATTTCTCGACGACGGCCTCGGGCGTGAACCTGGTCATGTCGCTGATGCCGCGCCGGGTCATCAGGACGGTGATGTGCTCGTTGACCAGCTGCAGCGCGTCGCGGTCGCCGGTGACGATCAGCACGTCCATGCCCTCGCCGGCCGCGCGGGTGGCGAGCGTGGCGATCAGGTCGTCGGCCTCGAAGCCCGCCTTGGACAGGTGCGGGACGCGCAGGATGTCGAGCAGCTCGTAGATGAGCTGCATCTGGCCGCGGAAGTCCTCCGGCGTCTCGCTCCGGTTGGCCTTGTACTCGGAGTACGCCTCGTGGCGGAACGTCGGCTCCGACCTGTCGAAGGCCACCGCCACGTGCGTCGGCTGCTCGTCGCGCAGGACGTTGGTCAGCATCGAGGTGAACCCGTAGACCGCCTCGGTGTGCTGACCATCGGTGGTCATCAGGTTGGCGTCCTTGAGCGCGTAGAAAGCGCGATAGGCCAGGGAATGCCCGTCAAGCAGCAACAGGCGCGGGCGGCTGGGGGTCACTTCACTCTTCGGCACACACGCAGCCTAGTCTGCGTCTGCGACAGAAAACCTGAGCTCGGAAGAGTGGAGACGTCCCTTTGACGCAGACCAACCCCATGGACTTCTCGGTGTACGGCGCCGTGCACGAGGGCACGCTGGCCGACCGCATGGGCATCGAGTTCCTCGAGGCCGGCCCCGAGCGGGTCGTGGGCCGGATGCCGGTCGAGGGCAACACCCAGCCCTACGGCCTGCTGCACGGCGGGGCCTCGGCGGTGCTGGCCGAGACGCTGGGCTCGGTGGCGGCCGCCATCCACGCGGGCCCCGAGCGCATCGCCGTGGGGATCGAGATCAACGCCACCCACCACCGCTCGGCGAGCGCCGGGCACGTCACGGGCGTGGCGACCCGGCTGCACGGCGGCCGGACATTGGCGACGTACGGCATCGAAATCACTGACGAGCAGGGAAAACTCGTCTGTACCTCGCGTCTCACGTGCATGCTGCGCGACAGGTGAAACTACCGTCCCTTTGCGCGCCGCACCCGTAGATGGATACGGTGGTCCGAACGCGAGCCCGCGGGGAGGCTTAGTAGAAAACGTGTGCGGCCGGGGAAGCCCTACACGGCCCCAAACGCCGACCTCGCGGGCTCGTCCAGCATTTACGGCGATCGTTACGCATTCGATCCGCAAAGCCGCCAGGCGTCTACCCCGATTTAGCCCCTGACCTGGCTTGTTGATTCCTCACATCAGTGACACACACATGTCACTAATTGGTGACGAACGATACTGAACCGGGCGTCACCAGAATAAGCTCCCGCCACAGCATCCCAGTTGTGCCTGCGATGCGCGCGTGTCGAGATGGAGGGGCACAACCCCGCCTTGACCTACTTGAGGGAGCACCATTGCGCAGAGCCGTGATCGCGTTCACGGCCTTCCTGGGTGGACTCGTCTTCCTGCTGGCCAGCCCCGCTCACGCGGGGCCCGCCGATTGCCAGGGACTGAGGGGAACACTCAAACTCCAAGGCCAGCCAGTGAACGGCGCCAAAGTCGCCGTGACCACCGAGAGCGGACAACCCGTCAAGGAGGTCACGAGCAACGCACAAGGCACTTGGGACGTTCAGGTCGACAAACCCGGTAAGTACAAGGTCACCCTGGATGTCAGCAGCCTTCCGCAGAACTCGGAGGTGCGTGGCGGCAACAACGTCCGCACACCGACCGTCTATGAGGGCAACTGCTCGACGGTCCTGTTCGCCCTCGAAGCCAAGGGCGCCCCGGGGCAGCAGCAGGAGGAGGCCGGCGGCGAGAGCTCGTTCTGGTCGACGGCCGCGCAGCTGACCTTCGAGGGCCTGAACCTCGGCCTGATCATCGCCCTGGCCGCGCTCGGTCTGTCGCTCATCTACGGCACGACCGGCCTGACCAACTTCGCCCACGGCGAGCTGGTCACGCTCGGCGCGATCCTCGCCTACGCGTTCAACGTGGGCTTCGGGCTGCATCTCATACCCGCCGCCATCATCGCCGTCGTGGTCGGCGGCATGCTCGGATACCTGCAGGACCGCCTGTTCTGGGGCCAGCTGCGCAAGCGCGGCACCGGCACCATCGCCATGATGATCATCTCGATCGGCGTGGCGCTCTTCCTGCGGTACGTGTTCCTGATCTTCTTCGGCGGTCAGAACGAGGCCTTCGCGCAGTACACCGCCCAGCCCGGCATCCAGGTCGGCCCCATCTCGGCCGCGCCCAAGAACTTCGTCGCGATGGGCATCGAGCTCGCGGTCCTGATCATCGTCGGCCTGGCCCTGATGCGCACCCGCACCGGCAAGGCGGCCCGCGCCGTGGCCGACAACCCGGCGCTCGCGGCCTCGTCCGGCATCAACGTCGACCAGGTCATCCGGATCATCTGGACCACGGGCGGCGCCATCGCCGCGCTGGCGGGCATCATGCTCGGCCTGTCGCAGAGCCTGAAATACACGATGGGCCAGGACATCCTGCTGCTCATCTTCGCCGGCGTGACGCTCGGCGGGCTCGGCACCGCGTTCGGCGCCCTGGTCGGCTCGCTGGTGGTGGGCCTGTTCATCCAGGTCTCCACCCTGTGGGTGCCGCCGGAGCTCAAGAGCCTCGGCGCGCTGGGCGTACTCATCATCGTGCTCCTCGTCCGGCCACAGGGCATCCTGGGCCGCCGCGAGCGGATCGGCTGATCGGGGAGGATCACAATGGACTGGATCACGATCATCAGCACCACGCTCAAGTCCGCCGTCGGCGTGGACACGGTGCTGTACGCCCTCGCGGCCATCGGCATCAACATCCACTTCGGCTACACGGGCCTGCTCAACTTCGGCCAGGCCGCGTTCATGGGCGTGGCCGGCTACGGCCTGGCGGTCACGGTCACCGTCATGGGCCTGCCGTTCTGGATCGGCATCATCGTCGGCCTGCTCTCCGCCGTGGTGCTGGCGATCCTCATGGGCATCCCGACGCTGCAGCTGCGCGCCGACTACCTGGCCATCGTCACCATCGCGGCGGCCGAGATCATCAGGCTCGTCTTCCGTTCGGTGGCCTTCAAGGGGGTCTTCGGCGGCTCCGACGGGCAGCGCGGCTTCTCCGACGGCTTCTACGCCCTCAACCCGTTCCCTGAGGGCGACTACGGCTTCAACCTCGGCCCGGTGCCGCTCTTCTTCAACAACCGGGTGCTGTGGGTGCTGGTCGTCGGCTGGGTGCTGATCGCCATCTGCTGCGCCATCGTCTACCTGCTCATGAAGAGCCCGTGGGGCCGCGTGCTCAAGGCCATCCGCGAGGACGAGGACGCGGTGCGCAGCCTGGGCAAGAGCGTCTTCTCGTACAAGATGCAGTCGCTCATCCTGGGCGGCGTCATCGGCTCGCTCGGCGGCTTCATCTACGGCCTGGCCTTCGCCTCCGTGCAGCCGGACGTCTTCGGCACCGAGACGACCTTCTACATCTACACCATGGTCATCCTCGGCGGCGCGGCCCGCGTGCTCGGCCCGGTCGTCGGCTCGATGATCTTCTGGGTGCTGCTGGTCTTCATCTACGGTGTGCTCACCGAGGCGGTCGGCGCCGGGTACATCACGTTCATGGACACCAACCAGGTGGGCGCGTTCCGCTACATCATCGTGGGTCTCGGCCTCATCCTGTTGCTCGTCTTCCGGCCACAGGGCGTCTTCGGTGACAAGAGGGAGATAGCAATCGATGCACGCTGAAACCCACGCGCAGACGGGCACCACCGAGCGCAAGTCGGCCGCCCTGGCGGCGTTCAAGGACCTGGCGCGCGACCCCGGCGTGCCCAAGCCCGACCCCATCCTCGTGGTGGACAACGTGGTGCGCCGCTTCGGCGGCCTGACCGCGGTCGAGGTGAACCACGTCGAGATCCAGCGCGGCTCCATCACCGCGCTGATCGGCCCCAACGGCGCCGGCAAGACCACCTTCTTCAACCAGCTCACCGGGTTCGACACGGCCGACTCCGGCTCGTGGACGTTCAACGGACGCTCGATGAACGGGGTGCCCGCCCACAAGGTGGCCCGTTCCGGCATGGTGCGCACGTTCCAGCTCACCAAGGCGCTGTCCCGGCTGACGGTGATGGAGAACATGCGCCTGGGCGCCCAGCGCCAGAAGGGCGAGAACTTCTTCCGCGCGCTCGTGCCGAGCCTGTGGCGCGGCGAGGAGGACGCGATCACGGTCCGGGCCGAGGAGCTGCTGGAGCGGTTCAAGCTCGACGCCAAGCGCGACGACTTCGCCGGGTCGCTGTCGGGCGGCCAGCGCAAGCTGCTGGAGATGGCCCGCGCGCTCATGGTCCAGCCGGAGCTGGTCATGCTCGACGAGCCCATGGCCGGGGTCAACCCGGCGCTGACGCAATCGCTGCTCGGCCACGTCAAGGACCTGCGCGAGCAGGGCATGACGGTGCTGTTCGTCGAGCACGACATGGACATGGTCCGCGACATCAGCGACTGGGTGATCGTCATGGCGCAGGGCGCGGTCATCGCCGAGGGACCGCCCTCGACGATCATGTCCGACGAGCGCGTGATCGACGCCTATCTGGGCGCGCACCACGACGCGCCGCTGTCGGAGACCGAGCTGGAGGCTCAGCTCCAGGAGGCCGAGGCGGCGCTGGAGGCCGAGATCGAAGAGGAGACGCAGAAGTGACCGTCCCTGAGCCGGCCCAGTCGAAGGCGGCCGTCACCGACCGCAGCGACCACCTGCAGGGCGCCGAGGACGCCGTGCTGAGGTGCGACGAGCTGATCGCCGGCTACCTGCCGGGCGTCAACATCCTCAACGGCTCCGACCTCTACGTCAAAGAGGGCGAGCTGATCGGCATCATCGGCCCCAACGGCGCCGGCAAGTCGACGCTGCTCAAGGCCATGTTCGGGCTGGTCACCATCCGCAGCGGCACCGTGCTGCTCAAGGGTGAGGACATCACGAACATGAAGGCGCACTCGCTGGTCGCCCGCGGCGTCGGCTACGTGCCGCAGACCAACAACGTCTTCCCCAGCCTCACCATCGAGGAGAACCTCGAGATGGGCGCCTTCCAGGTGCCGGGGAAGTTCAAGGAGCGCTTCGAGTTCGTGGCCGAGCTGTTCCCCGCGCTCAAGGAGCGGCGCAAGCAGCGCGCCGGCTCCCTGTCCGGCGGTGAGCGGCAGATGGTCGCGATGGCCAGGGCGCTCATGACCGAGCCGTCCGTGCTCCTGCTCGACGAGCCGTCGGCGGGCCTGTCGCCCAAGCTGCAGGACCTGGTGTTCATCCAGGCCCAGCAGATCAACAAGGCGGGCGTGACAGTGATCATGGTGGAGCAGAACGCGCGCCGCTGCCTGCAGATCTGCCACCGCGGCTACGTCCTCGACCAGGGCCGCAACGCCTACACCGGCACCGGGCGGCAGCTCGCCAACGACCCCAAGGTCATCGAGCTGTACCTCGGCACGCTGGCCAAGGCGTAAGTCGATCGAGAACGGCGGAGGGGCTCCCATGGGCCCCTCCGCCGTTCTTTAATGTGCGTTGTGAAACGTTTAGCGACAGTCGCGCTCATGCTTCCCGTCCTACTCGTCGGCTGCCAGGGCAACGCCTCGTCCGCGTCGAAATACAGCACCGGCGGCGATCCCACCGACAGCCCGTGCGCCCGCGTGGTCTCGGCCATCGGGTACGCCAACCTCATGCTGGAACCGAAGGGTCAGGAGGACCGGCAATACTTCGAGGACGCCGTGATCGGCCGCCTGGCGGAGCTGCGCGGGATCACGCTGGAGTTCGGCGACCGGCTGCCCGACTCCCTGAAGGGCGCCGTACAGACCGTCAGGACCACCACCGCCGGGCTCGCCAGGAACGACGTGCCCCGCGCGCGGCAGGTGGCGCTGCTCAAGCAGTACCGCGTGGCCGCCGACCAGATCGTGGCCGGCTGCAGGCGGTGACGACGAGAAGGGCCCGGCCGTGGCGGCCGGGCCCTTCCGTGTGAGGCGGCGGTACTAGCCGGCGATGTTGCCGGTGCGGTACTCGAGCGCCTTGGTGGCGTACTTGTTGTTGGCGCCGTACTGGTAGATGCCGATGGTGGCCACCGCCGGGTCACCGGCGTCGTTGAACTCGACCGGGCCGCTGACGCCCTCGTAGTCGATGTCCTTGCCGGCCTTCAGCAGGTCCACGCACTCCTTGAAGCTCTTGCACTTCTCGCCGCCCTTGCTCACCTCGGCGAGCTTGGCCGCGATGTCCGTGCCGGCGTCGCTCTTGGCGGCCTCGGCGGCCAGCGCGATCAGGTTGGCGGCGTCGTAGGACTCGGGGGCGTAGCTGAAGTCCTGGAGCTTGGGGTTGATGGCCAGGAGCTTCTTCTCGAACTCCTCGGGGGCCGCGGCACCCGGAATCGTGCCCTTGACGCCGTCGAGCGTGCCCTTGGGCATCTTCACGTAGTTCGTGTTGGACGTGTTGCCGTCCACCATGTACCACTTGTGCTTGTCGGCGGGCAGGCCCTGCTTGACCAGCTCGGCCACGACCTTCGCGGTCTCCTCGAACCCGATCAGCACGATGCCCTTGGGGTTCTTGGCCTTGATCTTGGCCACGTCGGCGGAGAAGTCGGCCGCCTTCGGGTCGTAGTCGACCCGCTCGACGACCTCGGCGCCGCCGTCGGTGACGGTCTTCTGCACCTGGTCGGCCAGACCCGTGCCGTAGGAGTCCTGCATGGCCAGGATGCCGACCGTGTCGTTCCCGTCGGCCACCACGAGGTCACCCAGCACGCGCCCCTGCAGCTTGTCGGGCGGCGAGGTACGGAAGTACAGGCCCTTGTCGTTGATCGTGGTGAACTTGTCGGAGGTGTTGGCCGGCGAGAACTGCACCACACCCGCACCGGTGATCTTGTCGATCACCGACTCCGACACCGACGAGGACGCGGCGCCGATGATGGCGTCGGCCTTCTGGGCCAGGAGCTTGTCCACCGACTGCGAGGCGATGTTGGTGGTGGTGTCACCCGAGTCGGTGTCGTACTTGGTGATCGGCTTGCCGAGCACGCCACCGGCCTCGTTGATCTCCTTGACGGCGGCGTCGACTCCCGCGATCTCGGGCGGGCCGAGGAAGGCCAGCGAACCGGTCTGGGGCAGCAGGGTACCGATGGTGAGAGTGCCATCGCCCTTCGCCGCGGCGGGCGCCGACGACGATGGCGCGGCAGACTCTGACGTCTGCGTGGCGGTGTTGCCGCCGCCACCGCCGCAGGCTGTCAGGGCGAGGCTGGTGGCAGCCACGACAGCCAGCGCCCGCCCCACGGGAGCAATGCGGATCATGAAGTGTCTCCTTCATTTCCAGGCCGGGATCGGTCAGCACCGCCGAGCGTTCCCGAACGAATGCAGGAAACGTACAAAACTGCAGCGTGCTCCAACCAGATGCGCTGGGGAACTGTCGGCACTTGGATGCGGAGTCGTAATCAGTCCTCAACTTACGGGACCTGGGCAAGCGCGCTTAATCTGCATCGAGTGAAGCGTTTTACGGTTCTCCTCGCGACGGCGCTCCTCCTCGCCGGTTGCGGCACCTCCGAGCCGCCTTCCCAGCCACCCGCGACGCCGCCCGCGGGCGTATCCGTGTCACTGGCCCAATGGCGTTCGGACGAGCCCGTGCACGCGCTGGAAGTGGCCGTCCGCAATACCGCCGACACTCCGGTCTATTTCGCCGATGTCCAGCTTGTCACGCCTTCATTCAAAACCCTGCCGGCCCAAAGGACCGACGCCACCATCAAGAAGACCGAACGGACGGACCTGCGCATCACGTACGGGCCCGCCAACTGCCTGCCCCAGGGGCTGCCCGAGGTCCAGCCGGCCACGGTCGTGGCGCACGTCAGTACGGGCTCCGAGCAGCCGCGGAAGGTGGTCTTCACCGTCCCCCACCCCGACCCGCTGCTGGCCAGGCTGCTGCGCGACGAGTGCTCCGAGTTCCTGATCAAGGAGTCGGCCGACATCCAGTTCGGCCCGGAGTGGAAGGACGTGGACAAGGCCATGCGGGGCACCCTGGTGATCACCCGGCGCGGGAACGGCTCGGTCGCCCTGAACGACATGGGCGGGACCACCCACTTCATCGTCACGCCCGAGCACCGGCCCCTGGGCGTGCTGGCCGCCGGGCAGCAGCGGCTGGAGGTGCCGATCGCGCTCACCCCCGGCCGCTGCGACCCCCACGCGTTCGCCGAGGCCAAGAAGGCCTTCCTGTTCCCCGTGCGGGCCAGCGTCGACGGGGGCCAGGAACGCGTGGTCATCGTGGTGCCGCCCAAGCCGCTGCAGGACCGCCTCATCCCGTGGGCGATGAAGACGTGCGGCCTGAGCTGAGGGTCAGCCCTCGATCTTGCCGGTGCGGTACTCCAGCGCCTTGCCGGGGTACTTGTTGTCGTCGCCGTACTGGTAGACGCCGATCGTGGCCACCGCAGGGTCACCGGCGTCGTTGAACTCGACCGGGCCGCTGAGACCGTCGTAGTCGATGTCCTTGCCGGCCTTCAGCAGGTCCACGCACTCCTTGAAGCTCTTGCACTTCTCGCCGCCCTTGCTCACCTCGGGCAGCTTGGCGGCGATGGACGCGCCGGAGTCGTCCTTGGCCGCCTCGGCGGCCAGCGCGATCAGGTTCGCCGCGTCGTACGACTCGGCCGAGTACGTGAAGTCGCTCAGCTTGGGGTCGAGCTCCTGGAGCTTCTTCCTGAACTCCTCGGGGGCCTCGGCACCCGGGATGGTGCCCTTGACGCCCTTGAGGGTGCCCTTGGGCATCTTCAGGTAGTTGGTGTTCGACATGTTGCCGTCCACCATGTACCACTTGTGCTTGTCCGCCGACAGGCCCTGCTTGACCAGCTCGGCCACGACCTTGGCGCCCTCCTCGAAGCCGATCAGCACGATCGCCTTCGGGTTCTTCGCCTTGATCTTGGCCACGTCGGCGGAGAAGTCGGCCGCCTTCGGGTCGTAGTCGACCCGCTCCACGACGCTGGCGCCGGCCTCCTCGGCGGTCTTGGTGATCTGGTCGGCCAGGCCGGAGCCGTAGGAGTCCTGCATGGCCAGGATGCCGATGGAGTCGTTGCCGTCGGCGGCGATCAGGTCGCCGAGCACGCGGCCCTGCAGCTTGTCCGGCGGCGCCGTACGGAAGTACAGGCCCTTGTCGTTGATCGTGGTGAACTTGTCGGAGGTGTTGGCCGGCGAGAACTGCACCACGCCCGCACCGGTGATCTTGTCGACGATCGACTCGGACACCGACGACGACGCGGCGCCGATGATGGCGTCGGCCTTCTGCGCCAGCAGCTTGTCCACCGACTGCGAGGCGATGTTCGTGCTGGTGTCACCCGAGTCCGTGTGGACCTTGGTGATCGGCTTGCCGAGCACGCCACCGGCCTCGTTGATCTCCTTGACGGCCAGGTCGACGCCGGCGAACTCGGGCGGGCCGAGGAACGCGAGCGAGCCCGTCTGCGGCAGCACCGTGCCGAGGGTCAACGTGCCGTCGCCCTTGGCCGCGGGAGCCGACGAGGCCGCCGCGGACGGGGCCGCCGACTCAGACTGCTTCGCGGCCGTGTCGCCACCGCCGCCGCCACACGCCGTCAGAGCCAGGCTCGCCGCGGCCGCCACGGCCAGGACGCGCCCCGTTGGAGCAATGCGGATCATAAAAGAGACTCCCCCTATCTCAACGAAGGAACGATCACCTTCGCTGGGTTTTCCGAGCTCAGCATGCCTGTTCGAACAGGTGATGGGGAGTTCTTACGCGGCTTTTATGCGGATTCGTAATGTCACAAACACTCATAGTAATGAGATGTTTCGCGTGAGTTACGGTCTTCTCGGAGTACGAGACAACCCCGATCCAGAAATTTCCGGATCGGGGCCGTAATGGGCGATCGTCAGCCGGCGATGTTCCCCTGCCGATATTCGAGCGCCTTCGCCGCGTCGAACTTGTTGTCCGCGCCGTACTGGTAGACCCCGATCGTGGCCACCGCCGGGTCGCCTGCCTCGTTGAAGTCGACCGGCCCGCTGACACCCTCGTAGTCGATGTCCTTACCGGCCTTGACCAGGTCCACGCACTCCTTGAAGCCGGTGCACTTCTCCCCCGACTTGCTCACGTCCACCAGACGCGCCGCGACGGCCGCCCCCGAGTCGTCCTTGGCCACCTCGGCCGCCAGCGCGATCAGCGTCACCGCGTCGTACGACTCGGCCGCGTACGTGAACTCGGTCAGCTTGGGGTTGACCGTCAGCAGCTTCTTCTGGAACGCCTCGGGAGCCGCCGCGCCGGGGATGGTGCCCTTGACGCCCTTCAGCGTGCCCTTGGGCATCCTCAGGTAGTTGGTGTTCGACATGTTGCCGTCCACCATGTACCACTTGTGCTTGTCCGCCGTCAGGCCCTGCTTGACCAGCTCGGCCACGACCTTCGCCGTCTCCTCGAACCCGATCAGCACGATCGCCTTCGGGTCCTTGGCCTTGATCTTGGCCACGTCGGCGGAGAAGTCGGCCGCCTTCGGGTCGTAGTCGACCCGCTCCACGACCTCGCCGCCCGCCGCCTGCGCGGTCTCGGTCACCTGGTCGGCCAGGCCGGAGCCGTACGAGTCCTGCATGGCCAGGATGCCGATCGTGTCGCTCCCGTCGGACACCACGAGATCGCCCAGCACCCGGCCCTGCAGCTTGTCCGGCGGCGCCGTACGGAAGTACAGGCCCCTGTCGTTGATCGTGGTGAACTTGTCGGAGGTGTTCGCCGGCGAGAACTGCACGACCCCGGCCCTGGTGATCTTGTCGATGATCGACTCCGACACCGACGACGACGCGGCACCGACGATCGCGTCCACCTTCTGCGTCAGCAGCTTGTCCGCCGACTGCGAGGCGATGTTGGTGGTGGTGTCGCCCGAGTCCGTGTCGTACTTGACGACCGGCTTGCCCAGCACCCCGCCCGCCTCGTTCACCTCCTTGAGCGCCAGATTCACACCCGTGAACATGGGCGGGCCCAGATACGCGAGCGAACCCGTCTGCGGCAGCACCGTGCCGATCGTCAGCGTGCCGTCCCCCTTCTTCGCGGCCCCGGCCTCACCCGAGGAGGCCGGGGCCGAGGACGACCCGGCGGGCGCGGCGGTCGTGCCCGCGCCCGAACACGCCGTCAGCACCAGACACACCGCGGCGCCCGCCGCGACGACCGGCAGGCGAGCGGCAGCGACCGGCAGGCGGGCGGCGGCGAGCGCCGATACGCGGACCGCCGTGACGGCGAGCACCGGCAGGCGGATCGCTGTCGCGGCGAGCACCGGTAAGCGGGCGGGCGCCGGTACGCGGATCGCTGTGGCGGCGAGCGGCGCACGGGAAATACGGATCATCGAAAGTGTCTCCGTTCGAGATGAGCGGACCTTCCGTCCGCCCATCAGTTACGCGCCGGGACACCTCCCACGAAAAGCACTCGAAGCCGGTTGGATGCCCACTCGTGACCACACCACAACCCGCCGGCCCAAAAGACCTGATACAGGCCTTATTCAGCTCCGCTCGGCCGCGTCGTCTATAACGATCTGAGCAACCTCACGCATGCTCAACCGCCGATCCATCGACGCCTTCTGGATCCACCGGAACGCCTGCGGCTCACTCCAGCCGTGCTGCGTCATCAGCAGCCCCTTGGCCCGCTCGACCAGCTTCCTGGTCTCCAGCCGCTCCGACAGGCTCGACACCTCGGCCGCCAGCGCGACCATCTCCTCGTGCCTGCTGACCGCCATCTCGATCGCCGGCACCAGATCCGCCTTCGTGAACGGCTTGACCAGATAGGCCATCGCCCCCGCGTCCCTGGCCCGCTCGACCAGGTCACGCTGGGAGAACGCGGTCAGGATCAGGCACGGCGCGATCCGCTCGGACACGATCCGCTCGGCCGCCGAGATCCCGTCGAGCACGGGCATCTTCACGTCCAGGATCACGAGGTCGGGCCTCAGATCGGCGGCCAGCTGGATCGCCTGCTCACCGTCCCCGGCCTCGCCCACGACGACGTAGCCGTCCTCCTGGAGCATCTCCTTGAGGTCGAGGCGGATCAGGGCCTCGTCTTCCGCGATCACTACTCGCCGCTGCGTACTCACGAGCAGAAGAGTACCGATGTCCGGTACATTAGAGCCACGTTGGCGGCCAGCAGGCGATCTTGCTCGACGCTAGGATGCACGGCAAATCCGGAAATGCCCCGGTATTCCAACGGCAGAGAAGATGGCCTCAAAATCCATTCAGTGTGGGTTCGAATCCCACCCGGGGCACTGACCGACCGCCCGGTTCTTTGAACCGGGCGGTTTTGTCGTACCCGGCTGCGACACTCTCCGCATGCGCGATCTCGCCGTCCGTGACGACACCCTTCGCCTGCTCGCCCGAGCACCGGCCGCACCGGTTCCCGCGGCACGGTCCCGCGCCATCGTCCTCGAGCCGTGGCAGCGGGAGGTCGTCTCGGCGCAACCCGGGTGGTTCGTCCGAAGGCTGCCGAGGCATGGACCGGGCCCGCCGGGGCATGGACCGGGTCCGCCGGGTCCTCCCCAGCGGAGTCCGCTGGTGCGAGTCCCCCGACATCCTCGCCCCCTGCGGCGAGGCGCTCGATCTGCTCGGCGTCGCCTGGCGGTTCGACCACCGCGACGAGCTCTCGGCCGCCCGGCGGGAGGCCGTGGAGTCGCTGGATCTCCAGCTGGACCCGAAATACCGACCGGTCACCAGGGCACGGTGCCTGCGTCGTCGTAGAAGCCGCCGCTCGGCCCGTCGGGGCCGAGAGTGGCCAGGGCGATGACGACGATGGCCCCGTCCGCGGCGGTGCGTGTGGGCCTGTACGGCAGGTCCTTGGTGAAGTCGGTGGCGCAGGCGCCCGGGGCGGCGGCATTGACGAGGATGCCGTCCTTCCGCAGTTCCTTGGCGTACTGGACGGTCAGGGAGTTGAGCGCGGTCTTCGAGACGGGATAGGCGGCCGTGGCCGGCAGGGCGGACATGTAGTGGCCGGGGTCGGTGTGGTGGGCGAGGGAGCCGACGCCGCTGGAGACGTTCACGATGCGGGCCGCGGGCGAGCGTCTGAGCAGGGGGAGCATGGCGTTGGTGACCGTGAGGACGCCGACGACGTTCGTCTCGAACACCTCCCGGACGGTCCGCGGGGACATCGCGCTGGGCGGGTCGCCGATGGGGCCCGAGATGCCGGCGTTGTTGACCAGCACGTCGAGGCGGGTCAGCGTGGTGGCGGCGGCTTCGATGGAGGCCGGGTCGGTGACGTCGAGCACGACGGGGCGCACGTCGCCACCCTCGGCGCGGAGCCGGGCGGCGGCCTCCTCCCCGCGTGCCCGGTCGCGGGAGCCGAGCAGCACCGTCATGCCCTTGCGCGCGAGGCCCGCGGCGACCTCGTACCCGATGCCCTTGTTCGCCCCGGTCACCAGGGCGGTGGTCTTTTCCGTCATGTCCGGCAGCACACCATCGACGGCCGGTCCGGGGCCAACACCGGGTGGGTCACGGGCAATACCCTGAGGGTATGGAGACGCGCGAGCTGGCCTATTTCGCCGCCGTCGCGGAGGAGCTGCACTTCGGTCGGGCGGCCGAGCGGCTGGGCATGGCGCAGCCGCCGCTGTCGAGGGCGATCCAGAAGCTGGAGCGGCGGCTCGGGGTGAGGTTGTTCGACCGGTCGGGGCGGCGGATCTCGCTGACTCCGGCGGGCGAGGTGCTGGCCAGGGAGGCGGCCAAGGTCCTCGACGCGGTGGCCGCCGCGACGGTGCGCACGCAGCGGGCGGGGCAGGCGGTGCCCCGGCTGGTGGTGGCGATGAAGGCGGGCGGCGACGGCGGCCTGCTGCCGGAGATCCTCGCCGCCTACCGCGCCCATCCGGACGCGGTCGAGGTGGACCTGGTCCTGTGCGCGGTGACGGAGCGGGCGCGGATGCTGCGTGAGGGCACGGCCGACGTGGCGTTCCTGCACAGCCCGTACGAGGATCTGACCGGTTTCGACAGCGAGCCGCTGCGCGAGGAGGGCAGCGTGGCGATCGTGCCGCCCGGGCACCGGCTGGCGGGGCGGCCGTTCGTGCGCCTGGCGGAGTTGGAGGAGGACCCGATTCCGTGCTGGCCGGGCCGGCATCCGGAGCTGCACGATCCGGCCGTGTTGATGCAGTTGGTGGCCTTCGGGCGGTTGATCGCGGTGGCGCCGGAGTCGGTGCGGGATCAGCTACGGCGGGATCTGGCGTGTGTGCCGGTGCTCGACGGGGTGCCGACGACGGTGGTGCTGGCCTGGCCGGAGGGGGCCCGGTCGCGGGCGCTGGCGGCGTTCGTGCACACGGCGACGACGGTCGCGGCCCGGAACCTCGCCGCCACAGATGGGGATCACCTGGGAAAAGCCGCGATCGAGGAGCTTTCGGGATCGCTCCCATCGGGAATATCGGTCTCAAGATCGATGAAGACGGGGGTGGGGCGGGATGCCGTTGAGCGTGGCGGTGAGGGAGGCGTTCCTGGCGGAGCCGCACATCGCGAGCCTGGCGGTGGAGACGGGTGACGGGCGCGCGCCACTGATCGTGCCCGTCTGGTACGACTACGTCCCCGGCGGCGAGATCCGCTTCCTGACGGACGGCGACTCGCGCAAGGCGCGGCTGATCGCGAAGGCGGCCAGGTTCTCGATGCTGGTGCAGCGGGCCAGCCCGACCTACCGGTACGTGTCCGTCGAAGGGCCCGTCGTGCGCTCCGGGCCCACGACGCTGGAGGACCTGACGCGCATCTCCTCCCGCTATCTGCCGCCCGACGCGGTGGAGGGATACGTGCAGGGCTCGGACCTGCACGTGCTCATGACGTTCCGGATGCGCCCCGAGCACTGGCTCTCCGCCGACCTGGGCGCTCTCGGCTGACCCGGAAACGGTATTTTTGGCCCGTGACTGCTATCGATCCCACCTCGACCGGCGCGTTCGGCGTCGGCCTCGCGACCATCGCCGCCGACGGCACCGTACTCGACACCTGGTTCCCCGCCCCCGAGCTGGGCGACGCGCCCGCGACGGGCACCGAGCGGCTCTCCGCCGACGAGGCCGGCGAGCTGGCCGAGCTGGCGGGGCCCGACGCGGCACGGGGCGTGGAGGTGGTGGCGGTGCGCACCGGCATCGCCAAGCTCTCCGAGGCGCCCGTGGACGCCCACGACGTCTACCTGCGGCTGCATCTGCTGTCCGCGCGCCTGGTCAGGCCGCACGGCGTGAACCTGGACGGCGTCTTCGGCCTGCTCGCCAACGTCGTGTGGACCAATTTCGGCCCCTGCCCGGTGTCGGACTTCGAGCGCACGCGCCTGCGGCTGCGGGCGAGGGGCGCGGTGACGGTGTACGGGGTGGACAAGTTCCCGCGGATGGTGGACTACGTGCTGCCTTCCGGCGTACGGGTCGCCGACGCGGACCGGGTGCGCCTGGGCGCCCACCTGGCGAGCGGCACCACGGTCATGCACGAGGGCTTCGTGAACTTCAACGCCGGCACGCTGGGCGCCTCGATGGTCGAGGGCCGCATCTCGGCCGGCGTGATCGTCGGCGACGGCTCCGACGTGGGCGGCGGCGCCTCGATCATGGGGACGCTGTCGGGCGGCGGCAAGCAGGTCATCTCGGTCGGCGAGCGCTGCCTGCTGGGCGCCAACGCGGGCATCGGCATCTCGCTGGGGGACGACTGCGTGGTGGAGGCCGGGCTGTACGTGACGGCGGGCACGAAGGTCGCGCTCCCGGACGGCACGGTGGTGAAGGCGGCCGAGCTGTCCGGCTCGAACGGGATCCTGCTGCGCCGCAACTCGCAGTCGGGCGCGGTGGAGGCGGTGCCGCGCACGGGCGGCGGCATCGAACTGAACGCCGCCCTGCACGCCAACTGACACCCTGACGACACGGGCGGGAGGCCCGACCCCTCCCGCCCAGGCCCGGCCCACCGCCGGTGCCGCCTGCGCGCCCCTGCCCGATGCGGGCCGCTCGAAGAACGCGCCCCGGGCCATGGCCTTGGCGCCACGGGACGCAGGACGGCGGGTCGACCGCTCATCGGGAGAGCCCGGAAGAGGCGCCCGGCATGTCATACGGTGCGTCGGCCAGGCCGGAGCACTCGGATGCCCGAGGCATGGCCTTAGGCGCGCCGGTCAAGCGGGAACCACCGTGGCGGCCCACGGCGCGCCGTTACGGGGGCGCGCCGGTGAGGCGGGTGAGCGTCACCCTGGAGGGCCCTCAGCCACGGTCGGCGGGTGGTGCCCACCGTGCGCAGCCGTAAAAGCTCCTGAGAGCCTTCAGTGCGCGTGGGAGACGGCCGAGCCGACCGTGTGGACGCGCAGGGCGTTGGTGGAGCCCGGGGTGCCGGGAGGCGACCCGGCCACGATGACCACCTTGTCGCCCTTCTCCAGCCGCCCGGACGACAGCAGCGACGCCTCCACCTGCCGCACCATGTCGTCGGTGTGGTGCACGAACGGCACGTGGAACGTCTCCACCCCCCACGTCACCGACAGCTGCCCCCGCACGTGCGGCGACGAGGTGAAGGCCAGCAGCGGGATCGGCGAGCGGTAGCGGGCCAGGCGGCGCGCCGTCTCCCCCGACATCGTGAACGCCACCAGCGCCTTGGCCCCCACGATGGCCCCCACCTCGGCCGCGGCGCGCGCGATGGCGCCGCCGGTGGTCTCCGGCATGCGCTCCAGCGTGTGCGTGGCGTGCAGGGACGTCTCCTCGGCGGCGCAGGCGATGCGGTCCATCGTGGAGACGGACTCGATCGGGTAGTTGCCGACCGACGTCTCGCCCGACAGCATGACCGCGTCGGCGCCGTCCATGACCGCGTAGGCCACGTCGGAGGCCTCGGCCCGGGTGGGGCGCGGGGCGTTCATCATGGAGTCGAGCATCTGGGTGGCGACGATGACCGGGTGGGCCTTCTCGCGGCACAGCTCGATGATGCGCCGCTGCACGATCGGCACCTGCTCCAGCGGCAGCTCGACGCCCAGGTCGCCGCGGGCGACCATGATGCCGTCGAAGGCGTCGACGATCTCGGGGAGGCGGTCGACGGCCTGCGGCTTCTCGATCTTGGCGAGCAGCGGCAGGCGGACGGCCTCCTGCTCCATGATGTTGCGCACCACGTCGGCGTCGGAGGGGCGGCGGACGAAGGACAGGGCGATCATGTCGAAGCCGGTGCGCAGCGCCCAGCGCAGGTCGGCCTCGTCCTTGTCGGTCAGCGCCGGGGCGCTGACGTTGACGCCGGGCAGGTTGAGGCCCTTGTTGTCGGAGATCATGCCGCCGATGACGACGCGGGTGGTGATGCGCTCGCCGTCGACGCGGGTGGCCTCGAGCACGAGGCGGCCGTCGTCGACGAGGATCGTGTCACCGGGGCGGACGTCGTTGGGCAGCCCCTTGTAGGTGGTGGAGACCTGCTCGCGGTCTCCCGGGACGTCTTCGGTGGTGATGGTGAAGACGTCGCCGAAGCCCAGCCTGACGGGGCCCTCCTCGAACGTGCCGACGCGGATCTTGGGGCCCTGCAGGTCGGCGAGCAGGCCTACACCGCGGCCGAGGTCGGCCGCCACCTCCCTGACGCGGTCGTAAACCTCTCTGTGCATGTCATGATTGCCATGGCTGAGGTTGAACCGTGCCACGTCCATGCCTGCGGCGATCAGCTCGCGGAGGCGTTCTTTGGAGGATGTGGCGGGGCCTAGGGTGCAGACGATTTTCGCGCGACGAGTCACGAGTCCTACCTTAATTGGTACAGACCACTTGGCAGTCACTGACGACGGAGAACGTAGCCCATGTAAGAGAACAGAACGAGAACGGCGACCCCCAGACGTGCCAAGTTCGTGTACTCCTCCGGGTAGATCACGCCCTTGATGTAGTGGTCGATGAAACCCCCGGGAGGCAGCCCCGCCAGCCCCGCGCGCCGGCGTCCCCAGTCCTCGACCACGGTCAGCGGGCACTCGAGGCCGACTGTGATCGAGAGCAGCCCCCAGGCGACCACGGCGAGATGCGCCCAGATCGTGCGCCGCCAGCGCCAGGCGAGGAATCCGCCCACGACCATGTAGGCGAGGAACGCGAAGTGCGTCACCATCGCGAGGTCCGCGATGATGCGGTACATCATGGTTCGACAGTAGCCGCTTTCCAGGCGTCCACGACACCGTGCCCGAAGAAGCCGTTGTCGGCCTGGTCCCCCTCGCAGACCTGCGTGACGTCCTGGCCGTACGCCTTGTACACGTACTGGCGGGGCGTGGGGCACGCCTTGGGCGTGGCGGTCTTGTAGAGCAGGTCCTCGACGGTGGCGGGAGCCAGTTCGAGGCCGGCCTTGCCGGGTTTGCCGAAGCGGCTGATGAGGATGGCGGCGACTCCCGTGGCGTGCGGGGCGGCCATGGAGGTGCCGTCGAGGTACTGGTAGTAGGCGCAGGTGCCGCGCGCGCAGTCCTTGACGACGTCCGCGCCCTTGGGCTCGCCCTTGGCGTCGATCCGCCCGGCGGCCCGCAGCACCCGCTCGGGCGCGGCGCCCAGGATCGACCGGGTGGCCTTGGCCCCGTTGCCGTCCAGCGCGTCGCCGCCGGGCGCGGACACGTCGGCCTGCTCGACGCCGTAGTCGCTGTAGATCGCCTTGCGGCCGGAGGGGCCGAGCCCGGCGACGGAGATGACGCCGTTCGACTCGGCGGGCACGTTGAGGCAGGAGTTGTCGACCTGGCGGGTCTTCTTCTCGCCCACCGGGTAGCCGGGGCTCTCCTTGTCGACCTTGGGGTGGCCGAGGTCGGTGGAGCCGTTGCCGAGGGCGGAGATGAGCGTGACGCCGCGCTGGCGGGCGTAGTCGAGCGCCCGCTGCATGCCGGTGATGATGGCCGCCTGTTCGAGCTGTTCCTTGCGGGAGTCGGCCTTGTTGGCCGTGCAGTTGAACAGCCAGGGGTCGACGTAGTAGCTCATGTTGACGACGTCCACGCCGATGTCGCCGGCGTAGGTGAGGGCGTCGAGGCTGGGCTTGAGGAAGAAGAACCCGGAGTCCTGGCCGGCCCTGATGTTCACGATCTGGACGCCGGGGGCGACGCCGGCGATGCCGATGCCGTTGATCGGCGCGGCGATGGTGCTGGCCACGTGGGTGCCGTGGCCGTCGTCGTCCTCGTCCACGGGGTCCTTGCAGCTGCTGACCTCGCAGGGTCCGTCGAGCGTCTCGCCGCTCTCGTCCTTGGGCTTGTCGGTGACGAAGTTGCGGCTGAGCTCGCGGTTGAAGTTGGGGGCGATGTCGGGGTGCTTGCCGTCCACGCCGGTGTCGATGACGCCGACCAGCACCTGCCTGCTGCCGGGGACCTTGGCGTTGGCGCGGTCGGCGCCGATCATCCGCATGTCCCACTGGCGGCCGGCGAGCGGCTCGCCCGAGCCCGAGCCGCTCCTGGTGAAGGATCTCGCGTCGGGGAAGGTCCCCGCGCGGGCCTTGGCCCCTCCGGTACGGCGGGTGACGGGGGCGGCGCCGCCGCCGTCGGCGAAGCCGATGCTCCGGTCCGGGGACACCCCGACGATGGACGCGTCCGCGCCCACCTTCTCCACGAACGTGGCGCCGCCGCCCGTGGCGGTGAGGTAGCCGAGTTTGGCGTCGTTCGCGAGCATGGTGCCGCCGGCGCGTTCGACGGCCTGCTGCGCCCGGCTCTGCCCGCCTTCGGTGTAGAAGACGAGGTATTCGGGGCCTTCGTGGATGGCGGAGCGCGTAGTGGAACGCGTGGCGGTCTCCGGCGTGCCGACCGAGCAGGCGCCGATCGCGACCACGGCGGCCAGCGCCGTCAGGCCAGAGGCGACTCGCCGCATTCTTCCCCCATCCACCGAGTGCCGCAGATTCTGCATCTTCCCGACACTTACCAGGTGATGCAACTTAGTGGTGAAATTTCGCCCCATAAGTAGCGAAGCGGATCCCCCGTTACGGGATCCGCTTCACCGCGGGCTCAGGCCCGTACGCCGGGCTCCGGGGTCGTGTCCCGCGCGACCGGCTCGGGCGGCGTCTGGTCGGTCAGGCGTACGTTCCTCAGGCACACCAGGAGCAACGTGCAGACCAGCAGGATCGGCCCCATCCAGGCGAACACCGCGCCGATGGCTTCGGAGAAGGCGAGTTGCGTGGCGTGGCGTGCGGCCTCCGGCAGCGCCCGGATCGCGTCGGGCGTGAGCGCGGACTGTCCCGCCGCGAGCCTGCCGCTGAAGACGCCGCCCAGCACCGCCACGCCCACCGCGCCGCCGACGCCCCGGGCGAACGTGACGGCCGAGGTCGCCGCGCCCCGGTCCGCCGCCGTCGTGGTGGTCTGCACGGCCAGCAGCACGTTCTGCATGACCATGCCGAGCCCGGCCCCGAACAGCGCCATGTACGCGCCGGAGACGATCCCGCCGGTCCCGAGGTCCATGGTGGAGAACAGGAACCCGGCGACCCCGGCGAGCGCCGTCCCCGTGACCATGAACCACTTGAACCGGCCGTACCGGTGCACGAGCTGCCCCGTCAGCGTCGACGAGACGACCATCCCGATCATCATCGGGAGCAGCAGCAGCCCCGAGTCCGCCACGCTCGCCCCGGTGGCCAGTTGCAGGAACATGGGCAGGAACGTGGCCGCGCCGAGCATCGCGGTGGCCATGAGCACGACGGCGGCCACCGGGAGCGTGAACGTCCTGTCGCGGAAGAGCCGCAGCGGCAGCACCGGCTCGGCCGCGTTCCGCTCCACCAGCACGAACAGCAGGGCCAGCAGCACCGCGCCGCCGCCGAGCCCGATGACGACCGGCGAGGACCAGGCGTAGAGGGTGCCGCCCCAGGAGGCGAACAGCGTCAGGCAGGTCAGCAGCCCGGAGATCAGCACGGCGCCGAGCCAGTCGATCCGGTGCGGAGAGACCCGCTTGGGCAGCTTCAGCACGGTGAACGCCACGGCCAGCGCGATCGCGCCGAGCGGCAGGTTGATGTAGAAGATCCAGCGCCAGGAGACGTGCTGGGTGAGGTAGCCGCCGAGGATCGGCCCGGCGATCGAGGCCATCGTGAAGACCGCGCCGAAGATGCCCTGGAACTTGGCCCGTTCGCGGGGCGAGACCAGGTCGCCGAGGATGGTCATGGTCAGCACCATGAGCCCGCCCGCCCCGATGCCCTGGAAGGCCCGGAAGGCGATGAGCTGGCCCATCGACTGCGCCAGCCCGCACAGGGCCGAGCCGAGGACGAACAGGACGATGGCCGACAGATAGAGGTTCTTGCGGCCGTACATGTCGCTGAGCTTGCCGTAGAGGGGCGTGGCGATGCCCGACGTCAGGGCGAACGCGGTGACCAGCCACGACAGGCTCTCCAGGCCGTGCAGCTCGCCCACGATGGTCGGCATGGCGGTCGCCACGACGGTCTGGTCGATGGCGGCCAGGAACAAGGTGAGCATGAGTGAGCTCATGCTCACCCAGAGTGAGCGCCGCGACGCGGCCTCGGGCTCGGTTGCGGATAGCATTGGTCGTCTCCTTGCTTCTTTCGCGAGGGCAGGAGTGATCCGCGGCGATCGGGGGTGCCACCCCGGTCGCCGCTTTCTCTATGGGTTTCTCTCTGAGGTCAGAGCCCGTTTTCGAGCAGCGTGAACGCCTCGTCGATCAGCTCCTCCACCGAGCCGCCGCCGGCCGTCGCCTCCTGGATCGAGGAGATGGCCGCGCCGAACGACGCGATGATGAGCAGCCTGGCGTGAATGCGGCTGGTGACGCCCGGACGGCCCCTGACGGCCTCGAAGACCGTGTCCATGATCTTCGTCTCGTCGGCCGCCCTGGCCTTGGCGGCCAGTTCGGGATGGCGCCTGCGCAGCTCCATGAACGGCTCCATGTCCGCCCAGATCCGCTGACTGCGGACGGCGAAGGCCCGCATCACCGCTTTCAGCGACTGGAAGGCCGGCTCGTCGGCCGGCCTTCGCGCGAGCAGGTCGACGA
Source organism: Nonomuraea sp. NPDC005650 (assembly GCF_040605375.1). Lineage (NCBI taxonomy): Bacteria > Bacillati > Actinomycetota > Actinomycetes > Streptosporangiales > Streptosporangiaceae > Nonomuraea > Nonomuraea sp. NPDC005650. The sequence goes on from NZ_JBEXCR010000001.1 coordinate 388,350, forward strand.
GCTCCTCAGGGTGCCAGATCGGCTCCATGACGAGCGCCTCTTCCTTGGAGGCGAAGTAGTTGAAGAAGGTGCGCGGCGAGATGTCTGCCGCCACGCTGATCGCCTCCACGGTCGCGGCCTCGACCCCCTCGTCGAGCGCGATCTTCACGGCGGCCACCCTGATGGCCTGCCGCTTCTCGGCCCTGCGACGGTCTCGACGCTGCTGCGCACTCTCCATATCTTGCACTGTACGAAACTGTTGCAGACCGTGCAAGCTTTGCATGATGTGCAATTTCTGTGGACACGCGAAAGGCGCCCGCCATACGGGGCGGGCGCCTCAGGAGCGGAGGAGGCGGGCCCGCTCGCGCGGCTCGTGCTCGACCTGTCGCCGCTGCCCGCCATGCTGCTCAACCACCGCTTCGACATCCTCGCGTGGAACCCGGAGATGGCCGGGCTGATGCTGGACTTCGGCACGCTGCCGCCGGAGCACCGCAACAGCCTGTGGCTGTGCACGCTGCACCCGGGCCTGCGCGACTTCTACCGCGACAGGGAACGCACGCTGCGCGAGGGCATCGCCGGCCTGCGGGCCTCGTGGGCGGCCCATCTACGAGGTGCTGGCCCCGATCCAGGCCCCCGGCCGGCGGCTGGTCATCCACCGCGCCGCCGACGCCGGCTCCCAGCGCGTCCTCGACGACATCGCCCGCGAATGCGCGTGAAAAAGCCGGGACCGCGCTGAGCGGTCCCGGCCTCTTTTTGAGTTACACCAGCGGCCGCGCGGTCGGCAGGATCGGGTACGGCAGCGCCGTGTCCCCGGTCAGATACCGGTCCACGCCCGAGGCGGCGGCCCGCCCCTCGGCGATGGCCCACACGATGAGCGACTGCCCGCGGCCCATGTCACCGGCCACGAAGACGCCGTCCACCTTGGACATGTACGTCTTGTCCCGCGAGACGTTGCCGCGCGCGTCGTAGAAGCCGTCACCGGCGACCTCGGCCAGGTCCTGCAGGAGCGAGCCCTTCTCCGGGCCGAGGAAGCCCATGGACAGCGTCACCAGCTCGGCCGGGATCTCCCGCTCGGTGCCCGGGATCGGCTTGAACCCGGCCTGCGGCCCCTCGACCTCGACCAGCCGCAGCGCCCGCACGTTGCCGTCGGCGTCGCCGACGAACTCGGTGGTGGAGACCGCGTAGACCCGCGCTCCCCCGCCGTCGACCAGCTCCTCGTGGGCGCTCTCCATCTTGAACAGGATCGGGAACGTCGGCCACGGCTGGCTGCCGGGCCTGTTCGCCGGCGGCTGCGGCATGATCTCGAGCTGGGTGACGGACTCGGCACCCTGCCGGATCGCCGTCCCGATGCAGTCGGCGCCGGTGTCGCCGCCGCCGATCACCACGACGTGCTTGCCCTCGGCCGAGACGGGCGGCTGGTCGAAGTCGCCCTCCTGGACCTTGTTGGACAGCGGCAGGTACTCCATCGCCTGGTAGACGCCCTTGAGCTCGCGCCCGGTCACCGGCAGGTCGCGCCACTGGGTGGCGCCGCCCGACAGCACCACGGCGTCGAACTGCTCGCGCAGCTCGGCGGCGGTGATGTCGACGCCGACGTTCACGCCGGTGCGGAACTCGGTGCCCTCGGCCCGCATCTGCTCCAGGCGGCGCTCGATGTGCCGCTTCTCCATCTTGAACTCGGGGATGCCGTACCGCAGCAGGCCGCCGATCCGGTCGGCCCGCTCGAACACGACCACGTCATGCCCGGCCCTGGTGAGCTGCTGCGCCGCGGCCAGGCCCGCCGGGCCCGAGCCGACGACCGCGACCCTCTTGCCGGTCTTGACGGCCGGGGGCTGCGGGGTCACCCAGCCCTCGGCGAACGCCCGGTCGATGACCTCGACCTCGACCCGCTTGATCGCCACGGGGTCGGAGTTGATGCCGAGCACGCACGCCGCCTCGCACGGGGCCGGGCAGAGCCGGCCCGTGAACTCGGGGAAGTTGTTCGTGGCGTGCAGCCGCTCGATCGCCTCGCGCCAGTCGGTGCGGTAGACGAGGTCGTTCCACTCGGGGATGAGGTTCCCGAGCGGGCAGCCGTTGTGGCAGAACGGGATGCCGCAGTCCATGCAGCGGGCCGCCTGCTTGGTCAGCTTCTCCTGCGAGAAGTCCTGGTAGACCTCGCGCCAGTCGCTGATGCGGACGTCCACGGGGCGGCGCGCCGGCAGCTCCCGGTCGTGCGTGAGAAAACCCTTGGGGTCAGCCATTCGGTTACGCCTCCCTTAGCTCTGCACCGCGGCGGCCATGACCGCCTCGTCGATGTCCCTGCCTTCGATGCGGGCGGCCTCGGCGGCGGCCAGCACCCGCTTGTAGTCGGTCGGCATGATCTTGCCGAACCGGCCCAGCGCCGCGTCCCAGTCGGCCAGCAGCTCCTTGGCGACCGGCGAGCCGGTCTCCGCGAAGTGCTTCTCGACGATCTCCTTGAGGAACTCGCCGTCCTCCTCGGTGAGCGTCTCGATGGCGACCATCTCGCGGTTGACCCGCTCGGACTTGAGGTCGAGCAGGTACGCGATGCCGCCCGACATGCCGGCCGCGAAGTTGCGCCCGGTCGGCCCGAGGACGACGGCCCGTCCGCCGGTCATGTACTCGCAGCCGTGGTCGCCCACGCCCTCGACGACCGCCGTGGCGCCGGAGTTGCGCACGCAGAACCGCTCGCCCACGACGCCGCGGACGAACACCTCGCCGGACGTGGCTCCGTACAGGGCGACGTTGCCGGAGATGATGTGGCCGTCGAGCGGGGCCTCCTCGTGCGGCCGGACGGTGATCCGCCCGCCGGACAGGCCCTTGCCGAGGTAGTCGTTGGCGTCGCCGGTCAGCCGCAGCGTGACCCCGCGCGGCAGGAACGCGCCGAACGAGTTGCCCGCCGACCCGGTGAACGAGATGTCGATCGTGTTGTCGGGCAGGCCCTGGCCGCCGTACCGCTTGGTCACCTGATAGCCGAGCATGGTGCCGACCGTGCGGTTGACGTTGCGGATGGGCAGCTCCAGCGTGACCGGGGTGCCCTCGTTGAGCGCGCCCTCGGCGAGCTGGATCAGCGTGTTGTCCAGCGCGTGCTGCAGCCCGTGGTCCTGCTCGATGACGCGGCGCAGCGCCGTGCCGGCGGGCAGTTCGGGCTTGTGCAGGATCGGCGCCAGGTCGAGGCCGCTGGCCTTCCAGTGGTCCTCGGCCGCCGACATGTCGAGCAGCTCGACGTGCCCGATCGCCTCGTCGAGCGAGCGGAAGCCCAGCTCGGCCAGGTATTCGCGGATCTCCTCGGCGATGAACTCGAAGAAGTTGACCACGAACTCCGGCTTGCCACTGAAGCGCTTGCGCAGCTCCGGGTTCTGCGTGGCGACGCCCACGGGGCAGGTGTCGAGGTGGCAGACCCGCATCATGACGCAGCCGCTGACGACGAGGGGCGCGGTGGCGAAGCCGTACTCCTCGGCGCCGAGCAGCGCGGCGATGACGACGTCGCGGCCGGTCTTGAGCTGGCCGTCGACCTGGACGACGATGCGGTCGCGCAGGCCGTTCAGCAGGAGCGTCTGCTGGGTCTCGGCCAGGCCGAGCTCCCACGGGGCGCCCGCGTGCTTGAGGCTCGTCAGCGGGGACGCGCCGGTGCCGCCGTCGTGCCCGGAGATGAGCACCACGTCGGCGTGCGCCTTCGACACGCCCGCGGCGACCGTGCCGACGCCGACCTCGGCGACCAGCTTCACGTGGACCCTGGCCTCCGGGTTGGAGTTCTTCAGGTCGTGGATGAGCTGGGCCAGGTCCTCGATCGAGTAGATGTCGTGGTGCGGCGGCGGCGAGATGAGGCCGACGCCCGGCGTGGAGTGCCTGGTCTTGGCGATCCACGGGTAGACCTTGTGGCCGGGCAGCTGGCCGCCCTCGCCGGGCTTGGCGCCCTGGGCCATCTTGATCTGCAGGTCGGCCGCGTTCACCAGGTATTCGCTGGTGACGCCGAACCGGCCGCTGGCGACCTGCTTGATGGCGCTGCGGCGGGCGGCGTCGTAGAGCCGCTCGGGGTCCTCGCCGCCCTCGCCGGTGTTGGACTTGCCGCCGAGCTGGTTCATCGCCATGGCGAGCGTCTCGTGCGCCTCCATGGAGATGGAGCCGTACGACATCGCGCCCGTCGAGAACCGCTTGACGATCTCCGAGGCCGGCTCGACCTCCTCGATCGGGATCGGCTCGCCCTTGCGCAGCTTGAACAGGCCGCGCAGGGTCATCAGCCGCTCCGCCTGGGAGTCCACGAGGTTCGTGTACTCCTTGAAGATCTCGTAGCGGCGGGTCCTGGTGGCGTGCTGCAGCTTGAAGACGGTCTCGGGGTTGAACAGGTGCGGCTCGCCCTCGCGCCGCCACTGGTACTCGCCGCCGACCTGGAGGCGGCGGTGGGCGTTCTCCGCGCGCGGGTAGGCGTGGCGGTGCCGCTGCTCGACCTCCTTGGCCAGCACGTCGAACCCGACCCCGCCCAGGCGGGAGGTGGTGCCGGTGAAGCAGGAGTCGATGACCTCCTGGCTCAGGCCGAGCGCCTCGAAGATCTGCGCGCCGGTGTAGGAGGCCACCGTGGACACGCCCATCTTGGACATGACCTTGATGACGCCCTTGCCGTACGCCTTGATCAGGTTGCGCACGGCCTTGCGCTTGTCCATCTGGAGGGCACCGGTGTCGACCAGGTCCTCGATGGTCTCGATCGCGAGGTACGGGTTGATCGCGCCGGCGCCGTACCCGATGAGCAGCGCCATGTGGTGGCACTCGCGGGCCTCGGCGGTCTCGACCACGAGGCCGATCTTGGTGCGGGTCTTCTCCTGGATCAGGTGGTGGTGCACCGCGCCGGTCAGCAGCAGCGCCGGGATCGGCGCCAGCGTCTCCGACGAGCCGCGGTCGGACAGCACGATGATCCGCGCGCCGCCCGCGATCGCCCGGGACGCCTCGGCCCTGATCTCCTCCAGGCGGCCCAGCAGCGCCTCACCGCCGCCGGCGACCTCGTACAGGCCGCTGATGACGTACGGGTGGAAGCCGGGCAGGTCGTGCTCGTCGTTGATGTGGATGATCTTGGCGAGCTCGTCGTTGTCGATCACCGGGTACGGCAGCACGAGCTGGCGGCACGACGACGGACCCGGGTCGAGCAGGTTGCCCTCGGGACCGATGGTGCTGGCCAGCGAGGTGACCAGCTCTTCACGGATGGCGTCCAGCGGCGGGTTCGTGACCTGCGCGAACAGCTGCGTGAAGTAGTCGAACAGGAGCCGCGGCTTCTCGCTCAGCACGGCCACGGGCGTGTCGGTGCCCATGGAGCCGATCGGCTCCTGGCCGGCCCTGGCCATCGGCGACAGGATGATGCGCAGCTCTTCCTCGGTGTAGCCGAAGGTCTGCTGCCGCTTGACCAGCGCCTCGTGCGTGGGGATCTCCCGCTGCCGCGCGGGCAGCTCCTCGAAGCGGACGAGCCCCGCGTGCAGCCACTCCTCGTACGGCAGCTCGGCGGCCAGCTCGGCCTTGATCTCGTCGTCCTCGATGATCTTGCCGCGGGCGGTGTCGATGAGGAACATGCGGCCCGGCTGGAGGCGGCCCTTCCTGACCACGTCCTCGGGCTTGAAGTCCAGCACACCGGCCTCGGAGGCCAGCACGACCAGGCCGTCGGCGGTCACCCAGAAGCGGCCGGGGCGCAGGCCGTTGCGGTCGAGCACGGCGCCGGCCAGAGTGCCGTCGGTGAACGTGATCGACGCGGGGCCGTCCCACGCCTCCATCATCGAGGAGTGGAACTCGTAGAAGGCCCGGCGCGCGGGGTCCATCTCGGTGTGGTTCTCCCACGCCTCCGGGATCATCATCAGGACGGCGTGGGGCAGGCTCCGGCCGCCGATGTGCAGCAGCTCGAGGGCCTCGTCGAAGCTGGCGGTGTCGCTGCCATCCGGGTCACAGATGGGGAAAAGTCGTGAAATATCGCCCGGGATGTGGGCAGACTCCAGCATCGCCTCGCGGGCCCGCATCCAGTTGCGGTTGCCCTTGACCGTGTTGATCTCGCCGTTGTGGGCGATGTAACGGTAGGGGTGGGCGAGCGGCCAGCTCGGGAACGTGTTGGTGGAGAAGCGCGAGTGCACCAGCGCGATCGCCGTCTCGTAACGCTCGTCGCTCAGGTCGGGGAAGAACGGCTCGACCTGGTCGGGCGTGAGCATGCCCTTGTAGACGATCGTCCTGGCGGACAGCGAGGGGAAGTACACGTGCGCCTCGTGCTCGGCCCTCTTGCGCAGGCAGAACGCCAGCCGGTCGAGCTCCAGCCCCTCCCGGCCCTCGGGGTCGGTCACGAACAGCTGGGCGAAGTGCGGCATGACGGCCCTGGCGCTCGGCCCGGGCAGCTCGCGGTCGACCGGCAGCTCACGCCAGCCGAGCACGGTGAGGCCCTCCTCGGCCGCGATCTCCTCGATCAGGCCGGTGGCGATGCCCCTGGCCTGCTCGTCGAACGGCAGGAAGGCGATGCCGGTCGCGTACGCGCCGGCAGGGGGAAGCGCGAACGGCACGCTCGCGCGGTAGAACCCATCGGGGATCTGCGTCAGGATCCCGGCTCCGTCGCCGGTGTCCGGCTCGCTACCCTTGGCCCCCCGATGATCAAGATTGCACAGAGCCGTCAGCGCCTTGACCACGATCCCGTGCCCCCGGCGCCCGGCGACGTCGGCAACCATGGCGACACCGCAGGCATCATGCTCGTTGGCGGGGTGGTACAGGCCCTGGGGCTCGGGGAACCCGAGGTGGGCAGCAGGCATTTAATCCCTCCCGTCGTCATCGTCTGTCTCTAACTGCGCTACAGGCGGGGACGACGTTGGCCCTGCTGCATATCGTGGGTAGAGGTTACCCCACCCTGCCGGAATGGTGCCCGCCACGTCCGCATTGCGAACATTGGGCCTCATCCCAACATCCGAACTCCCTATCCCAAACCCCGGACTAGGGCTCCAAAATTCCCGCTCCAGACGTGCGATTTACGGCACGACGAGCGACTCCACCCCTCACCGCCCCGCACCCCCTCCACGACCCCAGCCCAAGCGCCGAAACCCACCACCCACCACCGCTCCCCGCCCCGGCGCCTCGCCCGCCCCACTGGCATCTCCGGGCACCCCCGCCACGCCCCGGCCGCCTGGCGGGCGGGTCACCCGCACCTTATTGACCCGCCCATCGCCCCCTCGTTCCCTCACCACACAGGAATTCATCCACCTCAGGAGCTAGCCCGCCACGCATCCGTCACTTCGTCCACGACATCACCCCCACGCACAGCCCCGACCTTCCCCCATGGCAACAACAGCCCTCCCCTCAGGCCCCTGCCCGGCCAAAGCGTGGGACTCCGGATGGTCGATAGGGTGACCCTCATGGACCGTGACGGGGTGGAGCGGCTGTTCAGCGAGGCCGGGGCGGACAGCAGGCGGCTGCGGCACGCCCTGACCCTCCTGTGCGACGGCCAGTGGTGGACGCTGGCCGATCTGGTCAGAGAGACCGCCACCTCCAGGCGCACGATCGAGGCCCTGCTCCGCGAGCTCCGCCTGGAGCGGGACGGCGAGACCTTCCGCGTCCCGCTGATCCACACCCCTGACTACCAGGACCTCCTCGCGCTGGCCCCGCCGCCGGAGGATCCGGTGGCCCACCTGCTCCCCCACTACGCCGCGGAGCTCGCCCGTCTCAAGGATCTCGTCGCCCGGGCCCCGCGCGCCCGCCACGTGCTCGACCACGTCTCGGCCACCCCCGAGACGGTCCTGAGGCGGGCGCTGCTGCTGGGCACCCGTTTCTGGCTCCCCGGCACGCGCCTGCTGTGCGTGGGCGACCACGACCTGACCTCGCTGGCGGTCAAGCTGGTCCATCCGGAGACCGACGTCACGGTGGTCGACATCGACGAGCGCATCCTGGCGTACATCGACGCCCAGCGCCTGGGCGTCCGCACCCGCTGGGCCGACCTGCGCCTCGGCCTGCCGGCCTCCGCCCGAGACCACGACCTCGCGCTCACCGACCCGCCGTACACGCCGGAGGGCACGGGCCTGTTCGTGGCGCGCGCCGCCGAGGCCCTGGCGGACAACGGCCGCATCCTGCTCGCGTACGGCGCCAGCGAACGCACCCCGATGCTGGCCTTCAAGGTCCAGCAGGCCCTGACGGACCTCAACCTCGCCTACGAAGCCATCTATCCCGACTTCAACCGATATTTCGGCGCAGAAGCCATCGGCTCCGCCGCCGACATGTACATCCTGCACCCCACCACCAAGACGCGCCCGGCCGTCACGTCCCGCCTGAGCCGCCAGACCACCGCCATCTACACTCAGGGCCCGCAATCGGTCGAAAGCGCCCAAAACGCCCTCTCGGCTCCGCAGGAGGCCATCCAGGGCTTCGACCCCGACCTGCTGGTCGGCGAGTGGCCCAAGGACCTCACCCAGCCCCGGGTACGCCTCTCGACCTGGCTCTCCAAGCCGTACGCCGCCACCCTCGACCGCGTGGCCGTGGCCCTGCCCCCGGGCCTGGAGGCCGCCCTCCCGCGCATCCTCCTGGCGACCCGCGCCTCCCACGTACGCGTCGTGTGCCCCGACCTCCCGCCCCTGCCCGACGTGCTGTCCACGGTCTACAAGCTGAGCGCCGGCGGCGACGTCCTGGACGCCGTACGCCTGCCACAGCCGGACGGCGAGGCGGCCTCGGTGCTGCGCCGGATCCTGGACAACGCGCACGCCAAACTGGCCAACACGTGGCGCGAGGCCCTCATCGCGGTGGCCCGTGCCCAAGGCTCGACCCTGACCAAGAACGAGGCCCGCACCCTCATCGCCGAAGCCGCCCCATGGTCAGAGGGCCTGACCCCCCTGGACGCCCCACTCCACCACCTGTCCGCCCTCCCCGAAGCAGTCACCACAACCATCTCCGCCCTGACCACCACCACCTGACCCACTCAAGGGCACAGGCAAGTCGCGAACGAGCCCAGCCACAGGCAGTCAAGAGCGGCCCCACGGGCGACGGCAGGCGCAAGGCACACGAAGGCCGTCACACACCCAGACACCCACAGCAAGCCCACTCACCGCACAGGGAGCCGCCGACAAGGCCAGCCGCAGGCAGCCGAGAGCGGCACGGCAGGCGCAAGGCACGCTCAAAAGGCCGTCACACACGCGGACACCCACAGCGAGCCCACTCAAGGGCGCGGGTCGTCAAGAGGCGGGCAGGAGGCACGGGCCGCCGAGGGCGCGGGCAGGGGGCGCGGGCAGGGGGCGCGGGCTGCCGAGAGGGCATGCAGGGGACGCGGGTCGCCGAGGGGGCGGACAAGGGGCGCCGGTCGCCGAGGGGGTGGGCAGTCGAGGGTCGGAAACGGCCTGGTCAGGTGGCGGCGACGATACGGCCCTGGACGACCCGCCCCAAACCGTCGAGCGCCACAAGAGCGGTGACAAGGTCCTGCGCAGGCGCCGTCCCTCCGGCCCAGCTCACCGTCACGTAGTGCCCCATCGCCCGCGCCTGGGCCCGACTCCCAGCGGGCTCGAACGCGATGTCCTGCCGCACGAACCCGTCCTTACCCAGCGCCGACACCAGCGCATCAGCCGCCCGCCCGTCACTCAGGTTGAAGATGACGAACTGACCCGCCACCGCACTCCCCTTGTACGTCGCCTGGAGCGCCTGCGTGCAGCCCGTCGCCGAGACCCCCGAGAGGACCTCATCACAGTCGCTGAACTGCCGCGTGGCGTCCAGGCGCATGGCGCCCAGGGTCTGGGTGGTGGGGGTGAAGACCTCGTTCAGGGTGAGGGGCGCGGCGTCATTCTGGCGGGTGTCGATAGCGGCGTAGAAGGCGGAGGTGGGCTCAGCGTGGAAATTGGCAGGTCTGGGATCCTCACGCCGCAACCACAACCACCCGGCCACCGCGACAACCGCCACGACAGCGACCACAACGGGAATGACAACACGACGCGACATCAGCAGGCCACCTCCGGATCCGCGACGACGCCCCGAGTCCTCAGCCGACCACCCTCCACAATCGCCACAACATCCCCAGCCCTCAAGCGGCCACCCTCGATGCTCGCGACGACACTCCCGGCCCCCGAGCGACCGCGTTCCGCGATCACCACAACGCCCTCGGACCCCGAACAACCACCCTCAGGGATCGTGACGACGTCACGGAACGTCTCGCCACGACCCACCGCGCCCGGACGTGACGCCGTCAGCCGGTGCGAGCGCCAGCCAACGACTGGACCTGGTGTTGCGGCAGGTGTGAAGCAGCCGACACCCCGGTCGGGTCGGCTCAGCCGGCTCGACCAGCTTGGACGACTTGTGCCCGCTGGGCCGGTTGGGCCGGTTGGGTGGCGCCGGGTGTGGGCGTGGTTCGGGGGCTTGTGGTTCGGCATCAGGAGGACGGTCCTGTGATCGTGGCGACGCGGCGGTAGACGGCCTTCTCCGCCCCACGCATCGCCAGAGTGAGCGAGACGAAGTCGTCCTTGGCGCCGGGATCCGTGCCGTCGACCTTGCCCAACCACACCAGGCCGACGTAGTGGCCGAGGGCGTAGCCGCCCGCCTCCGAGTAGCCGCCCGCGGGGAACGTGGCCTTGGCGGACTCCAGGGGGCGCGTCCAACCGCCCCGGTAAAGCGTCTTCAATTGCTCCACCAGGTCGGCGGCCGACTTGCCGTCCTTGAGGTTGAGCAGCGTGTACTGGCCGACGTACCTGCCGTCGGAGGTCGTGTAGAGCCCTCGGGCGGCTTGGGTGCATTCGGCGTCCGACACCAGTTCGAGGAGGTTCTTGCCCCAAAGCACCGCCGAGCAGTCGGTGTCGAGTTTCTTGGCCACGAGCTTGAGCTTTAGCTTCTTGGACACGACGAGCTCGCTCTGGCCGAACACCTCCTTCTCGGTCAACGCCCGCTGGTCCTTGGCCCTGTCCGTCACAGGGTCGAACAGCTTGGGCGAGCCCCAGCCTCTGAAGATGCGCGGGAGCGCCGTCTCCGGCGCGATCACCGCGGCGCTGGTCCGCTGCTCCGGGGAGTAGTCGCCGATGGAGTTGATGGCGACGACCAGCCCGGTCCCGCCCGCCAGCACGCCGATGATCGTGGCGATGATGACGATCAGCCGCTGCTGCTTGGGTTGCAATCCCATGCCGGTGAGCAGCGGGAACTGCCAGTCAGAACGCGGTGGACGCCGTCGCGTACGCGAGAACTTCCCCGGCCGTCCGCCGTCATCGGACTCCCGCTCGCGAGCCTCGGAAGCCGAAACACCATCATCGGCCCCGAACCCGAACCGGCCATCGTCGGCGAACCGATCGTCCTCACCCTCGACCACCGACCAACCGCCGTCGGCCCCGGCCACCAATCGGCCACCCTCGACCCCGGCCACCGAGCGACCGCCGTCGCTCTCAGCCGCCGAACGGCCGCCATCCGCCCCGGCCGCCGAACGGCCACCTTTGGCCCCACCCGCCGCGCGACGACCGCGGCCTCCGGATGCCGAACGACCCCCGTCGGTCTCAGCCGCCGAACGACGGCCACCGGATCGGCGGGACCCGGTCCCGTCGGTGACGGACCGCATACCGCTGACCGTCCAGTCGCCACCGACCGCATCAGCCGCGGAATCGTCACCTTCGGCCGCCCAGTTGCCACGGCCGGCGTCGCCCGCCGACCGGTCATCGGCACTGTGGCTCGCCTTCGCTCGCCTTCGCCCGGCACGCTTCTCACCACCGTTGCCGGATGGCAGACGACCGCCACCGGTCGCCTCAGCCAACAGCCGACCGTCGTCGCCAGACTGCCACTCCCCAGCACCCGCACCAGCGCCGCCAGCACCAGCCCCGCCAACTCCAGTGCCACCCGCTCCGGCACCAGCAGCAGCACCGCCAGTGGATCCAACACCAGTACCGCCAATGGCCCCAGCACCAGCAACGGCGCCACCGGTGGCCCCAGGGCTGGCATCGGCACCAGCGCCGGGCCTGCCCTCGTTGCCGCCATGTCGACCACCCGCACCGGCTGTCGGCTGACCGCCGCCGCCCGACTGCCAGCCGCCGTCCGCGCCTGCCGCCGACCAGCCGCCGGCTGCGTGGCCGCCACCCTCCGGGCCTGCGGACGACCGAGTGTGACCGCCCCGCCCGGCGTCGTCCGTGCCCGCCGACCGGCGACCACCGGCACGACGAGTGCCCCGCGCCTCCGAGGCGGGCTGGCCACCAGCCCGGCCGGCGTCATCCGAACCGGATCCCCGGCGCCCACCAGCACCACCGGTGTCCTGGACATCTCGCGCAGGCCAGCTACCACCCGCGTCCCGCATATCCCGCGCAGGCCAACTACCACCCGCATCCTGAACATCACGTGCCGGCCAGCTACCTCCAGCTCGGCCCGCTCCATCCGAGCCTGACGCCCGGCGCCCACCAGCACCACCGGTGTCCTGGACATCCCGAGCGGGCCAACTGCCGCTCGCGCCCTGGGCCTCCCGGGCCGGCCAGCTACCGCCCGCGTCCCGCATATCCCGCGCAGGCCAACTACCACCCGCATCCTGAACATCACGGGCCGGCCAGCTACCTCCAGCTCGGCCCGCTCCATCCGAGCCTGACGCCCGGCGCCCACCAGCACCACCGGTGTCCTGGACATCCCGAGCGGGCCAACTGCCGCTCGCGCCCTGGGCCTCCCGGGCCGGCCAGCTACCGCCCGCATCCCGCATATCCCGCGCAGGCCAACTACCACCGGCGTCCTGGACATCACGGGCCGGCCAACTTCCGCCTGTGTCCCGCACATCCCGCGCGGGCCAGCTACCACCCGCGTCCTGGACATCCCGTGCAGGCCAGCTGCCACTCGCGCGGCCGCCGGTGGTGTCGGCTGGGGGCCAGGCGTCGCTGTCCGGGCCTGGCGTCGGCTGGCCGGTGCCTTGGGGGGCGGAGGTGTCCTTGTCTCTGCCGGCCGAGCGGCCGCCGCGGGTGCGGCCCGTGCCGTCCTGGCCGGAGGAGGATCTGCCGTGTCCGCCCGATCCGGCTCTCCTGCGGGCCATCACAGGCCCGCCGCGCCGATCAGGTTGCCGAGGCCGAACGTGACCCCCGCGGCGACCACGCCCACCACGAGCTGGCGCAGCCCTGAGTACCACCAGCTCCGCGCTGTCACCGCCGAGACCAGCGCCCCCGCCGCGAACAGGGCCACGCAGGACACCGCGGCCGACAGCGCCAGGTCCCTGGCACCCAACAGGAATGGCAGCAGGGGCAGCAACGCCCCCAGGCTGAACGACAGGAACGACGACACCGCCGCCAGGGTCGGTGAGGGCAGGTCGCCGGGGGCGACGCCCAGCTCCTGCTGGGCGTGGATCTCCAGCGCCCGGTCCGGGTTGCGGGAGATCTGCCTGGACACCTCGGCGGCCAGGTGGGGCTCCACACCCTTGTCGACGAACGTCTGTGCCAGCTCCGCTTGCTCGTCGTCAGGGTGGCGGGCGATCTCGCGCCGTTCCACGGCGATCTCGGCCTGGGCCAGCTCGCGCTGGCTGGAGACCGAGACGTACTCGCCGCCCGCCATGGACAGCGCGCCGGCGGCGAGCCCGGCGACGCCTCCGAGGGCGATGACCTTCGTGTTGGTCGTGCCGCCCGCGACACCCGCGATGAGCGCGAAGTTCGACACCAGGCCGTCCATCGCGCCGAACACCGAGGGCCGCAACCAGCCCCCGGTGACGTCGCGATGCTGGTGGTGGATCTCCGCGCGACCGCTCATCGCGAGTTCTTCTCCTTCTTCACGACTTCGGCATCGGATGCCTCTACCCCGTCGGCGGGGGGCACATCATCCGCCGGAGTCGAGTCGCCGGCCGGAGCTGAGTCGCCCGCCGCAGTCGGGTCGCCAGCCGGGGCCGGGGCCGGGTCATCCGCCGCTTCGCCGTCCTCCGCCTTCTCGGACGCCGCTTTCTCGACCGCCGCCTTCCCGGTTGTGGCCTTCTCGGACGCCGGTGAGTCGTCCGCGGGGCCGTCGGAATCCGCAGGGCCGTCGGGCTCGGCCTTCTGGTCTGCGGTTTCGCCGTCCTTGGACGCTGCGTCCGCGACCTCGCCGTCCTTGGACCTCTCGTCCGGTGGTCGGGTGTCCTCGCCGTCGTCGGTCGAGGTGGCCGTCTCGCCGGGCCCGTCCTCCGACGACCCCTCCGAGCCCGCATCCGGCGGGCCGTCAGGGGACACGACGATCTCGACGGTGTCCTTGTTCCTGGCCAGCCAGAAGTACGCCAGCGCCGCCACGAACAGCACGATCGACGTCCACTGGTTGATCCGCAGCCCGAGGAGCGTCACCGCGTGGTCCACGCCGCCGACCGGGTCGATGCGCAGCCCCTCGATCCAGAAGCGGCCCAGCGTGTAGCCGGCGACGTAGAGGGCGAACAGCCGCCCGTGGCGCAGGGCGAAGCGCCGGCCCATGAAGAGGAGCACGAAGCCGAGCGCCACGTCCCACAGCGACTCGTACAGGAAGGTCGGGTGGTAGAGCACCCCCGGCTCGCCCCCGTGGTCGGCGTCGATCTCCAGACCCCACGGCAGCGTGGTCGGCGAGCCGTAGAGCTCCTGGTTGAACCAGTTGCCCCAGCGGCCGATGGCCTGGGCGAAGATGATGCCGGGCGCGACCGTGTCGGCGACGGCGCTCATGGAGATGCCGCGTTTGCGCACGGCGAACCAGACGCCGAGCGCGCCGAGCGCGACCGCGCCCCAGATGCCGAGGCCGCCCTCCCAGATGAACAGCGCCTGGATGGGCTCCTTGATCGCGCGGCTGCCGAAATAGGTCTGCCAGTCGGTGATGACGTGGTAGAGGCGGCCGCCGATCAGGCCGAAGATGACCGCGGGGACCGCGATGTCGACGATCGTCCCCTTCTGGCCACCGCGGGCTTGCCAGCGCCGCTCGCTCAGCCAGACGGCGACGATGACGCCGAGCACGATGCATAGCGCATAAGCCCGGATCGGGATGATTCCGAGATACCAGACCCCCTGAGAAGGGCTGGGAATCGAGGCAAGGGGCATGTCAGGTGAGGGTAGCGGAAGAGAAGCTACTTGGCCGCCTTCGTAATCTCTTCGCGAAGATCCTGCGGGCTGAACAGTACGGGATTGTCGATTTCCTGGCCGTTCAGTTTCACCGTCGGCGTATGGTTGATCTTCTGCGCCTCGATGACCTTCTTGCTGAACGCGAGCTGCGCGTCGGCGTTCTTCCCCGAGGTGACGCACTGGTCGAAGCCGGGCGCGGTCACCCCTGCTTCCTTGCCCCAGCTCTTCAGCTGGTCGGGCGTGAAGCCGGCCTCGGTCTCGGACGGCTGGTTCTGGTAGAGCAGGTCGTGGAAGGCCAGCCACTGCTTGCCGTCGGCGACGCACCGGGCGGCGCTGCCCGCGCGTACGGAGTTGGACTTGGTCGGCTCCTGCGAGAAGATCGTGATCGGGTGGTAGACGACCTTGGCCTTGCCCTCGGCGGCGAGGTTCTTGAAGGTCTGGCCGCTGACCCGCTCCAGCTCCTTGCAGGCGGGGCACTGGAAGTCCTCGTAGATGTCGACCACGGGCTTGGTGACGCCCTGGTTGGCCATCACGACCGAGCCGTCGGGCTGCACCGTGACCGACGCGAGCGCGCCGGCGGCCTCCTCCGACTGCGAGTTGCTGGCCGCGTACAACCAGCCGAGCCCGACGGCGGCCACCGCGACCGCCGACGCGGTCACGTACGTGGCGATGCGCCGGCGCCTGTCGCGCAGGCGGGCCTCGGCCTGCTGTTCCCTGATCTTCTCGCGCGCCGACTTCGTCTTGGTGCGCTCAGCCTTGCTCATCGTCGTCATCCCCTTCATCACGATTATCGCCCCCCAGTCCGAGGGCCCCGTCGAGCGCGAACCGGCCCGGCGGGAAACGCGTAGCCCAGGCGCCGAGCAGCACGAGCCCGAAGTCGCGCAGGATGTCGAGCAAGTACGTCGGCTCCTCCCCTACCCCTAGCTGGCCCCCGCCACCGAAGCAGCCGCAGTCGATCCGCAGGCCGTGCGCCCAGGCCCAGGCGATGCCGAAGACGAAGGCGAACATGAGCAGCCCGGCGATCACCGCGGCCACCCTGGTCAGCAGACCGACGACCAGCAGCAGGCCGACGACGATCTCCAGGATCGGCAGGGTGTAGCCCACCGTGACGGCGATCGACTCGGGCAGCAGCTGGTAAGCCTTGACCGCCACGACCGAGTCGGCCGGGTTGCCGATCTTCAGCCCACCCGCCGCGATCAGCACCCCGCCCAGGACCAGCCGGGCGACGGTCGTCACCCAGGGTATCGCCGAAATCTCTCTGCGTGACGATAGTGACGCGTCCACACGCCATCTCCTCTTTCTCCGTGCCGGGATGGGCACAGTACCGGGAATCCATCTGACCACGCGGCGGATAAGCATCGGCTAAGCCGTGTTTCTTGCGGGAATTACACACCCAAGTTAAAGTTTACTCATGCAGGTAACTGTCACGGGCTCTGCCAGAAGGGCGCAGATCGTGACGGCCACCATCGCCACGATCGCCGAGCTCGGCTACCACCAGGCGTCGTTCGCCCGGATCGCCGAGCGTGCCGGGCTCAGCAGCACGCGCCTGATCTCGTACCACTTCGAGGGCAAGGACGAGCTGATCGGCCAGGTGATCGCGACGATCCACGAGCGGCTCTCGGCGTTCATCACCGAGCGGGTGAGCGGCCGGCGCACGGCCGGCGCGGCGCTGGAGACGTACATCCGCTCGATGGTGGACTACATCGGCGAGCACCGCGCCGAGATGCGCGCCGCCACGGAGATCTTCCACAACTCGGCCACCGGCCCGCCGGCGCCGTCCCCCGTCGAGCGGCTGCTGGCGTGGGGGCAGGAGAGCGGCGAGTTCGGGACGTTCCACGTGCGGGTGACCGCGATGGCGGTCCAGCGGGCGCTGGACGGGCTGCCGTCCCTGTTGGAGACCGACCCGGACGCCGACCTGGCCGAGTACGCCGACGAGCTGGCCGGGCTGTTCGCCAGGGCGGTGCGGGCATGAGCGAGCCGGGTTCACGAGGGTGACGGGCCCGAGTCGGGTTCACGACGGTGACGGGCCCACGACGCACGTGAATCTGGCCTCGCCCCAGTCGGCGTGGTCGTTGCCGTTCCCGTCGCCGCCGTCCCCGGCCACCAGGTCCACGTAACGGGCGCCCGACAGGTCGGCGCTCAGCTCGTACGGCGCGTCGGCGGCCCGCAGGACCGGGCTGCGCGCCTTCTCCACACCGTCAGCCACCACGGCGAACTGCACCGACCCCCGCGTGGCCTGCACGTCGTCGACCCCGACGAACGCCG
This sequence comes from Nonomuraea sp. NPDC005650, assembly GCF_040605375.1. Classification (NCBI taxonomy): domain Bacteria; kingdom Bacillati; phylum Actinomycetota; class Actinomycetes; order Streptosporangiales; family Streptosporangiaceae; genus Nonomuraea; species Nonomuraea sp. NPDC005650. Next base: position 405,539 of record NZ_JBEXCR010000001.1, read on the forward strand.
TGAACCCCGTACACGCGCCACCCAGGTAGAACCGGACTTCGGCCGGCGCGTGCGTGCCCAGGCCCTTGGCGAACGTCCGCCCGCCGACGACGATCGGCCCGCCGTCGGCCTCGCCGGTGTCGCCGTTGGACCGGTCGCGCTCCACCGGCCCCCAGCCGTTGACCGCGCTGACCCACTCCAGGTCGCTCGCGTAGGCGTCCCCGCCCGGCGGCGGGGGCAGGGTGCGCACGGTCGCGGACGCGGTGAGCCGCTTGGCCACCCCGCCGGCGGTGTAGCCGGCGGCGGCCCCGAGCGGGAAGCCGCCGAAGGCGTCGGCAGGCGGGGTGACCTGCCAGGTCGTGGTCAGCTTCCCGCCGGGCGCGACGGTGCCGCTCCCGTCGCCGGCGGCCGTCCACCCGTCCGGGACGTCCAGTGTCACCCGCACGTCCGTGGCCGGCGTGTCCTCGAGGTTCGTGAACGTGGTGACGACCTCGTTGGCCCTCCCCTGCTCGAACACGGCGGCGGGCGCCACGTCCAGCGACGCGCACGCCTGCGCCTCCGGGGCGGCGCCGAGGTCGGTCACGGAGAAGTCGTCGAGCACGAAGTCGGCCCCGGCCTGCTCGGCCTTGAGCGAGCGCAGCCCGACCCACACGTCGCCGCACCCGGCGATCACCCGCTCCTTGAACGTCGCCGTGCTCCGCCGCTCGGGGATGGGCGTGCGCCGGGTCTCGACGCCGGCGCCGCCCTTGTCGTAGCCGGTGACCCACGCGTACGTGCCCGCCTGCGCGCTCTGGTAGGCGAAGGACACCTCGTACGCGTGCCCCGGCTCGAACCGGGCGGTCCACGGCAGCGTGCGGTAGATCAGCCCCTGGCGCTCCTCGTGCGCCTTCAGCGACCAGTCGCCGCTGAGCACGTCGTCGATCGTCTTGCCGTTCCACCCGGCCTGCGTGTACGGCTCGTGCCGCTCGGACAGGTGCGTGCGCGCGTCGAACGACCCGCCCGCCTCCCCCTTCACGAACGGCCCCCAGCCGGGCTCGGCCGACTCGAACGTCTCGACCGCGCCGGCCGGCTCCCGCTCGAACACCCGCACGTCGTCCACCCGCACGTCCCCGTCGGCGGCGGCGGCCGTGATCCGCAGGGTGGCCGACGTGCCGGGCGCGGTGAAGGTCACCCCGGCCCGCTGGAAGAAGGTGTCGTGCTTCTCGTCGGAGGCGATGTAGTTCCTGGCCGTGGACCGGCTGACCGTCACCGCCCGCCCGGCGACCTCCAGGGTGGTCTCGCGGGTCCTGCCCGGCTCGACCTCGACGAAGGCGGAGGCGGAGTACGTGCGGCCGGGCCGCAGGCCGGTCAGCCGCTGCTCCAGCACCGCCCGCGCCCCGCCGGCGAGCAGCGCCACCCGCTGGCCCAGGTCGTTCCGTCGGACGCTCACGGGGCCCGTGGCGGTCCATCCGGCGAGCCGGTCGCCGTTGAAACCGGGGTCGCGCACGCCGCCGCCCTGCCCCCAGCCCGGGTCCGCCTGCCGGGGCGCCCCGCCGGGGTAGAGCACGTACGGCACGCCCGCCTCCGCCCGCAACGTGATCTTCCCGTGGTCCGGGGTGACCGTGCCGGCGGCCACGCGGCCCTGGTCGGTGAGCCGGTAGACGGTCATCGGCCGGTCGGCGTCCCAGGTCGTGACCCCTCCGGCCGGGTTGTAGTGGTAGTACTTGCCCTGCCACGGCAGCAGGTAGGCGCCCCCGTCGAGCACCTTGTGCCCGCCGGCGAACAGCTCGCGCCTGCCGTCGCGGTACGTGCCCCGCACGCCGCCGGTGAAGACGATCTCGTCCGGGTTCCAGTCCATGATCTTGTAGTGCTGCAGGAACTTGGCCGGCAGGTTGTGCTCCCAGATGTTGCGGTAGAACGCGGTGAAGTCGTTCTTCGCCTGCCAGCCCTCGAACTCGACGATGCGGGCGTTGCCCAGGATCGGGTGGGCGTTCCAGACGTCCTTCTCGTCGTTGCGGATGAACCGGATGATCTGCGAGTTCAGCCCCTTGTTGGTGACCCCGCCGTAGTTGAGGTCATTGGCCCAGTGCGACCACAGGGACGAGCGTTCCAGCTTGTCCGACCACTCGGTGCTCACCTGCCAGCCCTGCTCGCGCAGCTCGGCCAGCGTGCGGTCGGCGACCCAGCCGAACGGCCTGAACACGTCCACGTACAGCACCGCGAGGTTGCGGTCGGTCTCGGCGCGAAGCTGCGCGAAGCGCCTGGCCAGGGTGCCCCTGGTGAGGTCGCCGCGCTGGTCGATCAGGTACGCCTGGTCGAGCCAGTTCCAGCCTTTGGCGGCCTTGTCGACGAGCTGCTCGCTGAAGTTCCCGGCCTCGGGGTAGGACTCGGTGGCGTTGACGTGGGCGCCGAACGTGGCGTTCCAGCCCTTGCCGGCCTTGAGCAGCGTGTTCAGGTCCTTCAGCCCGCCCGCGCGCCGGTTGTAGTTGCCGCCGTAGTCGGGGTGCGCCGCGTCGTGGCCCTCCGACTGGTAGCCCTTGAGCAGCGCGAGCTGCCCGAGGCCGTCGGTGGCCAGGGAGATGCGCTTGACGTCGTCCAGGGTGCGCAGGAACGGGTGCGTGGCCTGGCTGGAGAAGTTGAAGGGGATGTGCGTGACCACGCGGTCCCCGGTCTGCTCGGCGCCGGGCGCCCTGACGGCGATGCTCCTGAACGCCACCGCGCCGTCCTGCCAGTCCAGCGTCCCGTCGCCGTTGGCGTCGGGCGTGACCACGACCTTGGCCCAGGGCGGCTCCTCGGTGAACGGCGACCCGGTCGCGCGGTGCGTCCACTGGCCGCTCCACACGCCCACGGTGACCGTGCCGGCGGCGTCCTTCCTGGCCTGGTGCCAGATCCTGGCGGCGTCCCGGTCGGTGACGCCCGAGGGGCGGTCGTAGGTGGAGTTCGTCTCGACCGCGGCGGCCAGCCGGTCGGTGTTCACGATCGCGTACGTGGCCCCGACCGGGTTCGCGTCGGGCGCCGTGCCCGGGGTGACCTGGGCGAAGACGTCGGCGGTGCGGGTCGAGTCGGGATCCAGCCGGGTGAACGCGCCCGCCGCGCCCGGCTGCGCGCTCGACACCGAGACCAGGTCGTGGCCGGGCAGGTCGATGGTGTTGACCCGGAACGCCTCGGTGTCGGCCACCGAGTCGATCCTGAACGTCGTCACCCGGTCCTTGACCCCGATGCTCGCCCCGAGCGCGACGCCGTCGAGGCCGGGGAAGGTCAGCCGGTAGCGGGCGCTCGCGCCGTCGCTCCCGGTCAGCGCCACGGTCGCGGCCCGTGCCTGGCCGTTGAGCACGACGGCGGGCACGCCCGCGCCGCCGCCGAGCGTGGCGCCGCTCGCCCGGTCGGTGTAGCTCAGGACGCGCGGGAAGTCCGGGTCGAGCTCCACGCGCAGCGCCGGCGACGAGATCGCGATCGAGCGGGCCACGCGCGCCGGCCTGGGCGGCTCGTTCTGCGCGGTGGGCGCGGGCGGTGGAGCGCCGGTCGAGGGCGCCTGCGGGGAAGGTAGCTCGTACGTCGGGGTGGTCGCCGGTTCGGGATCGTCGGCGGAGGCCGGTGCGGTCATGGCCGTGACCGCGAGTGCGAGGGCCGCTGCGAAGGTGACGGGACTGGGACGCATCGGTGTCCTTTCGGGGTCATGCGTCACACCGCTTCGGGGCCCCGATCATCACCCGCCCCGGACCGCACGCCAAGGACTTTTCGCGCCAGATCCTGAAATTTCGTCAAATAAGCGGTAAAGCTCGTTGGACCTTCCCCGACGTACGCCGGCGAAGGTCCTTTTGAGCTGTCTCAGCGGCGGACCCCACGGGCCATGTCCCCGGCCAGAGCGGCGATGGCGGCGCGGCCCTCGGCCTCGTCGGGCGCGTCGAGGATGCGGCGGATGAACGCCGACCCCACGATGACCCCGTCGGCGTAGGTCGCCACCTCGGCCGCCTGCGCGCCCGTGCCCACGCCGAGGCCGACGCACACCGGCAGGTCCGTGTGTGCCCGGGTCCGCTCGACCAGGCCCTCGGCGGCGACGTTGACGCTCTCCCTGGCGCCGGTGACGCCCATCAGCGAGGCCGCGTACACGAAGCCCGTGCAGCAGTCGACGACGGCCTTGATGCGCTGCTCGGTCGAGCTGGGCGCGACCAGGAACACCGTGTCGATGCCCGCGGACGCCGACGCCGCCCGCCACGGCTCCGACTCCTCGGGCGTCAGGTCGGGCGTGATGGTGCCCACGCCGCCCGCGTCGGCGAGGTCGCGGGCGAAGCGCTCGGCGCCGTACTTGTCGATCGGGTTCCAGTACGTCATGACGAGCGTGGCGGCGCCGGTGGCCGCGACGCCCTCGACCGTCCGCAGCACGTCGGCGATGCGCGTGCCGTTGACCAGCGAGCGGTGCACCGCGTCCTGGATCGTCGGCCCGTCCATGAGCGGGTCGGAGTAGGGCAGGCCGATCTCGATGACGTCGCAGCCGGCCTCCACCAGGGCCGCGGCCGCGGCGACGTCGCCTCCCTTGGAGGGGAAGCCCGCGGGCAGGTAGCCGACGAGCGCGGCCCGGTTGTCCGCCTTCGCCTTGGCGAAAACCGTCTGAAGAGTCGTCATGTCTGTCCGTTTCGAAGGTCGAGTCCCACCTGTTATCCCCCGGCGCGAGGCCCCGCGCCGGGGTGGTGGCTCGTCAGAGGTTGAAGTATTTCATCGCCGTGCCCATGTCTTTGTCGCCCCGCCCGGAGAGGTTGACCAGGATGGTGGCCTCGGGGCCGAGCTCGCGGCCCAGCTCCAGCGCGCCCGCCAGGGCGTGGGAGGACTCGATGGCCGGGATGATGCCCTCGGTCCTGGCCAGCAGCGAGAACGCGGCCATCGCCTGGTCGTCGGTGACGCCGTGGTAGGTAGCGCGGCCCGAGTCCTTCAGCCAGGCGTGCTCGGGGCCGACGCCCGGGTAGTCGAGCCCGGCCGAGATCGAGTGGGACTCGATGGTCTGGCCCTCGTCGTCCTGCAGCACGTAGGTGCGCGAGCCGTGCAGCACGCCGACCGAGCCGGCGGTGAGCGTGAGCGCGTGCTCGCCGGACTCCAGGCCGTGCCCGGCGGCCTCGTAGCCGTGCAGCTGCACGCCCTCGTCGCCGATGAACGCGTGGAAGATGCCGATCGCGTTGCTGCCGCCGCCGACCGCCGCGCACACCGCGTCGGGCAGGCCGCCGGTCAGCTCCTGGATCTGGCGGCGGGCCTCGACGCCGATGATGCGCGCGAAGTCGCGCACGATCTCGGGGAACGGGTGGGGCCCGGCGACCGTGCCGAACAGGTAGTGGGTGGTGTCGACGTTGGTCACCCAGTCGCGGAACGCCTCGTTGATGGCGTCTTTCAGCGTCTGGGAGCCGTTGGTCACCGGCACCACGGTGGCGCCGAGCAGCTTCATCCTGGCGACGTTGAGCGCCTGGCGCTCGCAGTCGACCTCGCCCATGTAGATCACGCACTCCAGGCCGAGCAGGGCGGCCGCGGTGGCGGTGGCCACGCCGTGCTGGCCCGCGCCGGTCTCGGCGATCACGCGCTTCTTGCCCAGCCGCTTGGTCAGCAGGGCCTGGCCGAGCACGTTGTTGATCTTGTGGGCGCCGGTGTGGGTGAGATCTTCGCGCTTGAGCACGATCCGGGCGCCGCCGGCCTGCTCGCTGAAGCGCGGCACGTCGGTCAGCGTGGTGGGCCGGCCCGCGTACGTGCGCAGCAGATGGTCGAACTCGCGCAGGAACTCCGCGTCGTTCTTGGCCTTCTCGTAGACCGCGGCCACCTCGTCGAGCGCCGGGATGAGCGCCTCGGGGACGAACCGGCCACCGAAGATGCCGAACTTGCCGTGCACGTCGGGGTCGTCGCCGTGCGGGCCGTTGCCCGCCAGGTCGGCGGCGGTCAGGATGGAGCCTTCGTGTGCCACTGCTATCCCTCTGCTGAGTGGTCGGGGCGCGTCGACGGATGGGCGCCGGCGGTCACCAGGGCCTCCACTGCCTTGCGCGGGTCCTTGCCGGTGACCAGGCTCTCCCCCACCAGGACGGCGTCGGCGCCGGCCCTGGCGTAGGCGAGCAGGTCATGCGGGCCACGCACGCCCGACTCGGCAACCTTGATCACATTATCGGGGATCTTGGGCGCCAGCTTCGTGAAGACCTCGCGGTCGACCTCGAGTGTCTTCAGGTTGCGGGCGTTGATCCCGATGACCCGGGCGCCGGCGGCGACCGCCCGCTCGAGCTCCTCGTCGGTGTGCACCTCGACCAGCGGGGTGAGCCCGATCGACTCGGCCCGCTCGATCAGCGACACCAGCGCCTCCTGCTCCAGGCAGACGACCATCAGCAGCGCCAGGTCGGCGCCGTGGGCCCTGGCCTCCCAGAGCTGGTAAGAGGTGAGGATGAAGTCTTTACGCAGGATCGGGATGTCGACCCGGGCGCGCACCGCCGCCAGGTCGTCGAGGCTGCCGCCGAACTTGCGGCGCTCGGTCAGCACGCTGATGACGTGGGCGCCGCCCTCTTCGTAGTCGGCCGCCAGCGCGGCCGGGTCGGCGATCGCGGCCAGCGCGCCCTTGGACGGGCTCGACCGCTTGACCTCGGCGATCACCGAGATCCTGTCGCCCCCGAGCGCGGCCATGGCGTCTCTGGGGGCGTGGGCGCGCTCGGCCCGCCGCTTGAGCTCCTCAATGGACACGGCCTGCTGTCGTGCGGCGAGGTCGGCGCGCACCCCGTCGAGGATGTCGTCGAGGACACTCGGCCCTTCCGTCCGCTCACTCACGCGCTTGAGGTCCCTCCGGTCGACTGTGGGGGCGGCGGAGAGTTCGCGTCGCGTCCGCTCTCTGCCTTGTCCTGCGATGGTATCGGCCCACACGGGGTCACCTCACCACAGGCCCCCCGAGTGGCAGGCCCTACGGAGCGAGGAACGCCCCGAACGGCAGGTTACGGACGACCCAGTAGACCATGACGAGGGTGAGGAACGCCCACAGCCACGCCGGATGGGCGAGCGTGGTGCGTCTCGGCCGGCCCTGCCAGGCGCGTAGGACCCATCTCCCCCACCAGAACAGCAGGAACGGCATCATGGCCACGGCAAGAGGGTTCATCCCGAGCGCGGTGGCCGGGTCGAGATGGGCGAGCGCGTGGATGGTCCGCAGCGTGCCGCAGCCCGGGCAGTAGAGGTGGGTGATCGCCAGGAACGGGCAGGTCGGGTAGTGGCCCGGCTGGTTGGGGTCCACCATCCCGACGAACGCGAACACGGCGGCCGCCGCGCCCGCAACACCGAGCGGCGCGAGCAGGCCCTTGAGGCGTGCCGCGCCGCGCCGCTCGGTGGTTGCGATGCTCATGCTTCCAGTATCCGCCTTCCGGCCTCAGTAACTCGAGCTCGGGACGCTGGCAGCCAGGAGGACGAACACCACGACGTAGAAGAGGATGACCAGCACCCACCAGATGGCGCCGGCGATGAGGGACCGCTTCCACCAGGTCTTCGCCTCCTCGCTCGCGAGCGCGGCGCCCTGGTAGTCGCCGACCTGCCACTTCGAGTTGACCTGCGTCGACTTGACGATCGACACGATGCCCAGCGGAAGGCAGCAGAACAGGGTGGTCAGGATGGCCGCCACCAGGTGGTTGTCCGGCGGGTTGCCGCCGGCCGGGGGCTGCTGGCCGTAACCGCCGCCGTAGCCGCCACCGCTCGGAGGCTGCTGACCGTAACCACCGCCACTCGGGGGCTGCTGGCCATAGCCGCCACCGCTGGGGGGCTGCTGGCCGTAGCCACCGCCGTAGCCGCCACCGCTCGGAGGCTGCTGGCCATAACCGCCACTGCTCGGGGGCTGCTGACCGTAACCACCGCCGCCGGGGGGCTGCTGGCCGCCGTAGCCGCCACCGGGCGGCTGCGAACCATAGCCGCCGTCGCCCTGGTTTCCGTAACTCATGAATGACCTCTCATGTCGTTCTCTATGGCGAGTTGCGCGCGGCAGCCTAGCGAGGTTATGCCTCCCACGTGGAAGAACGTCCATTTTGCGGACAATTCGTAATCGGACCGCAAGCGGGTCGTCACGGTGCGGCCATGCTCGCGGAGGGTTACCGACCGGTTAGTAGTCGTACGAGGACGACGTGGCGGCGGCGCTCAGCCCGATCATGGACAGGATGAATCCGCCGAAGATGAGCCAGCACAGCACCCAGATCACGACCGTGATGTAGGACGTGACCAGACCCCCGACGGCCATGCCCGAGCCCTCCTCGCCGGTCTTCTTGATCCGGTTGAGGGCGATGTGGCCGAGGATCACGCCCGGGATGCTGGTGATGCCGCAGAAGATCAGGCCGATGATGCCCAGGACGAGCGAGGCCACCGCCATGCCGTTGGTGGACCTGGGCTGCTGGGGCGGCATGCCGTAACCCTGCTGCCCGTAGCCCTGTTGCCCGTAGCCCTGCTGGCCATAGGCCTGCTGGCCGTAGCTGGGCGGCTGCTGGCCATAGCCGCCCGCGCTCGGGGGCTGCTGGCCGTAGCCGAGGGGCTGCTCGTAGCTGGGCGGCTGCTCGCCGTATCCGCCCTGACCGTAGCCGCCCCCGCTGGCCGGCTGCTGACCGTAGCCGCCTCCGGCCGGGGGCTGCTGACCGTAACCGCCCCCGTGGCTGGGCGGCTGCTGACCGTACCCGCCGCTCCCGCTGGGGGGCTGCTGGCCGTATCCTCCGCCGGGCTGCTGCGCGCCGTAGCCGCCGCTGCCGCCCTGATCCCCGTAGCTCATGCGCTTGGCTCCTAAGTGTTCGTGGCGAGTTGCAACGGCAGCTTATTGAGGAAACGTTTGCCAAGCAGACACAGGTTCAGAACAGTAAAGAAATCGTCATAGCGGCGGGCCCGCCCCGGGCGTGGTCAGCGGGGGTCGGTGGGGTCGTCGCCGCGGTCGAGCGCGTCCCACAGCGCCCTGTCGTCCTTGACCTCGGCGCGGGCCTTGCCGGCGCCCCGGTCGTAGCGCGCCGACATCCCCGCCCACCTGCCGCCGCGCACGATCGCGACGATCCCGCCGGCGGTCACCAGCAGCGCCCCGGCGGCCGTGACCGCCGGCCAGAGCGGGGCGATCTCCCAGGGCAGGTCGGCGGCGCCGCGCAGGACGTTCTGCTCGCGCAGCCAGGCGGTGACGGTGTCGCCGGCCAGCGCCGCCCACGTCCCCGCCGCCGCGCCCAGCCCGCACAGGGCGATCAGCGCCCCGACGACGCGGCGCCCCGCGCCCTTGGTGGCCAGCACCGCCACGACCCCGGCCAGCGCGGCCAGGGCGACGGGGGTCAGCACGGGGCTGAGCCCGCCTCCGGTGGGCGCCGTCACGCCCGCCTCCAGGATCCGTGCCCAGGTCTGGCCCGCGCCGAACAGCACGAGCGCGCACCCCAGAACGGTCGCCCCGACCCAGCCCCACAGCTCTCTGTGCCCCATGCGGCCTGCTATCCGAGCGGGATCTCGAGCTGGTCGGCGTCGAAGCACGTGCGGTCTCCGGTGTGGCACGCGCCGTCGACCTGGTCGACCTTGACGAGGACGGCGTCGCCGTCGCAGTCGAGCGCCACCGCCTTGACGTGCTGGACGTGGCCGGAGGTGTCGCCCTTCACCCAGAGCTCGGCGCGGCTGCGGGACCAGTAGGTGGCCCGGCCGGTGGTGAGCGTCCGATGCAGCGCCTCGTCGTTCATCCAGGCCAGCATGAGCACCTCGCCGGTGTCGTACTGCTGGGCGATGGCGGCGACGAGGCCGTCGGCGTCGCGCTTCAGCCGCGCGGCGATCTTGGGGTCAAGGGACATGCGTTCCATTCAACCAGCCTGCCCGCGCGCCCGGTTTACCGGGCACGCGGGCAGGACGTCACGTTCGGTCAGGAGCGGGCCGCCGACACCCACGACGCGTGCAGGTCGGCGTAGACGCCCGGCTCGGCCACCAGCTCGGCGTGCGGGCCGCGCTGCACCAGGCGGCCCGCGTCGAAGACCAGGACCTCGTCGGCGTTCTCCGCCGTCGACAGGCGGTGCGCGATCGAGACGGCCGTACGGCCCCGCGTCACGCCCTCCAGCGCCCGCGCCAGCCGTACCTCCGTGGCCGGGTCCACCGCCGAGGTGGCCTCGTCCAGCAGGAGCAGGTCGGGGTCGGCCAGGTACGCCCGCGCCAGCGCGACGAGCTGCCGCTCGCCCGCGGAGAGGGACTCGCCGCGCTGGCCCACCGGGGTGTCCAGCCCGGCGGGCAGGCCCTCCAGCCAGTCGGCCAGGCCCAGCTCGGTCATCGCCAGCCGGATCTCCTCGACGGTGGCCGACGGCTTGCCGAAGCGGACGTTCTCCGCCAGCGTCCCGTCGAACAGGAAGCCGTCCTGCGGCACCATGACGATGCGCTCGCGCAGCGAGGAGAAGCGGACGTCGCGCAGGTCGTGGCCGTCCACCGTGACGCGGCCCGCGGCCGGGTCCATGAGGCGGGTCAGGAGCTTGGCGAACGTGGTCTTGCCCGACCCCGTCTCCCCCACCACCGCGACCCGCGAGCGCGGCGGGATGTCCACCGAGAGCTCGCGCAGCACGGGCGCGCCGCCGGGATAGGAGAAGTGCACGTTCTCGAAGGCGACCGAGATGGGGCCGCGGGGCAGGGTCACGCCCTTGTCGCCGGGGTCGGCCACGTCGGCCGGCGTGTCGAGCACGCCCAGGATGCGCCGCCAGCCGGCGATGGCGTTCTGGGCCTCGTTCAGCACCTCGGTGGCCGTCTGCAGCGGCGAGACGAACAGGGTGACCAGGAACAGGAACGCCACCAGCTGCCCCTGCGTGATGTCGCCCGACAGGCCGAGCCGGACACCGAGCAGCACGATCCCGGCGATGGCGACGGCGGCCACGATCTCGGTCAGGGGGAAGACGAAGCCGACGATGGTCTGCGCCCTGACCTGGGCGCCGCGGTTGGCGTCCACGGCCGTGTCGATGCGCTCGGCGGTGCGGCGCTCGGAGGCGTACGCCCTGATGACGGTGGCCCCGACGACGGACTCGCTGACCGCGGCCAGCATGTCGCCGGTGCGCTCGCGCACGATCGTGTAGGCCCGCGACAGCAGCCGCTGGAAGCGCGGCAGCGCGATCATCAGCGGGATGAAGCAGACCCAGACGAGCAGCGTGAGCTGCCAGGAGTAGACGAACATGAGCACGGTCGCCACGAACAGCTGCCCGAACGCCACGATGATCATCAGCCCGCCCCATTGCATGAACGCGCTGATCTGGTCGATGTCGTTGGTGACGCGGGAGACCAGGGCGCCGCGCCGCTCGGTGTTCTGGGTGAGCACCGACAGGTCGTGCACGTGACGGAAGCCGCGCACGCGCAGGGTCGCCAGGGACGACTCGGTGGCCTTGTAGAGGCGGACGTTCATGATGTACGCGGCGAGGGCGGTGAGCAGCACCGCGGCCGCGCAGATAAGTACGGCCGTGGTGATGTACGGAATGTCCGGCGAGCCGCCCTTGAGCCCCGTGTCGATCGTCTGCTGGACCGCGATCGGCACGATGATCTTGCCGATGGTCGCGACGACGGCCAGCGCCAGCGTGCCCGCCAGCCCCTTGCGGAACTCGGGCGTGAGCGAGAGCCCCTGCCGGATCGTGGCCATCGCCGAACGTTCGGAGTTGCCCTGGATGCTCTGCGCCGTCATGCGCTGACCTCTTCTTCCTCTTCTGCCTGCACCTCGATGGCGGCGCGCTCGGCCTCCTCGCGCTCGTAGGCGGTCACCAGGTTGCGGTAGCCCTCGCAGCGCTCCAGCAGCTCATCGTGCGTCCCGCGGTCCACGACCCGGCCGTGGTCGAGGTAGACCACCTCGTCGGCCAGGGCGATCGTGGCCATCCGGTAGGCGACGACCACGACGGTCGACGCCTGGGCCGCGTCCCGCAGCCCGTACAGGATCTTGGCCTCGACCTGCGGGTCCACGCTGGAGGTGGCGTCGTCGAGGATGAGCAGCCGGGGCCGGCGCACGACCGCGCGGGCCAGCGCGAGGCGCTGGCGCTGGCCGCCGGACAGCGTCGCGCCGCGCTCGCCGACCCGCGTGTCGAGCCCGTCGCCGAGCCTGGCCACGAACCCGTCGGCCTGGGCCAGCCGCAGGGCCGCCCACACGTCCTCGTCGGGGGTCTCCAGCCCGAGCGCGATGTTGCCGCGCACGCTGTCGTCGAACAGGAACGTCTGCTGCGGCACCAGCGCCACCGACTCGGCGATGCCGCCGTAGGCCAGCTCGCGCAGGTCCACGCCGTCGAGCAGCACCTGTCCCGTGCCGGGGTCCACGAGCCGGACGAGCAGCTGCACGAGCGTGGACTTGCCCGATCCGGTGGGCCCGACCAGGGCGACGGTACGGCCGGCGGGCACGTCGAAGGTGACGTCGTGCAGCACCTCGGCCTCGCCGTAGGCGTAGGAGACGTCCGAGATCTCCAGCGCGGCGGGGGTGGCGGAGGCCGGGGCGCTCACGCCGCCGTACTCCATGGAGCCGGTGGCCTCCAGCACGGCCTGCACCCGCTGCCAGCCGACGACGCTGCGCGGCAGCTCGGCCAGCACCCACCCGAGCGCCCTGATCGGGAAGGACAGCAGCGTGAACAGGTACGCCACCTGCACCAGGTCCCCGGAGTCGATCGCGCCGGCGGACAGCCGCGTCGCGCCGACGGCGAGCACCGCGAGCACGCCGATCGTGGGCAGCGCCTCCAGCAGCGGGTCGAACAGCCCGCGCACGCGCCCGACCGCGATGTTGGCGTCGCGCAGCTCGTGCGCGCGCCGCCGGAACCGGTCGGTCTCCAGTTCCTCCCTGCCGAGCGTCTTGACGACGAGCGCGCCGTCGAAGCTCTCGTGCGCGATCTCGCTGACCTCGGCGCGCAGCTGCTGCGCGCGGGTGGCGAGCGGGCTGAGCTTGCGCTGATAAATCAGGTTAAGTACGGCGATAGCTGGAAAGATCAGGAACCCAACCAGTGCGAGCACGAGATCCGTGAACAGCATCGCGATCGCCGCCGTGAACAGCATGACGATCACGCCCACGGCCATCGGCAGCGGCGCGAGCGGCGCCCAGGCGGCCTCGGCGTCGGCGCTGGCGTTCGACAGGAGCTGCCCGGTCGGGTGCCGGTGGTGCCAGGACAGCGGCAGCCTGAGGTACTGCTTGGTCACGTCCCTGCGCGACCTGGCCTGCATGCGGTACTGCATGACCCCCGCCAGGATGCGGCGCCCGGCCACGCCGACCGCCTTGAGCAGCGCCGTCCCGACGATGAGGAGCACTCCCGTCCACAGCGCCCCCGAGGCGATGCGGCCCGACCCGAAGGCCGGCAGCACCACGTTCTGCGTCGCCCATCCGAGCGCCCACGCGGACGCGACGGTCATGCCGCCGTAGACCGCGCTGGCCAGCACCGCCAGCGCGAACACCGCCTTCTCCGTGCGAATGGCCACCCCAAGGACACGCAGCCCTTGACGCATCACGGCCGAGGTGACCTTGGTCGCCACGCGGCACGTTTCCCTTCAAGTCGTTTTATATCTGCCTAAGTCACTATCACTCCAGATAGGCACGTTATTCCCACGGGTAGGGTTGACCACGTGACGTACGCTCGCGACGAACGCTCCGCGCTCTGCGATCTGTTCGACCGCCTCGGCCCCGACGCCCCCACGCTCTGCACGGGCTGGACCACCTACGACCTGGCCGCCCACCTCGTGCTGCGCGAGCGCAGGCCCGACGCGATGGGCGGCATCGCGCTCAAGCCCCTCGCCGGCTACACCGCCTCGGTCCAGGACGACCTCAAGGCCCGGCACCCCTACCCCGAGCTGGTCGACCTGGCGCGCACGCCGGGCGGCGTCTACGGGCTGCTGCCCTTCCTCGACGACGCCGTCAACACGCTGGAGCTCTTCGTCCACCACGAGGACGTCCGCCGCGCCCAGCCGTCGTGGGAGCCCCGCGAGCTGTCCGACGACCTCGAACGGCTCATCTGGAAGCGGGTCGCCTCCGGTGCCCGGCTGATGCTGCGCAAGGCGCCGGTGGGCGTGGTGCTGCACCGGCTCGGCGGCGGCGTGGCGCTCGGCGGCCCCCGCGGCGGGGCGCGGGTCGAGGTCACCGGCAGGGCGGCCGAACTGCTCATGTTCTGCTTCGGGCGGCAGCGGCACGCCAGGGTCGAGCTGACCGGCGATCCGGAGGCCGTCGACCGGCTCCGCGACGCCTCCCTCGGCGTCTAGGTGATCCAGAAGACCTATCACGGAAATCCCGGTGAACTAGGGGCTCACGCCAGACCTTCTGCGCTTACCATTGGCCTAGTAAGGAAGCCCCCCGGTTAGGATCATGTACATCTTCACAGAAGATGCCGATGATCGCCCAGATCCGGGTATATACGGCTGGGAATGGACTGCAGGAGGCCCCCATGCAGGTCAAGAAGGTGATCACCTACGTGGCTGTCGCGTTCGTGGTGTTCTACCTGTTCACCAAGCCGACCCAGGCTGCGGCGGCGGTCAACGGAGTGTTTGAAGGCATCCTTCACGGAGCCGACCAATTGGCTGTGTTCTTCACAAATGTTCTGACCTGACGCGAGGCTTCTGTCTGCGCCAGATGCTTCCCCGCGCTGCCGGATCGTGTTACGCAGGCAGGATGAGAGATCGCCCGAGCGGCACCAAGATCAATCAGCTCGATCCCAACGCGCGGCGGATCCTTGAGCGAACCGAGCTCGAGGGCATCGAGCTGATCCGTTTTCTGTACGCCGACCACGGCGGCGTCATCCGGGGCAAGGCCGCGTCCCGGTCGCGGTTGGCCGAACGGCTCGGCACGGGCATCGGGCACACGGTGGCCATGATGGCGATGAACATGCTCGACCAGCTCCAGGACGTCGAGCACATGGGTCCGGTGGGCGAGGTTCGCATTGTCCCCGACCCCGCCACCTACGTCCCGTTGCCCCACGCACCGGGCGCGGCGGCGATGCTGTCCGACCTGTGCCTGCCGGACGGCACACCGTGGGGCGCCTGCGCGCGCACCTTCCTCAAGGACGCCATCGCCGAGCTCGCCACCGAGGGCTACACGCTGGTGGCGGCGTTCGAGCCGGAGTTCACGCTGGGCCGCCGCCTGCCCGACCCGGCCGGCGGCCCCGACCGGCTGGTCCCGCTCGACGACTCGCTGTGCTACGCCAACCTCGGCTTCGACACGGCCCATGACTACACGATCAAACTCGTCCGCGCCCTGGAGACGCAGGGGCTGCGGGTGGAGCACTACCACCCCGAGCTGGGGCCCGGCCAGCAGGAGCTGTCCGTGCGCCACGCGCCCGCGCTGCGCGCGGCCGACAACCACGTCCTCTACCGCGAGACCGTGCGCGGGACGGCCCTGCGCATGCAGATGTGGGCCACGCTGGCCCCCAAACCGCTGGCCGACCAGGCGGGCAACGGCGCCCACCTGCATCTGTCCCTGTGGAAGGACAACCGCAACGTCTTCGCCGAGGACGGCGAGGTGCGCGACGGTTTCATCGGCGGACTGATGGCCCACCTGCCCGGCCTGACGGCGCTGACGTGCGGGAGCGTCAACAGCTTCCGGCGGCTGGCGCCCCGCACGTGGGCGAGCGCCTACGCCGTCCACGGGCCCGACAACCGGGAGGCCGCGGTACGCGTGTGCTCCCCGCTCGGCGAGAGCGGCGAGCCCAACCTGGAGTTCAAGCCGTCCGACTCCTCCGCCAACCCGTACCTGTCGCTCGGGGCCGTCATCCACGCCGGTCTGGACGGCATCCGGCGCAAGCTGGACCCGGGGCCCGCGGTGGACGTGGACCCGGACACGCGGCCCGGCCAGTACACCCGCCTGCCCGCGTCACTGGACGAGGCGCTGGACGCGCTGGAGGCCGACGAGGTGCTCATGGAGGCGCTGGGGCCGCTGCGGCGCAGCGCGTACCTGGCCGTGAAGCGCTCGGAGGCGGCGGCGTTCGCCGCGAAGGACGTGGCGTACGAGCTGTTCCACCACCTGCGGGTCTTCTGACGGATGCGCGCAGGCGGGCCCGCTGACCCGCCCACGCGCGCGACGCCCCGCGGGCTAGCGGACCGGGTGGCCCGCCAGCCGGAGCGTGTCCTTGACCTCGGAGATCTTGAGCGTGCCGAAGTGGAACACCGACGCCGCGAGCACCGCGTCGGCGCCCGCCGCCACCGCCGGAGGGAAGTCCTCCAGCCGGCCGGCGCCGCCACTGGCGATGACCGGCACCCGCACTGCGGCGCGGACCGCCCGCAACATCTCCAGGTCGTAGCCGTCGAGCGTGCCGTCGCCGTCCATCGAGTTGAGCAGGATCTCACCCACCCCGAGCTCCTCGCCGCGGGCCGCCCACTCCACCGCGTCGATCCCGGTGCCGCGGCGACCGCCGTGCGTGGTCACCTCGAACCCGCTGGGGGTGCCGGGCGCGCGGCGGGCGTCCACGGACAGCACGACGCACTGGGCGCCGAACCGCCGGGACGCCTCCGTGAGCAGCTCGGGCCGGGCGATGGCCGCCGTGTTGAGCGACACCTTGTCGGCCCCGGCCCGCAGCAGGCGGTTGACGTCCTCCACCGCACGCACGCCGCCACCGACGGTGAGCGGGATGAACACCTGCTCGGCGGTCCTGCGCACCACGTCGAGCATGGTCTCCCGCTCGCCGGACGAGGCGGTGATGTCGAGGAAGGTCAGCTCGTCGGCGCCCTCCTCGTCATAGCGCCTGGCCAGCTCGACCGGGTCGCCCGCATCGCGGAGGTTCTCGAAGTTGATGCCCTTGACCACGCGGCCGGCGTCCACGTCGAGACAGGGGATGACTCTTACGGCTACGGTCATGCTCGGTGTGCCTCGATTTCGATCTCGACCAGCATTCTCGGGTCGACCAGCCCGGCCACCCTGACTCCGGTGCAGGCGGGACGCACCTTGCCAAAGACCTCGCCGATGGCCTGCCCGACCAGGTCGAAGTGGCGCTGCTCCACCACATAGTAACGGACCATGACCACGTCATCGCTGGTCAGGCCGCCCATCAGGACGGCCTCCAGCGCGATGTCGATCGCGGTCAGGCTCTGCCTGTAGGCGTCGCCGACATGGCGCACCTCCCCGTCGACCGTCGCGGTGCAGCCGGACACGATCACCCGGTCACCCGCCACGACGGCACGGGCGTAGCCGTACCTCTCCTCCCAGATGCCGCCGGAGAACACCCTGCGCCCGGTACTTTCCATTCCAGAGATGCTGACGCTCATCTCGCCCCCTCCCGGCAAGAGCTACACGCGTACTGCGGCAAGCGCGTCTCCCAGTGTGAACGCGTGAGCGTAGAGCGCCTTACCCACAATGGCGCCTTCCAGCCCATCGGGGACGAGGGACGCGAGCGCGACCAGGTCGTCGACGGACGACACGCCGCCGCTGGCCACGACGGGCCGGTCGGTGCGGGCCAGGATCCGGCGGTAGAGGTCGAGGTTGGGGCCCTTGAGCATGCCGTCCTTGGTCACGTCGGTGACGACGTAACGGGGGCAGCCGTCGGCCTCCAGGCGGTCGAGGACCTCCCACAGGTCACCGCCCTCCTCGGTCCAGCCGCGGGCGGCCAGCGTGGTGCCGCGCACGTCGAGCCCGACCGCGATCCTCTCGCCGTGCTCGGCGATGACCTTCCGGCACCATTCGGGATTCTCCAGGGCGGCGGTGCCGATGTTGACCCGGCGGCAGCCGGTGGCCAGCGCGGCGGCCAGGGAGTCGTCGTCGCGGATGCCGCCGGACAGCTCCACGTTCACGTCGAGCCGTCCGATGACGTCGGCGAGCAGCTCACGGTTGGTGCCCCGGCCGAACGCGGCGTCCAGGTCGACCAGATGGATCCACTCGGCGCCCGCCTCCTGCCAGGCCAGCGCGGCGGCCAGTGGCTCGCCGTAGCCGGTCTCGGTCCCGGCCTCGCCCTGCACCAGGCGTACGGCCTGGCCGTCGACGACGTCCACGGCGGGCAGCAATACGAGCGACATTCAGATCCTCCGGTCGAAAGCGAGGGTCACGACAACGGGCACCAGCAGCAGGGAGAAGACCAGGACGGCGAGGCTGAGCGGGAAGGAGCCCCACACCAGCCACACGATGGCCTGGACGAACAGGAAACCCAGCGCGACCACGATGTTCTGGGCGCGATGGCGGCGGGCGAGCAGGCCGCCCTGGCGGTAGAAGCGCACCGGGCGCGGGGTCAGCCGGGTCACGAGGGCGCGGCGGCGGGCCCGGCGGGCCTGCCGCTCCTCGTTGGCCCGGATCGCGCGCGCCCGCTCCGCCTCCCGTTCGGCCCGCCGGCGCGCGCGTTCCTTGCTCATGAGAGCCCGGATCGGGTGCTCAGGGCGCTCACAGCGTGCCGAGCCAGTTCTTCAGCAGCACGGCTCCGGCGTCGCCGGACTTCTCGGGGTGGAACTGGGTGGCCTTGAGCGGGCCGTTCTCGACGGCGGCCACGAACGGCACGCCGTGCTCGGCCCAGGTGACCAGCGGCTCGGCGAACCCCTCGCCGGTGCGCAGCTCCCACTCGCGCACCCCGTACGAGTGCACGAAGTAGAAACGCGTCGCGGCGTCGAGCCCGGCGAACAGCACGCTGTCGGCGGGCGCCTTGACCGTGTTCCACCCCATGTGGGGCAGCACGGGCGCCTCCAGCCGCTCCACCGTGCCCGGCCACTCGGCGCAGCCCTCGCTCTCCACGCCGTGCTCGACGCCCCGCGCGAACAGGATCTGCATGCCCACGCAGATGCCCAGCACCGGACGCCCGCCGGACAGGCGCCGCCCGATGATCCGCTCGCCGCGCACGCTCTTGAGCCCGGTCATGCACGCCTCGAACGCGCCCACGCCCGGGACCACCAGCCCGTCGGCGTCCATGGCGGCGTCGAAGTCGGCGGTGACGGTCACGTCGGCGCCGACCCTGGCCAGCGCCCGCTCGGCCGAGCGCAGGTTGCCCGAGCCGTAGTCGAGCACCACGACCTTCTTGCCTACCACCACAGCACCCCCGCCGTGATCGCCATCGCCGCGCCCAGCGCGCAGACGGCCGCACCGATCTTCAACCCCTGCCTGAACAGCGAGAACACGCCGCCGATCAGGAACAGCCCGATGAACACCATCGCGATGGCGAGGACGTTCTCGGTCATAGGACGCCCTTGGTGCTCGGCACGCCCGTGGCGCGCGGATCGAGCTCCGACGCCTCGCGCAGCGCCCTGGCCAGCGCCTTGAACTGGGCCTCCACGATGTGGTGGGCGTTGCGCCCGTAGGGCACGTGGACGTGCAGGCAGATCGCGGCCTGCGCGACGAGCGACTCCAGGATGTGGCGGGTCATCGTCGTGTCGTACTCGGGGCCGATCATCGGCGCCATGCCCTCGGGCTCGGAGTGCACGAGGTAGGGACGGCCGGACAGGTCGACGGTGACCTGGGCGAGCGACTCGTCCAGCGGGCACGACGCGCTGCCGAAGCGCCTGATGCCCGACTTGTCGCCCAGGGCCTCACGGAACGCGGCGCCCAGCGCGAGCGCGGTGTCCTCGATCGTGTGGTGGGAGTCGATGTGCAGGTCGCCCTCGGTCTTGACCGTCAGGTCGAACAGCCCGTGCTTGCCGAGCTGGGCCAGCATGTGGTCGAAGAAGCCGACCCCGGTCGACACCTCGACCCGGCCGGTGCCGTCGAGGCCGACCTCCACCAGGACCGAGGTCTCCTTCGTTACGCGCTCGACGCGGCCTACGCGACTCACAGGACTCCTTCCAGGGCGGCGCGGAAGGCCGCCATCTCCTCACCGGTGCCGATCGACACACGCAGCCATTGTGGCGGGCCCACCTCGCGGATGAGCACCCCGCGCTCCAGCAGCCCCTCCCACACCTTGCGCCGGTCGGGGAAACGCCCGAACAGCACGAAGTTCGCGTCGGAGTCGGCCACGGCCAGACCCTTGGAGCGCAGCCACGCGACCGTGTCGTCGCGCTCGCGCCGCAGCGCGTCGACCGTGCCCAGCAGCTCGGCCCGGTGCCGCAGCGCCACCCGCGCCGCCGCCTGGGTGAGCGTGGACAGGTGATACGGCAGGCGCACCAGCAGCAGCGCCTCCACCACGGCCGGGTGGGCGGCGAGGTAGCCGAGCCTGGTGCCCGCCATGGCGAACGCCTTGGACATCGTCCTGGTGACGATCAGCCTGGGGTGCTCGGGCAGCAGGGTGAGCGCCGACGGCGTGCCCTCGCGGGCGAACTCGGCGTAGGCCTCGTCGACCACCACCATGCCCCGCGCGGCGGCCAGGACGGCCTCGATGGTCTCGAGCGGCTGGGCGGTGCCCGTCGGGTTGTTCGGCGAGGCCAGGAACACGATGTCGGGCTGGAGCTCCTCGATCGCCGCCGTCGCCTTGCCGGGGTCGATCGAGAAGTCGTCCTCGCGGCTGGCCGCGATCCACTCCGTGCTGGTGCCGCTGGTGATGATCGGGTGCATCGAGTACGAGGGCTCGAACCCGATGGCCGTGCGGCCGTGGCCGCCGAACGCCTGCAGGATCTGCTGGAGCACCTCGTTGGAGCCGTTGGCGGCCCACACCTGCGCGGTGGTCAGGCCATGACCGAGGTAGGCGGCCAGGTCGGCGCGCAGGGCCATCGCGTCCCTGTCGGGATAGCGGTTGAGCTCGCCCGCGCTCGCCCGGACCGCCTCGGCCAGGTCGGCGACCAGCTCGGGCGAGGGCGGGTAGGGGTTTTCGTTGGTGTTGAGCCGGACGGGGACGTCGATCTGGGGCGCGCCGTACGGCGACTTACCCCGGAGGTCGTCCCGGATGGGCAGGTCGTCGAGGTTCACGCGGTCTCCGTGGGAATCTGCCAGTCGAATCGGGCGCGGATCGCGGCGCCGTGGGCCGGGAGGTCCTCGGCGTCCGCCAGGACCGACACATGGGCCGCCGCGCCCGCGAGGGCGTCGCGGGTGTAGTCGACGACGTGGACGCCGCGCAGGAACGACTGCACCGACAGGCCGCTGGAGTGGCAGGCGCATCCGCCCGTGGGCAGCACGTGGTTGGACCCGGCGAGGTAGTCGCCGAGCGACACGGGCGCGTACGGGCCCACGAAGACGGCCCCGGCGTTGCGGATCCTTCCGGCGACCCGCGCGGCGTCCGCGGTGTGGATCTCCAGGTGCTCGGCCGCGTACGCGTCGACGACCTTGATGCCGTCGTCGACGGAGCCGACCAGCACGATGCCCGACTGCCTGCCGCCCAGCGCCTCGGCGACGCGCTCGGAGTGCCTGGTCGCCGACACCTGGCCCGGCAGCTCCTTCTCGACCGCGTCGGCCAGCTCGACGCTGGTGGTGACCAGCACGGCGGCGGCGATCGGGTCGTGCTCGGCCTGGCTGATCAGGTCGGCGGCCACGTGGACCGGGTCGGCCGTCTCGTCGGCCAGGATGGCGATCTCGGTCGGGCCCGCCTCGGAGTCGATGCCGATGCGCCCCTTGAGCAGCCGCTTGGCCGCCGCCACCCAGATGTTGCCGGGACCGGTCACCATCGTGACGGGCGGGCACTCCTCGGTGCCGTAGGCGAACATGGCCACCGCCTGCGCCCCGCCCACCGAGTAGACCTCGTCCACGCCGAGCAGCGCGCACGCGGCCAGGATCGTGGGGTGCGGCAGCCCGCCGTGCTCCTTCTGCGGCGGGCTGGTCACGGCCAGCGAGGCGACGCCGGCCTCCTGGGCCGGGACGACGTTCATGACCACGCTGGACGGATAGACCGCGCGGCCGCCGGGGACGTAGAGGCCCACGCGCTCGACGGGCACCCACCGCTCGGTCACGGTGCCGCCGGGCACGACCTGCGTGGTGACGTCGGCGCGCCGCTGATCGCGGTGGACCAGCCTGGCCCGCCTGATCGACTCCTCCAGCGCCGCCCTGACCTTGGGGTCGAGCTCGCGCAGGGACCTGTCGATGGCCTCGGCGGAGACCCGGGTGGTGGCGATCTCGACGCCGTCGAACCTGGCGGTCAGCTCCCGTACGGCTGCCGCCCCGCGATGGCGCACGTCGTCGCAGATGGGCCGCACCTTCTCCAGGGCGGCCTCGACGTCGAGCTCGGCGCGGGGCAGCACGTCGCGCAGGTTCTCCGGAAGAGAACCACGCATGTCAATACGGGAAATCACCATCACAGTCTACGGAGTCCGGCCCCTGAATCAGGTTCTGTCCACCATCCGGACGGCGCGCCGCCGCCCGCGGGAGCGGCCGTGGGCGGCGCTCACCGACGTCGCGCCCACGGCCGCCATCACCCCGGACCGGGCCTTGCCGGGGGCACTGCCGTGGCCGTCACGGGGGCACGGCCACGGCCGGGAAAGCCGAGAACCGTCACCACTGCCCGTCCTGAGCCCCCGCTAACAGAGGACGCCAAAAAGGCGCCAATTTCCTTTTACCCAGACGCCGGCGGCCCATGTCGAGCCAGAACCCCGAGCCCGCCCATGAGGTCCACGCCCGCACGGTCACCCGATGGCACGGCGGCGGGCGCTTGACCATCTGCAGACCCCCGCCGGCCGCTGTCGATCAGCCCGGCGGGTACGGCATGCACCATGGTGCGGCTGCCGGCCTACGCGCCGATGCTGGCGCAGCCCGGCACCCTGAGCTCCGTCCAGGGTGCGGACTGGGCCGTGGAGATGAAATGGGACGGCGTGCGCGCCCTCGCCTACATCGAGGGCGGCGCCGTCCGCCTGATGTCGCGCAACGCCAGGAACATCACCCCCGCCTACCCCGAGCTCCAGCTCATGGCCGGCGCCGCCCACGGGCACGCGGCCGTGATCGACGGGGAGATCGTGGCGTTCGACGAGAGCGGGCGGCCCAGCTTCGAGGCGCTGCAGCCCCGGATGCACCAGCGCAACCCGGCGGCGGTGGCCGCGCTGGCCAGGTCGGTGCCGGTGACGTTCATGGCGTTCGACATCCTGCACCTCGACGACGACAGCACCGTCTCCCGCCCCTACACCTCGCGCAGGGAACTGCTCGAGACCACGTTCACGCCCGGCTTCCGGTGGGAGGTGCCCGTGTGGTTCGCCGACCACGCCGGGCACGCGTTCGACTCCTCCCGGCAGCTCGGGCTCGAAGGGGTCGTGTGCAAGCGGATGGGCTCGCCGTACCGGCCCGGCAGGCGCAGCGGCGACTGGACGAAGGTCAAGAACGTACGCACCGCCGAGGTCGTGATCGCCGGCTGGAAGCCGGGAGGCGGGCGGCGTTCCGGGATGATCGGGTCCCTGCTGCTGGGCGCCTACGACCTTCGGGGGCGGCTGCGGTTCGTGGGGCACGTCGGGACGGGGTTCACCGAGGCCATGCTGCGCGACCTGGGCGAGCGACTGGCGCCCCTGGAGCGCCCCGATCCGCCGTTCGGCGAGCCGGTGCCGCGCGAGCACGCCAGGGAGGCGCGGTGGGTGGAGCCACGCGTGGTCGGCGAGGTGCAGTACGCCGAGGTCACCGGCGACGGCCGCCTGCGCCACCCGTCCTGGCGCGGGTTGCGGCCCGATCGCGAGCCCTCCGAGGCCGGCACCGCCGAGTTCCTGCCCGCGGGCCGCGGCGACGACGCCGCGGCCGGCTGAACACCCGCGCCAGGCGGGGGGAGCAATGGCGACACGGGGCCCCTAACTACACTTCGTCTGCATTTCGTAACCTAGAGTGATCGAGACGTTGCCGATTCACTCAAAGGGGACACCGTGCCGAAGGTCCTGGTCACCACGCTCACCACGCTGGCCGGCGTCGCACTCGCGCCGCCCGCGACCGCCGGGCAGCCCCCCTTGACGCCCGTGCAGGACAGCGTCCTGGGTGTCGCGTCGTCCCCGCTGATGCGCCCCGCCCGCGCCGTGCGCTACTGGACCGCGGACAAGCAGGCCCGAGCCAATGCCGCGGAGCTGCCGAAGAGCCTGCGGGGGCCGGTCCCGGGCGCCGAGCGGCGCAGCGTGCCGGAGAGCAAGCGGATCACCCCGGGCGGGGACGCCAACGGCTACGCCCCCATGCGCCGCCCGTACAGCGCCGCGGAGCAGAGCCGCGTCACCGGCCGGCTGTTCTTCGTCAACTCGGCCGGTCAGGACGACTCCTGCAGCGCCTCCGTGGTGCGCTCGGCGGTCGGGCTGCTCATCGTCACCGCCGCCCACTGCGTGTACAGCGTGCCGCCGGGCGCGTCGGCCGGCCAGTGGCACACCAACTTCGCGTTCGTGCCCGCGTACGACGGGCGGGCCACCAGCGTGCGGCAGCGCGAGCCCTACGGGCGGTGGGGCGCCCGGCAGGCGTGGAAGCCCGACGCCTACACCGGCATGAGCGGCGGCGACTGGAACTCCAACTTCGACATCGCCCTCCTGGAGGTCGGCAGGAAGAACCGCACGCTCCAGGAGGCCGTCGGCGCCTTCACCCCGATCCGCAACCAGGGCGGCAAGTACACCGTCGCCACGACGGGCTACCCCGGCGTGGCCGGCAGGAAGCCGTACGACGGCGGGGAGCAGCTCTGGTGCCTGGCCAGGACCGAGCCGGCCGGCGGCATCGCCGAAACGGGCACCCTCCTCGTCTCCCGCATCAGAGCCACGTCGGAGGGCGGGCGCATCGAGACGCACAACTGCCACCTGTTCAAGGGCCACAGCGGCGGCCCGTGGCTGCTCAGAGGCACCGGAGACCTGGTCGGCGTGCTGTCGGCGGGCACCGAGGACGGCGGGGCGGAAGGCTACTCCGTCGCGAACGCCCTCAACGCCGAGAGCTACGGCACGATCATCAAACGCGCCGACCCGCAGGGACTGTACGACGCGCTGTCCATCAGCGCGTCGAGCCCGCACCGCCCGGTCAGGCGCGGCGGCGTCGCCGCCGTCAGGGCCACCGTGACCATGCGCGGCCTGATGGGCGCCGCCGACGTGCCCGTCACGTTCGACCTGCCGGCCGGCACGAGCCTGACCGGGGTGAACGGCGCGCCGTGCCGGCGCTCCGCCCGGCACGCCACCTGCACGATCGCCACCCTCCACCCCGACCACCCGGTCCAGCTCACGGCCCGCGTCCGCGTGACCCGCCGGGCCGCCGCCTTCCCGCTCGTCACCGCCCACGTGGACTCCACGCGCCTCGACCCGACCCAGCGCGACAACACCAGCACCGTCGCCCTGCCCACCTACCGCCGATAGCCGGGCGGGCCCGCCCGGCAGAGCACGGGAGACCGCCGCACCCCGGCACGCCGGAGTCAGGCGGCGGGCTCCGGCACCGGCTCCTTCAGCGTCCGGGCCAGCAGCCAGGCCAGCACCGGGAAGACGATCAGGCAGGCCAGCGCCGTCCGCAGCGTGGTGGCCTCGGCGACCGCGCCCACCAGCGGGCTGGCCAGGCCGCCCACGCTCACCGCGAGCCCCAGGGTCACGCCCCCGGCCGTGCCCACCCGGGTCGGCAGGAAGTCCTGGCCCAGGGTCACATGCAGGGAGAACGGCGCGTACAGGGCGATCGACGAGGCCGCGACGAAGACGTACGCGACAGGTCCAGGCGCCAGCACCACCCCCGCGACCGCCGGGACCGCCAGCGCGTAGGCCAGGCGCATCGTCCGCATCCGCCCCCACCGCGCCGCCAGCCTGCCGCCCAGCACGGTCCCCACCGCCCCGCCCGCGAACAGCACGAACAACGCCACCGCGCCCGCCGCCCCGCCTCCCATGTAGAGGGCCACGAAGGCGCTCAGCCCGACGTACACGACCGAGCGGAAGACGATCACCAGCGTCAGCCGGACGAACGACGGCCAGTCGTCCCGGCCGGACACCGGCTCCGCGGCCCGCGCCGCCCGCCCTCCCCCGGCCAGCGCCCGCACCGCCGGGAGCGTCGCCACCGCCCCCAGCACCGCCGGCGCGGCCAGCAACGGCGAGGCGCCCAGCCCCCACCCCGCCAGCAACGGCGTCACCAGCACCGGAGCCGACGCGAACCCCAGCGTCCCGCCCAGCGAGAACCAGCTCATCCGGACGTGGCTGCCCTCGCTCGCGATCCTGGCCAGCCGCGCGGACTCCGGATGGTAGGCCGCCACCCCGAGGCCGGACAGCGCCACGGCCAGCCAGGTCAGCACGTAGGAGTCGCTCACCCCGCCCAGCGCCACCCCGGCGCCCGCGACGAGCGTGCTCACCGGGATCAGCCACGGCATCCGCCACTTGTCCGTCAGCACGCCGAACACCGGCTGCACGACCGACGACAGCAGCGTGGCGGCCAGCACGATGCCGGACACGGCGACGTACCCGTAGCCGCGATCGGCCACCAGGAAGGGCACGAGCGCGGGGACGGCACCCTGGTAGAAGTCCACGGCGGCGTGGCCGGCGGCGAGCATCGGGGTCCTGTTCACCCTCCGATCCTGTCCCGGGGCCGGCTGGCCCGCTTCCGATAAAATGCCAATCTATGACGGCAATCCGCCATCTCCCCGAGGCGCCGACGGGGCGGCGGCCGCTGGCGCCGGGCGCGGGCATCGACGCGCACCGGCACGACACCCACCAGATCGTCTACGCCTGCCGCGGCGTGGTCTCGGTCACCACCAGCGCGGGCACCTGGGTCGCCCCGGCCAACCGCGCCCTCTGGATCCCGGCCGGCACCGTCCACGAACACCGCGCCCACGGCGACACCGACCTCCGCCTGGTGGGCCTCGCGGACAACCCCCTGGGCCTCGGCCACCCCGCCGTCCTCGCCGTCGGCCCCCTGCTCCGCGAGCTGATCATCGCCTACACCTGCGACACCGACCCCGCACCGGCCCCCCACCCTGACAGTCGCGCGAGGAGCTCCGGGGACGGAGGAGAGCGCGAGCGGTTGTGGGCCGTGCTCGTCGACCGGCTCAAGCGCGCCCCCGAGCACCCCCTCCACCTGCCCACCGCCCGCGACCCCAGGCTGGCCGCCGTCTGCGCGATCCTGCACCGCGACCCCGCCGACGGCAGGACCCTGGCGCGGCTGGCCGACCAGGCGGGCACCAGCGACCGTACGCTGGCCAGGCTGTGCCGGCGCGAGCTGGGCATGAGCTTCCCGCAGTGGCGCACCCAGCTCCGCCTGCACCACGCGCTGCTCCTGCTGGCCGACGGCGTCTCCGTGACCGCCGTCGCCCACCGGTGCGGGTGGGCCTCCGCCAGCGCGTTCATCGACGTGTTCAAGCGGGCGTTCGGGTACACCCCCGGCAAGGCCTTTACATTGTAGATTCGCTACAATGGGGTCCCGTGAGCAAATCGAAAGGCAAGGGCGGCACCCCGGCCACCATGGCGCTGACCAAGGCCAAGGCCGAGTTCACGCTCCACCCGTACGAGCACGACGCCGCGGCCCAGGCTTACGGCGAGGAGGCCGCGGACGCGCTCGGCGTCCCCTACGAGCGGATCTTCAAGACGCTGGTGGCCGAGGTGGAGAGCGGGCTGGCGGTGGCGGTCGTTCCCGTGTCGGGCAAGCTCGACCTCAAGGCCCTGGCCGGCGCCCTCGACAGCAAGCGGGCCGCCATGGCCGACGCCGCCAAGGTGGAGCGCGTGACCGGCTACGTCGTGGGCGGCATCAGCCCGCTCGGCCAGCGCAAGCAGCTCCCGACGGTGGTCGACTCCTCGGCGCTCGACTTCGAGACGATCTACTTCTCGGCCGGGAAGCGCGGCCTCCAGATCGAGACCGCGCCCGACAACCTCATCACGCTCACCAGGGCCGTCACCGCCCCCATCGGCAAGCCCTCCTGACCGCCCGTCACCGGCGCGGCCGCTCGGGCTCCGCCTCCATGGGCGACTGCCCGACGAGCCACTCGAAGAGCCGCCGCCGCCAGAAGAACGGGTGGTCGCCGCGCCCCCGCCCGCCCTCCGCCTCGCGGCGCTTGCGCTCCTCCTCGGCCAGTGCCTGCTCCAGCCCCGGCGTGTTGCCGCCGCCGAAGCGGGCCATGTCCGGCCCCGTGAACCCCTTGGGCTCGACGCTGCTCAGCGCCGACTCCATCGACTCCACCCAGATCGGCCCGGGCAGCGAGGCCCCCTGCACCGATCCGTAGTAGCTGTCCCCGATCTGCACCCCCTGCAGCGGGAACCGGTACGACCCCCGGATGTCCCCCACGCTGACCGCCGCCGCCAGCGAGGGCGTGTAGCCGGCGAACCAGGCCGAGGTGTACCCGTTGTTGGTGCCCGTCTTGCCGGCGGCCGGGCGGCCGATGCTCTGCCCCTGCATGGTCCCCTTGTCGAAGACGCCCTGCAGCACGTGGTTGACCGCGTCGGCGACCTCCTCCTCCAGGGCGCGCTCGCAGGAGGGCGGCACGTGGGTGCGCCGCCCGTCCCTGCCGACGATCTCCACGATGGCCAGCGGCCGGCAGTAGATCCCCCTGGCCGCGAACGTCGCGAACGCCGCCGCCACCGTCACCGGGTCCATCTCGTTGACCCCCAGCGTGAACGTCGGCACCTCCTTCAGCGGCTCCCCGTCCGCCCTGCTGATCCCGAGCGCCTTGGCCGTCTGCACCACGTTGCAGAGCCCGACCTTGCGCTCCAGCATCATGTAGAAGATGTTCACCGACTTCCAGGTGCCGGTCTCGATGCTGTGCGGGCCGCCGGAGCCCTCGCCGGTGGCGTTGAGTATGCGGGTGTCCGGGTCGTTCACGGCGCGGCCCGCGCAGTCGCGGTAGCCCTGCGAGGGCACGAGCTCGCCCGGCGTGTTGAAGCCGTCGCCGAACCGCCACCCCTGCTTGAGCGCCGTGGCCAGCGTGAACACCTTGAACGTCGACCCGGCCTGGAAGCCCTGACCGCCCCCGTGCGCCACGTCGGCGGCCAGGTTGAAGGTGGTCTTGGGTCCGTTCTTGCGGTTGCCGGGGTTGCGGCCGAAGCGCTTGCTGGCCGCCATCGCCCTGATCCGCCCGGTCCGCGGCTCGACCATGGCCTCGGCGGCCACCTCGGTGTCCTCCGGCCAGACGTGGCGGCGGATGGCCTGCTCGGCGGCGCGCTGCGCGACCGGGTCGAGGCTGGTCCTGATCGTCAGGCCGCCCCTGGACATCCGCGTCCGCCGCTCGGCCGCGGTGTTGCCGAACACGGGGTTCGACAGGAGCTCGCGCTGCACGTAGAGGCAGTAGAAGGGGTAGGAGCTCTGCTCGCACCCGCCGGGCTCGGGCCTGAGCTTGATGCCGAGCGGTGCGGCCTTGGCGCTCTCCGCCTCCTGCCGCGTGATCAGCTTCAGCCCGGCCATGCGGTCGAGGACGAGGTCCCGCCGCAGCTTCAGGCGGTCGCGATGGTCCCGCCCGAGCGAGGGGTCGGTCGAGTACGGCATGCGCACCGCCCCCGCCAGCGTGGCCGCCTGGCCCAGGGTCAGCAGGGAGGCCGACGTGGAGAAGAAGCGCCTGGCCGCCGCCTCCACGCCGTGGGCTCCGGCGCCGAAGTAGGCGATGTTCAGGTAGCGCTCAAGGATCTCGTCCTTGCGGTACTTCTTCTCCAGCGCCAGCGCGAGCCGCAGCTCGGTGATCTTGCGGGCCAGGTTCGGGGCACGGGCGCGGTCGCGCTCGGCGTCGGTGCGGGCGCCCTCGACCAGGATGTTCTTGACGAGCTGCTGCGTCAGGGACGAGCCGCCCTGCTTGATGCCGCCGGCCTGCGTGTTGGTGAGCAGCGCCCGGAACGTGCCCCGGACATCGAGGCCGCCGTGCTCGTAGAAGCGGGCGTCCTCGATGGCCACGATCGCCTTGCGCATCATGGGCGCGACGGAGCGCAGCGGGACGGTCGTCCGGTTGGCCTCGTAGAACTGGGCGAACGTCCTGCCGTCCTTGTCCAGCAGTCTGGTCACCTGCTCCAGCGGCTCCTCGCGCGGGGCCGGCGGCAGGTCGACGAAGGTGTTCGCGACGCTCTTGGCGGCGATGCCGCCCCCGCTGACCACGGGCGCGGCCAGAGCCGCGGCCAGCACCCCCCCGAGCGCCCCCGCCAGCCCGAGCGCGCCGACGGATCTGAGTACGGTCACGTCACATGATCTGCGACGTCCGCATCCGCGCCAAACGCCCGCTTGTCACCTGTTTACCGTTGCCTGCGGATGTGCAGACCGAGCGAGGCGAACTGTTCGAACGGCCGGTGGTAACCGCGTTCGATGTGGTGCACCCCGCGCAGCGTGGACGGCCCGTCGGCCACCGCGGCCGCCAGCACGGCCGAGAACCCCGCCCGGATGTCGGGCAGCGTCACGTCGGCGCCCTTGAGCTTGGACACGCCGCGCACGACGGCCGAGTGCCTGGCGTTGGTGTCGTGGTAGCGGCAGGCCGGGCCGCCCAGGCACTGGTCGAACACCTCGATCTCGCAGCCCATCTTCTGCAGCGCCGGCACGTACACCAGGCGGTTCTCGAAGACCGTCTCGTGCAGCACCGACATGCCCTGGCTCTGCGTGAACAGCACCATGAGCGGCGTCTGCCAGTCCGTCATGAACCCGGGGTGGGTGTCGGTCTGCACGGCCGCCGAGCGCAGCCCCTCCGGCGGCGCGGTGGCGCACAGGTACTCGTCGTTGATGTCGAACTGGGCGCCCATCCTGGCCAGCGTGGTGATCGCGGTGACCAGGCGGTCCTGCGGGCAGCCGTGCACCCGCACCTCGCCGCCGGTGACCAGCCCCGCCGCCAGGTACGAGAACGCCTCGATGCGGTCGCCGGTCAGCCAGGTGGAGGCGCCGCGCAGCTGTTCGACGCCCTCGATGACGATCCTGCGGTCGGGCGAGAGCTCGATCCTGGCGCCCATCCGCTGCAGGAACAGCGCCAGCTCCACCACCTCGGGCTCCATGGCGGCGTTCTTCAGCACCGTCTTGCCCTCGGCGAGGACCGCCGACATCAGGATCGTCTCCGTGGCGCCCACGCTCGGGTACGGCAGCTCGATCCTGGTGCCCGTCAGGCGGTTGGCCTTGGCGAAGATGCCGGTGTCGCCCACCTCCACCTCGGCCCCCATCGCGCGCAGGGCCTCCACGTGGAAGTTGACCGGCCGGCGCCCGATCGGGTCGCCGCCCACCAGCGGCACGAACGCCTCCCCCGCCAGGTGCAGGAGCGGGCCGAGCATGAGGATGGGGATGCGGTTCAGGCCCGTGAAGGCGTCGGGCACCCTCGGCTCGATCGTCTGACCTCGCGCGATCCTGATCTCCGTCCGGGAGATCTCGACATGGATGCCGAGCGCCCGCAGCATCGCGGCGGTGATCTCCACCTCGCCCACCTCGGGGGCGTTGTGGATGCTGCTCTCCC
The DNA here is from genome assembly GCF_040605375.1 of Nonomuraea sp. NPDC005650. Classification (NCBI taxonomy): domain Bacteria; kingdom Bacillati; phylum Actinomycetota; class Actinomycetes; order Streptosporangiales; family Streptosporangiaceae; genus Nonomuraea; species Nonomuraea sp. NPDC005650. The sequence goes on from NZ_JBEXCR010000001.1 coordinate 436,498, forward strand.
CGCCGCCCAACATGGCGGCGACCATGTGCTTGGAGACTCCGTTCTTGGAGCCGCGTACTTCGACGTCCCCCCGGAGCGGGCCGGAGGGTTCTATCAACCAGACCTCTTCTGCAATCACGAAGCGAGCCTAGCCGGGGGATACCATCGAGCTGATTCGGACACACATGTAAGGGGGAGTGGCGTGACGAGGGAAGTGCGCGCTTTCGCGGTAACTGTCCTCGCACTTGCCACTCTCGGGGCGGCCGCCGGGCTGCTCTGGTCAGGGATCACGCCACGGGCGCCGTACCAGGTCACGGATCAGGGAACGGTCCTGGCCGACCCGTCCACGCAGGCGCTGATCGCCGCCGACGGGTGGTTCGCGGTGATCACCGGCGGGCTGGGGCTGCTGTGCGGCGGGGTCGCGTGGTTCGCCGCGCGGCGGTGGATGCTGGCGGTGCTGCTCGGGCTCTGCGTGGGCGGCGTCCTGGCGGCGATGCTGACGCTGTGGGTCGGGTCCACGTTCACGATCGGGGCGGTCGTGGTCGAGGCCGCCGCCACGCCCGGGGTGAAGGTCGTCCCGGGCGCGCTGAAACTGACCGCCTCCGGCGTGGTGGTGTCCTGGCCGCTGCTGGCGGTGGGGCTGTTCGGGCTGCTGGAGGGCATGCACGGCTATCGCGAGTCGCCGCTGCGCCACCCGTACGGCGACCCGCCCGAGCCGCTCTGACCCGCCTCAGAGGGGCGGACGGCGCAGGCCGTACCCGGTGGCCCGCTCGAACGCGCGGGCCACGCGCAGGACCCTGGCGTCCTCGAACGGCCGGCCCACGATCTGCACCCCCACCGGCAGCCCGTCCGCCGTGAACCCGGCCGGCACGGACGCGGCCGGGGCGTGCAGCACGCTGATCCAGTACGCGGAGCGCATCCAGGCGAGGTAGTCGGGCATCGGCTCCCCGTCGACCTCGCTGACGTGGGGCTGCTCGACCGGGAACGGCGGCACCTGGCTGACGGGCGCGATCAGCACGTCGTAGGTGTCGAAGAACGCGGCCATCCGCTGGTAGAGGCGGCTGCGGGCCCGCTCGGCCCGGGCCAGGTCGGCGCCGGTGACCTTGCGGCCCTGCTCGACGTTCCACGCGGTGTTGGGGCCGAGCCCGGTCAGGTCGCCGAAGGACAGCGCGTAGTTCCACGCCCGGTAGGTCCTGAACGCGTCTTCGGCCTCTGACAGGTCCAGCTCGACCTGCTCGACCCGGGCCCCCAGGCTCTCGAACACCGGCGGCGCCGCCGCGGTGACCTCCGCCGTCCTCGGGTCCACCGGCAGGCCGCCCAGGTCCGGGCTCCATGCCACGCGCAGCCCCCGCACGCCCTCCTCCGGCTCGGGGGCGAAGACCTCCTTGATCGAGTACGGGGACCGGCGGTCGAACCCGGCGATCGCCCCGAACATCAGCGTGACGTCCTCGACCGTCCTGGCCATCGGGCCCTGCACGGACAGCGTGTACCAGGCGTTGGTGTCGGACGGGTCGGGGACGCGGCCCGGGGTGGGGCGCAGGCCGACGACGTTGCAGAAGGAGGCCGGGTTGCGCAGCGAGCCGCCCATGTCGGACCCGTCGGCCAGCGGGACCATGCCGGTGGCCAGGGCCGCGGCGGCGCCCCCGCTGCTGCCGCCGGCGGACTTGGACAGGTCGTAGGGGTTCCTGGTGGCGCCGAACACCTCGTTGACGGTGTGGGAGCCGGTGCCGAACTCCGGCGTGTTGGTCTTGCCCATCGTGATGGCCCCGGCGGCGCGCAGCCGCCGGACGATCACGTCGTCCTGGGCCGGCACGTTGTCGGCGAAGAGCGGCGAGCCGTAGGTGGTGCGGATGCCGGCCGTGTCGACGAGGTCCTTGTGCGCCACGGGCAGGCCGTGCAGCGGACCGGCCGGCTCCCGCGCGTCGGCCGCCTTGGCCGCGTCGAGCGCCTGCTCGGCGACCAGGGTCACGATGGCGTTGACGCGCGGGTTGACCTGCTCGACGCGGTCGAGGTGGGCTTGGACGACCTCGACGGCGCTCACCTGCCCGGTCCTGATCAGGCGGGCCAGCTCGGTCGCGGTCAGGTAGTGCAATTCGCTCACCCTTCGATCCTGCCCCACGGGCCGCGGCCCGACGACGGCGAGGGTTGCCCACCCCGGCCGGGGCCGCTCGTCGGATCACCACCGCTCAGGAACTCTCCCTCGCCAGCCCCTGTTCCAGGGGCGCGGTGCGGCCGTCGCGCCGCCTGGCCAGGATGAGCAGGCCGGTGACGGTGAGCGTGCAGGTCACGATGACGAGCTGCACACCGTACTGGATGTCCTGGGTCGGGAGCAGGATGTTGCCGGTGTGGAGGCCGGTGTGCACGCCGACCGCCATCCACACCGCTCCGGTGCGCGCCCGCGCCGCCGCGCAGGCGAAGCCGAGCCCGATCGCCTGGAGCACGTAGAGCAGGCGTTCGACCGGGGTGTCCGCCGCGCTCTGGGAGATGATGTGCAGCGCGCCGAAGCACACGGACACCACGATCATGACCGCCTTCGGGGACAGCCGGCCCGACAGCGTGTCGTACAGATGGCCGCGCCACAGCAGCTCCTCGGGGAACGCCTGGCCGAGCAGGGCGATGACGACGGCGAACGGCACGTAGGGGAGCTGGGGGCGCACCAGGTCCCATGGCACCCAGGTGGCCACGCCGAGCGCCACCGACAGCGCGCTGGAGGCGATCACCGCGACCGCGCCCGCCAGGACGCCCGCCAGCAGGTGCGGCACGGCCCGCCAGGTCCTCGTGAGCCCGACGCCCCGCCACGACTGGCGGCCGAGGAAGCGGCGGATCAGGTAGACGACCGCGAACGAGGCCAGCGTGATCCCGACCACGCCCACCGGCTGATAGAGGAGGTCGCCCGGGTCGAAGAGCAGCGTCGCGGGCCGGGAGCCGCCGAATATCATCGCGAACATCGCGGCGACGGTGATCAGCACGGCCCATGCGGGATGAGTGGCTTTCATGGACCGCCACGCTAGGAAGCCCTGGGACGGCCGCGCATCGGCCCGCGGGCGGAACCCGTCATGACCTTCGTCATGGGTCCTCAAGGAGGATCACAAAGCCCTCGCGGGTAACTATGGTCGAAGCCATGCAGCGTCGTCTGGCCCGGCTGCGCGTCCCCGACCGGCCGGTCCTGTTCACCGTCGTGTTCTGGGTGGTGCTCGTCGCCACCGGGGCCGTCGCGTACGCGGCCGATCCCTCGACGCCGCTGTGGGCCGCGCCCTTCGGCGCCAACCTGGCGCTCGTGGCCGTGCTCTGGCTGCTGCTGCCCTGGCGGCGCTGCGAAGGCTGGCGGCGGCCCCTGCCGGTGGTGTTCCTGCTGGCGACGTTCGCGCTGGGATTCACGGGCTCGGCCGAGATCCACCAGTTGCTGACGCTCCTGGCGATCGCCAATGTGGCGTTCGTCCACGGCCTGCGGACCGCGACCGTCATCGTCGGCTGCGTGGCGGGCGCGCTGTTCGTCATGGTCCTGACGGTGTACGGCCGCGGCCTGGCCGAGGCCACCGCGCAGACCGTGCCCATCATCGTCTTCGCCACGTTCGTGCTGGGCATGACGTCGGCCGTGCTGGAGGCGCGGCGCAGGCGGGAGGAGGCGCAGCGGCTGCTGGCGCGGGTCAGGGAGCTGACGGTCGCCCAGGAGCGGGCGCGGATGGGCGCCGAGATGCACGACTCCGTCGGCCACCACCTGACGGTGATCAAGCTGAGCCTGGAGAACGCCGAGCGGTTCCGCTCGCGCCGCCCCGAGGCCGCCTGGGACGAGGTGCGCCAGGCGAAGGAGCTGACCGTGGCGGCGCTGGCCGACGCCCGCCGGTGGGTGCGCGCGCTGCGCCCGCTCGCGCTCGAAGGCCGCGTCGGCAGCGCGGCGCTCGAGCGGCTGGCGGCCTCCTTCGACGGCACGGGGCTGGCGGTGTCCTTCGAGGTGGTGGGCAGCGAGGCGGCCCTGGAGCCCGACGTGGAGCTGGTGCTCTACCGCGTGCTGCAGGAGGGGCTCACCAACGCCGTCCGGCACGCCGGCGCCCGCCGGGTGAGCGGCACGCTCACCTTCTCCCGCGAGGCCGTCGTCCTGGCGGTCGCCGACGACGGCCACGGCCGCGACCGCGGGGCGCGCGGCGGGTTCGGCCTGAGCTCGCTCACCGAACGCGCCCGCGCCGTGGGCGGCACCCTGATCGCGGGCGACCGGCCGGGCGGCGGTTTCGAACTGCGGGCGGAGCTCCCGGTCCGCGCGAAGGCGACGACATGAGACCGGAGCTGTGGGTCCGCGCCAAGGTGACGACATGAGGGCGATGCTGCCGGTCCGCGCGAAGGTGACGGCATGAGAGCGATCAAGGTGCTGCTGGTCGACGACCAGCAGCTGATGCGGCAGGGCCTGCGCAAGATGCTGGAGATCGAGGACGGCATCGAGGTGGCGGGCGAGGCCGCCGACGGCGAGGAGGCGCTGCTGGTGGCCGGGGAGTGCCGCCCGGACGTGGCGCTGGTGGACGCCAGGATGCCCAGGATGGACGGCGTCGAGCTCATCTCCCACCTGTCGGCCCGGCACCCGGGGGTGGCGTCGATCGTGCTCAGCACCTTCGACGAGGACGACTACATCTTCGGCGCGCTGCGCGCGGGCGCCGTCGGCTACCTGCTCAAGGACTGCACGCCGGAGGATCTGGTCGACTCCGTCCGCCGGGCCGGTCGCGGGGAGACGGTGCTGGCCTCGCCAGTGGCCGCCCGCCTGGTCGCCGAGATCCGCCGCACGCCGCCCACCCCCGCCGTGCCCGCCGCGCCTGGGGACGGGGCGCGGTTGTCGACCCGGGAGGCGCAGGTGGCGGCGCTGATCGCCGCGGGGGCCTCCAACCGGGAGATCGCGGCCCGGCTGCGCCTCACGGAGGGCACGGTCAAGAACCACGTCTCCAGCCTGCTCCGCAAATTCGGCCTCCGCGACCGCACCCGGCTCGCCCTCCACCTCAAGGACACCCCGGACTCCTGACGCCCGCCACCCGACCCTGACCTGGCCCGGACGAACGACCGCCGTCAGCGGGCCACCCTCACGACCTGTCCGAGACGATGACGTCGGCCGTCAGCGGGCCGCCCGATCACGACCTGGCCCAAGACGATGGCGACGGCCCGTCACGCTTGCGGGCGGGATCGCGACCCCACACCGGCCGCCGCGACCCCACCGGCCACGGTGCCGGGCGTCGTAGGGCGCGACGGCCGCCGTAGGGCGCGGGCCGGATCACGGCGTGGCGGCGGTGGGTGCCTGGCTGACCACCGTGAATGGCCGTCCGGTCTCCATGGGTGCCCGGGTGGCCGCCGTTGGTGCTTGGGCGGCCGTTGCGGGTGCACTGCTCGGGCGGTTGACGACTCGCCACCCAGATGGCCCACTGTGCGCGCGTCACGGCGGCCCGCCCCGCCCACCCGGTGAGCGTCCCCCTGGACAGGGCCCGGCCACGTGCGGCGGGTGGGCCCTCCCGTGCGCAGCCGTAAAGGCTGGTGAGGGACGGCGGGCCACAGCGGCGGGAGAGCCCGGGGCCAGGCCCCAGCACGCGACGGCGGGAGCCGGGGCCGGGCCTCAGGTGGGGTTACGCGCCCAGGCAGGCCGGGCCCAGAAGTTGTTTCAGGTCGCCCATGAGGGCGGGCGAAGGAGTGACGCGCAGGCGGTCGTCGACGCGCACCACCGTGGTCTTGGGGCCGTTGTGGACCTGCAGGTGCACCTCCGACGTCCCCGGATGCGTCGTGAGGATCTCCTTCAGCCGCCCCACCACCGGCGGCGTGCAGCGGGTCAGCGGCAGGCTCACCAGCAGCGGCCCGCCCGCCTCCTGGGTCAGGTCGGGCGCCGTCACCTCCATGGCGATGATCTTGGCGACGTCCTCCCGCTTGTCGATCCGCCCCTTGACGAAGACGATCGCGTCCTCGGCCAGGATCGTCGAGCACAGCTGGTACGACGACGGGAAGATCATCACCTCGATCGAGCCTGCGAGGTCCTCCAGCTGGGTCAGCACCCAGGTGTCGCCCTTCTTGGTGACCTTGCGCTGCACCCCGCTCAGGATGCCGCCCACGGTCACCACCATGCCGTCGGCCCGGCTCTCGTCCTGGACGGCCGCGATCGAGCAGTCGGCCCCGGCGGCGAGGATGTGCTCGACGCCGAACAGCGGGTGGTCGGAAACGTAGAGGCCGAGCATCTCCCGCTCGAACTGCAGGAGCGTGTTCTTGTCCCACTCCCCCACCGGGATCTGCACGTCGAAGGTCTGGTCCTCGCCCCCGTCGATGGCCCCGAACAGGGAGTCCTGGCCGATGGCCTCGTTCTTCTTGATGTCGATGATCGCGTCGACGGCCTGCTCGTGCACCATGACCAGGCCCTTGCGGACGTGGCCGGCCGCGTCGAACGCGCCCGCCTTGATCAGCGACTCGATCACGCGCTTGTTGCAGACGATGGCCGGCACCTTGCGCAGGAATTCCTTGAAGTCGGCGAAGCGGCCCTTCTCCTTGCGCGCCTTCAGGATGCCGTCGACGACGTTGGCGCCGACGTTGCGGATGGCGGACAGACCGAAGCGGATGTCGGTGCCGCGCGGCGTGAAGTCGAAGTCGGAGTCGTTGACGTCCGGCGGGAAGACCTTGATGCCCATGCGGCGGCACTCGTTGAGGTAGAGGGCCGACTTGTCCTTGTCGTCCTTCACCGAGGACAGCAGCGCGGCCATGTAGGCGGCCGGGTAGTTGGCCTTGAGGTAGGCGGTCCAGTAAGCGACCAGGCCGTAGCCGGCGGTGTGGGCCTTGTTGAAGGCGTAGTCGGAGAACGGCAGCAGGATGTCCCACAGCGCCTTGATGGCCGCCGCCGAGAAGCCGTTGTCCTGCATGCCCTTCTCGAAGAACTCGAACTGCTTGTCCAGCTCGGACTTCTTCTTCTTGCCCATCGCACGCCGCAGCAGGTCGGCGCCGCCCAGCGAGTAGCCGGCCACCCGCTGCGCGATGGCCATGACCTGCTCCTGATAGACGATCAGGCCGTAGGTCGTGTCGAGGATGTCCTTCAGCGGCTCCTCGAGCTCGGGGTGGATCGGGGTGATGTCCTGCTGGGCGTTCTTGCGCAGGGCGTAGTTGGTGTGGGAGTTGGCGCCCATCGGGCCGGGGCGGTAGAGCGCGAGGGCGGCGGAGATGTCCTCGAAGTTGTCGGGGCGCATGAGCCGCATGAGCGAGCGCATGCCGCCGCCGTCGAGCTGGAAGATGCCGAGCGTGTCGCCGCGGGCCAGCAGCTCGTAGGACTTGCGGTCGTCGAGCGGCAGCTTCAGCAGGTCGATCTGCTCGCCGGAGGTGGACTCGATCATCTTCAGGCAGTCGTCGATGATCGTGAGGTTGCGCAGGCCCAGGAAGTCCATCTTCAGCAGGCCGAGCGTCTCGCAGGTCGGGTAGTCGAACTGCGTGATGATCGCGCCGTCGGAGTCGCGGCGCATGACCGGGATGTAGTCGGTCAGCACCTCGGACGACATGATCACGCCGGCGGCGTGCACGCCGGTCTGCCTGATCAGGCCCTCCAGGCCCTTGCCGAGGTCCATCGTCGCCTTGACGTCGACGTCCTCGTCGTAGAGCTTGCGCAGCTCGCCCGCCTCGGCGTAGCGCTGGTGGTCCTTGTCGAAGATGCCCGACAGCGGGATGTCCTTGCCCATGACGGCGGGCGGGAACGCCTTGGAGACGCGGTCGCCCAGCGCGTAGGGGAAGCCCAGGACGCGGCCCGCGTCCTTGATGGCGGCCTTCGCCTTGATGGTGCCGAACGTGGCGATCATGGCGACCTTGTCGGCGCCCCACTTCTCGGTCACGTAGCGGATCACGTCGCCGCGCCTACGCTCGTCGAAGTCGATGTCGACGTCGGGCATGGACACGCGCTCGGGGTTGAGGAAGCGCTCGAAGATCAGGCCGTGCGGGATCGGGTCGAGGTCGGTGATGCCCAGCGCGTACGCCACCAGCGACCCGGCGGCCGAGCCACGGCCGGGGCCCACCCGGATGCCGTTGCTCTTGGCCCACATGATGAAGTCGGCGACCACGAGGAAGTAGCTCGGGAAGCCCATCTGGATGATGACGCCCAGCTCGTTCTCCGCCCAGGCGCGGTGCTCCTCGTCGACGCCCTCGGGGAAGCGCCACTCCAGGCCCTTCCAGACCTCCTGGCGGAAGAACTGCTCCTCGGTCATCCCCTCGGGGATGGGGAAGGTCGGCATGAGGTTCTTGTGCTGGAAGAACCCCTCGGGGTCGACCTTCTCGGCGACCAGCAGCGTGTTGCGGCAGCCCTCGGCCCACAGGTCGGAGGAGTCGACCGCGCGCATCTCATCGGCGGTCTTGATGTAGTAGCCGCTGCCGTCGAAGCGGAACCGGTCGGGGTCGGACAGCTGCTTGCCGGTCTGGATGCACAGGAGGGCGTCGTGGGAGGGGGCGTCGGACTCGTAGGTGTAGTGCGAGTCGTTGGTGACCAGCGGCGGGATGTCCAGCTCTTTGCTGATCCTGGTCAGCCCGTCGCGGACGCGGCGCTCGATGTCGAGCCCGTGGTCCATGATCTCCAGGTAGAAGTTGTCCTTGCCGAAGATGTCCTGGTATTTCGCGGCGGCCTTGACCGCCTCGTCGTACTGCCCCAGCCGCAGCCTCGTCTGCACCTCGCCCGACGGGCACCCGGTGGTGGCCATCAGGCCCTCGGAGTGCTCGGCGAGGGTCTCGGCATCCATCCGCGCCCACTTGCGCACGAACCCCTCGGTGTAGGCGCGGGAGGACAGGCGCATCAGGTTGTGCAGGCCCGTCCGGTTGCGCGCCCAGATCGTCATGTGGGTGTAGTAGCCACCCGCGGAGACGTCGTCCCGCTTCTGGTGCGGCTCGCCCCACAGGACCGGCTTCTTGTTGTGGCGCAGCTCCGGCGCGACGTATGCCTCGATGCCGATGATCGGCTTGATCCCGGCGCCCGTCGCCTGCTTGTAGAAGTCGTACGCGCCGTGCATGTTGCCGTGGTCGGTGATCGCGATCGCCGGCATGCCCAGGTCACCGACCTGTTTGAACATCTGCTTGAGCCGGGCGGCCCCGTCCAGCATCGAGTATTCGGTGTGTACGTGCAGATGGACGAACGAGTCGCTGGACGACATGGAGCGGCGCCTCCCGGTCTCGATGGGGTTGTGAGCTCCGACTCTAGTGGTCCGGGCCGACATCCTGATGCCCGCGCCGCGCCCCCGTCCGGACCGGCGCGCCGGGACCCCCGCGACCATCAGCACCGATATCGTCGTTTGCACTGTAAGTAGTTGAGGAGACACTCGGTGCGCACGCAGACCGACGAAGGCTACCGGCACGCGCTCGGCAACCGCCAGGTCCAGATGATCGCGATCGGCGGGGCGATCGGCGTCGGCCTGTTCCTCGGTTCGGGGGGCCGGCTGGCCGCCACGGGGCCCGGTCTGGTGCTCTCGTACGCCGCCGCCGGCGCGGCCGCGTTCTTCGTCATGCGGGCGCTCGGCGAGCTCGTGCTCTACCGCCCGGTGGCGGGGTCGTTCGTCGAGTACGCGGGCGAGTTCATCGGCCCGTGGGCGGCCTTCGCCAGCGGCTGGATGTACTGGATCAACTGGGCCTTCACCGGCATCGCCGAGCTGACCGCCATCGCCGCCTACATCCATTACTGGGCGCCGGGGTTCCCGCAGTGGCTGACGGCGCTGATCGCCCTGGGCTTCGTGATGTCGGTCAACCTGGTGTCGGTCCGGCTGTTCGGCGAGCTGGAGTTCTGGTTCGCCATGCTGAAGGTGCTGGCGATCACGATCTTCCTGGTGGTCGGCCTGGTGCTGGTGGTCTTCGCGATCGGCCAGGCGACCCCGCACAACCTCGTCTCCCACGGCGGCCTGTTCCCCAAGGGCTTCCCGATGGTGCTGATGAGCCTGCAGTCGGTCGTGTTCGCGTACGCGTCGATCGAACTGGTCGGCATCACGGCGGGCGAGACGGCCAGGCCGCACGAGGTCATGCCGAAGGCCATCAACGGCGTGGTGTGGCGCATCGCGATCTTCTACGTGGGCTCGGTGGCGCTGCTGGCGATGGTCCTGCCGTGGACCGCGTACCGGGCGGACACCTCGCCGTTCGTGACGGTCTTCTCGGGCCTCGGCATCCCGTGGGCCGCCGACGCGATGAACCTCGTCGTGATCACCGCCGCGCTCTCGTCCTGCAACTCCGGCCTGTACGCCACGGGCCGCATCCTGCGCTCGATGGCCATGAAGCAGGAGGCGCCCCGGTTCGCGGGCACGCTCAGCTCCAGGTACGTCCCGATCGGCGGCATCGTGTTCACGGCGGCCATGTTCCTGGCCGGGGTGGCGCTGTTCTACTTCCTGCCCGAGCGCGCCTTCAACATCGCCACCGCCGTCGCCTCCCTCGGCGTGATCACGACGTGGGGCGTGCTCGTCTGGTGCCAGATCAGGCTGCGCCGGTCGGGTCACCTGTCGGTGTTCCCGATGCCCGGCTCGCCCTACACGAACTGGCTCACGCTGGCGTTCCTGGTGCTCGTCATCCTGCTGATGCCCTTCGCCGACCGCGACCAGCGGGTGGCGTTCTTCCTCATCCCGGCGCTGGCCGCGGCCATCGCCCTCGGCTGGCGGATGGTCAGCCGCCGCCGGACGGTCAACGGCGGCCGCCCCTGACTGAGTACTCTCGATGGTGCCGGCAATAGGCCGCCGCACGGGGAGGCAGCACTGGACGGGGCGACACGACAGACGCCGAAGTGGACCAGTCGGGCGATGGTCCGGATCGTGGCCGCGGTCGCCGCCGGCGTCACGCTCGCCGTGGCGTGCGTGCCGTTGGGCGTCTTACCGAAGCTGGCCTGCGCCGTGCTGGACGCGAGCTGCCCGACCGGCCAGGAGCAACGCGGCAGCCTGCCGCAGGTGACCCGCCTGACCGCCGTGCAGGTGGCGCAGAGCGGCATGTACGTGGCGCTCGGCGACTCCTACTCCTCCGGCGAAGGCGTCTGGGACGCCGGCAACGAGCCGCTCAACGACGGCGCCGACCGCTGCCACCGCGCGACGGGCTCGTACGTGCCGCTGGTGGAGCGGGCCTACCGCTTCGGGGGCGGCACCGCCTTCTACGCCTGCAGCGGCGCCACCACCGGCCAGATCCTGTCGGGCCAGTACGGGCAGAAGCCCCAGATCACCCGCGTCGGCCCCGCCACCAGCCTGGTGACGCTGAGCATCGGCGGCAACGACGCCGGATTCACCAAGGTGCTCACGGCCTGCATCGTCAAGCTGCCGTGGTCGTCGGCGTGCGTGGAGCAGGACGCCGCCGTCGCCCGCCGCATCGACGAGCTGCGCCCCAGCCTGCTCAAGGTGCTGGGCGAGCTGCGCACCCGGGCGCCGAACGCCCGCATCATCGTCCTCGGCTACCCCCGGCCCTTCCCCAAGGACCCCGAGGTGACCGTCGACAACCTGAGCGCCGAGGACCAGAACTGGATCAACGGCATGACGCGCCGCCTCAACGACGCGGTGGGCTCGGTGGTGTCCGACTTCGACCGCGGGATCGCCGCCTTCGGCGCCCCGGGGAGCGCGGAGTACGTGGACGCGTACGAGGCGTTCACGGGCCACGAGGTCGGACGGCCGCAGCCGTACCTGAACGGGCTGAACGTGAACGTGGAGGAGCTCAAGGTCAACGCCCGCAGCTACCACCCGACGGGCGACGGCTACCGCCGCTTCGCCGAGCTCATCACCAAGCAGATCGCCGCCGGGCCGGGCCGCCCCATGAACAACTTCCACGTGTCCGCTCCCTGAGCCGCCCGCTCACTCGGCCGAGCGCTCCTCGGCCAGGTGGAGGCCCGCCTCGATGACGGCGTTCATGATGGGCGCGAGCCGGTCCTCCCCCAGCGACGGCGCGCGCAGCGCCATCCGCGCCACGAGCGCGCGCTCCCGAGCCAGGTCGCGCCCCGCGAACCCGCCCACCGGCTTGATCCGCTGCACGATGCCCGCCAGCGCCGCCCGCCGTTCGAGGAGCGTGGCCAGCGCCGCGTCCACCCGGTCGATCGCCTCCCGGCACTCCGGCAGCGTGGCCGGCGCCTCGTGCCGCACCAGGGCGCCCACGACCGTCACGGCCTCCTCGGCCGCCCGCATCGCCGACGCCGGGGAGGTCTCCTGCCGCGGCTCGGCGGGGCTCCCCGGGCCCACGAACTCCAGCGCCCCGCTCTTGGAGGGCTCCGCCGCCTTCGCCCCGGCGTAGGTCCCGAGCTTGGCCGCCCCACCGACTGCTGGGCTGGCAGAGTCCACGACGAGCCCGTCGGCTCCCGCCGCGACCGCCGCCGCCGACAGGGCCGCGTTCCGCGAGACGTCGGCGAGCACCGGGCGCCCCGAGGCGGCGCGGGCCGCCCGCATCAGCCCGAGGTCCAGCCGGCCGCCCTCGCACAGCAGCACCTGCCCGTCCCCTTCCCGCGCGCAGTAGTCGGCCAGCTCCAGCCACTCCTCCAGCGAGGCGGCGGGCCGCCGCTCCACCACGACCGGCAGCCCCAGCCCGGCCGCCGCCCGCACCAGCGGGATGTCGCGCGTCCACGACGAGCCCACCACGACCGCGTCCGCCCGCTCGGCGATGGCCGGCAGATCGGCGGCCGAGTACGGCTCCACCAGCGTGGCGCGCTCGCCCAGCACCTCGTACGCGTCGCTCTCCCCGCGGTAGGCCCGCAGGCTGACCCGGCCGCCGATCACCACGGCGGGACCCTCGCCCACGAGCGTTCCGCCCACCGCCACGGCGTGCCGTTCCAAGATCGATGACATCTTCGACTCCCCAACTCGGGCCGGCCCTGCGAAGCCGGCGAGAAAACCAAAAAAGGCAGAGACGGTGGCGTCTCTGCCTCGTGCCGGCTCCAGGTGGTCGCTAGCTGACGACCGGCTCTCCCGGAGCCGGCTCGATAAACGCGTAGCGACAAGTCATGTCTGAAACACTACACCCATGCCTTCACCTGCTGGACGACCCTTCTCACATCACGGACTGTCCTTCAGGCGAGTCGCTGTTGATCCCTCTCTATGGGAGTATTTCTTGGCCTAGAGGAGGGTTTGAGGCCGTTGATGTCGGATCGCAAGCAGGAGGGACGCCGCATCGCCGGCCGCTACCAACTGCAGGAACCCATCGGCAGGGGCGGGATGGGTATCGTCTGGCGCGCCTACGACGAGCTTCTTGACCGCACCGTCGCGGTCAAGGAGGTCAGGTACGCGGCCGCCCTGGGCGAGGAAGTACAGCTGCTCAACCGGCGCACGATGCGCGAGGCGAGGGCCGCGGCGAGGTTCGAGCACCCCAACGTGATCGTCGTGCACGACGTGATCGAGGAGGATGACCGGCCCTGGATCGTCATGCAGCTCGTCCAGTCGCGCTCGCTGGGCGCCGTGATCAAGCAGGACGGGCCGCTGTCGCCCAAGCGGGTGGCCGAGATCGGCCTGGCCATGCTGGATGCGCTGCACCGCGCCCACGAGGCCGGCGTGCTGCACCGCGACGTCAAACCCGAGAACGTGCTGCTGGCCGACGACGGCCGGGTCGTGCTCACCGACTTCGGCATCGCCACGCTGGAGACAGAGACGCAGCTCACCGTGACCGGCCTGGCCGGCACGCCGGCGTTCATCGCGCCCGAGCGGCTCAAAGGGCTGCCCGCGCGGCGCGAATCGGACCTGTGGTCGTTAGGGGCTACGCTGTACACGGCCGTGGAGGGCCGCTCCCCGCACGAGCGGGGGATGGCTCTGGCGACCATGCACGCCGTGCTGACCGACGAGCCCGATCCCGCTTCGCACGCGGGCCCGCTCACCGATGTGATCACGGGCCTGCTGTCCAAGGAGCCGGTCCAGCGGCTGACGTACGAGGAAGCGCAGCGGATGCTGCGGCAGGTCATCGCGCAGACGAGCCCGCCGCCGACCGCGCAGTTCCCCGCGACCCACACGGTCCGCGTGCCGCGGCCCACCACGCCGCCGCCGCCGCGCAAGGCCCCCGCCCCGGCCGAACCTCCGTCGCAGAGCGAGGCCTCCGCGCAGGGCAAGGCCGCCGTCCAGAACAGGTTCCGCGCCCTGGGCAAGCTGCGCCAGGCGCCGCCCGTGGTCGACGACACGCCGACCGACCCTGACCTGGTCGCCACCCCGATCTCGACCCCCAAACCGGCCGTTCCCGAGACCGGGTCGCGGATCACGCCCGCGCCGACCGCGGACCCGGCACCCGTCGCCGAGTCCACGATGGACGCGGCCAGGACGGACCAGCGCCGGGCCGGGCCGGTCATCGCGGCGGCCTTGGCCGTCGTGCTCGTGGCCGTGATCGGCGGCTACCTCGGCCTGAGCTCGGCCCCCGAGGAGGGCGGCCCGGACAAGGACGCGTCCCAGGCCACGGTGCCCACGGGGACCCCCTCGCCGGCGTCGCCGAGCGTGTCCTCGTCGGGCTCCGCCGAGCCGAGCGCCTCACAGCCGCCGTCGCCGACGGCCACGGCGGCGTCGACCCCGGCCCCCACCCCCGAGAAGACCGAGAAGAAGGAAAACCCGCTGCCGGCCGGCTGGAAGATGTACAAGGACAAGAAGCTCGGCTTCTCCATCGGCCTGCCCAAGGGGTGGGACGTGCTGACCCGCGGCGGCAAACAGGTCAAGTTCAGGGGCCCCGGCGCGGCCTCCAACGCCTACCTCATGATCGAGGACGGCGGGAGGTCCAGCAAGGACCCGTACGACGACTGGAAGAAGCAGGAGCCGTCCCTCAAGAACAACTTCGGCGGCTACAAGAAGATGGACATCAAGCGGGTGGACGGCTTCCAGAAGGCCGCCGCGGACTGGGACTTCACCTGGAACACCAACACCGGCAAGACGCGGGTCCGCAACCGGGGCTTCATCACCGAGAACGGGCGGGCGTACGCGATCTACTGGCACACCCTGAAGAGCCACTGGAAGGCCGACTACAGCTTCTTCGAAGGGTTCTGCGCCACGTTCGAACCGGCCAAGTAGGCTTCACGGCGTGGAAAGGCAGGTCGGCAACCGCTATCGCCTCATCGAGCCGCTCGGGGAGGGCGGCATGGGCGTGGTCTGGCGGGCCTACGACGAGCTGCTCGACCGCACGGTGGCGATCAAGGAGGTCCGCTACACGGGCGTCGGCGACGCCAAGCGGGCCGAGCTCAACAGCCGGACCATCAGGGAGGCCAGGGCGGCGGGCCGCCTCGACCACCCGTCGGTGATCGTCATCCACGACGTCGTCGAGGAGGACGGCCGCCCGTGGATCGTGATGCAGCTCGTGCGCTCGCGTTCGCTGGCCGAGGTGGTGCGCGAGCGCGGGCCGCTCACGGTGGGACAGGTCGCGGTGATCGGCGGGCGGGTGCTCGACGCGCTGCGCGCCGCGCACGCCACCGGGGTGCTCCACCGTGACGTGAAGCCGGAGAACGTGCTGCTGGCCGACGACGGCCGGGTCGTGCTCACCGACTTCGGCATCGCCTCGCTGGAGGCCGAGGCGGGGCTGACGGCGACCGGCGGGCTGGTGGGCACGCCCGCGTACATGCCTCCCGAGCGCCTCAACGGCGAGCCCGCGCGCCCCGAGTCGGACCTGTGGTCGCTGGGGGCGACGCTGTTCGCGGCCGTCGAGGGCGAGCCGCCGTTCAAGCGCGACTCGTGGGCCGCGACGGTCGCGGCGGTGCTGCGCGACGTGCCCGAGCCGCCGGCGCGGGCCGGCGCGCTGCGGCCGGTCATCATGGGGCTGCTGCGCAGGAACCCGGACGAGCGCCTGCCCGCCGCGGAGGCCGCGAGGCTGCTGTACGAGGCGGCGGCGGGCCCCTCGGCCCATCAGACGTCCCCCGCGGCCTTGCGGCCGGCGACCGGCGGCGCCGCGCAGACGGCCGAGGGGCCGCACCCCACGCTCCCGGCACGCCCCCGGCGCGGCAAGGCGCTGTGGATCGGCCTGCCCACCGCCGTGGCGGTGCTGGGCGCGGGCGGCTTCCTGCTCTCCAACCACTGGACGGGCGCCTCCACGCCCACACCCACCCCCACCACCGAACCGACTACTGGGCCGACCACATCGAGCACCCCCACCCCCACGCCCACCCCCACCGTCACATCCACGCCTGAGCCCACCACGACGGCGCAGCCGGTGCCCGCGGGGTGGCGCGCGTACAGGAGCACCCAGGGCCGCTTCGGGATCGCCGTCCCCGAGGGGTGGCGGGCCGAGAAGCACGCCACCAGGGACAGCATCTCGATCAAGGGCCCCAGCACCCCCGGGACGATGATCGTGGAGTGGACGGTGCCCGAGTTCGCCTGGGCGGATCCGGCCAGGCAGTGGGCCAGCCTGGAGAAGGAGATCAACGCGAAGGGCGAGTTCGCCCGCTACAAGCGGATCCGCATCACCTCCACCCGCTACCTCGGGCTCCGGGCCGCCGACTGGGAGTTCACCAGGGTGCGCGACGGGCAGGTGATCCACGTGATCAACCGCGGCTTCCGCACCTCCGACGGCCGCCCGTACGCCCTCTACTGGGAGACCACCGACGCCCGCTGGGCCGCGGACCGGCGCTACTTCGAGACGTTCGTGAAGACCTTCCGGCCCCTATGAAAGAGCAGGCCCGCTTCTGGCGGCACCCGGCGGTGCCGGGCACCGACCTGCTCAAGGCCCGCTACGTCACCCATCGCTTCACCCGGCACGTGCACGACGGCTACGCCATCGGCATGATCGTCAGGGGCGTGGAGGAGTTCGACTACCGCGGCACCCTGCACCGGGCGGGCGCGGGCGAGGTGGTGCTGGTCAACCCCGAGTCGGTGCACACCGGCCAGGCGGGCACGCCGGACGGCTGGTCCTACCGCATGCTCTACCCCTCCATCGAGACGCTGGCGGGGGTCGCCGCCGAGCTGGGCGTGCCGTACGCGACGCCGCACTTCCCCAGGCAGGTGGTGCGCGACGACGAGGTGGCGCTGCTGCTCGGCAGGGCGCACCAGGCGGCCGAGCGCGGCGACGCGCTGGCCGCCTCCACGCTGAGCCGCACGCTGTTCGCACGGCTGGTGACCCGCCACGCCACGCCCAGGCCGACGGCGCTCCTGCCCGCCGAGGGCCTGCGGGCCGTGCGGGAGGCGCTCGACCTGCTGCACGACAGCCTCGTCGACCCGCCGACGCTGGACGACCTGGCGCAGGCGGTGGGCGCGCGGCCGTTCGCGCTGCTGCGGGCGTTCAAGGCCGAGACGGGGCTGCCACCGCACGCGTACCTCACCTCGCTGCGGGTGCGCCAGGCGCGCCGCCTCCTGCAGTCCGGGGTACGCCCGGCGCAGGTGGCCGCCGAAGTGGGCTTCACCGACCAGGCCCACCTCAACCGGCATTTCAAGCGCATCGTGGGCGTGCCGCCCGCGGCGTACCAGCGTGCTGCAGGAACGTACAAGACCGGCGCTTCCCCCACGTCCTAGCCTCTTGCGGCATGGAACAGACAACTCACCGTTCCGCCGCCGTGCGGGACGGCCTCGGCGTGGGCGTGGCCGTGGGGCTGTCGGGGCTCGCCTTCGGCGCCGCCGCGATCACCGCGGGCCTGAGCGTGCCGCAGGCGTGCGTGCTGAGCCTGCTGGCGTTCACCGGGGCCTCGCAGTTCGCGCTGACCGGCGCGGTGGGCGCGGGCGGCGACCTGGTGGCCGCCACCCTGGGCGCACTGCTGCTGGGCGGCCGCAACACGCTCTACGGCCTGCGCCTGGCCGACCTGCTGCGGGTACGCGGCCAGCGGCGACTGCTGGCCGCCCAAGGGGTGATCGACGAGACGACGGCCGTCACGCTGGCCCAGCCGACCCGGGAGGCGGCCCGTACGGGCTTCGTCACCACGTTCGCCAGCCTCTACCTCACCTGGAACCTGACCACGCTGGCCGGCGCCTACGGCGCGTCGTTCCTGGGCGACCCCGGCGTGCTGGGGCTGGACGTGGTGGGCCCGGCGGCGTTCCTGGCCATCCTGTGGCCCCGCCTGACGGCCAGTGCCGAGCTGCGCTGGCTGGCCGGCGCCGCGGCGGCGATCGCCCTGTGCGCCACCCCGCTCCTGCCGCCCGGCGTCCCCGTGCTGCTGTCGGCCCTGCCGGTGCTCGGCGTGGTGCTGGTGGTGAACGCCCGATGACGCTGTGGTGGGCCATCGCCGCGGTCTGCGCGGGCTGCTACGCGCTCAAGCTGGCCGGGCTGGCGGCGCCGCGCCGGGTGCTGGAGCATCCGGCGATCCGCAGGTTCGCCGAACTCGTGCCGGTGACGCTGCTGGCGGCCCTGATCGCGGTGCAGGTGTTCACGGAGGAGGGCGGGCTGCGCTTCGACCCGGCGCGCACGGCCGGGCTGGGCGCCGCAGTCGTCGCGCTGCTGTTGCGGGCGCCGTTCCTGGTCGTCCTGGCCTCGGCGGCCGTCGTCACCGCGCTTGCCCGGTGGTTTCTCGGGTAGTCGCCGTGCATGTCCGATTCAGCGGGGATGGTCGGTGGGCGTTACCGGCTGCTCAGGACGATCGGCCGGGGCGGGATGGGCACCGTATGGCAGGCCCATGACGAGGTCCTGGGGCGGGACGTGGCGGTCAAGGAGATCCTGCCGCCGCCCGATCTGACGGATCCCGAACGCGAGGTGTTCGGCGTACGCACGCTCAGGGAGGCCAGGGCGGCCGGCCGGGTGGCGCATCCGGGCGTGGCCACCGTGTACGACGTCCTGGAGGAGCACGGTCACCCCTGGATCGTCATGCAGCTCGTACACTCTCGCACCTTGGGCGAGCTGGTCCGCGAGGACGGCCCCATGTCCCCGTGGAAGGCCGCGAAGATCGGGCTGCAGCTCCTCGAGGCGCTGCGCGCGGCGCACGCGGCGGGCGTGCTGCACCGGGACGTCAAACCGGACAACGTGCTGCTGGCCGAGGACGGCCGGGCGGTGCTCACCGACTTCGGCATCGCCACGACGGAGAACGAGGCGCCCGTGACGACCACGGGCGTCCTGCTCGGCACCCCCGCGTTCATGGCGCCGGAACGCGCGGCGGGCGGCCAGGCCAGGCCCGCCTCCGACCTGTGGTCGCTGGGCGTGACGCTCTACCTGGCGGTCGAGGGGCGCTCGCCCTTCCAGCGGGACAACGCCCTGGCCACGCTGGGCGCGGTCCTGCACGCCGAACCGGAGCCGCCGGCCCGCGCGGGCGTGCTCGGCCCCGTACTGCTCGGTCTGCTGCGCAAGAACCCGGCCGAGCGCATGTCGCTGGAGGAGGCCGAGCGGCGGCTGGCCGCGATCCTGACCGGCGGCGCCCCCGAGCGGACGGGACCCGTCACCGAGCCGGCCGCGGCTCCCCCGCGGCGACGGCGACGGCGCGCGCCGCCCCTGGCCGTGATCGCGGGCGGCGCCCTGGTCGTCGCGATCGTCACGGGCGGGGCGGCCTGGTGGGCCGGCCGGGCGCGCGACCTGCCCCGCGACCCCGGCCCGGCCCCGGCCGTCGTGACGGCCTCCACCTCGGTCGCTTCCTCTTCCACTGTGCCGTCCTCCGTCGCGCCCTCCCCTGTCACGCCCTCCTCGGTCGCCCCCCGGCCGTCCCCCGCGTCCTCCCCGCCCGCCGGGGAGGACCGGCGCGGGACGCCGTCCGCCGACCGCAAGAACCCCAGCCGGACGCCGGCCCCGAGCGAGAGCGGCACGAAGGACCGGGACAACATCCCCTCCCGCACCCCGGGCTCGGTCGAGCCGTCGGACCAGGGGCGCTGATCGCGCGACCCCCGTGGCGTCCGTCGCCGGTCAACGGCCGGCCCGCGATCCGGCGCAGGCGGCAGGCGGGGGCGTTCAGGACTCGGCGCGGACGATGTCCAGCGCCTTCTGCAGGTCGTGCGGATAGTCCGTGCTGAACGACATCCAGTCCCCCGTGGTGGGGTGCTCGAACCCGAGCGCCACCGCGTGCAGCCACTGCCGCGTGACCCCCAGCCGGGCCGCCAGCGTCGGGTCCGCGCCGTAGAGCAGGTCCCCGACGCAGGGGTGGCGCAGCGCCGCCATGTGCACCCGGATCTGGTGCGTACGCCCGGTCTCCAGCTTGATGTCCAGCAGCGAGGCCGCGCGGAACGCCTCGACGGTGTCGTAGTGGGTGACCGACGGCTTCCCCCCGGCCACCACCGCGAAGCGCCCGTCGCCGGACGGGTGGCGGTCGATGGGCGCGTCCACCGTGCCCCTGAACGGGTCGGGATGCCCCTGCACCAGCGCGTGGTAGCGCTTGTCGACCGTGCGCTCCTTGAAGGCCCGCTTGAGCCGCGAGTACGCGATCTCGCTCTTGGCCACCACCATCGCCCCCGTGGTGTTGGCGTCGAGGCGGTGCACGATGCCCTGGCGCTCGGCCGCCCCGCTGGTGGCGATCGTGTGGCCGGCCCCGAGCAGCCCGCCGATCACGGTCGGCCCGGTCCAGCCGACGGTCGGGTGGGCGGCCACGCCGATCGGCTTGTTGATCACGACGATGTCGTCGTCCTCGTACACGATCGTCATGCCCGGCACCGGCTCGGCGACCGGCATCGGCGTGGTGACCGGCGGCGGCATCGTCACGTCGAGCCACGCGCCCGCGTGCACCCGGTCGGACTTGGCCGGCTGGCGCCCGTCGACCAGCACCTCGCCCGCGCCGATCAGCTCGGCCGCGCGGGTGCGGGAGAAGCCGAACAGCCGCGAGAGGGCGGCGTCGAGCCGCTCGCCCTCCAGCCCGTCGGGAACGGGCAGGCTCCGCTGCTCAGTCATCTTCACGCGCCTCCTTGGCCCCCTTGGTCTCCGGGATCTCCTTGGAGCCGTCGATCTGCACGTTGCGCCAGGCCAGGAGCACCGCCAGGATGCCGCCGCAGACGATGGCGGAGTCGGCGATGTTGAACACGGGGAAGTAGTCGATGATGGGGAAATGCCCGGGGAGCACCTCGATGAAGTCGACGACGTGCCCCTGGAGCTGCGTGGAGCGCCCGATCCCCGAGGGATAGCGCAGCAGCCGGTCGGTCAGGTTGCCGAGCGCGCCGCCGAGCAGCAGCCCGAGCGTGACCGCCCAGGCCCGGCTGCCGAGCTTGCGGGCGGTGCGCACGATGGCGACGACCACGCCCGCGGCGATGAAGGTGAAGATGAACGTCATTCCGGTGCCGATGCTGAACGCGGCACCGGAATTGAAGATCACCCGGAACTGCAGGACGTCCGGGATCACGACGAGTGGCGCCCGGCCCTCAAGTGTGCGCAACACCACCGTCTTGGTGATGAGGTCGGCCGTGTAGATCACGGCCGCCAGCACGACGAGGACGGCGAACAGGCGCCCGCGGGGGCCGCCTACCGACGCTCCTCCTTCTGCTTGCAGGCCACGCACAGCGTCGCCCTCGGGAACGCCTGAAGGCGTTCCTTGCCGATCGGCTTGTGGCACGATTCGCACACTCCATAGGTCCCTGCGTCGATCCTGGCGATCGCACGTTCGTTCTGCGCGACCAGATCGCGCGCATTCAGGGTAAGGGCGATCTCGCGTTCGCGCTCGTACGTCTTCGCGCCCGCGTCCGCCTGGTCGTCTCCCGCCCCCTGGGTGACGTCTCCAGAGGCTATCTCCGTCTCGTGGCGGAGGATGTCCGCGTTGAGCTGGTCGATCTCGCTCTGGAGCCTGCCGCGTACCTCGGCCAGCTCCTCTTGCGACCACATCGAAGGTGTAGCGGTCTGCGTGACTGCCGCCATGGCTGCCTCCATTGCTGATCAAGGCCGTGAATGGTGCGGGCAGCTTAGGATCCACATAACGGAACGGCAAACGACCCGCCGGACGGTTTACCTCCCCCGTACTATCCCGCCTCGCGGATTAAACTCCCCCACAGGGGCGTCCATTCCCACAACTTTGTCGGCCGCGTACCAACGGCGCCGCGGCCGGCCGCCCTGGGAAACCAGGAAGCCTTCTGCTCCACTCTGCGTTATGGTTTGAGACTGCAAGGCGCTGATGGGGCCCGACTGTGAGGGATATCACCCCGGAGCCGCCGGAAGAACGGCTCGTCAGAGCTCATTAGACCCGGCAGCAGCAAATGAAGAGGGCCTCGCCTCTGTGCGAGGTCAAGAAGGGTGGTACCGCGGGGCCGCATGGCTTCGTCCCTTCACGCTCGCCCTACCGGCCGATGAAGCGTGGAGGTCACGCCCGAAATGTCTTCCCCATCTTTCCGCTCTCTTCCCGCGCAGGTCGACCTGCCCGCGCTCGAGCGCGAGGTCCTCGACCGCTGGCGGGACGGGAAGATCTTCGAGCGGTCCGTGGAGCAGAACTCCGGAAACCCGTCCTGGGTCTTCTACGAGGGTCCGCCCACCGCGAACGGCCTGCCCGGCGTGCACCACGTCGAAGCCCGGGTGTTCAAGGACCTGTTCCCGCGCTACAAGTCGATGCGCGGATTCAGCGTCCCGCGTAAGGCCGGATGGGACTGCCACGGCCTGCCCGTCGAGGTCGGCGTGGAGCGCGAGCTGGGCCTGACCGGCAAGAAGGACATCGAGGAATACGGCATCGCCGAGTTCAACGCCAAGTGCCGCGATTCGGTGCTGCGCCACGTCGACGCCTTCGAGCAGCTGACCGAGCGCATGGGCTACTGGATCGACCTGTCCCAGGCGTACCGGACGATGGACCCGTCCTACATCGAGTCGGTGTGGTGGTCGCTGAAGGTCGTGTGGGACAAGGGGCTGCTGTTCCGCGACTTCCGCATCACGCCGTACTGCCCGCGCTGCGGCACCGGGCTGTCCGACCACGAGCTGGGCCAGCCCGGCGGCTACGAGACCGTCTCCAGCCCGTCGGTCTACGTCCGCATGCCGGTGACCTCCGGGCCGCTGGCGGAGCTGGGCGCCGCGCTGCTGGTGTGGACGACCACGCCGTGGACCCTCGTGTCCAACACGGCCGTCGCCGTGCACCCCGACGTCACGTACGTCGCGGCCCGCACCGCCGACGGCGAGGTCCTGGTGGTCGCCGAGCCGCTGCTGTCGGTCCTCGGCGAGGGCGCGACCGAGGTGGCCCGCTACACCGGGCGCGAGCTGGAGCACGCCGCGTACGCCCGCCCGTTCGACCTGGTCGACATCCCCGGCGCGCACTACGTCGTGCTCGGCGACTACGTCACCGTCGAGGACGGCACCGGCCTGGTCCACCAGGCCCCGGCCTTCGGCGCCGACGACATGGCCGTGACCAAGCGGTACGACATGCCCGTCGTCAACCCGATCGGCCCCGACGGCCGCTTCCTCGACGACGTGCCCATGGTCGGCGGCCGGTTCTTCAAGGACGCCGACGAGGAGCTGACCGACGACCTGCGCGCCCGCGGGCTGCTGTTCCGCGGCGGCCACTTCGAGCACAGCTACCCCCACTGCTGGCGCTGCCACACCCCGCTGCTCTACTACGCGCTCCCGTCGTGGTACATCCGCACCACCGCGGTCAAGGACAAGATGCTGGCGGAGAACGCCGGCACCAACTGGTACCCCGAGACGATCAAGTGGGGCCGGTTCGGCGAGTGGCTGCGCAACAACGTCGACTGGTCGCTGTCGCGCTCGCGCTACTGGGGCACGCCGCTGCCGCTGTGGGTGTGCTCGGCGGACGAGTCCCACGTGACCTGCGTCGGCTCACTGGAAGAGCTGGGCCGGCTGGCGGGCCGGGACATCTCGGCCCTCGACCCGCACCGCCCGTACGTGGACGACGTGACCTTCGACTGCCCGTCGTGCGGCGCCCTCGCCCGCCGCGTGCCGGACGTCATCGACGCCTGGTACGACTCCGGCTCCATGCCGTTCGCCCAGTGGGGCGAGCGCGGCAAGCCGGAGGGCGTCTACCCGGCGCAGTTCATCTGCGAGGCCACCGACCAGACGCGCGGCTGGTTCTACTCGCTGATGGCCGTCGGCACGCTGGTCTTCGGCCAGTCCTCCTACGAGAACGTCCTGTGCCTCGGCCTCATCCTGGCCGAGGACGGCCGCAAGATGAGCAAGCACCTGGGCAACATCCTCGAGCCGATCCCGCTCATGGACCAGCACGGGGCCGACGCCCTGCGGTGGTTCATGGCCTGCTCGGGCTCGCCCTGGGCGTCCCGCCGGGTGGGGCACAACACCCTCGAGGAGATCGTCCGCAAGGTCCTGCTGACCCTCTGGAACACCTCCTCGTTCTTCACCCTCTACGCCAACGCCGAGTCCTGGTCGCCCGCCAAGCTCGCGGAGGCCACGCCGGCCGCCGAGCGCCCGCTGCTCGACCGCTGGGTGCTGGCCGAGCTGCACAGGACGGTGGCCGAGGTCACGGCGTCGCTGGACGAGTACGACACCCAGCGGGCCGGGCGCCGCCTGGCGGACTTCCTCGACGACCTGTCCAACTGGTACGTGCGCCGCTCGCGCCGCCGGTTCTGGCAGGGGTCGCCGGAGGCGTTCGCGACGCTCTACGAGTGCCTGGAGACGGTGACGCGGCTGATGGCCCCCGTCACGCCGTTCATCACCGACTACCTCTGGGACGTCCTGCGCTCCTCCGAGGCGCCCTCCTCGGTGCACCTGGCCCCCTGGCCGGGGGTGCGCGAGGACCTGCTGAACCCGGTGCTGTCCGACCAGATGGCCCTCGTGCGCCGTCTGGTGGAGCTGGGCCGCTCGGCCCGCGCCTCGTCGGGCGTCAAGACCCGCCAGCCGCTCCGCCGCGCGCTGGTGGGGGCGCACGGCTGGCCGGCGCTGCCCGGGGAGCTCCGGGGGCTGGTGGCGGACGAGCTGAACGTCCACACCCTGGAAGACATGTCCGGATTTAGCGCCGATCTCGTGACTTATTCGGTGAAGCCCAACTTCCGGGCCCTGGGCAAGCGCTTCGGCTCCCAGACCAAGCTCGTGGCCGCCGCGGTGGCCGCCGCCGACGCCACCCGCGTGGCCCGCGCCCTCCGCTCGGGATCCACGGTCATGGTGGAGGCGGACGAGCTGGGCGAGATCATGCTCGGCCCGGACGACGTGATCGTCAACGAGCAGCCCCGCTCGGGCTGGGCGGTGGAGACGGGTGCCATCGGCACCGGCACCGGCGAGACGGTGGCCCTGGACCTGGAGCTCACCGACGAGCTGCGCCGGGCCGGCCTCCTGCGCGAGGTCATCCGCCTGGTCCAGGACGCCCGCAAGTCGACCGGCCTGTCGATCACGGACCGCATCGACCTGTGGTGGACCACGTCCTCCCCCGAGCTCGCCGCGGCCCTGCGCACCGAGGGGCACGTGGTGGCGGAGGAGGTCCTGGCGACGACGGTCACGGAGGGCACGGCGCCGGACCTCCCGTCCCACACGGACGAGGACCTGTCCCTGACCTTCCAGCTCCGCCGCGCCTGACGACGTCTCCCGG
The DNA here is from genome assembly GCF_040605375.1 of Nonomuraea sp. NPDC005650. NCBI lineage: Bacteria > Bacillati > Actinomycetota > Actinomycetes > Streptosporangiales > Streptosporangiaceae > Nonomuraea > Nonomuraea sp. NPDC005650. The sequence goes on from NZ_JBEXCR010000001.1 coordinate 461,681, forward strand.
TGGGGCGCGCCACTCAAGGCCCGCCCCACCACCCTCCCCTCGAACCACCCTCTTCGACCTCCACCCCAACGGAGCCGAAGACCACCGGCACCCAACCCGGTAGAGCCACACCACCAACGGCCGACGCCGTAAACGCTCGCCACCAACGGCCCACATCGCAGAGCCACACGGCCAACGGCCGGCACCGCAAAGGCTCGCCACCAACCCGACGCCGCAGGGCCACACCGCCAACCCCCGACATCACATGGCCGCACACCACCCCCGACGCCACAGAGGCTCGCCACCAACGGCCGACGCCATAAGGGGTGCCACTACGGCCAACGCCACAGAGCCGCACCACCAGCGCCTGACGTAGCGGGGCCCGCTGCCCATCTGGGGGAGCGTGCAGCCCCGTGGAATGCGCCGCTAAAGGGGGCGCACCGCGCGACACCGGGGGCGGTGTGGCGCATCACCCGGGGCCGGACCGCCAATTGCCGTAGACGCGCAGGGGCACAGCCACGGGCCGGACCGGCAACCGCCTCAAACGCGCAGAGCGCATTGCCCGGGTCGTTGTGGCAGGTGTCGAGGCGGCCCGCAGGGTCTTGCTCGGGTCAGGCCGGGAGGTGGTGGGCGCTCAGCTCACCGTCTCGCGATCGTGCTGGCACACCGAGCAGCTCGTCAGCCCGGCCGCCTCGGCCGCGGCGAGCGTCATCGTCTCCACGCCCGAATCCCCCGCACCCCGGATCAACGGGCAGGCGGTGCTGTGGTAGCGGCGGGTGCCGATGATGACCTTCACCGTGCCGGTGCCCTCGCCCTTGCCCTCAGCGCCGCCACCCGACGAATCGGACCCCGTGGAGCCGGACTTGGCCGCGCCGGCAGTCTCGAACGTGGTGGTCTTGGACGCCGCGCCCGCGTCTCCCTTGGGAGCACCAGGCTTGGTGGAAGCGGCCTCGCCCTTGGAGCCCGGAGAGCCTGGGGAGCCCGTGCCGGAGGACCCCGGCGTCGAGCCCGCGCCGGGCGTGCCGGGCTTCGTACCCGAGCCGGCAGGCCCGCCGGAGGTCCCGGGCTTCGGGCTCGCACCGCCGGAAGCGCCCGGCTTGGCCGTGGCGGACGGACGCTCGGAGCCGGCTGTGGCGGACGGGCGTTCAGAGGCCGCCGTGGCAGGCGGGCGTTCAGAGGCCGCCGGAGTGGACGGGCGTTCGGGGCCGGGCTTTCCCGTCGTCGAAGGCTTGGCGGCCGGACCCGTGCCCGAGGGGCGTGCGGCGCTCGCGCCGGGGCCAGGGGGCAGCGGGCCCTTGGGCTTGGCCTCCGACTCGGCGGAGGACGCGGGCCGCTCCGGCACCGTCGCGCCCTCCCCCGCCGTGGCAGGCGTCTTGGCGGCCCCAGAAGGACGCTGTGACGGCCCGGAAGCCCCACCCGAGGCTCCTGGGCGGGCCGGCGCCGCCGACGAGGGCACGCGCGGCTGCGGCGCCGTGGCAGGACCCGAGGAGTCGTCCTCGTCGGTCACGCTCGAAGACGGCCCGGCGGCGGACTGCCCGGGCCGGACACCGGCCGATCCCGGCTTGCCACCCGACGACGCGCCACCGGACTGGCCGGGCTTGGCGCCGGGCTGACCGGGCTTCGACTCGGACGGCCGGGACGCGCCGCTCGGCTGACCGGGCTTCGACTCGGACGAGGACGCGCCACCGGACTGACCCGGCCCGGACTGGCCGGGCTTGGTGCCGAGCCGGCCGGGCTCCGACGTCTGGGACGTGCCGGCGGGCCGGGCGGACTTGGTGCCGGGCTGCTCGGGCGTGCCCGTGCGCTGCGAAGGCTTGCCCGCGGGCGCTCCTGCCTTGCCCGGGGCCCCCGTGGCGGACCCTGCGGAGGGCGCGGCGGGCGAGGGTGTGCCGGCCCCGGAGGCGCTGGGCGCGGAAGCACTGGGTCCGGACGTGGTGGGCCTGCGCGCGGAAGACGGCGGCCGGAAATATGAGGTCTCCGCGTCCGCCTGATCGTCATCCGAATCGGCGGAGGAGGCGGAGGAAGCAGAGGGGCTGCCGAACCACCCGGCGGCGCCTTCCTCGCGGGAGGCGGCGGACTCCGAGGTGGGGGTGGAAGCCTTCGCTGCAGGCTTCGGCGGGACGACCGGCGGACGTACGTCGCGGGTCTCCGCGGAGTCTTCGGCCCGGCTCACCGCCGTGACGGCGGCACCGGGGGCGACGACGGGCTCGGGGTCGGCGGCAGGCGGCAGCTGCCGTCCGCCGAGCGCGGCGTCAGGCAGGCACGTCGTGCAGGGCGTGAAGCCCTCCTCGCGTGCCTCCTCGTACGTGAGCTCCTCGTTGTCCCGGCCGCCCAGCTGCCGGCACCCGGGCGCGTGGTAGCGCTTGCGTCCCGGGACCACCAGCACGATCGCATCCGGCGAGATACCGCTCGCCGCGGGGCGGCGGGGTGCGGCGGCGGGTGCGGTCGCCGTCCGCTGCGGAGTCTGCGGATGCGGTTGGGGCCGGGGTGGGGGCTGGTGACCCATGGGGCCGGTCTGGTTGTACGGCGTGCCGGGCCCTGGCGGCATGAGCCCTTTCGGGGGGGTGGCCGGCGCAGCGGCCTGCCCACCACCGGGAAAAAGCTCGTTTCGCCGCAGGAATGCCCCGATCACGAGGAACAGCGCGGACAACACGCTGACCACGATGGACCACATGATCAGGAACGGCTTGGCCAGTACGAAGCCCGCGATCAGCAACACGACTGCCGCGAGCACCAAACCAGCGCTGATAAGGATCACAGGGGGCTCTTTCGAGTGACAGGTCCTAGTGACCCGCTACTTTACCGGCGGTCGTTGTGAGGACCGTCAGCGCCGGGGAAAACGCCCTGCGGAGCCTCGCCGCCGACACCGAACGGGCTGGGACCACCGGGGAGAGGCGGCTGGCCCTGCGACACGGCGTGCGACATGGCGGGAGCCTGACCCGACGGACCACCGGACATCACCGGGAACCCACCGCTGCCCTCGGCGGAGACGTTGAGCTCGGCGAGCTGGTTTTCCAGGTAGAGCTTGAGCCTGCTGCGGTATTCGCGCTCGAAGCTGCGCAGCTCCTCGACCTTGCGCTCGAGCTCGTCGCGGGTCTGCACCAGCGAGCCCATCGCCTGGCGGTGGCGCTCCTGCGCGTCGCGCTCGAGCGTCTCAGCGCGGGCGCGGGCGTCGCCGATGACCTGCTCGGCCTGGCGGCGCGCCTTGGTGAGGATCTCGTCGGCCTCGCGGCGGGCGCGGGTGACCGTCTCGTCCGCCTCCCGGCGGGCGTCGGAGATCGCCTGGTCGGCGGTCTGCTGGGCGAGCGCGAGCACGCGGGCCGCGGTGTCCATGTTGTCCTCGGGGGGAGGCATGCTCATGGCGACGGGGACCGGCTGCTGCACAGGCGGCGGCTCGGGGGCGCGCATGGGCTCCGGCTGGGGCGGCGGAGCCATCATCTCGGGCTTGGGCTGCTCCTGGACCGGGGCGGAGGCCATGGGCATGTTCATGCCGCCCGGCACCTTCCCACGCAGGCACTCGGCCAGCTTGGCGCGGAGCTCCTCGTTCTCTTGGATCAGACGGTCGAGCTCAGCCTCCACCTCGTCGAGGAAGGCGTCGACCTCTTCCTCGTCGTAGCCCGGCCGCAGCCGGGTGGTACTGAACTGCTTGTTCCGCACATCAGCGGGCGTCAGCGGCATTTTTTGGTCTCCTTGGCGCGCTTTGGAGTCTGTCCGGAGGGACGGTAACCCGAATCACTTCAGCGCGGACACGAGTTGGATCACGACCTGCGCCACACTGCCCCCGTCATCGCAGCATCCCCACGATCTGGATCAGCAGCAGCACGGCGATGAACAGGACAGTGAAGCTTAGGTCAAAGGCCACCGTACCCAACCGGAGCGGGGGAATGAAACGGCGGAGGAACTTGAGGGGTGGGTCAGTTGCGGTGTAAGTGGCCTCGGCCAGCACCAGGACGATGCCGGACGGGTGCCACTGACGGGCGAAAGACTGCACCATCTCGAAGATCATTCTGCCGATGAGCAGCACCAGATAGAGGGACAGAACGATGACCAAGATCTGACTGACGATCCCCACGGCCCGGCCGCGCCTCCACTTCTGATGCGCCCACCCGGTCTCTGCGAGACCCGGTTGGGAGCGATAGACATACAGAGACTCTAACTCTGGTTGAAGAACCCGCGTTCCGCGATTCGGGCCTTGTCCTCGGCGGTCACCTCGACATTGGCAGGGGACAACAGGAACACCTTGTTGGTAACACGTTCAATGCTGCCATGTAGCCCAAAGACCAGACCTGCCGCGAAATCGACAAGACGCTTGGCGTCGCTGTCAACCATCTCCGTCAGGTTCATGATGACCGGGGTGCCGTCACGGAAGTGCTCTCCGATGGTACGCGCCTCGTTGTACGTCCGGGGGTGAAGCGTCGTGATGCGGGCCAGATCCGTCGTGCGGCGCTCCAGGATCGTCGTGGCGGGCCTGGGCGCGGGCACCCCCGTCTCGGGTTCCTCGTCGCGCTCCTGGACCGCTACGGGCCGCTCGTCACCGGTACGCTGCACCTCGTCGTCGTAGGCGTAGTCGTCCGGGTAGGTTTCGTACCTCTCGTAGCGGTCGTCCTCCACGAGACCGAGGTAGACCGCCATCTTGCGCATCGCGCCGGCCATCGCTACGTCGTCCTCCTGCTCATGGTCGCACTCGCTCGAGCCCGTCGCCGGATCCCGAGGCGGTAGCCGTACCCCCCTGGAGCTCACCGCTGATCGACCTCTACTTGGTCATGGGCCTGGAGACCCACTTGAGGGGACATTACCTGACGAAGGGCTTGCGACGACCGAGCAACGCCGTACCGACGCGCACGTGTGTCGCGCCGTACGCGATGGCCTCCGCGAGGTCCTCGCTCATGCCGGCCGAGATCATCGTGGCGCGCGGGTGCTGCTCCTCCAGGCGCGTGGCCACCTCGCGCAACCTGGCGAACGCCTTGGCGGGCTCCTCCCCCAGCGGCGCCACGGCCATGACGCCGCCCAGCCACAGCCCCTCGGCCAGCGCCACCTCGTCGGCCAGCTCCGGCACGTCCGCGGCGCGGGCGCCGCCCCTTTCCGGGTCGTCGTCGAGCGCGACCTGGATGAGACAGCCGACCCTGCGGCCCTGGCGCACGGCCTCCTTGCTGATCGCCTCCACCAGCCGGAGCCGGTCGACGGAGTGGATCACGTCGGCGTACGAGACGACGGAGCGGACCTTGTTCGTCTGGAGCTGGCCGACGAAATGCCACGTCAGCGGCAGGTCGGCGAGCTCGTGCGCCTTGGGCGCGGCCTCCTGGTCCCGGTTCTCGCCGACGTCGCGCACGCCCAGCTCGGCCAGGATCCGCACGTCCTCGGCCGGGCGGGTCTTGGTGACGGCGACCAGCGTGACCTCGCCCCGGTCGCGCCCAACCGCGCGGCAGGCCGCCGCGACGCGCGTGTCGACCTCGGCGAGCCCGGCCGCGATCTCGTCCCGTCTCACGTCGCTCTCCCTTTCACTACACGCCCGTGCGGTACGCCCAGCGCACGACGGCGCCGCTCCCGGACCCCTGCCGGGGAGCGGCGTCAGGCTACCCGGGCTATTTGAGGAAATCGGGGACGTCGAGTTCCTCTTCCTGCTCCTCGAAGATCACCCGAGGACGTTTGGCGGGCTCCGACATGCGGGAGGTGATGGGCGTGGGCGGGTTGGCGGGCTCGGGCGTGGGCCGGGGAATGGAGACGGGGCCGGACGGCTCGTCGGCCAGCGGCTCGTCGTCGACGGGCCCGAGGGCCTGCGCCGGCTCCACCGGGCGCACCGGCTCGGGGCGCGGCGGCTCGGGGCGGAGCTCGGGCCGGGGATCGGCCCTGAACTCCGAGCGGGGCGGCTCGGCCCTGAACTCGGCCCGCGGCTCCGGACGGGGCTCAGGACGGAATTCGGGACGCGCCTCGGGGCGGAAGTCGCCACGAGGCTCCGGACGCACCTCAGCGCGCGGCTCAGGGCGCAGCGCGGGCTGCTCCGACTTCACGCTCGGGGACGCCATGCTCGGCCGCACAGGCGACGACACGGGCGGCGCGGGCGGCGGGGCGGCGGGGCGGCTCGCCGGGCGCGGCAGCGGCTTCTCCACCGGCGGCGGCACGTCGTCGAAGCCGGCCGCGATCACCGTCACGCGGACCTCGTCGCCGAGCGCGTCGTCGATGACCGTACCGAAGATGATGTTGGCGTCGGGCGCGGCCGCCATGGAGACGAGCTGCGCGGCCTCGTTGATCTCGAACAGACCGAGGTCCGAGCCGCCCGCGATCGACAGCAGCACGCCGTGGGCGCCGTCGATGCTGGCCTCCAGCAGCGGGCTGGAGACCGCCATCTCGGCCGCCGCCACCGAACGGTCGTCGCCGCGGGCGTGGCCGATGCCCATGAGGGCCGAACCGGCGCCCGACATGACCGACTTGACGTCGGCGAAGTCGAGGTTGATCAGACCGGGGGTGGTGATCAGGTCGGTGATGCCCTGGACACCCGACAGCAGCACCTGGTCCGCCGCCTTGAACGCGTCGAGCACGCTCACCTGCCGGTCGGAGATCGACAGGAGCCGGTCGTTGGGGATCACGATCAGCGTGTCGACCTCGTCGCGCAGCGTCTCGATGCCGGCCTCGGCCTGCATGGCCCTGCGCCGTCCCTCGAAGCTGAACGGTCTGGTCACGACACCGATGGTGAGCGCGCCGAGCGACCGGGCGATGTTCGCCACGACGGGCGCGCCGCCCGTGCCGGTGCCGCCACCCTCGCCGGCCGTGACGAAGACCATGTCGGCCCCCTTGAGGACCTCCTCGATCTCCTCGCGGTGGTCCTCGGCCGCCTTGCGCCCCACGTCGGGGTTGGCGCCCGCGCCCAGTCCGCGCGTGAGCTCACGGCCCACGTCGAGTTTCACATCGGCGTCACTCATCAGCAGCGCCTGGGCGTCGGTGTTTATGGCGATGAACTCGACGCCCTTGAGTCCCTCCTCGATCATCCGGTTGACGGCGTTTACTCCGCCGCCGCCGATGCCGACGACCTTGATGACCGCGAGGTAGTTCTGCGGTGCTGCCACGACGAGGGGCCTTTCCGCTCGTTGACTTGCCATTTCGGTGCGGATTGTCTCCGCTTTTTGTCACTTCGGGTAACTCTCAACCTCAGGTTGAGATTTAGATTTATGTCAACCTGAGGATTGATACGGACAGTAGGAGTCCCCTACCTGGCGGGTCAACTAACCGCGCCGCAAGCACGTCCGGCGTGTCGCGGGCTGTCCGTTTCGCTCCGAAGTCGTGCCTGGTCGGGGGCTCCTCTTCCCGACGTACGACTTAAGGCTCTCACGCCGCGACCCCCACCTCGCACAAGCTGGGCGATGCCGTTGCCGCGCACTTGCCCAGTCTTGATCACTTCAGCGTCACCACGTCGGGCGAGCTGACGTCGTACACCGTCGCCTTTTCACGCTTGAGCAGCGATGTGAGGATGCGCGCCTTTTCTTTGGGCCGGTCGGCACCGCCCCAAATGACGGTCCGCCCGTCGGACAGCAGCAGGGTCACGCCCTCGGCCGTGCCCGCGCGCACTTCCCGCACCTTGGGCGCCAGTACGTCCGGGACCGCCTGGATGACCTGCAGCGCCGCCGTCATGGCCGGGTCGCCGACGGCGGGGTTGTCGACCTTGAGCACCGGCAGCATGGGCGGCGCCGCGGACTTGACCTCGATCACCACGCCCTGCTTGTCGACGATCGCCACCTTGCCGCCCGCGGGGATCGCGGCGACGGGCTCGCGCTCGACCACTTCGATCTTGAGCGTGCCCGGCCAGATCCGGTCCACCTTCGCCTTGGCGAGCTGTCTGATGCCCAGGACGCGGCCCTCGACGTCGGCGAGGTTCACGGTGGCGAGCGGATGGAGGTCCGGCACGCCGGCCTGCTGCTTGATACGCTCGCTCGGCACTGTGAGATTTCCCACGATCTCGATCGAACGCACGCCCAGCACGGGCGAGAAGAACACCAGCCACGCGGCCGTGCCCACCACTCCCGCCGTGAGCAGCACCAGGAACGCGGTTCTCGCCTTCATCGCCCTCCCCATGTCGGCCGCCCATATCGGCCACGGATGCCGGCCGCGAGCGTCGGCACAGAACCTACGCCGACGGGCGCCCCGGCACCGCGCGCCACGCCCAAAGGCCGCCACTCCGACGTTCCGCACTTCCCAGACGCGCGGTCGCTCCCCGAGGGGCCCGCCCCGGCGCGCCGTCAGACGTCACGTTCCTCCTGGAGAAGCGGCCGGACGCTCAGGAGAGGCGGGCCACGATCTGCGGGCCGAGCTCCGTGACGTCGCCCGCGCCCATGGTGAGCACGATGTCGCCGGGCCGCGCCCGTTCGGCCACCATCGCGGGCACCAGGGCCCGGTCGGGCGCGTACGCGACCCGCTCCGGAGGCAGCGGCACCTTGCCCGCCACCATCGCGCCCGAGACACCCGGCTCGGGATCCTCGCGCGCCCCGTAGACGTCGAGCACGATGGCCTCGTCGGCCAGCCCGAGCGCCGCCCCGAACTCGTCGGCGAAGAAGCGCGTGCGCGAGTAGAGGTGCGGCTGGAAGATCGCGATGACCCGGCCGTGGCCGGAGTAGGAGGCGACCACGTCGCGGGCGGCCTTCAGATCGGCGGTGAGCTCGGTCGGGTGGTGCGCGTAGCTGTCGAAGACCGCGATGCCGCCGGCCTCGCCCTTGGCCTCGAAGCGCCGCTTGGCCCCCGTGAAGGCCCCCAGCCCGTCTCTGATCTCCTCGAAGGGCAGCCCCAGCTCGTCGGCCACGGCGATCACCGCGGTGGCGTTGAGCGCGTTGTGCGCCCCGGGGACGGCCAGGCGGACCTCGCCCCTGCCCTCGATGCCGAAGACGGTGCCGAACCCGTCGGGCCTGACCCCGCTCACGCGGTAGTCCTCGCCCTCGGCCCCGTACGTCTTGACCCGCAGCCCCCGCTCGCGCGCCCGGTCCGCCAGCTCGGCCGCGCCCGGGTCGTCGGCGCACACGATCAGCAGCGAGCCCACCCGCTCGGCGAAGCGGGCGAAGCTGGCGTAGACGGCGTCCGGGTCGCCGTAGTTGTCGAGGTGGTCGGCCTCGACGTTGGTCACCACGGCGATGTCGGGCGCGAGCATGAGGAAGGAGCCGTCGCTCTCGTCGGCCTCGGCCACGAACACCTGGCCCTGCCCCTCGTCGGCGCCGAGCCCGGTGGTGACGAGCTGCCCGCCCACGCAGTAGGACGGGTCGGCGCCGCACTTCTGCAGCGCCACGGTCAGCATCGAGGTGGTGGTGGTCTTGCCGTGGGTGCCCGCGATGGCCACGGCGGTGCGCCCGGCCATCACCGAGGCCAGCGCGGCGGCCCGCGGGATGATCCGCAGCCCCTGCTTGAGCGCCTCGCCCAGCTCGGGGTTGGAGTCGCGGATGGCGGTCGAGACGACCACGGTGTCGACGTCCTTGATGTGCGAGGCGGCGTGGCCGATGTGGACCGTGGCGCCCAGCTCGCGCAGCTCGGTGATCAGCTCGGAGCTGCGCGCGTCGCTGCCCGACACCCGCACCCCGCGCTTGAGGAGGATGCGGGCGATGCCCGACATGCCCGCGCCGCCGATGCCGATGAAGTGCACCCGCCCCAGCTCCTCTACGGCGACGGGATCGACCAGCTTGACGAGACTCATCGGGCTATCTCCAACACTTTCCGGGCAAGCATGATATCGGCGTCCTTCCGGCCAAGTCTGGAGGCGGCCTCCGACATGGCGGCGACCCGCTCGGGGTCACGGAGGATGGGCAGCACGTTGTGGATGATCCATTCGGGTGACAGCTGGGCGTCGTCGACCATCAGGCCGCCGCCGCCCCGGGCGATGCGCCCGGCGTTGATGGCCTGCTCGCCGTTGCCGTGCGGCAGCGGCACGTACGCGGCGGGCAGCCCCACCGCGGTCAGCTCCGCGCACGACAGCGCGCCGGCGCGGCACAGCGCGAAGTCGGCGGCCGCGTAGGCGACGTCCATGCGGTCGACGTAGGGCAGCAGCACGTACTGCGGGTCGCCCGGCGGGGGCTCGTGCTCGACGGTGTTGTTCGGGCCGAGCACGTGGAGCACCTGCACGCCCGCCCTGCGCAACATGGGCGCGGCGGCGAGCGCGGCCTGGTTGAGCGACCTGGCGCCCTGCGAGCCGCCGAAGACCAGCAGCGTCGGCCGGTCGTTCTCCAGCCCGAACCAGGAGCGCGCCTTGTCGCCCGCCGACAGCCGGTCGAGCGTGACGATCTCGCGGCGCAGCGGGGTGCCGATGTATTCGGCCTTGGGCATCACGGCGTCGGGGAAGCCGGTGAAGACGTGCTCGGTGAGCCTGGCGCCCAGCCGGTTGGCCAGCCCGGGCCGGGGGTTGGCCTCGTGCACGACGATCGGCACGCCGCGCCGCTTGGCCGCCAGGTAGGCGGGGGTCGCGACGTAGCCGCCGAAGCCCACCAGGACGTCGGCCTGGACCCGGTCGAGTATGCCGACCGCGGCGTTGATCGCCCCGGCCAGCCTGCCGGGCACGGTGAGCAGGCTCGGAGTGATCGCCCTTGGCAGCGGCACGGCCGGCACCAGTGCCAGCTCGTAGCCCCTGGCGGGCACCAGCCGCGTCTCCAAACCGCGCTCGGTGCCCATGCAGGTGATGCCTACGCTCCGGTCAAGATGGCGCAGCGCGTCCGCAAGGGCGAGCGCGGGCTCGATGTGCCCGGCCGCCCCGCCACCGGCGAGGACCACCCTCATCTCGGTCACTCCCTAACGTTTCACTCGGCCTCTGGTCGTACCCCCCAGGCCAAGCCAGCTTAGGGCCCGGGCGGCCGGCCCGGGGCCACGAGCTTTCAAGGCCTCCCGCGCACCCGGCTCGCGTTTGGCGAACGACAGCAGCATGCCGAGCGCGGCGAGGGTGGGCAGCAGCGAGGAGCCGCCGTACGAGACCAGCGGCAGGGGGATACCGGTGATCGGCAGCACTCCGAGCACGGCGCCCATGTTGACGGTCGCCTGCCCGACGATCCAGGCCACCATGGCGGCGGCGGCGAGCCTGGTGAAGGCGTCGTTGACGCGGACGGCCACGCGCAGCCCCGCATATCCGAGCAGCCCGAACAGCGCCACCACCATCAGCGTGCCCATCAGCCCGAGCTCCTCGCCGAGGATGGCGAAGATGAAGTCGCTCTCGCCGTGGGGCAGCCAGTTCCACTTCTGGCGGCTGCTGCCGAGCCCGAGCCCGAACCAGCTGCCCGACCCCATCGCGATCTGCCCCTGCACGGCCTGGTAGCCGTCGCCCTGCGCGTCGGCCCACGGGTTGAGGTAGGCCCCGATGCGCGCCATCCGGTACGGCTCCACCTTGATCATGATGACCGCGGCGAGCACCGCCAGCGACAGGATGCCGCCGAACAGCTTGATCGGCGCCCCCACCACCCACAGCAGCGCCAGGAAGATCATGAACAGCACCAGCGTGGTGCCCAGGTCGCGCCCGAGCATGACCATGACGGCCAGGATCGCGGTGCCGGGCATGAGCGGGATCAGCAGCTGCCGCCACTCGATGCGGCCCTGCCGCGCCCGCCTGGCCAGCAGGTCGGCCCCCCACAGCACGAGCCCGAGCTTGGCCGGCTCGGACGGCTGGAGGGTGAACGGGCCGACGTAGATCCACCGCTGCGCGCCCAGCTCGGCCGAGCCGATGAACAGCACCATGACCAGCGCCAGGATCGACAGCGCCATCATGGGATAGCCGGCCCAGCGGAAGAACTTGACCGGCAGCCGCGAGCAGGCCCACATCACCGGCACGCCCACCGCGGCCGACAGCGACTGCCTGAAGAACCACGAGAACGGGCTGCCGGTCTTCTGCAGCGCCTCGACGCTGGAGGCCGACAGCACCATCATCAGGCCGAGCGCGAGCAGCAGCGCGCTGCACATGATGATCAGGTAGTACGTCGTCAGCGGCTTGTCGAGCAGCTCCTTCAGCGCGCCGAGCTGCTCCCGCGCCCAGCCGCCCGGCCCCTCGACGGCGCGCGGCTCCTCAGCGCTCGCGCTCACGTCGCAGCCTCAGCTCGCCAACGGCGCGCGCGAAGGCCTCCCCCCGCGCCGGGTAGTTGGCGAACATGTCGAGCGAGGCCCCCGCCGGGGAGAGCAGCACGGTGTCCCCGGGCGAGGCCAGCCGGGCGGCTTCGGTGACGACTCTTTCCATCGCACCAGTGTCCCGATCGGCGATGTCCACGACGGGGACATTCGGCGCGTGTCGCGCGATGGCTTCGGCGATCCTGGCGCGATCGGCCCCGAGCAGCACCGCCCCGCGCAGCCTGGGGGCCGCCTGGCGCACCAGGTCGTCGACGTCCGCGCCCTTGAGCTGCCCGCCCGCCACCCACACGATCGACGGGTACGAGGCCAGCGCCGCGGCGGCGGCGTGCGGGTTCGTCGCCTTGGAGTCGTCGATGTAGTCGACCTCGCCGACCCGGTCCACGTGGGCGAGGCGGTGGGGGTCGGGCACGAAGTCGCGCAGCCCCTGCCGCACCGCCTCCGACGGGACGCCGAGCGAGCGGGCCAGGGCAGCGGCGGCCAGCGCGTTGGCCACGTTGTGGGGCGCGAAGGGCCGTACGTCCTCCAGCGTCGCCAGCTCCTCGGCCGCCTCCACGGGGTCGGCCACGAACGCCCGGTCGACCAGCAGGTCCTCCACGACGCCGATCTCGCCGCGCTTGGGCACCCGCAGCGTGAACCCGACCGCCCCCGGATAGGGCGCGGCCAGCCTCGTGGCCTCGGGGTCGTCGGCGTTGTAGATCACGTGCGCGGCCCGCTCGAAGATGCGGCCCTTGGCGGCGGCGTACTCCTCCATGGAGCCGTGCCAGTCGAGGTGGTCGGGGGCCACGTTCAGGACGGCCGCGGCGTGCGGGGCCAGCGTGCTGGACCAGTGGAGCTGGAAGCTGCTCAGCTCGACGGCCAGCGCGTCGTACGGCTCGGCGACGGCCCGCACCACGGGGACGCCCACGTTCCCGACGGCCAGGGCCTTGTGCCCGGCGGCCAGCAGGATCGAGGTCAGCATGCGCACGGCGGTGGTCTTGCCGTTGGTGCCGGTCAGCGCGAGCCACGGGGCCGCCTGCGCGGGGCGCAGCCGCCAGGCCAGCTCCACCTCGCCCACCACCTCGACGCCCGCCTCCAGCGCGGCGGCGATCAGCGGGTGGTGCGGCGCCCAGCCGGTGGTCACCAGGCGGGTCGCGCCCTCCGGCACCTCCAGCGCGCCGAAGCGCGTCTCCACGCCGACCGCGGCCAGCTCGGCGGCGGCGGCGAGCTGGCGCTCGCCCTCCACCGCCTCCACGACCACGACGCGCTCGCCGCGCTCGGCCAGCACCCGCGCCACGGCGGTGCCGGACACGCCGAGCCCGGCCACACACGTGACACTCATGCCTTCGGCATCCACTCGACGTAGAACAGCCCGAGCCCGAGGGCCGAGCAGAGCATCGCGATCAGCCAGAACCTGACCACGATCGTGGTCTCGGCCCAGCCCTTCAGCTCGAAGTGGTGCTGCAACGGAGCCATCCTGAACACCCGTTTCCCGGTCATCTTGAAGAACCCGACCTGGATGATGACCGACAGGGTGATGATCACACACAGGCCGGCCAGGATGATCAGCAGGAGCTGGGTGCGGGTGGCGATGGCCAGGCCGGCCAGCACACCGCCCAGGGCCAGCGAGCCGGTGTCGCCCATGAAGATGCGGGCGGGCGGGGCGTTCCACCACAGGAACCCGATCAGCGACCCCAGCACGGCCGCGGCCACCACGGCCAGGTCGAGCGGGTCGCGCACCCAGTAGCAGTTGGGGCCGAGCTGGTCGATGCAGTTGTTGCGCAGCTGCCAGTTGCCGATCAGCACGTACGCGGCGAGCACGACGCCGGTCGCGCCGCTGGCCAGGCCGTCGAGACCGTCGGTGAGGTTCACCGCGTTGGAGAACCCGACGATCATGAAGAGCACCCAGATGGTGAAGCCGACGATGCCGATCGACGGGCCGATGTCCCGCAGGAACGACACCCGGGTCTCGGCCGGGGTGATGCCGTAGACATTCGGCTGGCGGACCACCAGGAACGCGAAGACGGCGCCGATGACGAGCTGGCCGAGCGCCTTGGCGCCGCTGCGGAGGCCGAGGCTGCGCTGCTTGTAGATCTTGATGAAGTCGTCGAGGAAGCCGACCGCGCCGAGCCCGGTCATCAGGAACAGCACCAGCATGCCCGACACGGTGGGGGCGGCGAAGGTGGCCAGGTGGGAGGCGCCGTAGGCGAGCAGCGCGGCCAGCACGAACACGATGCCGCCCATCGTGGGGGTGCCCCGCTTGCCGAGGTGGGCCTGCACGCCGTCCTCACGGATCTCCTGGCCGTAGCCGCGCCGCGACAACAGCCTGATCGCCAGCGGGGTGCCCAGCATCGAGAGGACCAGGCCCACCGCACCGGCGATGATGATCTCGGTCACTGGGCGGCACCTCCGAGCACGAGCTCGGCCGTCCGTTCCAGCCCCATGGCTCTCGGTCCCTTCACCAGCACCGCGTCGCCCGGCCGCAGCCAGCCGGCCAGCTCGGCCGCGGCCGCCTCGGCATCGGGCACGTGCACAATTCGCATCGCCTGCGCAGGATACGCCGCTCCGCCACCGGGCGGCGCCCCGGCCACCGGGCCACCCATGTGCGGCCCTCCGGGGTGCGAAATACCGGCGGGAGCCCCGCCCATGGGCGGCTGCCCGGGCACGGGACCGCCGACGGGGGGCGCCTGCCACCCCTGCGGCGCGCCACCGGCGTCCGGCGCCTGCCAGCCGGGCTGCGGGGCCACCTGCTCGGGGGCCGGCCCGTGCCAGCCCTGGTCGGGAGCGGGGCCGTTCCAGCCTTGGTCGAGGGCCGGTCCTTGCCAGCCTTGATCAGGGGCGGGGCCGTGCCAGCCCTGAGGCGCGCCATGGTGAGGGACGGGCGCCTGCGGGACTGCGGCCGCGGCCTGGGCCGCCAGCTGGGCGTCCAGGGCCGCCTGAGCGGCCGCCTGGGCCTCCGCCGCGGCGGCGCCCGCGCCCTCCAGCACCGGGCCCGCGTCGGGACCGGCCACGATCAGCCCGGCCAGGCCGGAGCCGCCGGCCAGCCGGCCGAGCTCCGCGTTGAGCGCGGGCCCCTCCTCGCCCAGCTCCCGCAGCGCCGCGATGACGGCGAAGCGCCGCCGCCCCCGCCCCAGCACCGCGAACGCCTCGAACGCCGCCCGCATCGAGTCCGGATTGGCGTTGTACGCGTCGTTGACGACCGTCACCCCGTCGGCCCGGTCCGTGACCTCCATCCGCCACCGGCTGACCGGCGTGGCCGCCGACAGCTCGGCGGCGATGGTCGCCACCGGCAGGCCCAGCTCGTAGCCGGCCGCGGCGGCGGCCAGGGCGTTCTCGACGGCGTGCTCCCCGTACAGCTGGAGCGTCACGGGCGCGGCGCCCGACGGCGTGCGCAGCGTGAAGGAGGCCCGCCCGCGGGCGTCGACCAGGACGCCCTCGGCCCGGATGGCGGCCGACTCCCCCCGCCCGAAGAACGTGACCCGCGCGTCCGTGCGCGAGGCCATGGCCCGGACCAGCGGGTCGTCGGCGTTCAGCACCGCCACGCCGGTGCGCGGCAGGGCCTCGACCAGCTCGCCCTTGGCCTTGGCGATGGCCTCCTTGCCGCCGAACACGCCGAGGTGGGCGGTGCCGACGTTGAGCACCACGCCGATCTGCGGCGGCGCGATGCGGGTCAGGTCCTTGATGTGGCCGATGTTGCGCGCGGCCAGCTCCAGCACCATGAAGCGGGTGTCGAGGTCGGCCCGCAGCACGGTCAGCGGGTGTCCGAGCTCGTTGTTGAAGCTGCCGACGGGGGCGATCGTGGGCCCGATGCGGGCGGTGAGGCGCGCCAGCAGGTCCTTGGTGCTGGTCTTGCCGGCCGAGCCGGTCACGCCGATCACGGTGACCTGGGTCAGCGCGGCCGCCTGCGCGGTGGCCAGCTCGGCCAGCGCGGCGGCGGCGTCGGGCACGATCACCGCGGGGCCCTCGACCGGCCTGGTGGCCAGCACGGCGACGGCCCCGGCCCGCATCGCCTGCGCGGCGTAGTCGTGGCCGTCGACGCGCGCGCCCTTGATGGCCACGAACAGCGATCCCGGTTCTACGGCCCGCGAGTCGATCACGACGGGCCCGCGGACGACCGCGCGGGGATCGGCCATGCCCGTCAGGGCGCCCGAGGTTATCTCGGCGATCCTGGCCAGAGGCAACGGGATCATCAGTGCTTCCTGCTTTCCGTGCTTTCCTTGCGTGCCGCGATCGCCTCCGCGACCACCTCTCGGTCGTCGAAGGGGATCACTTCGCCTGAAATGTACTGACCCTGCTCGTGACCCTTGCCTGCCACGACGATCACGTCGCCGTGCCCGGCCCGGGCGATCGCCAGGCCGATGGCGGCCGCGCGGTCGGGCTCAATGATCACATGAGCGCGGTCGTGCTGCGGAACGCGGAGCGCTCCCTCCATCATCGTCACGAGAATGGCCAGCGGATCCTCCGAGCGCGGATTGTCGCTCGTGAAAATGGCCACATCCGCCAGCTGGGCGGCGAGCTCGCCCATGATAGGCCGTTTGCCCTTGTCGCGGTCGCCGCCGCAGCCGAGCACGATCGTCAACTCGCCCGCCGTGACGGACCGCAGCGAGCGCAGCACCGACTCCACGGCGCCGGGCTTGTGGGAGTAGTCCACGACGGCCTGGAACTCGTCTCCGGCGGCCGTGATCCGCTGCATGCGCCCGGGGACCCCGGTGAGGCCGCCCACGCCGTGCACGGCGGTGTGCAGCGGCACCCCGGCCTCGACGAGCGTGACGACGGCGCCGAGCGCGTTGGCGACGTTGAACGGCCCCGGCAGCGCGATCTGCGCGTCCGCCTCGACCCCGCCGGGCCCCACGACCCTGAACGCGCTGCCGTCGGCGCCCAGCCGGGCGTCCAGCGCCCGCCATTCGGCCTCGGGGTCGCCCAGCGCCGAGTAGGTGGTCATCGGCACCTTCGCCAGGTCGAGCAGCTCCCGCCCGTAGCGGTCGTCGATGTTGGTCACGCCGACCCGGCTGAGCTCCGGCTGGAACAGCCGCACCTTGGTCGCGAAGTAGTCCTCGAAGTCCTTGTGGAAGTCGAGGTGGTCCTGGGAGAGGTTGGTGAACAGGGCAACGTCGTAGAAGATCCCGTCGACCCGGCCGAGCGCCAGGGCGTGGCTGGAGACCTCCATGACGGCCGCGCCGACGCCTTCCTCGCGCATGAGGGCGAACAGGCCGTGCAGCTCCGGCGCCTCCGGCGTGGTGAGCGTGGGCTGGAAGCGCACGTCGCCCGCGCGGATCTCCACGCCGCCCACCAGACCGGCCCGGTGCCCTGCCGCCCGCAGGCCCGCCTCGATCATGAACGTGGTCGTGGACTTGCCGCTGGTGCCGGTGACTCCGAGGATCTGGATGTCGTGGGCCGGCTGCCCGTACACCCAGGAGGAGATCTGCCCGAGCAGGGCGCGCGGGTCGGGCACGATCAGCACCGGGAGCCCGGTCGCGACGGCCTCGTCGCGGCCGGCGCGGTCGGTGAGCACCGCCACGGCTCCCTTCGCCATCGCCTCGGCGGCGAAGGCGGCGCCGTGGGCCTGGTTGCCGGGCAACGCCACGTAGAGATCTCCGCGTCTGATGTTGCGGGAGTCGATGGTGACGCCGGTCAGGGCGGCATGGGGCGACCTCGACGTGCCAGAGTCGGCGTCGAGCATGGTCGCGAGCCCGGTCAGCGGGCGGGGCGGACTGGTCGTAGGACGCATAGACGACGGGGGACGCACGGCGAGAGCGTACCTTCCCTGGTCACTGTCCCGCGCGCATCCGCACCGGCGGCGCGGCGGAGCCTGTGGGAGGAATCTTCTTGCTCTTGATGGCGAACGTCATCACATCCTTGAACACGGGGGCCGCCAACTGCCCGCCGAAGTGGCCGTTCTTCGGGTTCTGCAGCACCGACAGCACCACCAGCCGCGGCTTGTCGGCGGGCGCGAACCCGACGAACGAGGCCGTGTAGCCCTCGTAGCGGCCGAGCTTCGCATCGTAGCGGTTGGCCGTGCCCGTCTTGCCCGCCACCCGGTAACCGGGGATGGCCGCGAGGTTTCCCGTACCCTCCGCGCTCACCGCGGTCTCCAGCATCGTCGTGATCTCCTTGGCCGTCGTCGCGCTCACCACCTTGGTCTGCTTACCTGTGGGAGCGGGAACGAACCTGCCCGACGTGTCCGTCGTGCCCGCCACGATGCGCGGCTCGATCTTGACGCCGCCGTTGGCGATGGTCTGGTAGACGCTGGCCATCTGCAGCGCGGTCACCGACACGCCCTGCCCGTAGGCGACGGTGCAGTTCTGGCTGCCCGACCAGTTCTTGTAGTCGGGCAGCAGCCCCGCCTCCGCGCTCGGCACGCCGCCGCCGGGCCGCGTGCCGAACCCGAACTCCTTCAGCATCCGGTAGAGGCGCTCGCTGCCCACCTTGCGCGCGGCCATGATCGTGGCCACGTTGCTGGACTCGGCCACGGCCTGGCGGAACGTCATCGACTCGGTCTTGTGCGGGTGCGCGTCGCGCAGCACCTGGTCGGCGCACTTGATCCGGTCGGGGACCTCGAACACCGTGTCGGGCGTCACCGCGCCGGCCTCGATCGCGGCGGCGGCCGTGATCACCTTGTTGGTGCTGCCGGGCTCGAACACGTCGGCGGCGGCCTTGTTGACGTACGTGGCCGCGGGGGCCTTGCGCCAGTTGTTCAGGTCGAGCTCGGGGGCGTTGGCCATGGCGATGATCTGGGCCGTCTGCACGTCCATGACGATCACGGTGCCGCTGTCGGCGCCGGCCTTCTTGACCTGCTCGGCGATCGACTGCTGGGCGGCCCACTGGATGTCGCGGTCGATCGTCAGCCGCACGTCCTGGCCGTTCACGGGAGCGGTGTGCTGGCTGCTGGTCATCGGGATGCGCAGGCCGTCGCGGCCCGTCTCGACGCGCTGCTCGCCGTCGCGGCCGGCCAGCAGCGTGTTCCTGGCCTGCTCGATGCCGCCGAGCCCGCCGCCCTCGTCGCCCACGAACCCGATGAGGCTGCCCGCCAGGTCGCCCGCCGGGTAGAGCCTGCGGTAGGTCTTCCGCGCCGACAGCGCGGGCACGCCTGCCTGCTGCAGGCGGGTGGCCACGACCGGGTCGACGTCGGTGGCCAGGCGCTGGTAGCGGGTGTTCGTCCTGGCCAGCTTCCCGGCGATCTCCTGCTCGTTCTTGCCGAGCTGCTGCGCCAGGAGGGTGGCCCACTTCGCGCGGGTCTGGGGAGTGACCTTGGACGGGTCGATCGACACCTCGCGCGCCTCGACCGTGATGGCCAGCCCGTGGCCGTTGACGTCGGTGATCGAGCCGCGCTTGGCGGGGATCTCCTCGGTGTGCTGGCGCTGGCCCACCGCCGCGGCCTCGTACACCTTGGAGTCGAGGCCCTGCATCTGGATCAGCCGCCCGGCGAAGATGGACAGCACGAACGTCATGCCGATCAGGCCGATGTTGATGCGCCTGCGCGGGTTGCCCAGCCGCAGCACCAGCGGCGGCCTGGGCGGGCGCGGCGGCGGGCGGCGCGGCCCTCTGGGCGGGGGCACCTCTCCGCCGCGGCGCGCGGCGCCCACCCGCTCACGGCCCCGTGCCGCCTCCGGCCTGGCGGCCTGCGGCCTGGGGCCGCCCGCCTGGGGCCGCCGCAGCGCGCCGTCCTCCCTGTCCCGGCTCCGGAGGTCGTCCTCCGGCCGGCCGCGGCGGGGCGCGTCGTCGTCCTGCCTGCCGCGGGCCCGCTCGTCGCCTCCCTGGACGCGCCCGCGGAGCCGGTCGGCCTCGTCGCGGCCCTGGGGCGCGCGCCCTCTGGGCCGATCGCCCTCGTCGCGCCCCTGCCCGGCACGCCCCCTGGGGCGCGAGTCGTCCCGCCCGCGCACGGCACCGCCCCTGGGGCGCTCGTCCTCATCACGGCCGCGCCCCGCGCCACTCCTGGGGCGCTCGTCCTCGTCACGACTGCGTCCCGAGCCGCTCCTGGGGCGGTCGTCCCCGTCGCGGCCACGTCCCGAGCCGCCTCTCGGGCGCTCGTCCTCGTCACGACCGCGCGCGGCACCGCCCCTGGGGCGCTCGTCCTCGTCACGACCGCGTCCCGAGCCGTTCCTCGGGCGGTCGGCCTCGTCGCGCGGGCGTCTGCGGGTGCCGTCGGGGGCGGCGTCGCCGCGCGAGCGGGCGCGCCCCGAGCCCCCTGCACGGCCCCGGTCGGAGCCACTCTGGCGGGTGCCGTCGCGACGGGCACGGTCGGCGCCGCCCTGGCGGGTGCCGCCGGAGCGGGGACGGCCGGGCTCGCCCGTGTCGGAACGGTCCGTGCGGTCGGCGCGGTCGGCGCGGTCGGCGTCGTCGCGGCGGGAACGGCCGGGCGGCTCGTCGCCTGAGTCGCGCGGCGGACGCCCCCGTGGCGGGTCGTCGGGGCCGAACGGCAGGTCCAGCGGGTCCGGCGGCCGCTTGCGCGGCTGGCGCGGCGGGTTCTCCGGCGACGCCGGGCGGCCCGACCCCTCCGAACGGCCCCCATCGGAACGTGCGGGGCCGCCCTGCCGCCCCGCCCGGCCCGGACCGCCCGGCGTACGACGAGCGGCGCCGGGCCCTCCTTGAGAGCCGGCGCCGCCAGCGCCGCGGCCGGGACCCTGCCCCCTGCCGCCCGAGTTGCTCACCGTTCCCTGTCCGCCTGACCGCTCTGGCCGTCGGTGCCCGCGCCGTTCCAGCTGTCGACGTTGTCCCAGTTACGGTGCTGGCCCTGGCCCTCGGCCATCGTGGCGATGACGTCGGGCTGCGTCTTGAGCTGGTAGTCCAGCTCGATCTTCTCCTTCTCCTGACGCGCCACCGCGATCTCGTCGCGCAGGTTGGCGTCGGTGATGGCGTCCTTGGCGAGCATCGTGTTGAGCAGCAGCAGGCTCACCAGGCCGCCGCAGAGCAGCCCGACGACGAGCAGCACGAACGGCGCGCGCTGCATGCGCGCCTGCCGGCGGCGCGGCGCCGGCCGCCTGGCCTGCGCGCCCGCCGAGGCGATCCGCTTGACGCCGATGCCCAGGCCGGTGCCCGTACGCGTGCCGGTGCCCGTACGCGTGCCCGTGCCTGTACCCGTGCCGGTCTCCGGACGGCCGTCAGGGCGCACGCGGGTGGCACCACCGGCACCTGCCCGCTCAGCACCGGACCGCTCGGCACCGGACCGCTTGCCGTCGAGGTCGAGGCGCGCCCGCTCGGCGGCCGACAGCTTGCTCTCGACGTCAGGGCGGGGCCGCGGCTTGGACTGGTGCGGCGCCCCGAGCCGGCGCGTGCCCGTCTTGGGGGTCGCGCGGCGGACGGGCGCACCCCGGCCGGTCTCCTGCTCAGTCGTCAACACGGATCCTCTCTGCCGCCCGTAGCCGGGCCGAGGCCGCCCGCGGGTTGCGGGCGAGCTCTTCTTCGCTTGGGAGCTCGGCTCCCTTCGTCAGGAGGCGGAACCTCGGCTGGTGAGCCGGCAGTGGGACGGGCAGCCCGGGGGGGCTGGTGTCCCTGGTTCGCGCCGTGAGGGCCTGCTTGGTGAGCCGGTCCTCGAGCGAGTGGTACGAGAGCACGACGACTCGTCCACCCAGCGCCAGCGCGTCGAGCGCCGCGGGCAGGGCCGCCTCCAGGGCGGACAGCTCCGCGTTCACCTCGATGCGCAGCGCTTGGAAAGTCCTCTTGGCGGGGTTGCCCCCAGTGCGCCGGGTCGCGGCGGGAATCGCGTCGCGCACGATCTCCGCAAGCCGCTTAGTCGAGGTTATGGCCTCTTTGGCCCGTTCCTTGATGATCAGGCTTGCGACACGCGGGGCGAATCGTTCTTCTCCGTAGTCACGCAGGATGCGGATCAGCTCTGGGGCGGAGTAGGTGTTGACCACCTGCTCCGCCGTCAGCTCCTGACTGGTGTCCATCCGCATGTCGAGCGGCGCGTCGTACGAGTAGGCGAACCCGCGCTCCGCCTCGTCGAGCTGCGGCGAGGAGACCCCCAGGTCGAACAGCGCTCCGTCGACCGTGGTGCGGCCCGCTCGGGCGAGCACCTCGGCCAGGTCACCGGAGGAGGCGTGGACCAGGGTGATCCTGTCCGCGTACGGGCTCAGCCTGCGGGTCGAGAAGTCGATCGCGAAAGGGTCGCGGTCGATCCCGATCAGCCGCAGTGACGGAAAGGCGGCGAGCAGGGCCTCCGAGTGGCCGCCGAGGCCGAGGTTGGCGTCGACGACGACCGGCTCGGCACCGGTCAGCGCGGGCCCGAGCAGCTCCAGAACGCGCTCGAGCATCACCGGAACGTGACCGCCCGTGCCAACGTTGTCGTGCATCTCCAACCCCCCTCTCGCGCCCATGCTCGCGGATGACGCGTATTGATCGATCGTCGGCCACCTCAGAGTCCCCACCCGGCGCCGCCCGGCCAGGTCCCCATCCGCACCCTCTTCGTGGACGCCTGTCATCTGACACCGGGGAAGGTGCATCAGCTGACCGGCAGTGGTTGCGGGTGGAGACCTCGCCGAACGACAACACCGACGGATCGACCGTGGTCACTACAAGATCCCTGGCAGCACCTCCTCCGACAGATCGGCGAACGCCTGCTCCTGCGCGCTGAGATAGGTGTCCCAGGCCTGCGCGTCCCAGATCTCCAGCCGGGTGTTGGCCCCGATGACGACGCAGTCACGGTCCAAACCCGCGTACTGACGCAGGCTCTGCGGGATCGTGATGCGCCCTTGCTTGTCTGGCTTCTCGTCGGACGCACTGGCGAAGAAGACGCGGCTGTAGTCGCGCACCGCCTTGGCGGTGACCGGGGCGGTGCTGAGAGCCTCGGTAATGCGCTGGAACTCCTCCACGGGAAAGACGTAGAGGCATCGCTCCTGGCCTTTGGTGATCACAAGACCCTCCGCCAGCTCCTCACGGTACTTAGCCGGCAGGAACAGCCGTCCCTTGTCGTCCAGACGCGGTTGATGGGTGCCGAGAAACACCGGCCCCACCTCCCGTGCCTCGTGAAGCGCTCAGCGCTGGTGCACCGGGCCCTCCACTGCGCACCACCATACTCCACTTCTCCCCACCGTCAACTGATTCGAACCGTCTTCATCATCGGTTTCCGTTGCGTTACCGCAGGTCAGAGCGATGGGGTGGGGTGGAGGGGGGTGACCGGGCGGTCAACCCTCATGGGCGTGTCGAGGGTTCAAAAGACCGCGGAAATAGGGGCTCGGCTCGATCGGGGAGCCCGCGGTGGAGGAAAGTGGAGCGCCCTGCGGGGGTGCCGTGTCACGGGATTCGGACCGCTATGCGACAAGAACAGGAACTTCAGCAGGGTTCCCTGGAATATCCACAAATGTCGCCCGAGAACCCACAGCGTCGTAGGGTCGTACACACAATGGAAAAGGAATGGCATGGCTCCCGCAAAGGCACCCTACGGGACAGCCGTCGCACTTCTCTCATGGAGGCCCGGTGGCAGTAACCCATGATGTCCCTCCCCAGCTCGACGAGCTGGTCACCACAGCACATCGGATTCGGAACGCCATCGAATCGGTGATCGAGGGCAAGGGCGACGCCGTCCGCGTCACGCTCACCGTCCTGCTCGCGGAGGGTCACCTCCTGATCGAGGACGTCCCCGGGGTCGGCAAGACCATGCTGGCCAAGGCACTGGCGCGCTCCATCGACTGCCCGGTGCGCCGCGTGCAGTTCACTCCCGACCTGCTGCCCAGTGACATCACCGGGGTCAGCGCGTACAACCAGCAGACCCGGGAGTTCGAGTTCAAGCCCGGCCCGGTGTTCGCGAACATCGTGGTCGGCGACGAGATCAACCGCGCCTCCCCCAAGACGCAGTCCGCGCTGCTGGAGTGCATGGAAGAGCACCAGGTGACGGTGGACGGCGAGACGTACCGGCTCGACGCGCCGTTCATGGTGATCGCCACCCAGAACCCCATCGAGATGGAAGGCACCTATCCCCTTCCCGAGGCGCAGCGCGACCGCTTCACCGCGCGCATCGCGATGGGCTACCCCGAGCCGAACGCCGAGCTGGAGATGCTCGACGTGCACGGCGGCACCTCGCCGCTCGACAAGCTGGAGCCGGTGGCGACGACGGCCGAGGTGCGCGCGCTGATCGAGGCCGTACGCGGCGTCTACGTCTCGCAGGCGATCAAGAAGTACGCCATCGACCTCGTCGTGGCCACCCGCCACTCCCCCGACCTCCGGCTGGGCGCCTCCCCCAGGTCCACGCTGCAACTCGTACGGGCCGCAAGGGCGCACGCCGCGCTGTCCGGCCGCGACTACGTCATCCCCGACGACCTGCAGGACCTGGCCATCCCCGTGCTGGCGCACCGGCTGCTGCCCAGCGTCGAGGCCCAGGGCCAGCGCCGCCTGCCCGAGCAGGTGGTGACCGATCTGGTCAGGCGCGTGCCGGTGCCGGAGACGCGGGGCCGCTAATGGGATCGCGGCGCAGCGAGGACATCCATCGACGGCACGGATCGAGTGAGGCACAGTGAGAGCCGGACTTCGGGCGCTGACCTCCAGGGGCAGGTCGTTCCTCGCCTCCGGCGTCGCGGCGCTGCTGATGGCGGTCATCCTGGGCGAGAACGACCTGTTCAGGATCGGGGTGCTGGTGACGGCGCTGCCGCTGCTGGCGGCCATGGTGGTGGCGCGCACGCGCTACCGGTTGAGCTGCGCCAGGCGCCTCGACCCGCCGAGGGCGGAGGTGGGCGGCGAGGCCACCGTGACCCTTCGGCTGGAGAACGTCACCAGGCTGCCGACCGGCCTGCTGCTCATCGAGGACACCGTTCCTTATGCGCTGGGCGTGCGGCCCAGGTTCGTGCTGGACCGGGTCGAGTCGCGGGGCGTGCGGGAGATCGACTACCGGGTGCGCTCCGACCTGCGCGGCCGCTACACGATCGGCCCGCTGTCCGTCCGCATCGCAGACCCGTTCGGGCTCGTCGAGCTGACCCGCTCGTTCACGATCAGCGACACGCTCGTGGTGACGCCGCACGTGGCGGCGCTTCCGCACGTGCGGCTGTCGGGCGAGTGGACGGGCGGGGGCGACAGCCGTACCAGGAGTGTGGCCGCGGCCGGCGACGACGACGTGGCGCCGCGCGAGTACCGGCAGGGCGACGACCTGCGCCGGGTGCACTGGCGCTCGACGGCCCGCCACGGCGAGCTGATGGTGCGCCGCGAGGAGCAGCAGTGGCAGAGCCGCGGCGCGCTCCTGCTGGACACCCGCAGGTACGCGCACCGGGGCGAGGGCCCGCGCTCGTCGTTCGAGGTGGCGGTCTCGGCCGCGGCGTCGATCGGCGTGCACCTGGCCCGCGAGGGCCTCGGCCTGCGCCTGGTGACCGACCAGGGCGCCGAGCACCTGACGGACACCGGGCTGAGCTGGTCGCTGCTCGACACCCTCGCCGTGGTGCGGCACAGTCCGGCCCGTTCCCTGGAGATGGGCGTCTCGGCCCTGCGCCAGGGCGGGGGCGACGGGCTGATCGTGGCCGTGCTCGGCGATCTCGACCCCGAGGAGGCGAGAGAGCTGGCCAGGCTGAGGCACAGCGGCATCACCGCGGTGGCGGTGATGCTCGACGTGAGCACGTGGGACGGCGGTGACCGGGTGGCCGCGGAGAACCACCAGGCCGTGCAGACGGTCCTGGCCGGGTACGGCTGGCGCATCGTGCGCCTGCCGGCGGGCACCTCGATCGCCTCCGTCTGGCAGAACGCGGCCAACCGTGACAGGTTCGCGTTCAACTCGGCGGGAGGCGCGGCATGAGGCTGACCGCCGCCTCGGGCGTGGCCGCCTTCGCCGCGGCGTTCCTGCTCTACCCGCTCTTCCAGGGCGGCGCCTGGTTCTGGACGTCGCTGGGCGCCGTGCTCGCCGTGATGGCCGCGGGCGTGCTGAGCAGCCGCCTGTCGCTGCCCGCGTGGGCGGCGCCGCTGGTCGCGCTGCTCGCGGTGTGGGTCTACCTGACCGCGTCGTTCGCCTCCGCCAAGGCGTGGGCGCTGGTGGTGCCGACGCGGGAGTCGGTGGTGGAGCTGGGCCGGCTGCTGGGGGTCGGCTGGACCGACATCCAGCGCTTCGCCGCCCCCGTGCCGGAGACCACCGGCATCACGCTGCTGACCGCGGGCGGCGTCGCGCTGATCGCGATCTTCGTGGACCTGCTGGCCGCGCGGCTGCGCAAAGCGGCGCTGGCCGGGCTGCCGCTGCTGGCGCTGGCCACCGTGCCGGCGACGATCCTGCCCGACCCGATCAGCTGGCCGGCGTTCATCCTGGCCGCTCTCGGGTTCATCGGCCTGCTGATCGCCGACGGGCGCGAGCGGGTGGGCCACTGGGGCAGGGCGGTGCTGGTACGGCGGACGACCCGCGCCACGGCCGCCCGGCCCGACGGCCGCGCCACGGCGGACACCAGCGGGCTGCGGCTGTCGGGCAAGCGCATCGGATTCGCCGCGATCCTGCTGGCGGTGCTGGTGCCCGCCCTGCTGCCGGCGATGGAGCCGGTGTCGTTCTTCACGTTCGGCGTCGGCGGCAGCGGACCGGGCAGGGGCAACTCGATCAGCATCCCCAACCCCATCGCGAACCTGAGGGGCCAGCTGGACCTGCCGGAGCGCCGGGTGGTGCTCACCTACGCGAACACCGACGACAAACCGCGATATCTGCGGATCTACGCGCTCGACACGTTCGACGGCCAGCAGTTCGGCATGACGGAGCCGAAGGGGGCGCCGCAGAACAGGACGGACAACGGTCCCCTCCCCGCGCCGCCCGGCCTCGGCTCCGAGCCGAAGATCCAGAACGTGACCACGAACATCCAGATCAGCGACGAGATCGTGAAGGTGCAGTTCCTGCCGCTGCCGTACCCGCCGAGACAGATCCAGATCGACGGCGACTGGCGGGCGGACGTGGACACGCTCATGGTCTTCTCCACGCGCGACGAGGCCGCCGGCGTCGAGTACGACGTGACGACCAGCGAGCCGGAGCCCACGCCGGACCTGCTGGACTCGCTCAGCGGAAGCCGGCCGGACGTCGATCCCCGCTTCCTGAGGCTGCCGGACAACCTGCCGCCCGAGATCGCCCAGCTGGCGAACAAGCTGACCGCGAACGCCAAGACGGACTACGAGGCGGCGGTGAAGCTGCAGCAGTTCTTCACGAACGGCAACTTCACTTACAACCTGCGCACGCAGGGACACGGCAACTCGGCGCTGCGGGACTTCCTGCTGCGCGACCGGGCGGGCTACTGCGAGCAGTTCGCCGCGTCGATGGCGGTGCTGGCCAGGCTGGTGGGCATCCCGTCGCGGGTGGCGATCGGCTACACCGGCGGCACGAAGGTCGGCGACCGCTGGCAGGTCGGCACGAACGACTCCCACTCCTGGCCCGAGCTGTATTTCGAGGGCGTGGGCTGGCTGCCGTTCGAGCCCACCCCCTCGGGCTCGCTCGGCCAGGGCAGCGCGCGGGTGCCCGAGTACACGCAGCCCAGGCCGGAGGCGACCGGGGAGGCGGCGACGCCGACGCCGGGTTCGACCAGTTCGTCCGCTGACGATCCGGTCGACCCGCAGGCCCGGCGCAACCCTCGCGAGCTGGACCGCGAGGGCGTGGTCACTCCCGGTGGGCTGCCGCCGGACGACTCCATGCCGCTGGTCGCCCAGATCGGCATCGGCGCGGCGGCGCTGCTCCTGGTGCTGCTGATCCCCGCGGGTCTGCGGCTGATCACCAGGAACCGCCGCGTGCGCACCCTGGGCTGGAAGGTCTCGGAGCCGTCGGACGAGCTGACGGCCTCGATCGCGTCGGGGCCGGGGGCCGGCCATCCGTCGGTGGCCGCCGCCTGGGCGGAGCTCGACGACGTGCTGTACGACTACGGCATGGCCCGCCAGCTCAGCGAGACGCCGCGGGCGCTGGCCCGGCGGCTGACCCAGCAGTACGAGTTCGACGCGGAATCGGCGGCGGCCATCACGGCCATCGCGTCGGCGGTGGAGCGGGCGCTGTTCGCCAGGGACCCGGGCCGGGTCGAGCCGCTGCGCAAGGACCTGCGCAAGGTGCGTCAGGCGCTGGCGGCAACGGTGTCACGCGGGCGCCGGGTGCGGGCGGTGCTGCTGCCGCCGTCCACGCTGCGGCGGTTGCGGGGGCTGGGCGAGCGGCTGCTCGACGGGTTCGACCTGCTGGAGAACATCAGGCTCCGGCGGACGGCCGCCCCGAAGGGCTCCTGACCCGGCGACCGACGCGTCCGGCCGTTCCCCTCAAGCAGGGGGACGGCCGGTTCGCTTTCCGGGGGGCCGGGACGGACACCCGGCGCCCGCCGGGTGAGGGCATGGCGAGGACCGGTGGGGCCGCCTCCAACACGAGGGCCGCCCGGACGTGAGTCCGAGCGGCTCTGCAGGTCAGGGCGGTCAGCGCTCGTCGTTACGGCGGCGCCAGCGCTCTTCCATGCGCTCCATGAAGGTCCCTCGGCGACCCCGTCGGGCCTGCTTGCCCGGAGGAGGAGCGGTGCCCGAGGCGGGCGCGGAGTCACCGAACCCATTCATACGTTTCCAGCTGGACAGGCCCCACAGACACGCGGCGAGCATGACCACGAAACCGCCGACGCCGAGAGGGATCAGGGCACTGCCACTCATCACCACGCCGACCATCATGACGACGACGCCGAGAGCAAAGCCGATGGAGGCTTTGATCAGACGACGCTTGTAATGGCTGCGCGGGTCACTGATCCTTACGGTGTTGGCCCACTTCGGGTCCTCGGCGTAGAGGGCCTGCTCGATCTGGTCGAGCAAGCGCTGCTCGTGCTCAGAGAGCGGCACGGCGCCTCCCAAGGACAGCCCCAGGACGGGGAAGACGGCAACGGACGACACGGGGTGTCCGAACCTCGCGGTCGGTTATCCCCAGAATACGAGGCTGTAGACGTAGGCGAAAGCAAACGTCCAACGCAGACCAAACCGGAGGTGTCGCCATGGCTCCATTGTGGCCCATCTCGCCCCCCTTCCCCCAAAATCGCGACACTGACGCCCCACAAAATCCAGACATCGACGTCATGTCTCTACATCATCAAGCTTGCCACGTACGAGCGATGCTGGGACCACCGCATCGGGACCGAATCGCCGAATCGCCTTGTCCATCGCCTGTTCGGCCTCGCGCCAGCCGGTCTCCCGCTCGCCGAGGCCGAGTTGGTGGGTGGCCTCGGCGGCGGGCCGCAGGTTTTCCATCCGGACCCCGACCAGGCGCAGCCGCACGCGCTGGAGGCCGGCCGCCTCGAACAGCTCGCAGGCTGTGGCGTATATCACCTGAGCTACGTCGGTCGGCTCGCGCAGCGTGCGCGAGCGGTTGATCGTGGTGAAATCGGCGCGGCGGAGCTTCACACTTACAGTCCTTCCCACGTGTCCGCCCTTACGCATCCTGGCGGCCACCCGCTCGGACAGGCGCAGCAGCTCCCGCTTGATCACCTCGGGATCGTCCACGTCGGCCGCGAACGTCTCCTCGTTGCCGATGCTCTTGTCGGGCACGTGGGAGCTGACCGCGCGCTCGTCGCGGCCCCAGGCCAGTGCCGCCAGGTGGCCGCCCACGGCCTGGCCGAGCTCGCGCTGGAGGGTGGCGGGCGGCACCCTGGCCAGGTCGCCGACCGTGCGGATGCCGAGGCGTACGAGAGACTGCTCGGTGCGCTCGCCGACGCCCCACAGCGCCGAGACCGGCAGCGGGTGAAGGAAGGCGACGACCTGGTCGGCGGGCACCACCAGCATCCCGTCGGGCTTGCACTGCTTGCTGGCCAGCTTCGCCACGAACTTGCTGGCGGCCACGCCGACCGAGCACGTGATGCCGTAGCGGTCGAGGACCTGCTCCCTGATCATGGCGGCGATGGCGGCCGGCGGGCCGAGCCGGCGTCTGGCGCCCCCGACGTCGAGGAACGCCTCGTCGGAGGCGATGGGCTCGACCAGCGGGGTGATCGTGTGGAAGATCTCCATGACGCCCTTGGAGACCTCGGAGTATTTGCCGTGGCTGGGCGGGATGATCGTGGCCTGCGGGCAGAGCCTGCGTGCCCTGCTCATCGGCATCGCGGAGTGCACGCCGTGCGCCCTGGCCTCGTACGTGGCGCTGAGCACGACGCCGCGCCCCGCGGGCGAGCCCACGATCACCGGGCGGCCGCGCAGCTCCGGGCGCTCCAGCAGCTCGACGCTCGCGAAGAAGGCGTCCATGTCGACGTGCAGGATCGGGCAGCCGCTGTCATCGGCCCCGGTGCGTGGAGCGGGGCCGATGCCGGTGATCTGCTTGCGAGACACGCCGCCGATTCTATCCGAACATGCGTTCTATACCCAGTGCCGACACCTCAGGCCCTGTGGCCGAGCACGTGCAGCTGCGTCGCGATGTCCCTCAGCACCGGGTGGGTGGCGGCGACCTGCTCAAGGGCGACGAGCGCCTCGGCGGCGCCGGGCTCGCCGTCGACGAGCCTGCTCGGGACCAGGTCGGTGAAGACCCGCACGCCGTGGACGGCGCCGACGGAGAACCCGGTCGCGGCCAGCAGCTCGGCCAGCGTCTCGGCGGCGAAGCGCCTCGGGATGGGGTCGCGGTCGCCCCACGTGCCGCTGGGGTCGTCGAGCACGGCCCGCGCCTCGTCGAACTGGCCCGCGAGCGCCCGGTGGATGGCGCTGCCGACGGGGTTGGCGGTCAGCACGCTCACCGCGCCGCCCCTGCGCAGCACGCCCGCGACGGCGGTCAGCGCGCTGATCGGGTCTTCGACGTATTCGAGCACGCTGTGGCAGAGCACCAGGTCGGCGCTGTCGCGGCTGAGCAGCTCGCCCAGGTCCGCGGCGTCGCCCTGCAGGCCCCGCACGCTCACGCGCTTCTCCTTGGTGCGGCGTTCGAGCGCGGCCAGCGAGTCGGGGCTCGGGTCGACGACGGTGACGGTGTGACCCAGCGCCGCCAGCGGCACGGCGAACCCGCCGGTGCCGCCCCCGGCGTCGACGATGTCGAGCGACTCACGCCTGGTCGCCCCCGTCCGTTCGGCCAGCACGGACCGCAACGCGTCCCAGACGACGGCGGTCCGCACCGCCGGGGTCCTCGTGACGCCTTCAGCACGCAACGTCGGCTCGCCTCCCTCTCCCCCCGCGACGGGCCCGAGCTCCGGCCCATCGCGATCACGCACTTCATGAACTGCGCTTCTCCGCGGACGGGCCCAGCCTACGCCGTGCGCCGACCCCCCGCTCGCCGTCACCGGCATCCCCCGGTCCACCGGGGTCAGGCGTCGAACCGGGCGACCAGCCGCTTCGGCGCCCGCAGCCGCCACGCGTCCGTCAGCAGCTCGCCCATCTCCTCGGCGTCCACGGCCCCGAACCGCACGAGCACGGCGGCGTACCCGTCGTAGTGCGGCGTGGTGAAGAACGCGGCCGGCTCGGCCGCGATGAGCCCCGCCTTCTCCTCCTCGGAGCCGACCGGCAGCACCAGCACGTCGCCCTCCTCCCGCATCCGGGCGAACCACTTGCCGCGGACGTAGAAGGCGGGCGTGCCGTACATGGTCTTCTCGACGGTCTCGGGCAGCGCCAGCGCGAGCCGGCGCACGTCGTCCTCGGTCACCATGGCCACACGATATTGCCGGAAAAACGGAAAAGGGGCGCGTCGCGGCTGGTGACGCGCCACTTGTCCGCACGCTCCCTGGCCACACGGCCAGGCCTCGCACAAAGGCGCGCCTTCGCGAGCCGTGCAGGCCGGCGTGGTTGGAACGTACCCCGAAGTCGGGCTTTTGACGGTGTCTAAAGGGTGAGGCTTGGCTTGAGCTGCTTGAAGCGAGCCAGCAGACCGTTCACGAACTGCGGCGACTCGTCGGTGGACAGCTCGGCCGCCAGATGAACCCACTCGCTGATCACCACGCCCTCGGGCACGCCGGGGATCCACAGCAGCTCGTACGTGCCCCCGCGCAGCAGGTTGCGGTCGACGGCGGGCATCCGGTCGAGGGTCCAGCCCTCGGCGTACGTGGTGATCAGCTCGTCGATGCGCGCGTGGTGCCTGGCGACGCCCTCGACGATCGTCGAGGTGTATTCGTTGACCGGGGGCTCCTGCCGCTCCACGCGTTCGGCGAGGATCTTCAGCGGATCCTCGCCCCGCAGCTCGGCCTCGAAGAGGATGTCAAGCGCCCGCCGGCGTGCTTTGCCGCGTGCCGACACCTCAGGCCCGGCCGAGGTATTCGCCGCTGCGGGTGTCGACCTTGACCTTCTCGCCGGTGGTGATGAACAGCGGCACCTTGATCTCGGCGCCGGTCTCCAGCGTGGCGGGCTTGGTGCCGCCGGTGGAGCGGTCGCCCTGCAGGCCGGGCTCGGT
Organism: Nonomuraea sp. NPDC005650; assembly: GCF_040605375.1. NCBI lineage: Bacteria > Bacillati > Actinomycetota > Actinomycetes > Streptosporangiales > Streptosporangiaceae > Nonomuraea > Nonomuraea sp. NPDC005650. The sequence goes on from NZ_JBEXCR010000001.1 coordinate 493,926, forward strand.
GCTGGCGATGGTCAGCTCGGCCGCGGCGGGCAGGTCGACGTAGAGGGCCGAGCCCTCGTTGAACGCGATCGTGGCCAGAGTGTTCTCCAGCATGTAGTTGGCGGCGGTGCCGACGGTGCCGCTGGGCACGTTGACCATGTCGTAGGTCTCGGTGTCCATGAACACGAAGTCGTCGCCGTCCTTGTACGAGTACTGCATCTCGCGCTTGTCGACGTTGGCCACGTCGACCTTCACGCCGGCGTTGAAGGTCTTGTCGACGACCTTGCCGGAGAGGACGTTCTTGAGCTTGGTGCGCACGAACGCGCCACCCTTGCCCGGCTTGACGTGCTGGAACTCGACCACGGCCCAGAGCTCACCGCCCTCGAGCTTCAGCACCATGCCGTTCTTGAGGTCGTTGGTCGTCGCCACTCGTTCTCTCCCGCGTGCGGCCGCTCTAAAGAACGAGCAGCTCCTTTGTCGTCTTGGTGAAAAGTTCCGGCCCGCCCACACGTGTCACGAGGGTGTCCTCGATGCGAACCCCGCCCCGGCCCGGGAGATAGACCCCGGGCTCGACGGTGATCGGAACTCGATCCTCTAGTCTACCGGTCCGAGAGGGGCCCAGGAACGGCTCCTCGTGGATCTCCAGGCCGACTCCGTGTCCCAGGCCGTGCCGGAAGCGGCTGCCGTAACCCGCGTCCTCGATGACCGTACGGGCCGCCGCGTCCACCTCCCTGGCCCCCGCGCCCGGCGCGAGCGCGTGCCTGCCGGCCCGCTGCGCCTCGGCGACCAGGTCGTAGATCTCGCGCTGCCAGTCCGTCGGCGGGCCCAGGCAGACCGTTCTGGTCATGTCGGCGTGGTAGCCCTCGTAGCGGGCGCCGAAGTCGACGGTGACCAGGTCGCCGGCGCGCAGCTCCCTGCCGGAGGGGGCGTGGTGCGGGATCGCGCCGTTCTCGCCTGCGGCCACGATCGTGTCGAACGCGGGCTTGTCGGCGCCCAGCTCGGTCATGCGGTGGTCGAGGAGGCGGGCGAGGTCTCGCTCGGTGATCCCCGGGACGATTTTCCCGGAAATATCGGCAAAAGCCTGATCGGTGATCGCGCAGGCGGTACGCAGGAGCTCCAGCTCGCCCTCGTCCTTTACCGCCCGCAGCAGCTCCACCACCGGCTCCAGCGGCACCAGCCCCTCGCCCAGGCGCCGGTACGTGGCCACGCTCATCCACGCCGCCTCGATCCCGGTGCCCGGCTCCACCAGCGCGCTCTCCACGTCGTACGCCTCGACCGTCGGCACGTCCAGCGCGCGGGCCACCTCGATGTAGCGGTTGTCGGTCGCCAGCAGCGCCGTGCCGTCGGCCCTGACCAGGACGGCGGCGTTCGAGCTGACCAGCCCGGTGAGGTAGCGGACGTTCACGGGGGAGGTGACGAGCAGGGCGGGGACCTCACGGGCGGGCAGCAACTCGGCGAGGCGCGCCCGGCGCTTCGCGTAATCGACGGTCATTGCGCCAATGTACGTGTTCCGGCCCTTCTAGTCGCCGGGCAACCGCCAGTCCTGGAGGACCTGCGCGGCCGGCCCGGACGTTTCCATCTCGCCCTTGGCCTGCGCCCGCCTGAGGTCGCGGTAGACGCCGGCGATCTGGCTCATCCCGTCGTCGATGCGGCCCTTCTCGAACCTCTCGGCCGCCTTCCTGATCTTGTCGCGCGCCTTGCCCGCGACCTTGGGATCGATCGCGCCCATGGCCTGCTGGGCATTCAGCGCGTTGTCGAACTCCGACAGCCACTTGCGGTAGCCGCCCGGCGGGATCGCGTCGCCCAGGGTGGCCTTCGGCTGGACCGAGGACGGCTCCTCCGGCCCCAGGGTGCTCACCAGACCAGGCGTGGGCTCCTTGGTGGGGAGCGTCTCCACGGTCGGGAGAGCGGTGGGCAGCGTCGTCGGCTGGGTCGTCGGCTGGGTCGTCGACTGCGTGGTCGGGGTGGACGCCGTCACCGGCTCCTCCTTCCTCGATCCCGCCCACGTCACCATGACCACGGTCACCACCGCGATGACCAGCACGGCGGCGCCGATCTGGAGGATGAGCCGGCGGTTCGACGGCGGCTCGGGCTCGATGTCGCCCGCCTGGTAGATGGCGGTGTCGCCGGCCCTGGGACCCCTGCCGGGCCCCGCGACCTGGAAGACCTCGGTCGCGCCGCCCCCGGGCGCGCCCGGCGTCAGCCCACCGTCCCGGAGCGAGACGCCCGTCACGGGCATGCCGGGTCCGGGGGGAGCCGTCACGGGCAGGCCGGGCCCTGGAGGAGCCGCCGCGGGCGGTGCGGCCGGGTTGGCGCGCGGCCGCGCGATGGCGGCCAGCGCCCGGCGGATCGCCTCACCGCTGCCGGGCCGCTGCGCGGGATCCTCGGCGATCATGGCCAGTACGAGCCGGTCCAGCTCCGCGGGCACCTCGGCCCGCGCCGCGCTCGGCGGCGTCGCCGCGCCACGGCTGGGGGCACCCTCAGAAGCGCCGGCGGGCGCCTCCCCGAAGGGCGGGCGGCCGCACAGCAGCTCGTAGCAGACGCACCCCAGCCCGTACAGGTCCCCGGCGGCGGCGGCCTCCTGCCCCGCCGCCCGCTCGGGCGCCAGGTACCGCGAGCCGCCCGGCACCCGGTCGTCCATCCCGAACCCGACGACCTTGAGCACCCCGCTCCCGGCCAGCCGGAAGCTGTGCGGGGCGACGTTCCCGTGCACGACCCCGGCCCGGTGCGCGGCGTCGAGCCCGGCGGCGGCCTGCCCGATCAGGTCGCACACCTCGACGACGGGCAGGGGGCCCCGCGCGGCCAGCTCCTCGCCCAGGCTGGGGCCGGTGAGGAACTCCATCACCAGGAACGGCGCGCCGTCGTGGTCGCCGACGTCCAGCACCATGGCCACGTTCGGGTGGATCACCCGGGCGACGGCCTGGGCGTGCTGCCGGAGCACCTCCCGGGTCGTGGCCCCCGCCACGCGGGCGCCGAGCACCTTGACGGCCACGACCCAGTCGGCCCGCGTGTCGTACCCCCGCCAGACCTCGCCCATCGGCCCGCTGCTGATGCGCTCGTCAAGCCGGTACCGGTCAGCGACCAAGGACGGCGTCGAGTCGGACATATCCCCGCCAATTACTTGAATATCAGGATTTCCGACCCACCCTAGGGCCCCGCGGACCCTCCCGCCCCATCATCGGGCCGCGCACGCCCGAGCCGGGCGACCTGCCCGCGTACCGGCAGGCCGCCCGGCGGCGAGGTCAGGCCGCCGCGGGCTGCGGCACGCGGCCCGCCGGCGCGGCGGTGTCGAGCGGCTGCGGCGGCGCGTTGAAGACGGCCTCGTCCAGGCGGCCCTCCGAGCGCGCCACCAGGACGGGGACGACGAGCTGCCCCGCGACGTTGGTGGCGGTGCGGATCATGTCGAGGATCGGGTCGATGGCCAGCAGCAGGCCGACGCCCTCAAGCGGCAGGCCCAGCGTGCTGAGCGTGAGCGTCAGCATGACGGTCGCGCCGGTCAGGCCCGCCGTGGCGGCCGAGCCGACCACCGACACGAACGCGATCAGCAGGTAGTCGCCGAACCCCAGGGGCACGCCGAACACCTGGGCCACGAAGATCGCGGCCAGCGCCGGGTAGACCGAGGCGCATCCGTCCATCTTGGTGGTGGCGCCGAACGGCACCGCGAAGGAGGCGTAGTCGCGGTCCACGCCGTTGCGCTCGATGGAGACCCGCTGCGTCAGCGGCAGCGTGCCGACGGACGAGCGGGAGACGAACGCCAGCTCGATCGCGGGCCACGCGTTGCGGAAGAACTGGACGGGGTTGACCTTGCCCCACACGGCCAGCACCGTCGGGTAGACGGCCAGCAGCACGATGAGGCAGCCGATGTAGACCCCGGCGCTGAACTTGGCCAGCGGCGCCAGCAGGTCCCACCCGTACGTGGACACGGCCTTGCCGATCAGGCCCGCGGTGCCGATCGGGGCCAGGCGGATGACCCACCACAGCGCCTTCTGGACCAGCTCCAGGACGGAGCGGGCGAGGTTCAGGAAAGGCTCGGCCTTCTCGCCGGCCGCCAGGGCAGCCGCGCCGAGCACGACCCCCAGGAAGACGATTTGGAGGACCTTCACCTCGGTGAAGGCGGTGACGATGTTGGTGGGCACGATGCCGGTGACGAAGTCGAGCCAGGTGCCCGCGCCGTCGGTGTCGACGGCCTTGGCGGCGGCGGTGTCGAGGGTGACGCCCTGGCCGGGGTTGATGAGCAGGCCGAGCCCGATCGCCAGCGCCACGGAGACGAACGCGGTGACGAGGAACCACAGCAGCGTCTTGGACGCGAGCCTGGCGGCGCCGTTGACGTTGCGCAGGTTGGCCACGCTGACCAGGACGGCGGTGAAGACCAGGGGCGGCACGGCGAGCTTGAGCAGTTGGACGAAGATCTGCCCGACCCGGGTCAGCGTCTCGGCCAGCCAGGCCACGTCCCAGACCTTGGCGGCGAAGCCCAGCGCGATGCCGGCCGCGAGGCCGAGCAGGAGTTGCAGGGAGAAGGAGAATCTCTTCATGGAGGGGAGTTCCTGAGGTTCAGGGCATGCCGGAACCCGCGGTGTGGCATGCCGGATGAGGATGGGTGATCGAGGCCGAACGCGGTCAGCGACAGAGCGATCCGTGCAACCGGCACAGATCGATGTGCAGCCGCTCGACGAGCCACACGAACACCAGGGAGAACCTCACGAGCTCCCACAACACCCGTTAAATCGGGCATATTCCACTAAAGGGTGTGACTCACCCCACAATGTCCTTGATCTTCTCGATCAGCCGTACCCGGTCCTCGTGGGTCCTGCCGAAGGGCGCCACGTTGAGCGTGGTCACCCCGGACTCCTTCATCGCCTGGACCCGGTCGCGCACGAACCCCTCGCTGCCGATCAGCGACATGCTCTCCAGCAGCTCGCCGGGCACCAGCGCGGCCGCCTCGTCCTTCTTGCCCTCGAGGTAGAGGTCCTGGATCCGCTCCGCCTCCTCCTCGTAGCCGTAGCGCCTGGCCAGGTCGTTGTAGAAGTTGCGGCCCTTGGCGCCCATGCCGCCGATGTAGAGGGCCGCCATCGGCCGCCCGAACTCCAGCAGCCCGGCCACGTCGTCGCCGATCGCCAGCGACGCCTGCGCGATCACGTCCAGCTCGCCCAGCTCGGGGTCACGCTTCTCCTTGCCGGCGGCCAGCGACTGACCCCACACGCCGGCGGCCTTCTCGGGCACGTAGAAGATCGGCTCCCAGCCCTCGGCCAGCTCGGCGGCGAGCTCGACGTTCTTGGGCCCGATGGCGGCGATCACGATCGGGATGCGGGGCCGCACCGGGTGGTTGATCAGCTTCAGCGCCTTGCCCAGGCCCGTGCCCTGGTCGGGCGGGAGCGGCAGCGTGTAGTGCTTGCCCTCGTGCACCAGGCGCTCGCGCCGCCACACCTGGCGGCAGATCTCGATGACCTCCCTGGTGCGCCCGAGCGGCGCGGTGTACGGCACCCCGTGGAAGCCCTCGATCACCTGCGGCCCCGACGCGCCCAGGCCGAGCGTGAAGCGGCCGTCGGAGACGTAGTCGAGGCCCGCGGCGGTCATCGCCAGCAGCGTCGGCGTGCGGGAGTAGATCGGCAGGATGCCGGAGGCGATCTCCAGCCGCTCGGTCCTGGCCGCGATGTATCCCATCTGGCTGACGGCGTCGAAGCTGTAGGCCTCGGCCACGAAGACGATGTCGAGCCCGGCCTTCTCGTAGTCCGCCAGCTCGGCCACCGTCTCCTTGAAGCCGCCCGAGTAGTTGAGTGCCATACCGATGCGCATGCCGGGCTCCCACTGAAACCGAATGATATTCCGTTGCGACGCGAACAGGTTATCGCGTCGGTGCGGGAGGCAGGGAGCCACTAGCCTGGATCAGGTGCTGAGTCGGCTCGTCGTCATCGTGTCCGCCGTGGTCGCCGTGGCCCTGGCCGGGCACCAGCTGGTTCCCGCGTTCGGCGGGTTCACGCCCGTGATGGAGAGCCTGCTGCCCTGGCTGGGCGTGTCCGTGCCGGTGTTGCTCCTGGTCGCCGTGGTGGCACGCTCCAGGGTGGCCGTCGCCGCGGCGCTGGTGCCCGGGTTGGTGTGGGCGGCGATGTTCGGCTCCACGCTGTTCCGCTCGCCGCCGGGCGGCCCGAGCGACCTGGCGGTCGGCACGGTCAACGTGGGCGTGACCAACAACGCCTCCGGCGAGGCCGTCCGCGCGATCGCCAAGGACCTCGACCTGCTCGCCGCCCAGGAGCTGACCAGCGGCGGCCCCGCGGCCAAGCAGCTCAACAAGATGTTCAAGTACCACTATCCGGTCAGCACGGTCGGCCTGTGGAGCCGCTACCCGATCAGCGAGACCAAGCCGCTCGACGTCGGCCTGGGCTGGCCCCGGGCGCTGCGCGCGGTGGTCGCCACCCCCAAGGGCAAGGTGACCGTCTACGTCATGCACCTGGCCTCGGCCCGCCCTGGGGAGACGACCTCGCGCGACGCCTCTCTCGCACACGCGCGCAAGCTCATCGACGCCGACCCGAGCAGGCGCATCCTGCTGCTCGGCGACCTCAACACCGCCACCACCGACCGGGGCATGCAGGGGCTGACCCCGCCGCTGAGCGACGCGCAGATCGTGGCGGGCGACGGGTTCGGGTTCACCTGGCCGTCCGAGTTCCCGATCACCCGGCCCGACCACATCCTGTTCAAGGGCATGACGGCGACCAAGGCGGGCGTCGCCCCCGCGACCGGCAGCGACCACCGCGCCGCCATCGCCTCACTGCGACTCTAGGTGGGGCTCCAGGAGCCGCAGGTCCTGGGGCGTGTCGATGTCGGCCGGGTCCCCGTGCTCGTCGCACGGCACCTCGGTGACCAGCTCGGGGTGGGCCTTCATGAACGGCCGCGCCCCCACGTCCCCCTCGGCCAGCTCCGCCACCCTGGCGAAGTGCTCGCGGGCGATCAGCACCGGGTTCCTGCGCCTGCCCCCGTAGGTGGCGACCGCCAGCCCGGCGCCTGAGGCGATCAGCGCGTGTACCGCGCCCGGGCGGATGAACGGCTGGTCCACCAGCGCGACCACCACGGCCTCCGCCTCCGGCGGCAGCGCGGCGAGCCCGACCCGCAGGGACGAGCCCATGCCGGACGCCCAGCCGGGGTTGCGCACGGTCACCGCGCCGCGCACCTGCACGGTGGCCGCGCCGAGCACGACCACGACGGGGTGGCAGCCGCCCTCCTCCAGCAGCCGCACGCCGCGGTCGACCAGCCGCTCGCCCGCGTACTCGACCAGCGCCTTGGGCGTGCCCAGCCGGGCGCCCTCGCCCGCGGCCAGCAGCAGCCCGGCCACCTTCGCGCTCTTCATGAGACCCCGTCGTGGTGGCCGTCGTGGTGGATGCGGCCCTCGGTGCTGGACAGCGGGCGGCCCGAGCCGCCCCAGCGGAGCTGGATCAGCTCGGCCGCGATCGACACGGCCGTCTCCTCGGGGGTGCGCGCGCCGAGGTCGAGCCCGATGGGCGAGCGCAGCCTGGCCAGCTCGTCGTCGGTGAGCCCGCTCTCGCGCAGCCGGGCGAGCCGGTCGTCGTGGGTGCGGCGCGAGCCCATGGCGCCCACGTACCCGGCGCCGGTGCGCAGCGCCACCTCCAGCAGCGGCACGTCGAACTTGGGGTCGTGGGTGAGCACGCAGATCACCGTACGCTCGTCCACCTGCACCGAGGACAGGTAGTCGTGGGGCCACTTGACCACGACCTCGTCGGCGTCGGGGAAGCGCTTGGCGGTGGCGAAGATCGGGCGGGCGTCGCAGACCGTGACGTGGTAACCGAGGAACTTGCCCACCTTGGCCACGGCCGCCGCGAAGTCGATCGCCCCGAACACCAGCATGCGCGGCGGCGGCGCGAACGACTGCACGAACACCGCCAGGTCGTCCAGCCGCCGCTCCCCCTGGCCGCCGTAGCGCCTGACGCCGGTCAGGCCCTGGGCGAGCATGCCGCGCGCGTCGTCGTCCACGGCCTCGTCGAGCCGGTCGAGGCCGAGCGTGCCGGACGAGCGGTCCGGCCAGATGACCCGGCGGGCGCCGACCTGCCCGGGGCCCGAGATGACGGTGGCGACGGCCACCGGCTCGCGCGCGTCCACGGACACCGCGATCTCCCCCAGCTCGGGGAACGTCTCGATCGAGATCGGCTCGACGAGGATGTCGATGATGCCGCCGCAGGTCAGCCCGACGGCGAACGCGTCGTCGTCGCTCACCCCGTACCGCTGCAGGACGGGCCGGTCGGCCTCGGTGGCCAGCTCGAACACCGCGCCTTCGACGCACCCGCCGGACACGCTGCCGACCACCTCGTCGCCGCACACCGCCATGGCCGCGCCCGGCGGTCTGGGCGCGCTGCTGAACGTGCTCACCACCGTCGCCAGCCCGAACTCGAGCCCCGACTTCCACCACCTGACGATCTCCGGCAGCACGTCACGCATGGGCCAGCCTTTCACTCAGTCGCTCATAGGCGGCCAGGCTATGCCCGGCCACCAGGTCGTCCACGTACGGGAGTGCGGCCCGCATGCCGCCCGTGAGAGGCTGGTAGTCCTCATACCCCTTGTGCGGGTTGACCCAGATCACCCGGTGCGCCTGCCTGGCCAGCCTGGCCATCTGCGCTCCCAGCAGGGCGGGGTCGCCGCGCTCCCACCCGTCGGAGGCGATCACGGCGATCGTCCCCCGCGCGCTGTAACGCGACAGGTATTCCTTGAGCTCGTCGCCCAGCCGGGTCCCGCCGCTCCAGTCGGGGATGGCCTTGGACGCCTCGTTCAGTGCGGTGTCGGGGTCGCGGTGGCGCAGCTCGGCGGTGATCGGGGTGAGCCTGGTGCCGACCGAGTAGACCTTGGTGGCCCGGGGCTCGCTCCTGACCAGCGCGTGGGCGAAGCGCAGCAGAGTCTCGGCGTACGGGGCCATCGAGCCGCTGACGTCCACGAACAGGACGACCGCGCGCGGCCGGCTGCTGTGGCGCTTGCGCCGGAGCCGGGCGATGTCGCCCTTCCTGAGCGCGTCGCGGATGGTGCGGCGCGGGTCGAGCACGCCCCGGTGGGCGCTCTCGAAGCGGCGCGAGCGCCGGCGCTCGCGCCCGCAGCTCAGCATGGCCAGCATCCGGTGCACCTCGGCCCGCTCGGCCTCGGTCAGCCTGGCCACGTCGCGGTGCCGCAGCACCTCGGCGCGGCTCGCCGTGGCCGGGGCCGCCGTCTCGTCGCCGCCGTCCGTGTCGCCGTGGGTCTCCGCCGCCAGGTGCCTGGTGACGCTGGTCGTGCTCGTACGGGCCACGCCCGCCCGCTGCCCGCCGAAGTACGCGGCGAAGCACCGGTCGTAGCGCGGCAGGTCGTCGGGCGTGGCGCAGAGCGTGAACCGCCCGGCCCAGTAGACCTCGCCGGAGTCGGCCACGTCGAGGTGGTCGAGCGCCCTGAGCAGGTTGTGCGTCCGCTCGTGATCGGCGGCGACCCCGGCCGCCCGCAGCGTCCTGGCGAACGCGGTGACGGTGGCGACCAGCTCATCCATGGGGCAGCAGCCCGTTGCCGAGCACGTTCGAGACGTCCTCCCGGTACTTCAGCGCCGCCCCCAGGGTGGCCGCCGCCAGGGCGGGATCGAGCTCCTTGGCGCCCAGCGTCAGCAGCGCCTCGGTCCAGTCGAGCGTCTCGGCCACGCCCGGCGGCTTGACCAGGTCCGCCTGCCGCAGCCGCTCGGCGGCCCGCGCCACCTGCACGGCCAGCGTCTCGGTGCAGTCAGGCAGCCGGCGCAGCAGGATGGCGACCTCGCGGTCGAAGCTGGGGTGTTCGAGCCAGTGGTAGAGGCAGCGCCGCTTGAGCGCGTCGTGCACCTCGCGCGTCCTGTTGGAGGTCACCACGACCACCGGCGGCGTCCTGGCTCTGACGGTGCCGAGCTCGGGGATGGAGATGGTGAAGTCGGAGAGCACTTCGAGCAGGAACGCCTCGAACTCGTCGTCGGCCCGGTCGATCTCGTCCACGAGCAGCACGCTCGGCTGCGTCTCGATGGCCTTGAGCAGGGGCCGCGCGATCAGGAAGCGTCGGTCGTAGATCTCCCCCTCCAGCCGGCCCACGTCGGTGACGCCCGCGGCCTCCGCGGCTTTCAGGTGGAGCAGCTGGCGCGCGAAGTCCCAGTCGTACAGCGCCTGGGCGGCGTCCAGGCCCTCGTAGCACTGGAGCCTGATGAGCGGCGCCTTGAGCAGGCTCGCCAGCGCCTTGGCGAGCTCGGTCTTGCCGACCCCCGCCTCCCCTTCGAGGAAGAGCGGCCGGCCCATCCTCAGCGCCAGGAAGGCGGCCGTGGCCAGCCCTTCGTCGGCCAGATAGGCCTGCCGGTCGAGGAGCTCGATGAGCTTGTCCGGCGACTCGATGTCCATTGCCGTGATTGTCCGCCGCAGCACCCCTTCAGGCTACGTCGACACCCGGCCCGGCGATATTCGTCGGCCGACCCTGACCCCTGGTCACCGGCCGGCTACTTCTCGTGAGCCTCGCCGCGCTCCCGGATCAGGGCGTCCAGCTCCAGCGTGGCCCGGCGGGCGCGGGGCTTCTCCGAGCCCTGGATGCCCATGGCCCCGATGGTGCGCCCGTCAGAGGTGTCGATCCGCGGCCAGGGGTCGCCCACCAGCAGCGTGACCTCCAGGATCTCCGGCCACGTGTAGCGGTGGGTGCGGGCGGCGTTGACGATCGTGACGCCCTCGTCGTCCGCCTCCACCCGCACCCGCCCCAGCATGTGCAGCACGAACGCCACCGCGCACCCGAACACCACGATCGCCACCCGGTCGGGCAGCTTGAACGGCTCGGCGATGAAGACCGCCATGACCACCGACCCGAGCACGATCACGGCGGCTGAGCCGTACGCGACGATCCGCGGTTTGCGGGGACGCCAGGTGATGGGCAGGGGCGGTGGAGTGATCGACTCGGGCACGAAGGAAACCTACCGCAGGCTAATGGAGGTCCCGCAGGAGGAGGGCGGTCTCCAGCGCGGCGATGGCCGACTCGTACCCCTTGTCCTCCTTGCTGCCCGGCAGGCCCGAGCGGTCGAGGGCCTGGTCCATGCTCTCGCAGGTGAGGACGCCGTTGCCGACGGGCGTCTCCTCATCCAGCGAGATCCGGGTCAGGCCCGCGGTCACCGAGTCGCAGACGTAGTCGAAATGGGCGGTCTCGCCCTTGATGACCGCGCCCAGCGCCACCACGGCGTCGCAGCGGCGGGCCAGCGCCTGGGCGACCACCGGGATCTCCAGCGAGCCCGGCACCCGCACCACGGTCGCCGTGGCGCCGCTGTCGTCGCAGGCCTGCAGGGCCCGCGCCACGAGCTGATCGGTGATCTTGGCGTGCCAGCTGGCCGCCACCACCCCCACGCTCAGCCCCGAGGCGTCGGGCGCCGCCACATCCGGCCTTCCCTGTCCGCTCATGATGCCTCCGAGATGTGATGGCCGAGGCGGTCGCGCTTGGCCGTGAGGTAACGCTCGTTGTGCGGGTTCATGGCCACGGGCAGGGGCTCGCGGCCGAGGACCTTGATGCCGTACCCGTCCATGCCCTTGAGCTTGGCCGGGTTGTTGGTGAGCAGCCGCACCGACCTGACGCCCAGGTCGGCCAGGATCTGCCCCGCGTTGGAGAACTCCCGCGCGTCCACCGGCAGCCCCAGCTCCACGTTCGCGTCGACGGTGTCGCTGCCGTTGTCCTGCAGGTTGTACGCCTTGAGCTTGGCCAGCAGGCCGATGCCCCGGCCCTCGTGGCCGCGCAGGTAGACGACCACGCCGCGGCCCTCCTCGGCGATGGCCGCCATGGCGTTGCCGAGCTGCACGCCGCAGTCGCAGCGCAGCGAGCCGAACACATCGCCGGTCAGGCACTCGGAGTGGGCCCTGACCAGGATGTTCTCGCCGTCGGACAGGTCGCCGAAGACGAGGGCGACGTGCTCGCCACCGTCGAGCGCGCTGGCGTAGCCGTAGACCCGCCACATCCCGTACGCGTTCGGCAGCCGCGTCTCGGCCACCCGCGTGACCATGCTCTCGGCCCGGCGGCGATAGTCGACGAGATCCTCGATGGAGACCAGCGCCAGGTCGTGCTCGTCGGCGAAGCGGCGCAGCTCGGGCAGCCTGGCCATGGTGCCGTCGTCGTTGACCACCTCGGCCAGCGCGCCCGCGGGCGACAGCCCGGCGAGCCTGGCCAGGTCCACGGCCGCCTCGGTGTGGCCGCGCCTGGCCAGCACGCCGCCCTCGTGGTAGCGCAGCGGGAAGACGTGCCCGGGGCGCACCAGCTCGTTGGGCTCGGTCGCGGAGTCGGCGAGCGTGCGGATGGTCTGCGCCCGGTCGGCCGCGGAGATGCCCGTGGTGACGCCGTCGCGGGCGTCCACGGTGATCGTGTACGCCGTGCGCATGCGCTCCTTGTTGTGCACGACCATCAGGGGCAGCCCGAGCCGGTCGAGCTCCTTGCCCTCCATGGCCACGCAGATCATCCCGCTGGTGTGCCTGATCGTGAACGTGCACAGGTCGGGCGTGGCCTTGGCCGCGGCGAAGATGAGGTCGCCCTCGTTCTCCCTGCTCTCGTCGTCGACCACGACGACGGGCCGGCCGTTGCGGATGTCGTCGACGGCCCGCTCGATGGGGTCCAGCTTGATGCCGCTCACGGCGCCACCGCCACGCCGACCTCGGCCGTCCGGTATTCACGCAACCACTTCACGAACCCGATCACCACCAGCACGAAGAAGATCCCATAAACCCACCCGGAGACCACCAGCCCCGAGCTGAACGCCAGCGGCACGCCGACCAGGTCGACGGCCACCCACACGATCCAGAAGTCCACCAGCGCCCGGCCCTGCGCCCAGGTCGCCATCGCGCTGCCGACGAAGATGTAGGCGTCGGCGGCCACCAGGAAGGCGCCCTGCGGCAGCGGCACGTGCGCGCCCCACGACAGGCCGGTGACGAAGAACAGCAGCCCGACCAGGGCCGTGCCCAGCAGCATGCCGCCGATCAGCAGCGACCGCTCCCACCACGCGGCGGGGCGGACGCGCAACTGCTTGCCGTCCTGCGTGCCGCGCCGCCACGCCCACCAGCCGTAGACCGCCAAGGCCGCGAACAGGGCCTGCTTGAGCGCGTTACCGGTGATGTGCGCGTTGATCGAGGCGACGAACAACAGCACCGAGCCGGCGAACTGCACCGGCCAGGTCCACATCGACTTGCGCATGGCGAGCAGGACCGTCGACAGGGCGGCGATGTTGCCGATCAGGTCGGTCCAGAGCACATGAGTGCCGAATACGTCGAATCCGGCGTCGGCCCAGTTCACTTCCTGACCACCAGCCTTTCCACATACTTCGCGATCACGTCGACCTCGATGTTCACGGTGTCGCCCACCTGGCGCTCGCCCATGGTCGTGAGCTTGAGCGTGGTGGGGATGAGGCTCACACCGAAGCTGTCGTCGTCAACCGTGGTGACCGTCAGGCTGATTCCGTCGATCGCGATCGAGCCCTTCTCCGCCACGTACGGGCTCAGCGCCTCGGGGAGCGAGAACCGCACGTCGTCCCAGCTCTCGCCGGGCTGCCTGGACAGCAGCACGGCGGTGCCGTCCACGTGGCCCTGCACGATGTGGCCGCCGAGGCGCTGGTCGGCGCGTACGGCGCGTTCCAGGTTCACGGGGGAGCCCTGGACGAGCCCGCCGAGGGAGCTGCGGTCGAGCGACTCCCTCATCACGTCCACGGTGAACACGTCGTCCCCGACCTCCACGACGGTGAGGCACACGCCGTTGACCGCGATCGAGTCGCCGTGCTTGGCGTCGGAGGTGACGACCGGGCCGCGCACCGACAGCACGGCCCCGCCGCCCGCCTGGTCGATGGCCACCACTTCGCCCTTTTCCTCAATGATTCCGGTGAACATCACTGCTCCCTGCCTGGTTGGGTGGCGGGCCGGGCGATCAGCCGTACATCCGGCCCGATGAGGGAAATCTCGTCAAAAGTCAGGCGGTGGATCTCGCCGATCGTCCCCACCCCGGCCGCGCCGAGCGCGGCCCGCCCGGAGCCGAGCAACGCGGGGGCCACGTACGCGACCACGCGGTCCACCAGGCCCCGCCGCAGGAACTCACCGGCCAGCGTGGGGCCGCCCTCCAGGAACACGCTGACGACGTCACGCGCGGCCAGCTCCTTGAGGAGCGCTTCGAGGTCGAGGCCCCGGCCGTCGCTGGGGAGGCGGAGGAGGTCGGCCTTGAGCTCGGTGTCGGTGTCCTCGGCGATGGCGACGAGCGTGGGGGCGCTGTCGTCGAGCACCCGAGCGCCCTGCGGCGTCCTGGCCCGCGCATCCACCACAACCCGCAACGGCTTCCGCCCACCCGCACCCGCGCCGGCGGGACCCGCCGGCGGCGTCGGGCGGGCCGTGAGGTGGGGGTCGTCGGCGAGGACGGTGCCGATGCCCGCGACGATCGCGTCCGCGGCGGCCCGCAGCCGGTGCACGTCGGCCCTGGCCTCGGGCGAGGTGATCCACTGGCTGGTCCCGTCCTCGGCCGCCGACCGCCCGTCGAGCGTGGCCGCGAACTTCCAGGTCACGTGCGACCGCTCGAGCCGTGCGTACGTCAGCCACTCCTCGTTGACCCGCTCCGCCTCGGCGGCCAGCACCCCGGAGGTCACCGAGACCCCGTGCGCCCGCAGCCGCGCCGCGCCCCCGGCCGCCTTGGGGTTGGGGTCCGGCACCGCGATCACCACCCGCGCGACCCCCGCCGCCAGCAGCGCCTGGCTGCACGGCCCCGTCCGGCCCGTGTGGTCGCAGGGCTCGAGCGTCACGTACGCGGTGCCGCCACGCGCCCGCTCCCCCACCTGTGCCAGCGCCACGACCTCGGCGTGCGGCCCGCCCGCGTACGCGTGGAAGCCCTCGCCCACGACCTGACCGCCGGCGTCGAGCACGACGCAGCCCACGACGGGGTTGGGGCTGGTGGTGCCGTGTCCGCGCCCGGCCAGTTCGACGGCGCGGGCCATGTGCGCGGCGTCCTGCGCGGGTATCTCCACCGGGGGTCTCCTACTCGCCAGTAGCTTCAAGCCACGGCGGGCCCCGGGGGATTTCGGCCCTGACGCCGCTGTGCATCAGGGCAGGCGCCCGGCTGGGACACCGGACACCTCGCGCGCTTCCTCCCATCCGGACTTTAACCGTCGGTCCCGGAATTTCACCGGGTCAACCGGCCGATGGCATCGGCCGGGTCGCGGACTATAACCGCCGGTTCGGAATTTCACCGACCCCGGAGCACGCTAGCTCTCGTTCGCTACCAGTGTGCCATGCCCGAATTGCCGTACGCGACCGCCCCGGCATATTTGACCAAGCGCTAGTTAGGCGGCCATGAGGCGGCGCGCCCGCCGGGCGGCCGGGCTGTAGAGGACGTCCCCCGGGACCAGCCCGATCCCGGTGTGCAGGGTGCGCAGGGTCGCCGTGGCCCACAGGTCGCCGACCGGCGTGGCCGGCAGCCCGTACAGCCGTCTCGCCCAGCGCGGCAGCGTGGCGAACGACAGCAGCGTCAAAGCGGGCAGCGCGGGCTTGAGCGGGGTGAGCATGCGCGGGAGCGGGGCGTTCAGCGACAGGCGGAGCGGATGGGCCGCCTCTGGGACGAACCGCAGCCCCGGCCGCTCGGCCTCGATGTAGTCGCGCAGCTCGGCCACCGACCCCGGGACGTCCTCCGCCTTCAGCCCCACCACCTCGGCCGCCCGCCGCCACTCCGCGACGAACGCGTCGGCCTCGGCGTCCGTCAGCCGCACCCCGGCGCGCCGGGCGACCGACAGGTAGGAGTCGACCTCGCCGACGTGGACCCAGCGCAGGGCGTCGGGCTCGTCCAGGCGGAAGGTGACGCCGGTGTCGGGGTCGTAGGCGGTCAGGTGGGCGTGGATCTTGCGGACGCGCCGCCCCGCCCGTTCGACCTCGGCGTCGGACCCGTACGTGCGCACGCGCACGAACTCGGTGGTCCGCACGAACCTCGACCAGGCCTCATGGGGGTCCATGAGCGCGGAGTTCTGCAACACCCCGCGCATCGCCCGCGGATGCAGACCCTGCATCAGCAGCGCCCGGATGCCGCCCACCAGCAGGATCGGCTCGCCCATCACCCGCCACGTCACCGATCGGGGCCCGAAGATCCCATGGTCGCCCATAAGTGAATAATTACCCGGGCGATGCGTGATTTATGCGCTTCTGAACGCGGCAGCCGCCCGGAGCGCGTCGACCGCGGCCCTCGGGTCGGAGGCCCCGTAGACGGCGCTGCCCGCCACGAACACGTCGGCGCCCGCGTCCGCGCACCGCTCGATCGTGCCCGCGTCGACTCCCCCGTCGACCTGCAGCCAGACGCGCCCGCCGTGCCGCTCGATCAGCTGCCGCGCCCGCCGGATCTTGGGCAGCACCCCGTCGAGGAACTTCTGCCCGCCGAAGCCCGGCTCCACCGTCATCAGCAGGAGCATGTCGACCTCGGCCAGCAGGTCTTCGTACGGCTCGACGGGCGTGGCCGGGTTGAGCGCGAGGCCGGCCCTGGCGCCGAGCGAGCGGATCTCGCGCAGCGTCCTGATCGGGCCCTTGGCCGCCTCGGCGTGGATGGTCACGCTGCCCGCCCCCGCCTCCGCGTACTGCGGCGCCCAGCGGTCGGGGTCGTCGATCATGAGGTGGCAGTCGAGCGGCGTCGGGGTCGCCTTACGCAACGCCTCGACCACGGGAAGCCCCAGGGTGAGGTTGGGCACGAAGTGGTAGTCCATGACGTCGACGTGCAGCCAGTCGGCATTGGGCACGGCGGCGGCCTCGTCGGCGAGCCTGGCGAAGTCGGCGGCGAGGATGCTGGGCGAGATCTGTACGGCCATGATTGCCCAAGTCTATTGAACGGCCCGCGCCCGGCCCACCCGGCCCGGCGAACCGCTCACGCGCGGGGGCGCTTGCGGAGCAGGGCCAGGAACATGGCGTCGGTGCCGTGCCGGTGCGGCCAGAACTGGACGTGCGGACCGTCGCCCAGGCTGTCGACCTCGGGCAGGTAGGCGCGGGCGTCGAGCTGCTCGACGTCGTCCCGGCGCGCCAGGACGTCCCCGACCACGACCCGGGTCTCGGCCAGGTGCGGCGAGCACGTGACGTAGGCGACGACGCCGCCGGGGCGCACGGCGTCGAGCGCGGTGCCGAGCAGCCGCCGCTGCAGCTTGCCCAGGTCCGCGATCCCCTGCGGGTCCCGGCGCCAGCGCGCCTCGGGCCGCCGCCGCAACGCGCCCAGCCCGGTGCAGGGGGCGTCGACCATCACGCGGTCGAACACCCCGGGCCGCCACGCGGGCTCGGTGCCGTCCGCCGTGAGCACGGCCGCGTCCCTGGTGGTCTGCCAGACCAGCCGCGCCCGATGCTGCTGCAGGTCGGCCGCCACCAGCCGCGCGCCCCCGGGGAAGGCCGCCGGAGCGGCGCCGGGGGCCTGGCCGTGGGCGCGCTCCCTGGCCTCCCGGCTCAGCCCCTCGAGGTCGCCGTGGGTGGCGATGGCGTCGAGCAGGCCCGCCTTGCCGCCGGGGCCCGCGCACATGTCGAGCCACACCTCGTCCCCGTCGCCCTCCAGGGGAACGCGGGTCAGGGCGAGCGCCACCAGCTGGCTGGCCTCGTCCTGGACGGCGGCGCGCGTCTCGGCCACGGCCTCGATCTGGCCGGGGTCGCCCTCGCGCAGGTAGGCGGCGTACGGCGAGTAGCGGGCGGGCAGGGCGCCCGTGGCCTCCAGCTCCTCCACCGAGCTGCGCCCCGGCCGCGCCACCAGCGTCACCAGGGGGCGGGCGTTGTCGGCCTCGAGCAGGTCGGGCATCTCGTCGGGCCCGCCGAGCGCGTCGCGGAAGGCGGAGACGATCCAGCGGGGATGGCCGTAGGCGACCGCGAGGTGGCCGACGGGGTCGTCGGCCGGGTCGGGCGCGACGATGGGCAGCCATTCCTCCAGCGTCCTGGAGCCGATCTTGCGGAGCACCGCGTTGGCGAACTTGGCCGCCCCCTGGCCGATGCGCAGGCGTACGAGGTCGACGGTGGTGCCGACGGCCGCGTGCGGCGGGACGCGCATGCGCAGGAGCTGGTGCGCGCCCAGCCGCAGCGCGTCGCGCACGTCGGGGTCGGGCGCGCGGTCGCTGCACATCTCGATGACGGCGTCGTAGGTGCCGAGCCCGCGCAGCGTCCCGTAGGCCAGCTCGGTCGCCAGCGCGGCGTCGCGGCCCTTGATGCCGCGGTCGCGAAGCAGCCGCGGCAGGAGCAGGTTGGCGTACGCGTCGCGCTCGTCGACCGCGCGCACGACGTCGAAGGCCGCGTTGCGGGCATGGTCGCGCGCCGGTCTCGGCGGCCTGCGCGTACGGCTCCCGCCGCCCCCGCCGCCGGCGCCCTGGTCCCCCCTCGTCCTCATCCCCTCAGACTTCCCTCACGCCTCGTGCACCGGTCGATCGAATCACTTGAAGACCTCGTCACCCTCGGGGCGAACGCCGCGAGCCCACTCCACGGCCCCCATCGCCCGCTTGCCCTGCGGCTGCACCTCACCCAGCTCCACCGCGTCGGTGGCCGTGCCGACCAGCACCCTCGCCTTCGAGGCGGCGATCTCGCCCGCGGGCAGCCGCTCGCCGGGGACGACACGCACGGGCCCCAGCTTCACCCGCTGCCCCCGGAACTCGCTCCACGCCCCGGGCGCCGGGGTGCAGGCCCGGATCTGGCGGTCGATGCGCATGGCGGGCCCGGCCCAGTCGACCCGGGCGTCCGTCACCGTGATCTTGGGGGCGAGGCTCACCCCCTCGGCGGGCTGCGGCCGGGCCTCCAGGGTGCCGTCCTCGACGCCGTCGAGGGTGGCGGCCAGCAGCCCCGCCCCCGACACCGACAGGCGCTCCAGCAGCGACCCGCTCGTGTCGCCCGGGTGGATCGCCTCGGTCACCACGCCGTAGACGGGCCCGGCGTCCAGCTCCTTGACGATCTGGAACGTCGAGGCCCCGCCGATCTCGTCGCCGTGCAGGATCGAGTGCTGCACGGGCGCGGCCCCGCGCCAGGCGGGCAGGATCGAGAAGTGCAGGTTGATCCACCCTTGCCGGGGGATGTCCAGCGCCGACTGCGGCAGCAGCGCCCCGTACGCCACCACCGGGCAGCAGTCGGGCTCCAGGGCCCGCAGCCGGTCGAGGAACTCCGGGTCGCCGGCCCTGGCCGGGCGGAGCACCTCGATGCCCGCCTCCTCCGCGAGCTCGGCCACCGGCGAGGGGTGGACCTTGCGCCCGCGGCCGGACTGGGCGTCGGGACGGGTGACGACCGCGACGACCTCGTGGCGCGGCGAGTCGATCAGGGTCCGCAGCGACGGCAGCGCCGTATCCGGCGTGCCCGCGAAGACGAGACGCATGATCTCAGAGCGCCCTTCCGCCGGTGGCGTGCGGCGAGACCTTGATCACAGGGGCGGACAGGCCGCTCCACTCGGCCTCGCGCACGGCCTTCATGGCCAGCTTGCGCTGCTTGGGGTCCATGCGGTCGATGAACAGGATGCCGTCGAGGTGGTCGGTCTCGTGCTGGAAGCAGCGGGCCATCAGGTCGGTGCCCTCCAGCGTGACGGGCTCGCCGTGCAGGTCGAAGCCCTTGGCCACGGCCCGGAGGGAGCGCGGCGTCGGGTAGGACAGGCCGGGGAAGGACAGGCAGCCCTCCTCGCCCTCCTCGTCCAGGTCTGAGGACAGGTCGAGGTCGGGGTTGATCAGATGGCCGAGCTGCTCGTCCACGTAGTAGGTGAACACCCGCAGCCCGACCCCGATCTGCGGGGCCGCCAGGCCGGCGCCCGGGGCGTCCATCATCGTGTCGGTGAGGTCTTTGACCAGCTTGCGGAGCTCCTTGTCGAAGTCGACGACCGGGGCCGCCGGGGTGCGCAGCACCGGGTCTCCGAACAGCCGGATCGACTGGATCGCCAAGGGGTCACTCCGTTTCTCGTCTGTGGATCACCCCAGTTTAGTGCTCTCCAGGGACCGCGCCTTCATCGCCGCTTTACGCGCCGCCTTGACCACGGCCTGGTCGTCGTGGGCGGCGGCGAGCATGTCGAGCACGGCGATCGTGTCGGGGTGATCGACCGCGGGCATCTCGCCGACCAGCTTGATCAGGTCTTCCCCCGGCTCGGGCGTGTCGAGCCGGCCCGCGGCCGGGCCCGACAGGTGCATGAGGGCGGCCAGGGAGTCGACCGCGATCCAGGTGTGGTCCCCTGGGCTGAGCGTGGGGGCTTCCAGGTCGCGGATGTGCAGCCAGGAGGCGGCGTAGCGGCGCATGAGCGGGTGGTCGAGCGCCCGCCTGACGGGCCCCTCGGCCTCCGGGCCGAGCTCCTCGAGGATGGCCCCGACCGCGCCGCGCTGCCCCGCCGTGCCGGACGCGGCGATCTCGATCAGGTCGCGGGCCGCGGACTCGGGTGCGCGGCGCTCCAGCCACCCGGCGACGGCGCTCTGCGTCGCCGAACCCTTGACCAGCGCCTCCACCAGCTCGGACGCCGACAGGTCGGCGAACACCTCCACCTCGGCCGTCGTCGGCGCGTCGTGGCCCTCGCGCAGCAGGTCGCGCCGGATGGCCCAGACGCCCAGCGGGGCGAGCGCCGTGCGGCCGGCCGCGGTCTGCTCCACGAGCCCGCAGTACGCCAGCAGCGAAAGCGCCTCCAGCAACTCGGCGGGCAGCGCGGCGGCGAGCCGGCGCATCTCGACGGGGCCGGGGGCGCAGGCGACCTCGTGGGACTGGAGGATGCCCCTGGCGAGGTTGGCGGTGGCCACGCCGGAGCGCACGGAGTAGATCGTGGCGAGCATCTCGGCCAGGTGCCCGTCGACCACGGCCGAGCCGGTCAGGCCCTCGTCGGCGCGGTCGAGCACGTCCATGACCACGCCGTCCCAGAACTCCAGCGTGGCCTCCACCGTGAGCTGCATCGACAGCGGGCCCCGCGAGGCGCGGCCGCCGAGGATCCGGAGCAGCCCGGTGTTGACGGCGACGATCCAGATCAGCCGCAGCCGGGCGGCGGGCAGGCCGAGCTCCCGGGCGGCGGCCTCGGCGTCCGCCGCGGTCAGGTGCCCCTCCGGGGCGACCTCGCGATCGCCCGTCCACGTGGTGAGCCTGATGGCGTCGGCGACGAGCGGCACCACGGGCACCGCCGCGGCCAGCTCGGCGTCGGGCGCGGGCAGGACCGGCGGGAACGTCAGCGCTTCGTGCTCCACGGGAGTCTCCTCAGGAGGCCGTGGGGGCACGGCGGCCTGCTCATCGATCAGCTTGCGCAGCTCGGCGAGGTCGAAGACGTTGTTTGCCACCCACGAAACTTACTGCACAGGAGTCACATGGGCGTACTCAACGGATGGCGCGGGACCGGGCTTTGAAGGCGGCCTTGCGTGCCGCCTTCGCGACCGTGCCGTCGGGGATGGAGCGTCCGAGCAGCTCCAGGACCTCGACGACGTCGGGGTGGTCGACCCGCCACATCTCCTCGATCATATGGGCGGGCGGGCCCGAAGCGGCCATGTTCTCGGCGAAGATCTCGGGATCCTCCTCGGCCGCGGGCATCGCGAGCGCCAGCATGTCGACGCTGACCCAGAGCAGCTCCTCCTGGGTGAGCTGCGGCGCGGGCAGCCCCCTGGCGGCCAGCCAGTGGATGGCGTGCGGGCGCAGCTCCTGGTCGCCGAGGTGGTCGCGGACGTGGGGCTCGGCCTCGGCGCCCAGCCGGTCGACGATGGTGACCGCGATGCCGCGGGCCACGGCGGGCGCGCCGGAGGCGGCGGCCAGCAGCTCCGCGGCGGCCTCGCCGGGCGCCCTGCCGCTCAGCCAGCGGCTGATGTCCTGCTCGGCGAGCTCGGTGGGCAGACCGTCGAGCAGCCCTTCGATGAGCCCGAGCGCGTCGGCCTCGGCCAGGTCGGGGGCCTCGGGCGCGTCGAGGCCGAGCGAGAGGTAGTGCTCGCGCAGCCCCCAGACGGCCAGCGAGGTGAGCTCCGCGGTGTCGTCCGTGACCTGGACCATGCCGCACCAGGACAGGCGGTCGAGCACGGCGCCCAGGTCGGCCTCGCCCTCCTCGGCCATCTCGTCGAGGTAGTCGCCGATCACGGTGACGGGCACCCGCACCTGGAGCCGGTAGAGCATGTCGAACAGGTCGTAGTATCCGTCCTCCGCCTCGGCCAGGTGGGCGACCCGCCCGGCCCAGCCCGCCAGCGGATCGCCGGTGTCGGGCAGCGGGTCCTCGGCCAGCATCGGCACGCCCTCCAGCGCCGCGACGAGGTCCTCCCGCGCGGCCAGCCGGGCGGCCGGCAGCGGCGTGCACCCGGGGCAGTCGCAGGGCGCCTCGCCCAGGTCGGGCGCCTCGCCTGAGGGGATGGCGACCGCCTGCTCGAGCGACTCGGGGCCGATGGAGCTGAACAGGCTCTTGGCCATGCCGAAGTTCGCGGGGTCGGCGAGGGCCTCGGGCATGCGCGGCGCGATCTCGTCGAGCCTGTCGCGCATGAGCGCCGCCGTCGGCTCTGGCACCGCGCCCGCCTCGCTGAGGTAGTCGACGAACGTGCGCGCGGCGGCGACGGTCTCCGGAGCGCTCTCCGGCGGGGCGATGACCTTGCGCGGGTAGATGGACAGCAGCAACTCGTCGAAGGTCTCCGGGGTGAAGTCACCCGGTTCGTTGACGTTGAGGTAGTCGCTGGCGTAGTCGCAGAGCAGGCGGACCTCGTCCGCGTCCACCTCGACTTCCCGCGCGTGGCCCCAAGCGCGCAGGTCGTCGATGGCCTGGTTCACCCATTCGATCGACACATGGGCACGCTAACGGCTGGCTTCCAGATGAGCGAATCGGGGAAACGGTCTAAATCAGGTCGAGTGGGTCGACACTCACCTTCACGACATCCGGCGTCTTACGCGCCGCACGCACCCCACTGGCCCCTTTGAGCGCGGCCGCCAGGGCCGCCCCGCCGGACCTCCGTACCCTGATCATGGCGCGTTCCTGGCCGGACTCGTCCACGGGGACGGGGCCGAGCACCTCGGCGTCGGACGGGAGGCGTACCTCCTCGAGCATCTGCCTGACCGCGCTCGCCGCGCCCGTCAGCGTGGCCATCCGCACCGCCGGCGGGAAGCCCAGCTCGGCGCGGTCGCCCAGCTCGCGCTCGGCGTGGGTGACGGGGTCCCACCGCAGCAGGGCCTGTACGGCGGGCAGCGCGGCGTCGCCGAGCACCACCAGCTCGGCGACGGGGCGGAGCAGGGCGGCGGCGTTCATCCACCTGCGCACGGCCTCCTCGCCGGCCCGCAGGTCGGCCCGGCCCAGGAGCGCCCAGCCGTCGAGCAGCACGGCCGCCGCGTAGCCCCCCTCCGCCACGGGCTCGGCGCCCGGCGTGGCGACGACCAGCGCGCGGGCGGCGGGGATCGTGGCCAGCACGCCGTCGCGGCCCGACGTGCGCACCTGCACGGACGGGAAGGCCCTGCCGAGCTCCTCCGCCGTGCGCCTGGCGCCGGTGACGACGGCGCGCAGCCTCGGGCTGCCGCAGGACGAGCAGCGCCAGTCGGCGTCCACCCGGCCGCACCAGCGGCAGTAGGGGGCCGCGTGACCGCCCCGGAGGGCGAGCGGCCCGTGGCACAGATGGCCGGGCCCGGCCGCCGCCCCCGGAATCGTCATGGCCGCGCCGGTGTGCGGGTCCGGCGGCAGCGCCACCCTCCGGGTGGGCGGCAGGACGCAGCGGGCGGGAGTGCGGCAGTGCAGGCAGGCCAGGGCGGGCAGGTAACCGCGTCTGGGCACCTGGACCAGCACGGGCCCGTTCTCCAGGCCGTGGCGCAGGGCCCGCCAGGCGAGGCTGGGCAGCCTGGCCAGGCGGGCCGCCTGGTCCTTGGCCAGCTCGGCGTCCTCGCCCGCGGGGCGGACCCGGGGGGCCAGGGCCCTGATCGTGGTGCGGGCCGCCGCGATCGGCCTGGCCCAGCCGGAGGCGACGAGCTGGGTGGCCTCGGCGGTGCGCGCGTATCCCCCGATGAGCATCGCGGCGCCGGTGCGGTGGGCGCGCAGGCCGAGGACCTCGCGGGCGTGCGGATACGGGGCCAGGCGCTCGGCGTGGAGGTCGTCGCCGTCGTCCCAGATGGCCACCAGGCCGAGATCGGCGACGGGGGCGAACATCGCGGCCCGGGTGCCGACCACGGCCCGCACCTGGCCTCTCAGCACCTTCAGCCAACGGCGGTAGCGCTCGGCCGGGCCGAGGTCGGCGGTGAGCGCCACGTGCCTGCCCGGCCCCAGCACCCGGCCGAACTCGCCGTCGGCCAGCGCCACGTCCTTCCCGTCGGGCACCACGACGACCGCTCCCCTGCCGCCGTCCAGCGTCGCCCGCACCGCCTCGGCGGTCGCCCCCGCCCATCCCCTGGCGCCCGGCAGGGCGGACCACACGGCCCGGGGCGCGCGCCCGTCGCGCAGCGCGTCGAGGAAGGAGGGGCCGGTCGGGTACGCGTTCCATGCGCTTTCGGTCTGGGACGGCTCCGCGGGCGGCAGGTCCTGCTTGGCGGGCTCCTCGGACGGCGGGTCCTGTTTGGCGGGCTCCGCGGACTCGGCCTTGGCGTGGCGCGGCGGGACGGCCAGGCGCAGCACGTCGGTCAGGGTGCCCGCGTACCGGTCGGCGACCGCCCTGGCCAGCCCGGCGATCTCGGGGGTGAGGACGCGCTCGGGGGAGACCACGCGTTCGAGCGGCATGAGCCTGCCGTCGTGGTCGCTCTCGTCCGCCCGCTCCAGCAGGAACCCGTCGACCAGCTTGCCCGCGAACCGCACCCGCACCCGCACGCCCGGCTCGGCCGTCTCGTGCATGGAGTCGGGCACCAGGTAGTCGAAGGGGCGGTCGAGGTGCGGCAGCGGGCTGTCCACCACGACCCTCGCCACGGGGCGCTCGGGAGCGGGCGAAGGGGCCCCTTTGGTGTCCTTCGACGACGCTGGGGGCCGCACGGCGTCGAGCGGCAGCAGGGCGTCGTCGGAGTCGGTCACGCTTAACGTCTACCAGACCGTTCCCCGTGACCGAGTGAGAGCGGAGCTGTTGCCGGAACGACGCGTCCCGGGCACGCGGAAAGCCCGCGTTCGCCCAGGTGGACGGGTGTCCGCGGTCGTGATCTCCAGCCGTCCGGAACTCCGGTGGCCGGGCGGGCGGGTCGTCGTCGAGCCCACCGTACGACGCCACGCCTCAATGGCCGGACGGCGGCCGGACTCGATGACCGGGCGGCGGGCGGACCGGCCGATCCTAAGCTCACCGGCTCCGGACGCGCCTCCCGGCACGCCCAGAGGCGCCGCACACCGAGGCGGCGCCCCTTGAGCTCAGACGGCGGCGTGGATCAGGCCGACGTGGATCAGGCCCGACATGGATCAGACCCGGCGTGGATCAGAGGCCGGCGGCGGTCCGCAGCGCCTCGGCGCGGTCCGTGGACTCCCAGGAGAAGCCCTCGCGGCCGAAGTGACCGTAGGCGGCGGTCTCCGAGTAGATCGGGCGCAGCAGGTCGAGGTCGCGGATGATGGCGGCCGGGCGCAGGTCGAAGACCTGGAGGACGGCGTCCTGGATCTTCTCCACCGGCAGCTTCTCGGTGCCGAAGCACTCCACGAACAGACCCACCGGCTGCGCCTTGCCGATCGCGTACGCGACCTGGACCTCGCACCGGTCGGCCAGCCCTGCGGCCACGACGTTCTTGGCGACCCAGCGCATCGCGTACGCGGCCGAGCGGTCGACCTTGGACGGGTCCTTGCCGGAGAAGGCGCCGCCACCGTGGCGGGCCATGCCGCCGTAGGTGTCGATGATGATCTTGCGGCCGGTCAGGCCGGCGTCGCCCATGGGGCCGCCGATCTCGAAGCGGCCGGTCGGGTTGACCAGCAGGCGGTAGCCCTCGGTGTCGATGTCGAGGCCGGCCAGCACGGGGTCGACCACGTGCTCCTTGATGTCCGGCGTCAGCATCTCGCGCAGGTCGATCTCCGCCGCGTGCTGCGTGGAGACCACCACGGTGTCGAGGCGGACGGGCGTGTCGCCGTCGTACTCGATCGTCACCTGCGTCTTGCCGTCGGGACGGAGGTAGGGCACCGTGCCGCTCTTGCGCACCTCCGACAGCCGCTGCGCCAGCCGGTGGGCGAGGGTGATCGGCAGCGGCATCAGCTCGGGGGTCTCGCGGCAGGCGAAGCCGAACATGAGCCCCTGGTCGCCCGCGCCCTGACGGTCCAGCTCGTCCTCGGCCTGGTCGACCCGGCTCTCGTAGGCGTCGTTGACGCCCTGCGCGATGTCGGGGGACTGGGCGCCGATGGACACCGAAACACCACAGGAAGCGCCGTCGAAGCCCTTGTGGGAGGCGTCGTAGCCGATCTCGAGGATCTTCTCCCTGATGAGGGCCGGGATGTCGACGTAGGTCTCGGTGGTGACCTCGCCTGCGACATGGACCTGGCCGGTAGTGATCAGCGTCTCGACGGCGACCCGGCTCTTGGGGTCGTCCTTGAGCATGGCGTCGAGAATCGCGTCACTGATCTGGTCAGCGATCTTGTCCGGGTGGCCCTCGGTGACCGACTCGGAGGTGAACAGGCGACGTGACAACTCAGTGGCTCCTCATGCAGCGGCTGCTGACGGATTTAAGGCCCGGGACGCGTGGGCATGCCTGGGCCTCGCCGAAGTCTAGCCCCACCCGGAGCCAGGGTGCGAAACCATCCGTCATGCGGCTCGGCTCACAGCTCGGGCAAGGGGTCGGGCGGCAGCGTCTCCGGCGCGAAGATCTCCGCGTCGGCGGCAGCCACCACCGCGGCGTACTCCTCATCGAACTCGAACACCATCGAGTCCAGCTCGATCACCGGTCCAGGCAGAATCGGGCCGAGCCTGGTGTAGCGCGGGAACTCCGCGAACACCGCGACCGGCCGATCGCTCCGGAGCGTCCTGGTGGCCAGCACCGATATAGAGGAAGCGGTGACGACGATCAGGAAATTCCCCGTTCCCGTCGGTCCCACGGACACTGCGGGGAAGACATAGCGGATCTCCCCCTGGTCGCCGAGCAATGTTCTACAACGGTCTCTGACAGCAGACCCCACCGGCATTCCATCCCCCTTTGCCCCAAGTATCCGCAGGCGTATAGGGATGTCGCAATAGGTGATCGGGTAATCGGTCTTGCACGATTTGAACGGTCCAATACCCGAGGTGAGACCCATGTCCTCAGGGTGCTGATCGCGCCGAAACGCAGTGCGGCCGCGCACTAGGCGAGGCGGGCCGCCACGAGGTCCCACACGACGTCGGCCAGGGCCTCCTTGGGCCCGAACGGCACCTCGACCGGGTCGCCGCCCGCCACGAGCACGGTGGCCGCGTTGTCGGGCGTGCCGAACGCCAGCCCCTCCCCCACCTGGTTGACGACCAGCAGGTCGCACCCCTTGCGGGCGAGCTTGGCCTGTCCGTTGGCGAGCACGTCGTGCGTCTCGGCCGCGAACCCGACGATCACCTCCGGGTACGCCCGGCGCGGCACGACGTCACCCTGCCGCGGCCCGGCGACCCGGCCGACCGGCGGCGCCGAAGCGCCCTCGCCGCCCGATGACGGGACCGCGCTCCCACCGCCCGACGTCGGGGCCGCGTTCTCACCGCTCGCGCTCGCGGCGACCGGGAGGGGCTGCGCCTCGTGAGTCTCGGTGGTGGGGGCTTCGTGGATGAGCCGGGCCTCGCGGCGGAGGGTGCCGAGCTCGGCGAGGATGTCGGGGTTCTTGGCCAGGAAGATCGGCTCCGGCTCGCCGTCCGTCTTCTTGATCTTCGCCTCGTGCCGCGCGGCGGGCCGGAAGTCGGCCACCGCGGCGGCCATGACCACCACGTCGGCGTCGGCCGCGGCGGCGAGCACCGCCTCACGGAGCTCCGTCGCGGACTCCACCCGTACGACCTTCGCCCCGGCGGGGTCGGGCAGCGTGACGTTCGCCGCCACCAGCGTCACCTCGGCCCCCCTGGCGACCGCCGTGCGGGCCAGCGCGTAGCCCTGCCGCCCCGACGAGCGGTTGCCGAGGTAGCGGACCGGGTCGATGGCCTCCCGGGTGCCCCCGGCGGAGACGACAACCTTGCGCCCGGCCAGGTCGCGGGGCCGGCCGCGCAGCACGCGCAGGCAGACCTCGAAGATCTCCGCGGGGTCGGGCAGGCGCCCCGGGCCGGTGTCGGCGCCGGTGAGGCGGCCGACGGCGGGGTCGATCACGACGGCGCCCCGCTCGCGCAACGTCGAGACGTTGGCGCGGGTGGCGGGGTGCTGCCACATCTCGGTGTGCATCGCGGGCGCGAACACGACCGGGCAGGTGGCCGTCAGCAGCGTGTTGGTGAGCAGGTCGCCGGCCAGCCCGTGGGCCGCCCTGGCGAGCACGTCGGCGGTCGCGGGCGCCACCACGACGAGGTCGGCCCGCTTGCCGATCCGTACGTGGGGCACCTCGTGGACGTCGTCCCACACCTCGGCCGACACGGGATTGCCGGACAGGGCGGCCCAGGTGGGCGCGCCCACGAACTTCAGCGCCTCGCGGGTCGGCACGACCCGCACCTCGTGCCCCGACTCGGTGAACAGGCGCAGCAGCTCGCAAGCCTTGTACGCGGCGATGCCGCCGCTGACGCCCAGGACGACCTTCATCGAAGGCGTCAGACCGCGCCTTCGATGGGCTCGGCGTTGAGCAGGCCCTCGGAGACCTCGCGCAGCGCGATGGACAGCGGCTTCTCCTGCGCGTGCGTCTCGACCAGCGGGCCGACGTACTCCAGCAGGCCCTCGCCGAGCTGGGAGTAGTAGGCGTTGATCTGGCGAGCGCGCTTGGCGCCCATGATCACCAGGGAGTATTTGCTGTCGACGATGTCGAGCAGCGCGTCGATCGGCGGGTTGGTGATGCCCTCCGCGGCCGGGGTGGTGCCTGCCACGATTGTCAGACCTCTCGGTTGATGGTTGTCGTGACCCCCTGAGGGTCAGTCATCAAGGCTATCAGCCGGCGGCACACATCTTGGACGCTCGTGTTCACGAGTGTCAGATCGAACTCCTGCTCGGCGGCCATCTCGACCCGCCCCGCCTCCAGGCGGCGCGTGATGACGTCCTCGGGCTCGGTGCCGCGGCCGCGCAGCCGCTTCTCCAGCTCTTCCCAGGTGGGCGGGGCCAGGAACACCAGCAGGGCCTCCGGCATGCTCCTGCGCACCTGCCTGGCGCCTTCGAGGTCGATCTCGAGCAGGGTGGGCACACCGTCGGCGAGCTTCTTCAGCACCGGCTCGCGCGGCGTGCCGTAGCGGTTTCCCGCGAACTCCGCCCATTCGAGCAGCTCCCCGGCCGTCACCAGCCGGTCGAACTCCTCGCCGTCGGCGAAGTAGTAGTGGACCCCGTTCACCTCACCGGGACGGGGCCTCCTGGTGGTCACCGAGACCGACAGCCACACCTCGGGGTGTGCCCGCCGGAGCTCGGCGACGACCGTGGACTTGCCGACGCCCGACGGCCCAGAAAGGACCGTCAGCCGCCGTTCGCTCAAGGGCAAGAATCCGACCTCCGCTCCGGGTCCGAATGCCTCATAGGCACTGACTTCTCCGGACCAGGACCCGTCGGTCACTTTCCTACCCCCCGTTGAACCTGCGCTTTCTTGTGGAACAGAGATTAGCTCTCGTTGCCACCGAACTCGCGCTCGAGGGAGGCCCTCTGGTTCGCGCCGAGACCCCGCACGCGGCGGGACTCGGCGATGGCAAGCCGCTCCATGAGCTGCTTGGCGCGGACCTTGCCGACGCCGGGGAGCGATTCCAACAGAGCCGACACCTTCATCTTGCCGATGACGTCGTCGGTCTGCCCATCCTTGAGCACCTCAGCCAGAGAAACCGCGCCATGCTTGAGCCGGTTCTTGACCTCGGCACGCTCTTTACGGGCCTTGGCAGCCTTCTCCAGGGCTGCGGCGCGCTGCTCAGGGGTCAGTGGAGGAAGAGCCACGCCGGGTCACCTCGAATTTCTGTCGATGTACTCGGACGGGAAGGGAAACTAGCTGGTCATCGCCCCCTAAGCAACGTCAAGCGCTGTTTCTCTCCTCACAAAATCCACTTCATCACTCTGCGTGATTGTAAAATCACATTGTGCTGATCAAATCGCCCTCACTTCCCGGTTCGCGCGTCGGGCCGCGACGGTGTCGCGAAACGCAACGATGATCGCATTCCAGCCACCCGCCGATGTCCGTAATGCTGCCCAGACCAGGGCCGAAACCCTTTCCGAAGATCGCGTGCGCAGGCCCCCACGGATGCATTACGATCTTGCAAGGCACCCCTGACGCACCATGATCAGCAATCCGCCGCCCACCCCTCCGGACGGCACCCCCGCGCCACGGGAACCTGCCACCGATCCGAGCCCGCGGATCACACCCCCGGACGCCCACCCACCGCGCCCGGAAACCCGGCCCCACCCGAACGACCGGACCTCCGACCGCTCGGGCCACGACCACCCCACGGGCACCACAAGCCTCACGCCCAACCTTGGCCACACCATGGGCCCACACCACGACACCGGCACCGGCACACCGCCGGCCGCGACGCCGAGTCGGCCGCCGCACGGAGCGGGCCGCGTCGCTTGGTCAGCCGCGCCGTAGGGTCGACCGCCGCACAGGGGCTGTGGCAGTGCGGCCGAGGGGCGGGCACGTGCGGGCTGAGGTCCGGGCGCGATGGGCCGGCGATTGGCCACGGAGCCGGTCAAGAATGCGCGTCGTCACGGCGACCAGCCCGTGAGCCTTCACGACCGGCCATGACGGACGGCAACGGGCGCCGGCGCGTGCGGCCCACCGTGCGCAGCCGTAAAGAATGAACGGCCTGAACGGCACGCGACCCACCGTGCGCAGCCATAAGCCGCCCACCGTGCGCGGCCATAAAGGGTGCGGGGTGAACGGCACCCGCACCGCCGTGCGTAGTCGTAGAGGTAGGGCTGTCAGAGGGGGGTCATGACGCGCGGCGGAGAGATGCGGCGATGGCGGCCGCGGCGGCGCCGGGGTCGGGCGAGGCGGTGATGGGCCGGCCGATGACCAGGAGGTCGGCGCCGTCGGCGAGGGCTTGTTCGGGCGTGGCGACCCGCGCCTGGTCCTGCGTGTCGGCCCCCGTGGGCCGCACGCCCGGCGTGATGAGCGTGATCCCCTCCCCCACCTCCGCCCGCACCGCGGACACCTCGTTGGGCGAGCACACCAGCCCCGTGGCCCCCGACTCCACCGACAGGGCCGCCAGGCGGCGTACGGCGTCGTCGGCGGGCCCCACGAGCCCGATGCGCGCCAGGTCGGCCTCCGACAGCGAGGTCAGGATCGTCACCGCGGCGATCCTGGTCTGCGGGTCCGCGGCCTCGACGGCGGCGCGGATCATGGCGGGACCCCCGGCGGCGTGAACGGTGAGGATGGCCGGGCGCAGGCGGGAGACGGCGCGGGAGGCGCCGGCGACGGTGTTCGGGATGTCGTGGAGCTTGAGGTCGAGGAACACCTGGACGCCGCTCGCGCCCCGCACCGAGGCGATCACGTCGGGGCCGTAGCGGAGATAGAGCTCCAGGCCCACCTTGACCGTGCTGACGTGCGGCGTCACCAGGGCCGCCCACTGGGCGGCGGTCTCCAGATCGGGGGCGTCGAGGGCGACGGCGATGGGCGCGGGCGTCAACAGGGGCGCGGGAGTCAAGACGTGCTCTCCTCGTTGGGACGGACGGTGGTCACAGGGTGCTCTCTTCGGAGTCGACGAGCAGGTGGCGCGGGGCGCTCCCCGGCGGGCGGTGGGCGAGGCCGACGGCGTCGGCCAGGCGCTGGAAGCCGCGGGCCCTCAGAAGGTCCTCAAGCTCGCGTTCGATGCGCAGGCAGGCATAGGGGTCGTGGAACAGCGCCGTGCCCACTCCGACCACGCAGGCGCCCGCCAGGACCAGCTGGAAGGCGTCCCTGCCGCTCATCACGCCGCCGATGCCGATGAGGGGCACCCCGGGCAGGGCGGCGTGGACCTGCCACACGCACCGTACGGCGAGCGGCAGGATCGCGGGCCCCGACAGCCCTCCGGTCACGGCGGCGAGCGAGGGCCGCAGCGCCTCGGTGTCGATGGCCATGCCCAGCGGGTTGTTGATCATGGACAGCGCGTCGGCCCCAGCGTCCACGCAGGCCCGCGCGACCGACACGATGTCGGCCACGTCGGGGGCCAGCTTGGCCACGACCGGCACGTCGTAGCGCATGATGGAGCGCACCGAGGCGATCACCTCGGCCGCGGCGCTGCCCTCGCGGGCGAAGACGCGGCCGCGGTCCTCGATGTTCGGGCAGGAGAGGTTGACCTCCAGCGCGGTCACCCCGGGCGCGTCGGCGAGCCGGCGGGCCAGCTCGGAGTATTCGGCGACGGTGCCGCCGCCGATCGAGACGATGGTCTTGATGCCCCGCTGCGCGAGCCAGGGCAGCTCACGCTCCAGGAACGCGTCGATGCCGGGCCCCTGCAGGCCGACGGCGTTGAGCATGCCGGAGGGCGTCTCGGCCATGCGCGGCGTGGGCCGCCCGGCGCGCGGCGCCATGGTGATCGAGCGGGTGGTCAGCGCCCCGAGCCGGTGCAGGTCGAAGAACTGGGCCAGCTCCCGCCCCGAAGCGGCGCATCCGGCGGCCGTGGTGATCGGGTTCGCGAGCTCCATATGCGCCAGAAATGTCCGCATATCAACTGACATGTCGTGCACCGCCTCCGGGGGCGCCGAGCGCGTCGAACGGGATCGTTCCCACGTCCTCGAAGCGCACCCGCTCCCCCCGGAACACCGGCCCTTCAGCGCACGCCCGCACCATCCTGGTCACCCCGTCGTCCCCGATGACGGGCAGCACGCACGTCATGCACACCCCGATGCCGCAGGCCATCGACTCCTCGACGGCCACCTGCACCGGGATGTCGAACTCCATCGCCACCGCCGTCACCGCCCGCAGCGTCTCCATCGGCGCGCAGGCGTAGACCGCGTCGGCCCGCGCGTCGGCGATCACCGAGGGTAGCGCGTCGGTGACCTTGCCGCGAAGCCCGAGCGAGCCGTCCTCGGTGGTCAGCGTGGTGGTCTCGGCGATCCGGCGGGCCCGCATGGCCCCGAACACCCGCTCGGCCCCGGTGCCGCCCAGCACGAAGTCGACCCGGCAGCCCCGCGCCAGCAGCGCGTCGGCCAGCGGGAACAGCACCGCGGAGCCGTACTCGGAGCCGACGAGCACGCAGTGCGCCGGGTCGCGCGGCAGCGGAAAGGGCCGGCCGAGCGGCCCGACCAGGTCGAGCGTGTCGCGGGCGCGCCGCTCGGCCAGCCAGGCCGTGCCGGGGCCCTGGGCGGTGAAGACCAGCTCGACCGTGCCGCCGTAGTCGGCCTTGACGTCATGGATGGACAGCGCGCGGCGGGTCACCATCGACGTGTGGGCCCCGCCGACCGCCACGGAGACGAAGTGACCGGGGCGGTAGCGCTCGGCGATGCCGGGCGCCACCACCGTCAGCGCATGGTAGGCGTCGACCCGGCGCGTGGTCAGCACCGTGCCCGTCACCTGCACCGGAGTGCCGGCCAGACGTCTTCACCTCCTGTGCGGGGTCAGCCCCGGAGAGCCTGTGCGTGCTCCTGGAGCGACCGTACGCCGACATCGCCGCGGACGATCGCCTGGATACCCGCCGCCGCCGCGGCGAGCCCTGAGACCGTGGTGATGCACGGGATGCCGCGCAGCACCGCGGCGGTGCGGATCTCGTAGCCGTCGAGCCGCGGCCCGGACTGCCCAGGACTGCCGAAGGGCGTGTTGACGATCAGGTCGACCTCGCCGTCCAGAATGGCCTGCACGCTCGTGGGCTCACCTCCGGGACCCGTCCCCTCGCTCTGCTTTCGCACGATCTTGGCATGGACGCCGTTGCGGCGCAGCACCTCGGCGGTCCCCTCGGTGGCCAGGATCTCGAATCCGAGATCCGCCAGGGCCTTCACAGGGAAGATCATGGCACGCTTGTCCCGGTTGGCCACGGACACGAACGCGCGTCCCTTGGTCGGCAGCGCGCCGTAGGCGCCCGCCTGGGACTTGGCGTACGCGATCCCGAAGAACTTGTCGATGCCCATGACCTCGCCCGTGGAGCGCATCTCCGGCCCCAGCACGGTGTCCACGCCCCGGAAGCGGTTGAACGGCAGCACCGCCTCCTTGACCGCGATGGAGGCGTCCATCGGCAGCGTCCCGCCGTCGCCGGTCGCGGGCAGCATGCCCTCCTCGCGGAGCGAGGCGATCGACGCGCCGAGCATCACCCGGGCCGCCGCCTTGGCCAGCGGCACCCCCGTCGCCTTGGACACGAACGGCACCGTCCGGCTGGCCCGCGGGTTGGCCTCCAGGACGTAGAGGACCCCGGCCGACATCGCGTACTGGACGTTCAGCAGCCCGCGCACGCCCACCCCCGCGGCGATGGCCTCGGTGGCGGCGCGGATGCGCTTGATGTCGTGGCTGCCGAGCGTGATGGGCGGCAGCGCGCACGCCGAGTCGCCGGAGTGGATGCCGGCCTCCTCGATGTGCTCCATGACGCCGCCCAGGTAGAGCTCCGACCCGTCGTACAGGGCGTCGACGTCGATCTCGATGGCCTCGTCCAGGAACTTGTCCACCAGCACCGGGTGGCCGCCCTCCTGGGCCGCCATGTACGTCGTCAGCGTGTCGTCGTCGTACACGATGGCCATGCCGGCGCCGCCGAGCACGTAGGACGGCCGGACGAGCACAGGGTAACCGATCTCCTCGGCGATCTCCCTGGCCTCGGCGACGGTGAGGGCGGTGCCGTGCTTGGGCGCGGGCAGGCCCGCCTCGGCCAGCACCCGCCCGAACGCGCCGCGCTCCTCGGCCAGGTGGATCGACTCCGGCGAGGTGCCCACCACGGGCACGCCCGCGTCCTTGAGCGCCTGCGCCAGCCCCAGCGGCGTCTGGCCGCCGAGCTGCACGATCACGCCCGCGACCGGGCCCGTCTGCTGCTCGGCGTAGACGACCTCCAGGACGTCCTCCAGCGTGAGCGGCTCGAAGTAGAGCCGGTCGGAGGTGTCGTAGTCGGTCGAGACGGTCTCCGGGTTGCAGTTGACCATGACGGTCTCGAACCCGGCCCTGGACAGCTCGAACGAGGCGTGCACGCACGCGTAGTCGAACTCGATGCCCTGCCCGATGCGGTTGGGCCCGGAGCCGAGGATGATGACCTTCTCGCGCTCGCCGTCGGGGACCTCGTTCTCCTCGTCGTAGGTCGAGTAGAGGTACGGCGTCTTCGCGGCGAACTCGGCGGCGCAGGTGTCGACGGTGTTGTAGACCGGGCGCAGCCCCAGCGCGTGGCGCAGGTCGCGCACCCGGGCCTCGTCGATGCCGCGGATCTCGCCGATCTGCGCGTCGCTGAACCCGTGCCGCTTGGCCCGCTCGAGCGCCTCGGCGGTCAGCTCGTCGGCGGCGGCGACCTGCCCGGCCTCCTCGTGGAGCAGGAAGAGCTGGTCGACGAACCACGGGTCGACGCTGGTCGCCTCGAACACCTCCTCGGGCGTGGCGCCCGCCCTGATGGCCTGCTGCATCGTGCGCAGCCGCCCGTCGTGCGGCGTGCGGCAGCGCTCGAGCAGCTCGGCCTTGTCGCCGGGCGAGCCCGCCCAGGTGAAGGACGAGTCCTTCTTCTCCAGCGACCGCAGCGCCTTCTGCAGCGCCTCGGGGAAGGAGCGGCCGATGGCCATGGCCTCGCCCACGGACTTCATGTGCGTGGTGAGCGTCTGGTCGGCGCCCCGGAACTTCTCGAACGCGAACCTCGGCACCTTCACCACGATGTAGTCGAGCGTCGGCTCGAAGGAGGCCGGGGTCTCCTTGGTGATGTCGTTGGGGATCTCGTCGAGCGTGTAGCCGATGGCCAGCTTGGCCGCGATCTTCGCGATCGGGAACCCGGTGGCCTTGGAGGCCAGCGCCGAGGAGCGCGACACGCGCGGGTTCATCTCGATGACGATCATGCGGCCGGTGCTCGGGTCGACCGCGAACTGGATGTTGCAGCCGCCGGTGTCGACGCCGACCTCGCGGATGACCGCGATGGCGACGTCGCGCATGTTCTGGTATTCGCGGTCGGTCAGGGTCAGCGCGGGCGCGACGGTGACGCTGTCGCCGGTGTGGACGCCCATCGGGTCGATGTTCTCGATGGAGCAGACGATGACGACGTTGTCGTGCTTGTCGCGCATGACCTCCAGCTCGTACTCCTTCCAGCCGAGGATCGACTCCTCCAGGAGCACCTCGGTGGTCGGAGAGGCGTCGAGCCCGGATCCGGCGATGCGCCGCAGGTCGTCCTCGTCGTAGGCGAACCCGGACCCGGCCCCGCCCATGGTGAACGACGGCCGGACCACGACCGGGTAGCCCAGCTCGCCCGCGGCGGCCAGGCACTCCTCCATCGTGTGGCAGATGGCCGACCTGGCCGACTCGGCGTTGAGCCCGCGCTCGCGGGCGACCTTGGCGACGATCTCCTTGAACCGCTCGCGGTTCTCCCCCGCCTGGATCGCGTCGAAGTCGGCGCCGATCAGCTCGACGCCGTACTTCTCCAGCACGCCCGACTCGTGCAGCGCGACCGCGGTGTTGAGCGCGGTCTGGCCGCCCAGGGTCGGCAGCAGCGCGTCGGGCCGCTCCTTGGCGATGATCTTCTCGACGAACTCGGGGGTGATCGGCTCGACGTACGTGGCGTCGGCGAACTCGGGGTCCGTCATGATCGTCGCAGGGTTGCTGTTGACCAGGACGACGCGGAAGCCCTCGGCCCGCAGCACGCGGCACGCCTGGGTGCCCGAGTAGTCGAACTCGCACGCCTGTCCGATCACGATCGGCCCCGAGCCGATCACCAGCACGGACCTGATGTCCTCACGCTTGGGCACGGCTCATGACCTCACAGAACTCGTCGAACAGATAGGCCGCGTCGTGGGGCCCCGCGGCGGCCTCGGGGTGGTACTGGACGCTGAAGGCGCGGCCGTCGAGCAGCCGCAGCCCCTCCACGCATCGGTCGTTGAGGTTGACGTGGCTGACCTCGGCCCGGCCGTACGGGGTGTCGAACGGCCCGTCGAGCGGCGCCTCCACGGCGAACCCGTGGTTGTGCGCCGAGATCTCGACCTTGCCGGTGCGCAGGTCCTGGACGGGCTGGTTGACGCCCCGGTGCCCGTAGCGCAGCTTGTAGGTGGAAAGGCCCAGGGCCCGCCCGAAGAGCTGGTTGCCGAAGCAGATCCCGAAGAACGGGACCCCGGCCTCCAGTACACCCCGCAGCGCGCTCACGTCGGCCGTGGCGGGGTCGCCGGGCCCGTTGGAGAAGAACACCCCGTCCGGGCCGACGGCCATGATCTGCTCGTACGTGGCCGTCGCGGGCAGCACGTGCACCTCACAGCCGCGCTCGGCCATCCGGTGCGGGGTCATGCCCTTGATGCCCAGGTCCACCGCGGCCACGGTGAAGCGCTTGGCCCCGATCGCCGGCACCACGTACGGCTCGGTGGTGGCCACCTCGGCGGCCAGGTCGGCGCCCTCCATGCGGGGCGACTGCCGCACGCGCTCGACCAGTTCCTCGACCGGCGCGGTGGGCGCGGTGAAGATGCCGGCGCGCATGGCGCCGCGCTCGCGCAGGTGGCGGGTGAGCGCGCGGGTGCCGGAGATGGCGATCCCGACGACGCCCTGCTCCTTGAGGTAGTCGTCGAGCGAGCGGTTGGCCCGCCAGTTGGAGACGACCCTGGACGGCTCGCGCACGACGTAGCCGGCGACCCAGACGCGCCCGGACTCCGGGTCCTCGTCGTTGACGCCGGTGTTGCCGATGTGGGGCGCCGTCATGGCGACGATCTGCCGATGGTAGGACGGGTC
Organism: Nonomuraea sp. NPDC005650; assembly: GCF_040605375.1. Classification (NCBI taxonomy): domain Bacteria; kingdom Bacillati; phylum Actinomycetota; class Actinomycetes; order Streptosporangiales; family Streptosporangiaceae; genus Nonomuraea; species Nonomuraea sp. NPDC005650. Next base: position 531,558 of record NZ_JBEXCR010000001.1, read on the forward strand.
CGTGAGGGTCTCCTGGTAGCCGGTCATGCCGGTGTTGAAGACCATCTCGCCGAACGTCTCGCCCTCGGCGCCGTACGGACGTCCCTGGAAGACGCGGCCGTCTTCCAGGACGAGCACCGATGTGTTCAAACCAGCTTCCCTTCGAGAACGGTCGCCCTGCCGCGCAGGAACGTGGCCACCACCCGGCCGGGCAGCGTCATCCCCTCGTAGGGGGTGTTCCTGCTCTTCGACGCGAATGCGGACGGATCCACCTCGGTGCGCGCGGACGGGTCGTACAGCGTGATGTTGGCCGGGGCGCCGGCTTCGAGCGGCTGGCCCTGGCCGCCGAGACGGCCGATGCGGGCCGGGACGGCGGACATGCGCTCGGCGACGCCCGCCCAGTCGAGCAGCCCGGTCTCGACCATGGCCTCCTGGACCACGCTGAGCGCCGTCTCCAGGCCCACCATGCCCATGGCCGCGGCCGACCACTCGGTCTCCTTGTCCTCGACCGGGTGGGGGGCGTGGTCGGTGGCGACGATGTCGATCGTGCCGTCGGCCAGCGCGGCCCGCAGCGCCTCGACGTCGGCGCGGGTGCGCAGCGGCGGGTTGACCTTGTAGATCGGGTTGTACGCGCCCACCGGGGACTCCTCGACCAGGTCGTCGGTGAGCAGGAGGTGGTGCGGGGTGACCTCGCAGGTGACGTTCCAGCCCTTGGACTTGGCCCAGCGGATGATCTCGACCGAGCCGGCCGTGGAGACGTGGCAGATGTGCAGCCTGGAGCCGACGTGGGCGGCCAGCAGGCAGTCGCGGGCGATGATCGCCTCCTCGGCGACCGCGGGCCAGCCGGTCAGGCCGAGCCTGCCGGAGACCACGCCCTCGTTCATCTGGGCGCCGGAGGTGAGCCTGGGCTCCTGGGCGTGCTGGGCGATGACGCCGTCGAACGCCTTGACGTACTCCAGGGCGCGGCGCATCAGCACGGCGTCGTCGACGCACTTGCCGTCGTCGGAGAAGACCCGTACGCGGGCGGCAGAGTCGGCCATCGCGCCCAGCTCGGCGAGCTGCTTGCCCTCCAGGCCGACGGTGACGGCGCCGACGGGGTGGACGTCGCAGTGCGCGAACTCGCGCCCGAGCCGCCACACCTGCTCGACGACCCCCGCGGTGTCGGCGACCGGCGAGGTGTTGGCCATGGCGTGCACGGCGGTGTATCCGCCCCGGGCGGCCGACTGCGTGCCGGTCTGCACGGTCTCGGCGTCCTCGCGGCCGGGCTCGCGCAGGTGCGTGTGCAGGTCCACGAGGCCCGGCAGCGCGATGGCGCCGCCGCCGTCGACGGTCTCGGGCCCCTCCAGGCCCGGCCCGATCTCGGCGATCAGCCCGTCGGCGACCCGGATGTCGACGGGCTCCCCGCCCAGGATCCTGACATTACGAATGATCATGCGCTCTCTCCCCCCAGCAGCAGGTACAGCACCGCCATGCGAATGGTCACGCCGTTGGCGACCTGCTCGACGATCGTGGAGCGCGCCGAGTCGGCCACCTCGGCGGCGATCTCCATGCCCCGGTTCATCGGCCCGGGGTGCATCACGATGGCGTCCTCGGGCATCTTGGCGAACCGGTCTCTGTCCAGGCCGTATCGGCGGGAGTACTCCCGCTCGCTGGGGAAGTAGGCGGCGTTCATCCGCTCCTTCTGCACCCTCAGCATCATCACCACGTCCGACTTCGGCAGCACCGCGTCGAGGTCGTAGGAGACCTCGCACGGCCAGGAGCCGACGGAGACGGGCACCAGGGTCGGCGGCGCCACCAGCGTGACGTCGGCGCCGAGCGTGTCGAGCAGCAGCACGTTGGAGCGGGCGACCCGGCTGTGCAGCACGTCGCCGACGATCGTGACCTTGCGCCCTTCGAGGCTGCCCAGGCGGCGGCGCATCGAGAAGGCGTCGAGCAGCGCCTGCGTGGGGTGCTCGTGGGTGCCGTCGCCGGCGTTGACGACGCTGCCGCGCACCCAGTTGGCCAGGCGGTGCGGCGCGCCGGAGGCGCCGTGGCGGATGACGACCGCGTCGGCGCCCATGGCCTCGAGGGTGAGCGCGGTGTCCTTGAGCGACTCGCCCTTGGACACGCTCGACCCCTTGGCCGAGAAGTTGATCACGTCGGCGGACAGCCGCTTGGCCGCCGCCTCGAACGAGATGCGCGTGCGGGTGGAGTCCTCGAAGAACAGGTTGACCACGGTGCGCCCGCGCAGCGTGGGCAGCTTCTTGATGGAACGTTCCGAGACCCTCGCCAGCTCCTCGGCGGTGTCGAGGATGAGGAGCGCGTCGTCCTTGGTGAGGTCGCCCGCGGAGATCAGGTGGCGGTTCACTTGGCGTCCCCCTTCATGAGGAGCACGGCGTCGCGGCCGTCGATCTCCTGCAGGTAGACCTTGACCTTCTCGCTCTTGGCCGTCGGGAGGTTCTTGCCGACGTAGTCGGCGCGGATGGGCAGCTCGCGGTGGCCGCGGTCGACCAGCGTGGCCAGCTGCACCGCGGTGGGCCGGCCGAGGTCGTTGAGGGCGTCGAGCGCGGCGCGCACGGTGCGCCCGGAGTAGAGGACGTCGTCCACCAGCACGACGACCCTGCCATCGATGCCGTCCGGCGGCAGCTCGGTGCGGCCGAGCGGCCTGGCGGGCTTGAGCCGCAGGTCGTCGCGGTACATCGTGATGTCGATCGAACCGACCGGGATCTTGACGCCTTCGAACTGCTCGATGCGGTCGCCGAGCCTGCGGGCCAGCGTGGCGCCGCGGGTCGGGATGCCGAGGAGCACGACGTCGTCGGCGCCCTTGGTGCGTTCGAGGATCTCGTGCGCGATCCGGGTCAGCGCACGGTGGATGTCCGGGGCCTCGAGGACAGCCCTGGAATCGGACATGGCGAATCTCACCACCTTTCCCGCCTCACGGGACGGGTCTTAAAAGGGTGTTGGTCGGCACACACAGTACCAGGGGCTACCAGGAACAACGCGAGAGGCCTCCCGTGGCGTCACCAAGCCCGGGCGGGGTACGGATGGCGTACCGGCTTCCTCGGGGAGACGCTGATACTGCCCGAGGAAGCCGCCCAGGAGGGGATGCTGCGAACATGGCCTTTCACGTCGATTCCGAGGTCGGACGCCTGCGCCAGGTGCTCCTGCACGGACCGGACCGGGCGCTCAGGCGGCTGACCCCGTCCAACAAGGACGCCTTCCTCTTCGACGACGTGCTGTGGGTCCAGCGCGCGATGGAGGAGCACGAGGAGTTCCGGCGGGTGCTGACCGACCGCGGCGTCGAGGTCCACCTGCTGGCCGACCTGCTCAGGGAGACCGTCGACATCCCCGAGGCGCGCAAGCACATCCTCGACGCCGTCATCGACGAGCGCTGGCTCGGCCCGGGGGCCATCGACGACGTCCGCAACGCCCTGGACGGGATGGACTCCGCGACGCTGCAGGTCTACCTGACCGGTGGCATCACCAAGCGCGAGCTGGTCGAGACGGGCTGCGACTTCGACTCTGTGACCTTCCACACCATGGGCGACGAGGACTTCATCCTGCCGCCGCTGCCCAACCACCTGTTCACCCGCGACACGTCCTGCTGGATCTACGACGGCGTGTCGATCAACGCGATGAAGAAGAAGGCCCGCATGCGCGAGACGGTCAACATGGAGGCCGTCTACATGTACCACCCGACGTTCGCCGGCGGCTTCAACCGGCCCGAGCAGGGCGGCTTCCACTGCTGGATGCCGGGCCAGCCGGTCGCGCCGGCGACCATCGAGGGCGGCGACGTGCTGGTCATCGGCAGGGGCGCGGTGCTGGTGGGCATGAGCGAGCGCACCCAGCCGCAGGCGGTGGAGATGCTGGCGCAGCGGCTGTTCGCGGCGGGCTCCGCGCGCAGGATCGTGGCGCTCGACATGCCGAAGGCGCGGGCGTTCATGCACCTCGACACCGTGATGACGATGCTGGACGTGGGCGTGTTCACCCAGTACGCGGGCCTCGGGATGCTGCCCGCGTACACGATCGAGCCCGGCGACACGCGCAAGGAGCTCAAGGTCACCGACCACCCGCCGCAGGACATGCACAAGGCCATCGCCCACGCCGTCGACCTGCCCGCGATCACGGTGCTGACGCCCGCGCAGGACGTCCACGCCGCCGAGCGCGAGCAGTGGGACGACGGCTGCAACGGGCTGGCGCTGGAGCCCGGCGTGGTCGTCGCCTACGAGCGCAACACCACCACGAACGCCTACCTGCGCGACAACGGCATCGAGGTCATCACGATCAGGGGCAGCGAGCTCGGCCGGGGGCGCGGCGGCCCGCGCTGCATGAGCTGCCCGCTCGAACGCGACGGAGTCTGAGGAGGGGCCGGATGCGGGTCATCGTCGCACTGGGCGGCAACGCGGTGCTCAGGCGCGGCCAGCCGCCGGACGCCGACGTCCAGCGGGCCAACGTGCGCGCGGCCGTCAAGACGCTCGCCCGGCTGGCCTCCGAGCACGAGCTGGTCATCACCCACGGGAACGGCCCGCAGGTCGGCCTGCTGGCCCTGGAGAGCGCCGCCGACCCGAGCCTGACCAGGCCGTACCCGTTCGACACGCTCGGCGCGCAGACGCAGGGCATGATCGGCTACTGGATGCAGCAGGCCCTGCAGAACGCGCTGCCCGGCAGGCAGGTCCTGGCCATGGTCACGCAGACGCTGGTGACGGCCGTCGACCCCGCCTTCGAGCACCCGACCAAGTTCGTCGGCCAGGTCTACGAGCGGGAGGAGGCCGAAAAGCTGGCCGCCGACTACGGCTGGACGGTCCGACGGGACGGCGACCAGTGGCGGCGCGTCGTCCCGTCGCCGACCCCGCGCCGCATCGTCGAGACCCGGCTGATCCGCCAGATGATCCGCGAGGGCGTCATCGTGGTGTGCGCGGGCGGGGGCGGCATCCCCGTCGTCCGCGACGAGCGCGGCCGGCTGACCGGCGTGGAGGCGGTGATCGACAAGGACCTCACCGCCTCGATGCTGGCCGAGGCCCTGGATTGCGACGCCTTCCTCATCCTCACCGACGTGCCGCGCGTCTTCCGCGGCTTCGGCACGCCGCACCAGACGGAGATCGCCCACACCACGCCCCACGAGCTGCGCGCCCTGGAGTTCCCCGCGGGGTCGATGGGGCCGAAGGTGGAGGCGGTGTGCCGGTTCGTGGAGACGACCGGAGACATGGCCGCCATCGGAAAACTCGACGAGGCCGAGCGCATACTCGACGGCTCAGCGGGAACGATCGTGACGCCCAATGGCAGGTGGCCGCTGACGAGCACGCTGTAGGGGGTGTCCTGTGACACTGGCCCGGCGGCTGTTCCGCACCAAGCCCACGGAGCGCATCGTCGCGGAGGGCGGTCACGGCGAGGGGGGCGAGCTGCGGCGCACCATGTCGCTGTGGCAGCTGACGCTGTTCAGCGTGGGCGCCACGCTCGGCACCGGCATCTTCGTCATCCTGGGGCAGGCGGTGCCCAAGGCGGGGCCGGCGGTGGTGGTGTCGTTCGTGCTGGCGGCGATCACGGCGCTGTTCTCGGCCCTGTCGTACGCCGAGCTGGCCGGGACGATCCCGGTGTCCGGCTCGTCCTACTCCTACGCGTACGCGACGCTGGGCGAGCTCGTGGCGTGGATCTGCGGCTGGTGCCTCATGCTGGAGTACGCCGTCTCCGTGGCGGCCGTGGCCGTGGGCTGGGGCGAATACCTCAACGCGTTCCTGCGGTCCCTGTTCGGCTTCACGCTGCCCGACGCGATCACCCGCTCCCCCGGCCAGGACGGCGGCGTGATCAACGTGACCGCGATCGTCATCGTCCTGCTCGCCACATGGCTGCTGCTGTACGGGGCCTCCGAGAGCGCCACCGCGAACGCGATCTTCGTGCTGATCAAGGTCGTGGTGCTGCTCTTCTTCTGCGTGGTGGCCTTCACCGCCTTCCAGGCCAAGAACTTCACGCCCTTCGCCCCCCTGGGGGTGGCCGGCATCACGGCGGCGGCCTCGCAGGTGTTCTTCTCCTACATCGGCTTCGACGCCGCCTCCACCGCGGGCGAGGAGGCCAAGAACCCCAGGCGCGACCTGCCCCTGGCGATCATCCTGTCACTGGTCATCGTGACGGCCGTCTACGTGCTGGTCGCCGTGGCCGCCGTCGGCGCGATGCCGTGGACGCAGTTCGACGCGAAGCACACCGAGGCGAGCCTGTCCTACATCGCCGACCTGGCCGTCGGCGCCACCTGGCCGGGCCTCATCGTCTCCTTCGGGGCGGTCGTCGCCATCGCCAGCGTCGTGCTCACCGTCATCTTCGGCCAGACCCGCATCCTGTTCGCCATGTCCCGCGACGGGCTGATCCCGCGCGTCTTCCAGCGGGTGAACATGCGCCACCAGGTCCCCGTCGCGAACACCCTCATCGTGGCCGCCTTCATCTCCGTGCTGGCCGGCCTGGTGCCGCTCGGCCAGCTCGCGGAGGCCACCAGCATCGGCACCCTGTTCGCCTTCGCCATCGTGAACATCGGCGTGCTCGTCCTGCGCTACCGCAGCCCCGAGCTGCCGCGCAGCTTCCGCACGCCGTTGTTCCCCGCCACGCCGGTGCTCGGCGCCGTCTTCTGCGTCATCGTGATGGCGGGCCTGGCCGGGGCCACCTGGGTGGCCTTCGGCCTGTGGATGCTGGTGGGGCTGCTGTGCTACTTCCTGTACGGCTACGGCCATTCGCGGCTGAATGCCGAGGTGCGCTAGATGAAGCTCGACGGGGTGCTGGCCGGCTACGTCCCCGGGCCCAGGGGCAAGGACGGGCTGGCGCTGGCCGTACTGGTCAGGGAGCAGGTCCGCGGGCGGCTCACCGTGGCCTACGTGCAGCCGCCCGCGTGGTCCACGCCCGGACCCGCCAGGGCCGAGGAGAGCGCGTGGCGCGCGTATCTGATGGAGCAGGCCGACGCGACGCTCTGGCAGGCGCGCGAGCAGGCCGGTGAGGACGCCGACTACGTGGTCCACACCCACAAGGGCAGCGGGCGCGGGCTGGTGGAGCTGGCGCGCAGGCGCGGCGCGGACGTCGTGGTGATCGGCTCGGCCTCCGGCGGCGGCAAGGGCCGCGTCACCGTCGGCAGCACCGCCGACCAGCTCCTGCACTCGTCCTCCGTCCCCGTGCTGCTCGCCCCGCGCGGCTACGGCGACCAGCCCCCCTCCGCCTTCGAACGCCTCACCGTCGCCTACCGGCGCGGCCCGCACTGCGACGCGGCGGTCAGGGACGCGGCGGCGGTGGCCGCGTCACTGGACGTCCCCCTGCGGCTGGTCACGCTGGTGATCAGCACGGGCAGGCGCGCCAGGATCGAGAAGGAGATGCTCGTCCGGCTGCGCGACGAGGCGGCCTCCAACCTGCGGGCGGCGGCTCGCGGGCGGCCACACGCGGAGGTGGAGGTGCTGGAGGGCCGCAACGTCGCCCAGGCACTCGGCACGACCTCGTGGCTCCCCGGCGAGATGATCATATGCGCTTCGAGCGCCACCGGGCCACTCAGGCGGGTCTTCCTCGGAGACACCTCGATCAAGATCGTACGGGCTGCGACCTGCCCTGTCATGATTCTCACGCGCCGGACCTAGGGCAGGGAAATTTATCGTCAAACTGTGACGAAGTAGTGTTACCAGTGGGACATGAGGGGCGATTGCGGCGATCCCTACCGGATCGGATTCGGCATCTTTTTTCCAATCAGCTTGACCTCAGGCGTCCGCCCCTTTACCGTCACTGTGCGTAACCACACCTCGCGGCGTTCTGGGGTAAACCTGGGGCCATGGCTACCGATGGTGCCGAGCCTGGCACCAGACCCCCCGGTGGCTAGGGCATACGCCGCAAGGGAGCACAATCTACTGAGAGCGATACATACAAGACCGGGGGCCACACATGCCGTCTGAGTACGCAAAGTCGCTGGGTGCACGACTCCGCGCCATACGCACCCAGCAGGGCCTGTCCCTGCATGGAGTCGAGGAAAAGTCGCGCGGCAGGTGGAAAGCCGTCGTCGTGGGCTCGTACGAGCGTGGCGACCGAGCGGTGACCGTGCAGAAGCTTGCCGAGCTTGCCGACTTCTACGGGGTGCCCGTATCCGAGCTGCTGCCGGGCGGAGCCGCGCCCAGCCCGCTCGGACCGACACCCAAGCTTGTGATCGACCTGGAGCGCCTGGCCACGCTGCCGAAGGAGAAGGCGGGGGCACTCGCCCGCTACGCCGCCACGATCCAGAGCCAGCGCGGTGACTACAACGGCAAGGTGCTGTCGATCCGCCAGGAGGACCTGCGTTCGCTTGCCGTGATCTACGACAAGTCGCCGAGCGAGCTGACGGAGGAGCTGATCAGCTGGGGCGTCCTCGACGCCGAGGCCCGCCGCGCCGTCGAATCGTTCTGAGGCCGCCCCCCTCCCCTGAGGTCACCCCCTCCCTCCTGGGCCGTCTCACCCCGCCTTGAGACCGCCCTGTCCGCTTGAGGGCCCGCTTGAGGGCTCGCCACCGCCACGCGGTCGGCGAGCCACCCGGCTGTGAGGCCCCCTGGCCGGCCACGTCTCCAGTGGCATGGGCAGGATCGCGCGCCCGTCCGCACGGCGGCGCGCTCGCATCATGACCGCGTGAGCGGCTCATCGGCGTGCGTGTGTCCTCCTCGCCGCCCGCTCCCCGAGAGGGGCACTCTCCCGCACCGAGGGCCGCCGCATCGGCGCTCGGCCGCGGGAGGCCACGATCAGGGGCCGGCGGGCGACCTGAGGAACCGCGTTCGGGCGCGGCAAAGGCCGGTGGGCCGCCGAGGGACCTCCACCGGAGGGCCGTGACGCTCAGCCGCGTCACGGCAGGGTTTTACGACAGGGTGCCGTGACCCTGGAGCCGAGCGAGCCAGGATCGGCCCGCGAAAGAACGTCCGCCCTGGGCGGGAGGCTGGGGGTCAGCCTGCCAGGGGGACGTTGACCGGGAGCTCGGGCTGGGTCGGCACGCCCAGGAGGCCCTCCACGGTGGAGACGAACGTCTCCGCCTCGGCCAGGAGCTCATCGGCGTCGGCCGCGCTGACCCGGCTGACCATGCCCGCCTCCGCGGCGGCGCGCTTGGCGGCGCTCACCGAGAAGTAGGCGGCCCACTCGGCCAGGCCCGGCTCGGCCTCGGGCAGCAGCTCCCAGGCGCTGCGCAGGCGGCGCCTGCGGCCTTCCATGGGGCGGGGACGGGCGGCCAGAACCGCCGCCGCCGCCCGGAGGGCCGCCAGGTGGGCGGCCACATATCGGGATGCCGGAGTGCGAGCGCCGGTCGCCTCCGCCAGGCAGGAACGTGAATCGGTCAAGTGTGCCCGAACCGCAGGCGACAGCCGGGGCCCGGGCGTTTCTCTAGGCCGTGGTGCCATCTTGCGCGCCTCCTTGGAGTCGTGGGCGGCCGCCGGCGTCTGCGCCGGTAGGGCCAACACTCGCAGACCCCACCGACATTTCCGCCGGGCTGGCCGGACGACGAGCTTCCCCACTCCCCGTCCGGCCAGGACACGCCCACTCGTCTTCGCCGACGACGAGGGCGCGCCCTTCGCCCATGGAGCCTGGCCGCGGGGGAACGCTTGGGGAAGCGAACGGCCCGCGACCAGGTCCTGGTGACGTTGAGCCGCGAGCCCCACCGTCACTACGTCGAACATAATTTCGATCACGCTCGGTGTCAACCGATTCCACGAACACAGGTTCGACGAACATCAGGTGAACTGCGCAAAAAAGCCGTCGCCGCGGAGAGCCTGCGGCGACGGCCGGGTGGTTCAGGATGACGGCAAGGCGGTCGTCAGGGGACGACGGAGATGGCCCCCGACGGGCAGAGGGTCACAGCGCGGCGGACGCCGTCCTCCAGCTCCGCCGGCGGCACCTGCTGCAAGAGCACCACCGTGCCCTCGTCCTCGCTCTGGTCGAACACCTCCGGCACTGTCAGAGCGCACATGCCCGCCCCGATGCACACCGTCGTATCTGCCTTGATTTCCATGGTGACCTACCAAGTGACTGGGAGGCGGTGCACTCCATAGATGCTCATGTCCGAGCGCATCGGCACCTCCTCGGGTGTTACGGCCAAGCGTAGACCCGGGAAGCGGCGCAGCAGCGCAGGGTATCCGATGCGCATTTCCGCGCGCGCGAGCTGCTGCCCCAGGCACTGGTGGATGCCGTGGCCGAAGGTCAGGTGCCCGGTCACGGGCCTGGCGACGTCGAGCCGGTCGCCGTCCGGGAAGCGAGACGAGTCGCGGTTGACGGTGGGCAGGTGGAGCGCCACGCACTCGCCCGCCTTGATGAGGTTGCCCTCGATCTCGACGTCCTCCAGCGCGGAGCGGACCGGGCCGAGGTGGATGATCGTGAGGTAGCGCAGCAGCTCCTCGACGCCGTTGTCCACCACCGACGGGTCGTCGCGCATGGCGGCGAGCTGATCGGGGTTGGTGAGCAGCGCGTACGTGCCGAGCCCCAGCATGTTGGCGGTCGTCTCGTGCCCGGCCACCAGCAGCAGGAGCGCCACCCCGGCGAGCTCCTCGTCGTCCAGCTCCCCGCCCTCGACGAGCCCGCTGATCAGGTCGTCGGCGAGCTCCTTGCGCTTGCGCTGGACGAGCCCGTACATGTACCCCGAGATCCGGCCGAACGCGGCCATCGCGTCCTCCGCCTTGGTCTCCAGGTTGACCAGGAGCTTGGTGTCCTGCTGGAACTGCGCGCGATCCTCGTACGGCACCCCGAGCAGCTCGCAGATCACCAGCGACGGGATCGGCAGCGCGAACTTCTCCACGAGGTCCACGGGCCCGCCGGTGGCGGCCATGTCGTCCAGGCAGGCGTTCGTGATCTCCTCGACCCTGGGCTCGAGCATCTTCATCCTGCGCACGGTGAACTGGCCGGTCAGCAGCCTGCGGAAGCGCGCGTGCTCGGGCTCGTCCATGCGCAGGAAGAACCCGCTCGGGGCCTTCGCGTCCTTCCCCAGCCTCGCCCGGACCAGCATGTTCGGGATCGGCGGGTGCGCGAGCTCGGGACGGTTGCTGAACCGCGGGTGCGCCAGCACCGCACGGGCGGCCGAGTAGCCGGTCACCAGCCAGCCCCGGTGGCCGTCGGCGAAGGTCATGCGGTGCATGTCCGCCCGTTGTCGCAGCTCAGTGGCTTCGTCGGGCGGGTCGAACGGGCGTCGCCGATCGATGGGGAACGTCACGTCAGACATGTTTCTGCTCCTTTCCGAGCTTCACCCCCAGAAAACCTCATTCATTGCAAAACTTCAATGCATGAAAAACATGTACGCATGCAGTATAGTTCCGTCATGGTGGATAGCGGCGGCGTGGGACTGCGGGAGCGCAAGAAGCAGCGCACGCGCCGGGCACTGATCGAGGCCGCGCTCCGGCTGTTCGACGAGAAGGGTTTCGACGAGACCACGCTGGCGGAGATCGCGGCGGAGGCCGACGTGTCGACGCGCACGTTCTTCAGCTACTTCGCGAGCAAGGAGGACGTGGTCTTCTACGACTCCGCCCGCAAGATGGAGCTGGCCATCGCCTCACTGGCCGACAGGGCCCCCGGCGATTCGCCGGCCGACGTCCTCCTGCGGATCGTGGAGGACAGCCTGACCTGGCTGACCACGTACGAGGAGCTCGCGTTCGAGGACGCGGAGCTGCGGATGCGGCTCGTGCTCAAGGAGCCCACGCTGCAGGCGCGGGCGCTGGTGATGCTGCTGGAGAGCCAGACCGCGCTGGCGTGGGCGCTGCGGGAGGCCTACCCCCAGCTGGACCCGGTGGAGGCGGCCGCCGCGGTGGGCGCGATGTTCGGCGCGGTGAAGCTGGCGGTCGTCGCCGTCCTCGGCCACGACCTGTCCGCGGAGCAGCTGTTGAGCACGGCACGCCGGGCGGCCGAGATCACGCTCACCGGCCTGCGTTCCCTCGGATAGCTCCCTTCTGAGAAGCTGTCCGGAGCTGAAAGGGGGCCGGATGGCGGGCAAAAGGCGGCTGATCGCCGTCGTCCTGCTGGCGCTGGGGCCGGTCCTGGCGGCGGCGTACGCGGTCGCCAACCTCGTGGCCATCAGGACGGCCGTCAAGGCGCAGATCACGGGCCCGGAGTGGGCGGGCGGCCGGCTCGCCGCCGACGGGATGACGGCGCTGGGCCGGGACTACTGGCGGCTGGTCCTGGTCGTCGCCGTGCTCGTGGGCGTCCTGGGGGTGACGTACGCCGTCATGGGCGCGCTCCTGTGGCGGGGCGGCCGGGGCCGCACGCCCCTGCTCGTGGTGTCGGGCGTCCTGATCGTCCCCTACGCCCTCGCGGTCCTCGTCGTGCTGATCATCCCCGCGAAGGCGCTGGCGGGGCTCTACGACTCCCCTGACTTCGCCGGCGGCGTGCCCGCGTGGCAGCCGGCCACCGTCCTCGTCCTGGTGGCGGCCGGGCTGGCGCAGGCCGTGGGGATGGCGATGGCGGCGGCGCAGGGCAGGCGGGCCACCGCCGCCCGGCCATGAGGCTCACCGGCAGCGGTCGTTCGACCAGGTCGCCCAGCCCTGCTGGGCGCCGCCCCGGCCCGTGCCGGCCCAGCCCGGCGGCGGGGCCGTCCCGTACGGCACCACGGCGGTGCACGCGCCCGGCGGGGGCCGCCCGTCGTAGAACTCGATCTCGGTCCACGACACCCGGTACGCCAGCGGCACCCAGACGTTCCACCGCACCCGCCGGTCCACCGCCACGCGGCCGGGAGGCGGCGTAGGCAGCCAGTCCGCGCCCGACGGGCGTGCGGGGGCCTGCCCGGCGGTGAACGCGATGTCGATCAGCGCCAGCACGCCCACGACCAGCAGCCTGGTACGGCGGCCGGTGAGGAAGGCCGCCCCGGCCAGGCAGGCCAGCAGGACCAGGGCGGGCAGGGACGCCTCGACCGGGTCCAGCGCGTCGTTCTCGCCCGTGAGAAAGATCACTTCGGGGAAGTCGAACGCGATGAACGCGTAACGCTGCAGCCGGTCCCCCGCGTACCAGGCGGCCACCCCGCCGGTCACCGCCATCAGCCCCGCGGCGGCCAGCGCGTGCCGCACCACGGCCAGGCGCCCGCCCCTCACCAGGACGATCAGGCCGGCCAGGGTCCAGGCCACGGCGACGCAGGCCAGGTAGCGCCCGTAGACGTAGTTGCCGACGCGGTGCTCGTCCGGGAGGGCGGCCGAGGAGGCGTACGCGATGCCCAGGGTCGTCAGCAGCAGCGCGCCCGCCAGGACGCGGTGCAGGTACGGCGCGGACCGCCGTGCCAGCGTGGCCGCCGCGCCCGCCAGGCCGACGCCCGCCAGCCCCCAGGTGCCGACGACGAGGTACCAGAGCTGCCCGGCCGCCCCCGACAGCGCCCACGCCTGGCCTTCGAGGCTCGTGAGCCTGGACACGAGCAGCGCCGACAGGTCCCGGGGCCCGCCCGGATACAGCTCGGCGCTCAGCGCCCCGTTGAGCGCCTTGCCCGCGAGCGCGACCACGGCCGCGCTCGCCAGCGCCGCGACCGCCGGCGCCGCCGCCCGCCCGCGGACCCACACCACCGCCACGACCAGGACGCAGACCAGCAGGACCACCGTCCCCCGCAGATGCGCCGCCATCGCGAACGCCGACAGCGCGCCCGCCGCCGCCCCGGCCCGCGCCGACCCGTACGCGACCAGGTCGTGCAGCGCGAGCAGCCAGGCGAGGACGAGCACCGGCAGGATCGCGTCGGTCAGCGCCAGCCCGGAGAACAGCAGCAGCGCCGGTGACAGCCCTGCCACGAACGCCGTGATCAGCGCCGCCCGCCGGCCCAGGCCCATCCGCCGCAGCAGCAGGTACGCCAGCGGGTACGCCCCCGCCGCCACCATCGACCCCACCCCGGCCACCAGCCGGTACGCCAGGACGGGGTCGGAGGTGAGCCAGAAGATCGGGACCAGCAGCAGCGGATAGCCGCCCTGGTAGAAGGTCGAGCCGGTGAGGTCCGCGCCCGGCCCGCCGGCCAGCCAGCGGGCGGCGAGGAGGTAACCGGTCTCGTCCGGGTTCGCCACCGGTCCGGTGTGATACCGGTACAGCCACAGCCGTAAGGCCACGTGGGCGGCCCATCCGGCCGCCAGCAGCCACCACATGCGGGCCCGTCCCGCATGCCGCGCCGCCGTGTGAACGGGCGCGGGCGTCATGAACGCAGTCGTCATGCACTCCCCCCAAGAAGGTCAGGAGGGAGTCCAGCAAAAGCCCCATAACCGGCCCGTCACCGCTTTTGGTTATGCGGGCGTTACGCCTCCGGCGGCGCGGGACGGGTGACTCAGAGGCGCTTGAACCTGCCCCGGACGTGCACCGGCACGCCCTTGCCCAGCATCCCGGGCAGGACCTCGGCCACGTTCATCGGCATGCGCACGCACCCGTGCGAAGCCGGGTACAGCGGCACCGACAGCGCGCCGTGGAAGGCGATGCCGCCGTTGAAGAAGATCGGGTTGTAGAGTTGCCCCAGGTAGGACCTGTGCCAGCCGCGGGCGCGCCACGTCGTCTTGTAGTCGCCCGTCGGCGTGCTGGCCGAGCCGCAGAACCGCTGCTGCTTGCCCTGCCACGTGGCGGTCTCGCAGTAGGGGACGCCGCTGCCGGAAGACACGTGGGTGATCAGCTTCACCTCGTTGTCCACGTACAGGACCATGATCTGCTTGGTGAGGTTGACCTCGGCGCGGGTCGGCCTGCCGTCCTTGACCAGGACCTTCGGCGACCTGGGGGTCTCCAGGGCGTCCCACGTGCGCTTGGCGACGGTGCTGGTCGGCCTGATGCCGTTCACCTTCTGGAACGCCCACACGGCCGCCATGGTCGCGCCTCCGTATCGGCCGTCGGCCTTGCCGGGGCGGTAGCCGAGCTGGGCCAGGCGCTGCTGCAGCCACTGGACGGCCTTGCCCTTGGCACCGAGCTTGAGCGTCTTGCCCGGCGCGACGACCCTGGCGGCGGCGGGACCGGAACGGGCCCCCGCGGAGGTATGCGCTGCGGCCGGTGAATCCGTCCCCAAGGACGCCGTCGAACGATGCGACGCGAGCGTGCCGCAACCCGACAGTGCGACGGCGCCGGCCGTCAGCAGAGCAGCCACCCCGGGCAGCCGTCGAGCCCTCACCAGTACCACCTCTCATACCACCAACAAACGGATCAGCCGACCTTATACCACTCACCAAGAATCGGTAATGACGCGGTC
Organism: Nonomuraea sp. NPDC005650; assembly: GCF_040605375.1. Lineage (NCBI taxonomy): Bacteria > Bacillati > Actinomycetota > Actinomycetes > Streptosporangiales > Streptosporangiaceae > Nonomuraea > Nonomuraea sp. NPDC005650. Next base: position 546,640 of record NZ_JBEXCR010000001.1, read on the forward strand.
AACCTGTTTAGAGTGTTTCCATGTCTGAGAAGTTGTTGCCGCCCAATGGCGTCGTCGTTCAATCCGCCCTGCGCGAACTGGGGGCGGCCGGCGAGATCGTCGTCCTGCCCGAGAAGGCGCCCACGGCCGCGATCGCCGCGGCCCAGGTCGGGTGCGAGGTCGGGGCCATCGCCAACAGCCTGATCTTCGACGCGGACGGCGCGCCGCTGCTGGTGCTGACGAGCGGGGCGCATCGCGTGGACGTGGAGCTGATCGCCCGCACGGTGGGGGTGGGGAAGGTACGCCGGGCGACGCCGGACTTCGTCAGGGAGGCGACCGGCCAGCCCATCGGCGGCGTGGCCCCGGTCGGGCATCCGGCGCCCGTGCGCACCCTGGTGGACAACTGGCTGAGCAAGCACGAGGTGGTGTGGGCGGCCGGGGGGCATCCGCTGACCGTGTTCCCGACGACGTTCGACGAGCTCGTGCGCATCACCGGGGGCACCGCGGTGGACGTCGAGTAATGTGCGACGCGTGATCGAGTTTCGCGGGGCGGGTCCGGCCGAGTTCGTCGAGCGGTTGGAGATGGTGATCGACGTCTACGCGGCTGCCATGAACCCGCCCGTGGACCAGATCAACGGCCGCAAAAGCATCATGCGAAACCACGCGACTTATCCCCATTTTCAGTGTTATTTCGCAGAATTGCGCGATCCGTCCCTTTCATCCCCCCTCACGGTCGGCTTCGCGTACGGCTTCCGCGGCACGCCCGGCCAGTGGTGGCACGACGTGGTCCACCGCGCCCTGACCGACCGCCTCGGCCAGGAGGCCGCCAACGCCTGGCTGGGCTACACGCTGGAGCTGGCCGAGATCCACGTCCACCCGGACTTCCAGGGCAAGGGCATCGGCCGCGCCATGATCCGCACACTCTGCGCGGGCCGCCCCGAACGCTCGGCCGTCCTGTCCACCCACGACCAGCCCACGGCCGCCCGCCACCTCTACGCCAGCATGGGTTTCACGGACCTGCTCACGAGGTTCATCTTCCCGGGCGGCTACGAGGACTACGCCATCATGGGCCGCCCCCTGCCCTTGACGTGAGGATCACGTCCCTGATGAACCCGTGACTGCTGGGTTTGTCCGCGGATTACTTGGGGCACCATCCATTACGTAATGTAGCCGCCCCTTTACTCACCGTCTACTATCCCCTGCCCGTCACCCGCCCGGTCCCCCTGCGGGCGGGTGACGGGCCCCTACCACCCCGCACCCTCTCGCTCCCAGCACCGCGCACGCCAAGCTCGATCCCGACCCACGAGGCGGGCGAACGACGCCCTCAGCCCGATCCGCAGCACGGGGGAGAACGCCTCGGCCCGATCCCACAACACGGCAGAACGACCAACGGCGCACGACGCGACGCACGCGACCCCAGGCAGCGACGGTGCGCACGGCACCAGACGCCCACGCCCGCCACCCTCCCTGCGCCACCCGGCCCGCCTCACGTCCGAGCCCGACCGGGTGCCCTCAAACGTCAGTGCGGCGAGGACGGGACGGCGCGATGCGGGTGAAGGGTGGTCGGCGGCCTTGGGCGGGCGGGTGATCCGGCCGGCCGCTCAGGGGTGTCGCTTTCAGGCGGAGACAGGGACCGTGTCGAGGCGTTGGAAGACCTCGCGCGAGGCGCTGGAGCGGTTGAAGGTGATGAAGTGGATGCCCGGCGCGCCCTCGTCCAAGAGCCGCTGGCACAGCTCGGCCCCGTGATCGATGCCCAGCCGCCGCACCGCCGCCGGGTCGTCCGCGACCTCCTCGAAGCGGGCCGCCACCTCAGGCGGGAACGGCGCCCCCGACAGCTGCTCCGAGCGCGCGATCGTGCTCATCTGCGTCACCGGCATGATGCACGGGATGATCGGCGTGTCGCACCCCTGGGCCGCCACCCGGTCGCGCAGCCGCAGGTAGTCGTCCGCCCGGAAGAACATCTGCGTGATCGCGTAGTCGGCGCCCGCCTCGCACTTGCGTACGAAGAACTCGGTGTCGCTCTCGATGGACGGCGAGCGCGGATGCTTGTAGGGGAAGGCGGCCACGCCGACGCAGAAGTCGCCCGCCTGCCTGATCAGCCGCACCAGCTCCTCGGCGTAGAGGACGCCTTCGGGGTGCTGCATCCACTCGCCCGCCGGGTCGCCAGGGGGGTCGCCGCGGACTGCCAGGATGTTGCGCACCCCGGCGTCGGCGAAGCGGCCCACCAGGTGGCGCAGCTCGCGGATCGAGTGGTTGACCGCCGTGAAGTGCGCCACGGGCGTGAGCGTCGTGTCGTGGGCGATCCGCTCGACGATGTCGACCGTGCGGTCGCGGGTGGAGCCGCCCGCGCCATAGGTCACCGACACGAACGTCGGCCGCAGCGACTCCAGCTCTCTGATCGCCTTCCAGAGCTGCCGCTCCCCCTCGTCGGTCTTCGGCGGGAAGAACTCGAAGGAGAACGACCGGCCACCGGCGGCGAGCATGTCGCGGACGGTGGGAACACGATCGGGCAGGATGGAGGGTCGACCAAGCGCCATGGCCCAAGGTTACAGGGACGTCGCCCGCACAAGGTCACGGCCACGTCACCCCCACGGCCACAGCCATGTCACCCGTACGAACCGTGCATCCCAGCCCGCGCCACCTCAGATCCCGTCATAGGGACACCTGCGCATCCGAGCCCCCGCACGCGGCCACTAGTCTCAAGGCATGACCACTGACGCCGTTGGCATGGACACCCTGCGCACACAGGTGGAGCGTGCCCTCGGAGAGTTCGTCGAACGGCAGCTGCCCGCCCCCGGTGACCCCGAGCTCGAGCCGCTGCGCACGGCGGCCGACGAGCTGCTGTCCGGCGGCAAGCGGCTGCGTCCGGCGTTCTGCTACTGGGGCTGGCGCGGCGCGGGCGGCACGGACGTGCCCGAGATCTTCACCGCGGCGGCCTCGCTGGAGCTGCTGCAGGCCAGCGCGCTCGTGCACGACGACGTGATGGACAAGAGCGACCTGCGCAGGGGCATGCCGTCCGCGCACCGCCGGTTCCAGGCGCTGCACGAGAAGTCCTCCTGGCAGGGCTCCGCCGCGCAGTTCGGCGAGGGCGCGGCGATCCTGCTGGGCAATCTGCTCCTGATCTGGTCGGGCGAGATGTGGCGCACCAGCGGCCTGCCGCCCGAGTCCCTGGCGGCGGCCCAGCCCGTGCACGACCACATGCGTACGGAGCTGATGTGCGGCCAGTACCTCGACCTGCTGGAGCAGGCGCACGGCGAGAACACGTTCGAGTCGGCGCTGCGGGTGGCGCTGTTCAAGAGCGGGAAATACTCGGTGGAGCAGCCGCTCAGGCTCGGGCTGGTGCTCGCCGGCGGCGAGCTCGCGCCCTGGATGGACGAGCTGTGCACGGGCTACGGCACGCGGGTCGGGATCGCGTTCCAGCTCCGTGACGACATCCTGGGGGTGTTCGGCGACCCGGCGCAGACGGGCAAGCCGGCCGGTGACGACCTGCGGGAGGGCAAGCGGACGATGCTCGTGGCGCGCACGCTCGCGGCCGCGTCCCCGGGTGCGGCGGAGACCGTCCGGCGGCTGCTGGGGGATCCCGGGCTGGACGAGCGCGGGGTGGAGACGCTGCGGCAGATCATCGACGACACGGGCGCGCTGCAGGAGTGCGAGGACCTGATCGGCGAGTATCTGGCGGACGCGCTGTCCGCGCTCGACGGGGCGCCGATCGCGGCCGAGGCGCGCACGGCGCTGACGGAGCTGGCCATCGCGGCCACCTCCCGCAAGACCTGACCACACGATCTGAGCGCGCCACGATCTGGGTGCGCAGCGCGGCCTGGCCGGGCGAGCGGGCCCGCGGTCCGGAGGCGCCCGCGGGGTCGCGAGCGCCCTCGGTGGGCGGGAAGCCCCTGCGATCAGGGCCCCTGTGGTCAGGGAACCCCTTCGGTCAGGAGGCCTGGTGTGGTCAGGCCTCCTGTGGTCATGGGGCTTCGGGTGGTCAGGGGGCTCGGGTGGTCAGAAGGTGGACAGGCGTTTGGCGAACTCCGCCGCCGCCGCGCCCGGATCCTCCGCGTCCGTGATCGCCCGTACGACCACCACGCGGCGCACGCCGTACGACATCACCTCGTCCAGGTTCGCGAGGTCGATGCCGCCGATCCCGAACCACGGCCGCGAGGTCTCCAGCGCGGCCGCGTGCCGGAGCAGCGGCGGGCCGGGGGCCGGGCGGCCGGGCTTGGTGGGCGTGGGCCAGATGGGGCCGCAGCAGAAGTAGTCGACGCCCGGCTCCGCTGCCGCGGCGGAAGCCTCGGCCACGGAGTGGGTGGACCGTCCGATGACGATGTCGTCGCCGAGTATCTCTCGCGCGACCGTCACAGGAAGGTCGTCCTGCCCCAGGTGGAGCACGTCAGGGCGGGCGGCGAAGGCGAGGTCCGCCCGGTCGTTGACGGCCAGGAGTTTGCCGTGCCGGTCGCAGGCGTCGCGGAAGATTTCGAGGAGCGCGAGTTCGTCGCGAGCCTCCAGACCCTTCTCCCGCAGCTGGATGATGTCCACGCCGCCGGCCAGCACCGAGTCGAGGAACTCCGCGAGGTCGCCGCGGTCGCGGCGGCCGTCGGTGCAGAGATAGAGGCGGGCCTCAGAAACCGAGGGCTTGGGCACGCCGCTTGACCTCAGTGTGACGGCCGGCCTTGATCGCGTCGATGGGCGATCCGGGCAGGGACTCGTCGGGGGTGAAGAGCCAGCGCAGCGACTCGACATCGTCGTAGCCGGCGTCCAGCAGCACGGTCAGTGTGCCGGGTAGGCCCTTCCTCACATCCTTTCCATCGAGGAACACCGCGGGCACCTGCGGCCCGCCGCTCCCCCGGCGAACGCCGAGCAGCTTGTGGTCCTTGAGGAGTTGCTTGGCCCGCCCAATCGAAAGGTCGAGGCGCGAGGCCACTTCGGGGAGAGTGAGCCACTCGTCTACGAGCTGGTCGGTCTCCCGGTCGATCTGTGCAACAGAAAGCGTCACGAAACCACAACTACCACATGCCGTCCTTGCTCAAACAACACAATCCCGTAGGGAGACTTCTGGATCTACCAGGCGTTCCGCGTCAAGACGGTGTCCGGCGTCGATGATCCTACGCCCCTGTACGAGGTCCCGCGGCCGGTCCACGGCCAGCACCGCGGCGAGGACGTCGTCGGCCGTGAGCCAGACGGCCGACCACTTGCCCTCGGGCTCGCCGCGATAGATCAGCCGTTCCCCTGCCAAATGATGACCCGCATATTGCACCATATGTCCGAACTGCTCCGACCAGAAGTACGGAACGGGATCGTACGCGACGTCCTCGCCCAGCAGGCTCGCGGCGGCCACCTCGGGGGCGTTGAGCGCGGTGTCCCAGTGCTCGACCCTGAGCCTGGTCTGCCAGCGGCGCGACCACCAGGCGGCGCAGTCGCCGACGGCGACCGTGTTCGGGAGGGAGGCGCGCAGGTGCTCGTCCACGACGACGCCGTTGTGCAGGTCGATGTCGGCGCCGGTGAGCCATTCGACGGCCGGGCGCACGCCGATGCCCGTGACCACCACGTGGGCGTCCACGAACTCGCCGCCCACCAGCCGCACGCCGCCCTCGTCCACGGAGTCGACCATGGTGTCGAGCCGCAGGTCGATGCCGTCGTACCAGCGCTCGGTGCGGGCCCCGATCTCGGCGCCGACGGCCATGGCGAGCGGCGCCGGGCCGGCCTCGATCACGGTCACCGCGCACCCGGCGCGGCGGGCGGCGGTGGCCACCTCAGCGCCGATCCAGCCGGCGCCGATGACCGCGACGCGGGCGCCGGGGACGAGCATGGCCCTGAGCTCGTGGGCGTCGTCGAGCGTGCGCAGCACGTGCTGCGGGCCGTCGCCGGGCAGCCTGATCGGCTCGGCGCCGGTGGCGATGACCAGCCCGTCGTAGCCGATCTCGCCCTCGGTCGTCTCCACGACCCCCTCGCGCAGCGCCTTGGCGCTGACCCCGGGCTGGAAGTCCACGTCGATCGCGGCCAGGTCGGTGTCGACGAAGCTGGTGTCGGCGTCGCCGAACAGCACGGCCTTGGACAGGGGCGGACGGTCGTAGGGGCGATGCCGCTCCTCGCCGATCAGCGTGACCCTCCCCCCGAACCCCCGCGTGCGCAACGCCTCCACGGTGCGCACTCCGGCCAGGCCAGCTCCCACCACCACGACTCGGTTCACGTTCATGACCCTAACGTGGGGCGGTGTCGGGGCGTCGCAGCGAGGCCGTAGGCTGGAGGACGTAAGACGCGCGGGAGTCCGGCCGTGACCGGGCTGAGAGGAAGGCTGCCTTCGGGCCTTCGACCGCAAGACACCTGATCCGGATCATGCCGGCGAAGGGAGCGCGGATGGATGTGATCGTGGGCGGCGGGGTCGTCGGGCTCTCCGCGGCCTGGCGGCTGGCCCGCGCGGGGCGGCCCGTCACCCTGGTCGACCCGGCCCCCGCCTCTGGGGCCTCACACGCGGCGGCGGGGATGCTGGCGCCGATCAGCGAGGTGACCTACACCGAGGCGCCGCTGTTGCGGCTCGGGGTGGCGTCGCTGCGCCGCTGGCCCGCCTTCGCCGCCGAGCTGGCCGCCGACGCGGGGCTGGCCGGCCCCGAGGCCCTGGACCTGCGCTCCGAGGGGACGCTCGACGTGGCGTTCGGGGCGGACGACCTGGCCGCGCTGGACGAGCTGGCCGCGTACCTGGACAAGCTGGAGCTGCCCGTCGAGCGGCTGACCGGCCGCGAGTGCCGCCGCCTTGAACCCATGCTGGCCCCCTCGGTGCGGGGCGGGCTGCTGGCCCCCGGCGACTCCTGGGTGGACCCGCGCCGCGTGACGGCGGCGCTGCTCGCCGCGCTCGACCGGCAGGGAGTCCCGCTGGTACGGGCCCGCGTGCGCGAGCTGCTGCGCGACGGCGCCCGGGTCACGGGCGTACGCCTGGAGCCGCCCGGCGGCGACGGCCGGCCGGCCGAGCTGCCGGCGGAGCGGGTGGTCCTGGCGGCCGGGGCGTGGAGCGCCGGGCTGGCCGAGCTGCCGGTGCGGCCGGTGAAGGGGCAGATCATGCGGTTGCGTTCGCCGCAGCCGCTGCTCACGCGATGCGTGCGCGGCACCGTGCACGGCACGCCGGTCTATCTCGTCCCCCGGGGCGACGGCGAGCTGGTGGTCGGGGCGACGCAGGAGGAGATGGGCTTCGACACCAGGGTGACCGCGGGCGGGCTCTACGAGCTGCTGCGGGACGCCAGGGAGCTGGTGCCGGGCGTCACCGAGCTGGAGGTCGCCGACGTGGTGGCCGGGCTGCGTCCGGGCACGCCGGACAACCTGCCGCTCATCGGCCCGAGCCGCACCCCGGGGCTGACGCTGGCCACCGGTCACCACCGGGGCGGCGTGCTCCTGGCGCCGCTCACGGCGGACATCCTGCTGGGCGAAGAGGGCGAGCTGGCGGCGTTGTGCGCCCCTGGGAGATTTCGGGAAATTTCATGATTGTGACGATCAACGGGGCCTCGCACGAGGTGACCGACGGCATGACCGTGGCGCAGGCCGTACGCACATTGACCACGGCCACCACCGGAGTGGCCGTGGCCGTGAACGACGAGGTGGTCACGCGGAGCTCGTGGGAGACGACGGCGCTCAGCGACCGTGACCGGGTGGAGGTTCTGACGGCGGTGCAAGGTGGATGAACTGATCATCGCCGGGGAGAAGTTCTCCTCCCGGCTCATCATGGGGACCGGCGGCGCACCCTCGCTCGACGTGCTCGACCAGGCGCTGGCCGCGTCCGGCACCGAGCTGACCACGGTGGCCATGCGGCGGCTCGACCCGACCGCCCCCGGGTCCGTCCTGGACGTGCTGCGCGAGCGGGACATCAAGGTGCTCCCCAACACGGCGGGCTGCTTCACCGCGGGCGAGGCCGTGCTGACGGCGCGGCTGGCCAGGGAGGCGCTCGGCACGAACTGGGTCAAGCTGGAGGTCATCGCCGACGAGCGGACGCTGCTGCCCGACCCGATCGAGACGTTCGACGCCGCGGAGCGGCTGGTGGCCGACGGGTTCGTGGTGCTGCCGTACATCGGGGACGACCCCGCGCTGGCGCGGCGGCTGGAGCAGGCGGGCTGCGCGGCCGTCATGCCGCTGGGCGCGCCGATCGGCTCGGGCCTCGGCATCCGCAACCCGCACAACATCGAGCTGATCGTGGAGGCCGCGTCCGTGCCGGTGGTGCTCGACGCGGGCATCGGCACGGCCAGCGACGCCGCGCTGGCGATGGAGCTGGGCTGCGACGCCGTGCTGCTGGCCACCGCGGTCACCAGGGCGCGGCGGCCCGATCTCATGGCGGCCGCCATGAAGGGGGCCGTGGCGGCGGGACGGCTGGCGCGGCTGGCCGGCCGCATCCCGCGCAGGCGCTACGCCGAGGCCTCCTCGCCGATGACGCCGTGACCTGAGTGGTGTGCGGGGAGCTGGGACGTTCCAACGGGAACGTCTCAGCATCGGTTTCGGGCGGTGGGGCCCTCCCAGTGGCAAAACGCCCGTAAACTCAGCGGGGTGGATACGACGACTGCGGACCCCCTGGTCGGGCGGCTCCTCGATGGGCGCTACCGCATCGAGAGCCGGATCGCCCGGGGCGGTATGGCGACCGTCTACCTCGCGCTGGACGTCCGCCTGGACCGGACGGTGGCGCTGAAGGTCATGCACCCCTCGCTGGCCGAGGACCCGGCGTTCGTGCGCAGGTTCATCGGCGAGGCCAAGTCGGTTGCCCGCCTCTCACACCCCAACGTGGTGCACGTCTTCGACCAGGGCACCGACAACGACGTCGTGTACCTGTCGATGGAGTACGTGCCCGGCAAGACGCTGCGCGACATCCTGCGCGAGCGCGGCAGGCTGCCCGCCCGCGAGGCGCTCGAGATCATGATCCCGGTGCTCGCCGCCCTCGGCGCGGCCCACCAGGCGGGCATGGTCCACCGCGACGTGAAGCCGGAAAACGTCCTGATGACCGACGACGGCCGGGTCAAGGTCGTCGACTTCGGCCTGGCCCGGGCCATCGAGGCCACCAACCAGACCCGCACCGGCGTGATGATCGGCACCATCGGCTACATGGCGCCCGAGCAGGTCACCACCGGCGCCGCCGACGTGCGCAGCGACGTCTACGCCGCGGGCATCATGCTGTTCGAGCTGGTCACCGGCCAGCAGCCGTACGACGGCGCGACGCCGATGTCGGTGGCCTACCGGCACGTCCACGACACCGTGCCCGCGCCGTCCTCGGTCGTCCCCGACGCGCCGCCGCTGATCGACACGCTGGTGGCCCAGGCGACGGCCCGCGAGCCGGACCAGCGCCCCGCCGACGCCACCGCGATGCTCGTGGCCGCCGTCGACGCGCACCGGATGCTGCCGCGCCTGACCAACCCGCCGGGCTCCCACCCGCAGGGCCCCGCGGCCCCGCACGCCCGGACGCAGGTCTTCAACGCCTCCGGCGCCGCCTCGATGCCTCAGGCCGCCCCCGCCCACACCTTGATCCAGCCGCGCACGGAGGCGCCGGCGTCGCGGCGGCGGCCGGGGTTCAAGCCGAACTGGTTCCTGGTGGCGCTCGCCGGGGTGATGGTGGTCGCGGTCGGGCTGACCGGCTGGTACTTCGCGCAGCCCGAGATGGTCTCCGTGCCCAGCCTGGTCGGCAAGAACATGGCGCTGGCCAAGCAGAGCGCCGCCGCGGCCGGCCTCAAGGTGCAGGAGGCCGACGGCATCAACGACGAGAAGGTGGCCGCGGGCCTCATCATCCGCACCGACCCGGCGGCCGACACCGAGGTGGAGAAGGGCACCACGATCACGCTGGTCCCCTCGCTCGGGCCCAAGCGCGTGGCCGTGCCCAACACCGAGGGCATGACCGGCGACCAGGCCCGCGACAAGATCGCCAGCGCCGGGCTGACCGTGGGCGCCGTCAAGCGGCTGGCCAACCAGGAGGTCGAGCGCGACAAGGTCATCCGCACCTCGCCGCAGGTCGGCGAGAAGGTGCGGGTGGGCGCCAAGATCGACATCTACGTCAGCGCCGGCATGGTGATGCCCGACGTCAGCAGCATGCCCAAGGACGAGGCCGCCCAATATCTCGGCGGGCTGGGCTTCCAGGTGCAGGTCAACGAGGTGGACGACGACGCCGAGCCGTGCACGGTCATCGCGCAGGCGCCGAAGGCGAAGTCCGAGGTGGACAAGGGCGCGCAGGTCATGGTCACGGTGGCGCGGTGCCAGACGGACTTCTGGGACTGGTTCAACGGCGACAGGGACGACGAGGCCCGCGACGACCAGCAGTTCGCCCTGGTGCCGGCGGTGATCGGCAAGGAGGTCAGGGACGCCAAGTCGGAGCTGGAGGCGCTGGGGTTCAAGGTGCGGGTGCAGCGGCTGGGCAACCGCGGGGTCGTCCAGTTCCAGCGGCCGCTGCCCAACAGCGAGCGGCCGCAGGGGAGCACGGTCGTCCTCTGGCAGTGAGGCCCGCCGGGCAGCCCCTGCCGGTCAGGGGGCGGTGAGGCGGCCGTGGAGGCGGACGCGGGCGAGGCCGCCGTCCGGGTAGATGTCCACCCGCACGTGGGTGACCGGGTCCGGGTGGGTGAGGCGGAAGCGGTGCGGGGTGTCGGGCTGGAGGCGGGTCCTCGGGAGGAGCTCCACCTCCCGCTCGCCGTCCAGGCCCGTCAGCGAGACCGCGCCCGGCGCGTTGAACAGCAGGTTCGTGGTGTCGATCTCGGCCAGCCCGATCACGCCGCGCCCGGCCAGCCGGATGAGCAGCCAGTCGTTCCCGTCGCCGCGGCGGCGGGCGGTCTCCCAGCCCTCCGCCTGGTGGCGGGCCAGGCCCGGGGCGATGGCGTTGTTGGGGGCGGAGTAGAACTCGTTCGAGCAGGCGGTGACCAGGGCGCCGTTCGCGAGGGCGGCCAGGTCGAGGCCGAGCGCGTCGTACACGGACAGGTCGGGCCGGGCCTCCCCGTGCACCCGGAGGCGGGCGACGCCGCCGTCGGGGAAGATGTTCAGCCGTACGTGGGTGAAGCGGCGCTCGTCGGTGACGGTGAAGTGGTGCTCGCTGTCCCCGGTGAGCTCGGACCTGGGGACGATCTCCGCCCACGGCGCGGCTTCGAGCTCGGCCGGGGAGGGGTGGCCCGCGACCGCGGCCGCCTCCACCGAGGCGTGGGGCGGGTAGTTGCCCTTGAACCACGCCGTGTCGATCACCACGCCGCGGATCACGCCGGGGACGCCGAGGCGTACCAGGGCCCAGTCGTGGCCGGGTGAGCGGCGGCGGCGGGTCTCCCACCCGTCGTAGACCTGCCCCTTGCTCCCGAACGTCTCCGCCTGGAAGGCGGGCCGCCCCGGCCGGATCAGGCTCTCCTTCTCCGCGAACGACTCGTCGCTGGCCGCCACGACGGAGCCGCCCAGCGTGCGCAGGGCGAGATCCGGCAGGGTGATGAAGCTCGGCAAATCTACTGCTCTCCCAACAGGAATCGCCCGTGCGGCGCGCCGTCCACGGGCCGCCCGCGCAGCCAGGTGGTCAGTACGGCGCCCTTGAGCACGCGGCCGTGGTACGGGGTGACCGGGTTCTTGTGGTGGAGGCGCGCGGCGTCCACGGGGTTGTCGGCCAGCGGATCAAATGCCACCAAATCGGCATCATTACCGGCCTTTATCCCGCCTTTTCCGGAAATTTCGGCCATTGAGGCCGGGTTGGCGGACATCCAGCGCACCACGTCCCCCAGCCCGTACCCCCTCCGCGACGCCTCCGTCCAGATCGCCGGCAGGCCGAGCTGGAGCGAGGCGATGCCGCCCCAGGCGGCGGCGAAGTCGGGCACCTTGAGGTCGGCGGGCGAGGGCGAGTGGTCGGACACGACGCAGCTCAGCACGCCCCTGGCCAGCCCGTCCCACAGCAGGTCGCGGTTGGCCTCGGAGCGGATGGGCGGGCAGCACTTGTACGCGGTCGCCCCCTCGGGCACCTGCTCGGCCACCAGCGTCAGGTAGTGGGGGCACGTCTCCGCCGTGACCGCGACGCCCTCGGCCCGCGCCTGCTCCAGCACCTCCAGGCAGGAGGCGCTGGAGACGTGCAGGATGTGCACCCGGGCGCCGGTCTCGGCCGCCAGCCGCACCACCCGCGCGACCGCGCTGCGCTCCGACTCCCCCGGCCGCGACTCCAGGAACTCCCGGTACGTCGGCCCGCCCGGCTCCGTGAGCAGCGCCGGGTCCTCGGCGTGCACCACCATCACCCCGCCGACCGCCGCCACCTCGGACAGCGCCTCCCGCAGTTCCGAGGCGCCGAGCGGCGGGAACTCCTCCACCCCCGACGGCGACATGAAGCACTTGAACCCGTAGACCCCGCGTTCGCGCAAGGGAGCGAGATCCTTGACGTTCCCCGGCACGGCCCCGCCCCAGAAGCCCACGTCCACGTGGCACTTGCCCTCCGCGGCCGCCAGCTTGGCCTCCAAGGCGGCCACGTTCACGGTGGGCGGGAGGGAGTTGAGCGGCATGTCGAGGATCGTGGTGACGCCTCCGGCGGCGGCCGCCCTGGTCGCCGAGTCGAACCCCTCCCAGTGCGTCCGCCCCGGCTCGTTGACGTGTACGTGGGTGTCGACCAGGCCGGGGAGCAGGGCCAGGTCGCGCAGGTCGATGTCCTCGGCGGCGTCGAGCGGCGCGGCGTAGTCGTACAGGCCCGCGATCTTCTCGCCCCGCACGGCCACCGCCGCCGTCCGCTCCCCCTCGGGGGTGACGGTGCGGCGGGAACGGATCACCAGGTCGATCATCTAGTCACCTTCGAGATGGACGGCGGCCAGCCGCGCGGCCAGGCGTTCGAGCAGGGGCCCGGCCTCGGCCATGCAGCGTTCGGGGTCGGGTTCGAGATCGGTGAGGGCGTAGGCGGCCTCGATGCCCGCGGCCCGCAGCTCGTCGTCGGTGAGCGTGCGGCGCCCGCAGACGGCCACCACGGGGACGCCCGCCCTGGCCGCGGCCTGCGCCACGCCGACGGGTGCCTTGCCGCGCAGGGACTGCTCGTCCAGCGACCCCTCGCCGGTGATCACCAGCCGCGCGTCCTTGACCAGCTCGCCGAACCCGAGCAGGTCGAGCAGGTAGCCGATGCCGGGCCGGATCTCGGCGTGCAGGAACGCCAGCGCGGCGAACCCCACCCCACCGGCCGCCCCCGCTCCCGGCGCGCCCGCCACGCCCATCGCGCGCGGCGTGTCGTCGTGCTCGACGGCGCCCATCAGCCCGTGGGTGGCGGTCGCGACGGCGGCCAGCCGGCTCAGCCCGGCCTCCAGCGTCTTGACGTCGTCCGGGGTGGCGCCCTTCTGGGGCCCGTAGACGGCGGCGGCGCCGTGGGGCCCGAGGAGCGGGTTGTCGACGTCGCTGGCCACCACGAACTCCACGCCGGAGACGGCCGCGAAACCCGACAGGTCGATCCGGGCGAGCTCCCTCAGGGCGGCCCCGCCCCGGGGGAGGTCGTCGCCGCCGGCGTCCAGCAGGCGCGCGCCGAGCGCCTGCGCCATGCCCGCTCCCCCGTCGGTGCAGGCGCTGCCGCCCAGCCCCAGGACCACGCGCTTGGCGCCCCGGCGCACGGCGTCCGCGATCAGCTCGCCCGTGCCGTAGCTGGTGGCGGTCAGCGGCTCGTGCCCGCCGGGCAGGCGGCGCAGCCCCGACGCCTCCGCCAGCTCCACCACCGCCGTCGCGTCGGCGTCCTGCCAGGCGTACGAGGCGGGGACCCGCTCGCCGGTGGGCCCGGTGACCTCGATCGTGACCCGGCTGAACCCGCCGGCCACGACCGCGTCCACGGTGCCGTCGCCTCCGTCGGCCACCGGCAGCTCCACGGTGGGCACGCCGAGCCCGGCGGAGACCTGGGCGGCCACCTGGGCCGCAGTCAGAGAACCCTTGAACTTGTCGGGGGCGACCAGAACCTGCTGAACCACTACGAACCCCTACAGGATGGTGAACAATGTCCTGACACGCCTTCCTGCCCGGTGCGAGCGGGCAGGAAGGCGTGACTCATCATCACGCACGGGTGACGGGTGACGCCCGCAGGGGTCGTCAGGAGACGGTGCGGATGAACTCCTCCAGCGAGTAGCGACCGTCCTGATCGGAGTCGGCCGCCTGGCTCATCGCCCCCAGCGCCTCCTCCGGGAGCCCCGGGAAGTGCCGCTTCAGCTCGGCCTCGCTGATGTAGCCGTCGCCGTCGGTGTCGATCGACGCGAAAGTGCTCTTGAGCTGCGCCAGCCGCTCGTCGGGGAGTTCCTCGGGCACGGGATCGCCTTCCTGCTCGTTTCAGACATTCCCACCTTAGTCGCCTGGTCAGTGGAGCTCCTTGGCGGCGGTGAGGCCGTGCTCCCGCGCCAGCCGCATCAGCCGCTGGTGCGCCTGGGCGCCCGCGCGGCCGGCGGCGTCCTGGGGGACGGTCCTCAGCTCGCCGTCCTCGACCACGACCCGGCCGCCGACCAGCACCCGGGCCAGGGGCGGCGGGGGCCCGAAGACGAGCGCGCAGACGGGGTCGGTCACCGCCGAGGTGAAGGGGCCGTCGACCCGCCACAGGGCGAGGTCGGCCAGCTTGCCGGGTTCGAGGGTGCCGAGTTCGTCCTCGCGGCCGAGGTTGCGGGCCCCGCCGAGCGTGGCGATCTCCAGGGCCTGCCGGGCCGTGAGCGCCTGGGGGCCGTACGCGGCGCGCTGGAACAGCAGGGCCTGCCGCAGCTCCCCCACGAGCGGCGTCAGCTCGGAGGAGGCGCTGCCGTCCACACCGAGGCCCACGTTCGCGCCCCGGCGCAGCATCTCGGAGACGCGGGCGATGCCGGCGCCGAGGCGGCCGTTCGACGAGGGGCAGTGCGCGGAGCCCGTGCCGGTGGCGGCGAGCTTGCCGATGTCGTCGTCGCTCAGGTGCACCGAGTGCGCGAACCACACGTCGGGCCCCAGCCAGCCCAGCTTCTCCATGTAGTCGACCGGGCGCAGCCCGAACTGGGCCAGGCAGTGCTCGTCCTCGTCCGAGGTCTCGGCGACGTGCGTGTGCAGGCGCACGCCCTTGGCCCTGGCCAGGGCGGCGGACTCGGTCATCAGCTCGGCGCTGGAGGAGAACGGCGAGCACGGCGCGACCGCGATCCGCAGCATCGAGGAGAAGGACGGGTCGTGGTAGGCGTCCACGGCCTCCGACGTGGCGGCGAGGATCTCGTCCAGTTCCTCGACCACGACGTCCGGCGGCAGCCCGCCGTGGGACTCGCCCCGGTCCATCGAGCCGCGGGCGGGGTGGAAGCGGATGCCCACCGCGCGGGCGGCCTCGATCTCGGCGGCGAACAGGTCGCCCCTGCCCTTGGGGAAGATGTAGTGGTGGTCGCTGGAGGTGGTGCACCCGGACAGCGCCAGCCAGCCGAGCCCCGCCGTGGCCGCCCCGTTGACCACTTCGGCGTCCATGGCGGCCCACACCTGGTAGAGCGCGACCAGCCATTCGAAGAGGGTCGCGTCCTGCGCCAGGCCCTGCGAGGCCCACTGGTACAGGTGGTGGTGGGTGTTGACCAGGCCGGGGGTGGCCAGGCAGCCGGTGCCGTCGATCCTGTCCGAGTGGCCGGTCGCGCCGGGGGCGGGCCCGGGGCCGAGCTCCGCGATCCGATCCCCCTCGATCCTGATATATCCGGATTCGATCTCGGGGCCGGCTACGGGGGCGATGTGGACGTTCTCGATGAGCAGGCTCACTCGGCGTCCGCCTTCCGCGACGCGGCCAGCCGCACCGCTTCGATGATCTTCTCGTAGCCCGTGCACCGGCAGAGGTTCCCGGCCAGGGCCTCCCTGATCTCCGCGTCGGACGGCCGCTCCACCCGCGCGATCAGGTCGTGCGCCTGCACCACCAGCCCCGGCGTGCAGAACCCGCACTGTACGGCCCCGCACTCCACGAACGCCTCCTGGACCGCGTCGAGCCGGTCCCCCTCGGCGAGCCCTTCGACGGTGCGCACCTGCCGCCCCTCGGCCTGCCCGGCGGCGACCAGGCAGGAGCAGACCGGCACGCCGTCGAGATAGACCGTGCAGGAGCCGCATTCGCCCTGCTCGCAGGCGTTCTTGGAGCCGGGGAGCCCGACGCGCTCGCGCAGCACGTACAGCAGGCTCTCGCCCTCCCAGACGTCGTCGGCGATCTCCTCGCGGCCGTTGACGGTGAAGGTGACACGCATCAGGCGGCCCTCCTTCCCAGATGGTCGTTCCAAGCCCAGGCCAGCGTGCGGCGGGCCAGCACGCCGATGGCGTGCACCCGGTAGGCGGCCGTGCCCCGCACGTCGTCGATCGGCGCGGCGGCCCTCGCGCACAGCTCGCCGAATCGCCTGGTCAGAGCAGGATCGAGCGGCGCGTTCCAGTCTAGTTCGCGGGCCAGCAGGTCCTCGGCATCGAAGGCCCGGCGCGGCGTGGGCGCCGCGGAGCCGATCCCCGTGCCGACCCGCCGCTCCCGCGGGTGCAGCGCGATCGCGAACGAGCACACGGCGATCACCATGGCGTTGCGCGTCCCGACCTTGGAGAAGTACTGGGGCCCGGTCGCGGGCCGGACGTGAACGGCCCTGATCAGCTCGTCCGGCTCCAGCGCGCTGCGCTTGACCCCCAGGTAGAACTCGTCGGCCGGGATCATCCTGACGCCGCGCTCGCGCGACTCCGCCTCGACCACCGCGCCCGCCGCCAGCAGCGGCGGGTGGCTGTCGCCGGCGGGCGAGGCCGCGCCGAGGTTCCCGCCGACCGATCCGCGGTTGCGGATCTGCGGCGAGCCGACCGTGCGCGCGGCCTGCGCGAGCCCTTGCAGCGGCCCGCCCAGCTCCTCGATGATCCGCGCGTACGGCACCGCGGCCCCGACCCGGCACATGCCGCCCACCATGGCCCATTCCCGCAGCTCGGCCACCTGGTTCAGGTCGAGCAGCGCCGCGGGCCTGCGCACGTCCATGTTGATCTCGACCATGACGTCGGTGCCGCCCTGGATGGGCACCGCGTCGGGCCGGTCCGCCTTGGCGGCCAGCGCCTCCTCCCACGTCGTGGGGCGCAAGAAATCCATATCTACTACTCCCAGGCAAATCCGGCGTCGGGCGCGTCGTCCCGCAGCACGCTGCCCTCGATCAGGCCGTAAGGGCGGTCGGCGGCGTAAAAGACCTCGTTCTCGTTGTCCAGGCCGAACGGCGACAGGTCCACGGTGAAGTGGTGCTTGTTCGGCATCGCGAGCCTGACCTCGCAGATCTCGGGGCAGGCCGCCAGGGCGCGCTCGCCCATGGCGTAGAGGGTCTGCTGGAGCGACAGGCTGTGGGTGTCCGCGAACGCGTCCAGCAGGCACTGGCGCACCTGCTCGTACGACTTGCCGTACGCGGGCGTGTCCCCCGCGTGCCGCCAGCGCGCGGCGACGGCGGTGGCCAGGACGCGGTCGGTGGTGGGCGGCAGCGTGGTGTACTCGTCCACGATGTAGCCGTGGAACTCCGAGCCGGTCGTGTTCATCAGCACCAGGTCCTTGAGCCCGGACACCACGGTGGAGCGGCCGTCCCGGTCGTGGTGGACGACGCACGTGCGCACCTCGCCGCCCTCGCGGGCGAACGAGTACGGCCCGCGGCGGGTCCAGGCGTACTCGTCGATCTCGACCCTGGCGTGGTGGACGGTCGGCTGCGTCCCTACGAAGTGCCTGGCCAGCAGGAGGGCGAACTCCTCGATCTGGCCGACGCCGTGCTTCTTCGCCAGCGCGTACGCGGTGTTCTTCTGCGTGTCGGTGGGCAGCACGGCGGCGTTGTCGCCGGTCAGGTGGACGGCCTCCATGTCGCCGGAGAGCGAGGTGCTGACGTTGAGGTCCTTGACGTGGTGCACGGGGCCGTCCCTGACCACGCGGACGAGCCTGGTCTCCGCCTTGCCGTAGCGGTTGGGTCCGAGCCTGATGGACATCTAGCTCCCTCGGTAGGTGGAGTAGGCGTACGGGCTGAGCAGCAGGGGCACGTGGTAGTGCCGTTCGGGGTCGGCGACGGTGAAGGTGACGACGACCTCGGGGTAGAACGTCTCCTCCAGGTAGGCCCCGGTGTCGAAGACGACCCGGTGGACGCCGGCTCCCGGGTTCCAGCCCTTGATGCGCCCGTCGTCGTCGGTGCGCCCCTCAGCCACCACCCGGCCCTCGTGCTCCAGCCGGACGTGGACGCCCCGCGCGGGCAGGCCGGTGACCGCGTCCAGCACGTGGGTCGAGAAGCTCATGCCCCCTCCTTCATGAGCTTGCGCAGCCGCAGCGCGGTGATCGCGGCCAGCTCGCCCCGCACGGCCGCCCGCTCGCTCTCCTCGTCGTTGCCCAGCCGCTCGCGCAACCTGGCCAGCAGCTGGGCCCCGGTGAGCCCGGTGGCGCAGACCAGGTAGACGTAGCCGAACCGGTCCTCGTACGCCTTGTTGCCCTCGGCCAGCGCCTGGCGCACGTCGTCCTCCACGCCCGCCTGCTCCTGGCGCGACCACGACGCCTCCCTGCCGCCGCCCGCCGCCCGTTCCCCGATCCTCGGGTGCGCCCGGAGCGCTTCCAGCACGTCGTCCCACCCCAGGTCCCGGACGGCCGCCTCGGCGGTCACGGCGAGGTCGTCGAGATCGTCGTACGGCCGCAGCGCCGCCACCTTCGCGGCGAAGGCGCGCGAGGCGCAGCAGGCCAGCAGCTCCTCCTCGGCGCCGGCCGCGGGCCTGGCGTTGAAATCGCTCAGCGTCTCGGGCATGTCAGAAGTACACACACCCGCCTCGTGCCCGGTCCATCCGCGAGAACTCCCAACCGGCCACCTCCGCGGCCAGGACTTTTCGTGTCATCATCCAACCGGCGCGACGACGCGCCCGGTCCGCGCGGGCCTCCGGGTTGTCGTGGCCTACGCCTAGACTGAGACCCATCATGACCCCAACATCCCTGATCGGCGGGCACGTGCTCGTCACGGGCGGCCTGGCGACCGGCGGCCTGAAATACATGGCCGAGATCGGCGCCGAGATGATCCAGGTCTTCGTGACCAACCCGCGCGGCTGGGCGCTGGCCGAGGGCAAACCCGCCGAGGACGCCAAGCTGGCCGAGTCGGGCGTCGACACGTTCGTCCACGTGCCCTATCTCGCCAACTTCGGCTCGCCCAGCCCGGAGACGCTGGCCAACTCCATCGCGCTGGTGCGCCACACGCTGCGGCGCGGCGCGGAGATCGGCGCCAAGGGGGTCGTGGTGCACACGGGCTCGGCGGTCACGCAGTCACGCGACGACGCGCTGCGCCAGGTGCGCGAAAACCTGCTGCCGCTGCTGGAGGAGATCCCCGACGGCGGGCCCGACCTGCTGCTGGAGCCGATGGCCGGGCAGGGCGCCATGCTCTGCGCCACCGTCCAGGAGATCGAGCCCTACCTGGCCGCGCTCGACTGGCACCCGCGCGCCGGCATCTGCCTCGACACCTGCCACGCCTACGCCGCCGGCCACGACCTCGCGGCGGCCGGCGGGGTGAAGGAGACGTTCGACGCCCTGCACGAGCTCGCCCCCGGGCGGCTCAAGCTGATCCACGCCAACGACTCCAAGGACGTGTGCGGGGCCAAGAAGGACCGGCACGAGAACATCGGGGCCGGCCACATCGGCGCCCAGCCGTTCGCCGACCTCATGCGCCACCCGGCCGTGGCGGGGGTGCCGATCTGCATCGAGACGCCGGGCAAGGCGCCCAAGCACGCCGAGGACATCGCCCTGCTGAAGAAGCTCCGCGACTCCTGACCCCGCCGCCTCGGGCATCGTGCGGGGCATCGTGAGAAGGGCGCCTGCTCGCGCGATCCGGCCGCCCCCGAAGGGCCGAATCGCGGGGCCGGCTGAGGGCCTCAGCAGGCGCCCCTTCACGTGACCGGCGTGGCGGGCCCCACCCCCGGATGGGGGCCCGGCAGCCGTGGTGACCTGCGTGGTCACCGGTGAAGTCGGCGCATCAGGCCTGTTGTGAGCCCCCCGGCTCGTCCCCCCCGATGCGCCGGGTTGGCTTTCCGTTGCCGAAACACTACGGTCGCGATCTTGCGGGCGATACCCTGTTTTCGGACAGCTCGTTGAACGGTCCGTAGTCATCGACATACGGAGAGTGCTGTTACGATGAGTGGTCACCCTGCTGCGACGAGCGGTACGCCGGCGGGCCCGCGAGGTGCTCGGGCACGTGCATCCTGGCCATCATCCGCCCCACCCCGCGCGGCATCCGACCCGGTGTGACCAGGGAAATCATCACCATCGCGGCAAAGGCGACCGGCACGGCCACCGGCGCGGGGTTGGACGTGAGCACGCCCATCTTCACGCCCGCCTGCTCCTCGATCACCAGGACCGCCGTCACGCCCCCGCCGAGCGCGAACCCGGCCGCCACCCCCACGTCCGTCAGCCGCCGCCACCAGATCCCGAGCACCAGCAGCGGGCAGAGCGTGGCCGCCGAGAGGCTGAAGCCGAGCAGGACGAGCGCCACCGAGGCCTGCGGCCCGGTGACCGCCGTCAGGGCGAGCGCGGCCAGCAGCACCAGGCACACGGCCGCGCGGAAGGCGCGGACCCCGGCCCGGGTCAGGCACGCCGACACCGCTCCCCCGACCGACACCAGCACGCCCGCCGTGGTGGCCAGGAAGGCGGCGAACGCCCCGGCGGCCAGCGCCCCGGTGAGCACGTCCCCCACGACCCCTGGAAGCAGCCTGGCGGGCAGCAGAAGCACGATCTCGTCCGCCGCGCCCTCGCGCACGTGCGCGTGCCCCAGAATCCCGTACAGCGGCGGCACGACGCAGAAGACCGCCAGCATGGCCTGCGCCGCCACGATCGAGCGCCTGGCCCCGCGCCCGTCACTGTTGGTGTAGACCCGGACGATCACGTGCGGCAGCCCCATCGTGCCCAGCGCGCAGGCCGCCAGCACGGTCAGCACGCCGGGCAGCGACGGGTCGCCCGTCCCCGCCAGCCCCGGCTCGCCGGCCCGGTAGGCCCCCTCCAGCCAGGTGACCGACCGCGCGCCCGCCGCCCACCAGCACACCGCCCCCACCCCGACGAACACGACCAGCTTCAGCCAGAACTGCGCGGCCAGCACGCTCGTCACGCTCCCCAGCCCGCCCGCGCAGGCCACGACCAGCGCCGCCGCGGCGATGGCCACCCAACCGAGCCACGGCGGGAGCCCGGTCAGCAGCCGCACCACCATCCCGGCCGCGTGGAACTGCGCGACCATGAACGCCAACCCGATCACCAGCACGATGAACGTGGCGAAGCGCCGCAGCCTGACCGATCTCAGCCGCCATTCGGCGAAGTCGGGCAGCGTGTACGTCCCCGAGCGCCGCAAGGGGGCGACGACCAGGGCGAGGATGACGACGAACCCGGCCGTCGCCCCCAGCGGGTACCACAACATCGGCCCGCCCCGGGTGGCGATGAGCCCGGCCAGGCCCAGGCAGGCCGCGGCCGAGGTGGCCTCGGAGGCGATCGCGGCGCCGTTCCACCAGGGCGGGACGGCCCTGGCCGCCACGGAGAAGTCGGAGACGCCGCTGGCGCGGCGGGGTCGCGCGGCGCCCACCATGATGCCCAGAACCAGCACGAAGGCGATCCCGGTCAGCACCGCGACGGTCATCTCTCCGCCCGTCCGAGCCGCCGTGCGCACCGCAGCCCGCTCACCTCTCCAGCCGCTCCGCGCGTCTCAGCTGCAGCACGGCCAGCACGACCCAGAACCCCTGCACGGCCAGCGAGAGCGCGAGCCAGGCCCAGGGCGCGGGCACCCACGCGGCGATCACCGGGACGCCCGCCAGCAGCACGGCGACGGCGCCCACGGTCAGCAGCGCCTGCCGTAACTGCCGGCCCACGATCGCCGGCACGCCGGGCCCGCCCTCCTCGGGGTCGAACAGGTCGCGGGAGCGCCCGAGCGCGACCGGACTGCGGGAGACGGTCACCCGCCGCTCCGCGGTCACGAGATCACGCCCCTGTGGTGGCGGACGAGCTGCTCGCGCACCTGCCGGCTGTGCCGCCTGCTGACCTGCAGCGTCTCGGTGCCGACGGTGAGCGTCACCCGCCCGCCCTCGAAACGCAGCTCGCTGACGTGCCGCCCGGAGACCAGCGTGCTGCGGTGGATGCGGATGAACCCGGCATCCGCCCAGCGCCGCTCCAGCGCGGCCAGCGACATGCGCACGAGGTAGCTGCCGTCCACGGTGTGCAGCCGCACGTAGTCACCCTTGGCCTCGGCGAACCAGACGGCCTGCTGCGGCACGAACCGGGTGCGCCCGCCCAGCTCGACCGGGATCACCTCGTCCTGCCCCGGCTCGGGCGCGGGCAGGGAGGTGGCCTCCAGCCGGCGCACGGCCTCGGCCAGGCGCTCGGCCCTGACCGGCTTGAGCAGGTAGTCGACGGCCTCCAGCTCGAACGCCTGCACCGCGCACTCCTCGTGCGCCGTCACGAACACCAGCCGGGGCGGGCTGGGGAACCCGCCGACCAGCCGGGCCAGGTCGAGCCCGTCGAGCCCGGGCATCCGGATGTCGAGGAACACCCCGTCGAGCCGCTCGCCCCCGCCGATCATCTGGACCATGTCCTGCAGCGCCGTGACGCCGTCGGCGGCGGTCGCGACGTGTTCGATCCTTTCGTCCTGGCGCAGCAGGTAGGCGAGCTCCTCCAGAGCGGGCACCTCGTCGTCGACGGCCAGGACTCTCAGCATGTCCTCCACGCTTCCGTATGAAAGCAAAGGTCACAAGCGACACGCCAGCGTAGTGTAATGAATTGACTACAATGAGCAAGCCGATCTCTTGGGCACCCGCAGCCGCACCTTGGTGCCGGCGCCCAGCGCGGTCTCCACGACGAGCCCGTAGCCGTCGCCGTAGATCTGGCGCATCCGCAGGTCCACGTTGGCCAGCCCGATGCCGCTGCCCTCGCGGGCCGGGTCCTCGTCGAGCATCCGCCGCGCGCGCTCGGGGTCCATGCCCGCGCCGTCGTCCTCGACCGTGATGTGCGCCTCCGGGCCCGCGTCGCGCACCACGACCCGCACCTCGCCCATGCCGCCGTGGCCGCGCATGCCGTGCTTGATGGCGTTCTCGACGAGCGGCTGCAGGCACAGGAACGGCACGGGCACGGGCAGCACCTCGGGCGCCACCTGCATGCTGAAGCGCAGCTTGTCGCCGAAGCGGGCGCGTTCGAGCAGCAGGTAGCGATCGACGCAGCTCAGCTCGTCGGCCAGGGTCGTGAAGTCGTGCGCCCGGCGCAGCGCGTACCGGGAGAAGTCGGCGAAGTCGAGCAGGAGCTCGCGGGCGCGCTTGGGGTTCGTGCGGACGAACGAGGCGATCGTCGTGAGCGCGTTGTAGACGAAGTGCGGCGAGATCTGGGCCCGCAGCGCGCGCATCTCCGCCTCCAGCGCGCGCCGCCGCGAGGCGTCCAGGTCGGCGAGCTCCAGCTGGCCGGACACCCAGCGGGCGACCTCCGTGACGGTGCGCACGAGCGCGGCGCTCACCTCGCCGTCGAAGGCCGCCAGCGTGCCCACGACCGTGCCGTCGACCGTCAGCGGCACCACGACCGCGCCGTGCGGCTCGCCCGCGAACACCTGGGCCCGGCCCGCGGCCAGGGCGGCGCGGGCGTGCGTGAGCACGTCGTCGGTGCACGGCCCCTCCCAGGCCAGCGCGGCCTCGGTGGAGGTGATCGCGACGGCCTGGGTGCCGAGCAGCGCGCGCAGGTGCCGTACGGCCTTGCGGGCCGAGTCGCGGTTGAGCCCGGTCCGCAGGGCGGGGGCGGCCATCGCGGCGATGTGCAGCGTGGTGAACGTCGCCTCGTCCGATCTATGGCCCTCCGGCAGCGCCTGACGGCGCCACCGGGCGCGGGCGAGCCCATAGCCGGCGACGAAGGCCAAGGAGGCCAGAGAGGAGGACAGCGCCACGCACGCGGTGGTCAGCACGGGGAAAACCGTAGCCAAAACAGAGCGTGTCCGGGGGAAAACCAGGAGTGAAGTCTAGGGGGGTCCCTCACCGGGTTCTTCCTGGTAGGAGTAGCGCTGCTCGCGCCAGGGGTCGGCGAGGTTGTGGTAGCCGCGCTCCTCCCAGAAGCCCCGGCGATCTTCGGCCAGGTATTCGATGCCGCGCACCCATTTGACGCTCTTCCACGCGTACAGGTGGGGCACGACGATCCGCAGCGGGAAGCCCCGGTCGGGGCTGAGCGGCTTCTCGTCGAGCTCCATGGCGAACAGCGTGTCGGGGGCCGTGAAGTCGGACATCCGCAGGTTGGCGCTGTAGCCGTACTCGGCCCAGATCATCACGTGGCGCACGCCGGGGCCGGGCGGGGCGGCCTCCAGGATCGTGGCCGGGGTGACGCCGGACCACTCGTTGGCCATGAGCGAGAACTTGGTCACGCAGTGGAAGTCCGCGATGCGGGTGTCCCGCGGCAGCTCCCCGAAGTCGCCCCAGGAGAACTTGTGCTGCTCCCCGGAGGCGGTGGCGCCGAAGACGCGGAAGTCCCAGCTCTCCGGTCTGAACGTGGGCACCCTGCCGTAGTGGATCACGGGTCGGCCGCGCGGCACGTACTGGCCTGGAGGCAGGCGCGACTCCTCCACGATCACTCTCCTCACCTGACTCACCGTCTGTGGGGCCATCCTGCCATCGGATCGACGAGGCTTCGCGAGCGGGTTCGGTGCGCTATCCTTTGGGCCTATGCGCAACGCGTCCCTGTTTTGGTATGGCGACGGACCCGAGTCCGTTCGCCATCTGACGCTGCGCTAGCAGACAGGCGAACGAAGGCCCCGGGTCCACTAGGACCCGGGGCCTTCTGTCGTTTCGGGCATCTTTTTCGGACAGAGGAGAAGCACAGATGGTGATCGTGATGGGCCCCGAGGCCACCGCGGACGATCTCTCGGCGATCGTGTCGGTCGTCCAGTCGGCCGGGGTCGAGGCTTTCGTCAGCAAGGGCGTGAAACGGACGATCGTCGGCCTGGTAGGCGAGGTGACCCAGCTCGACCCGGTCGCGCTGCGCGGCATGGGCGGGGTGCGCGACGTCATGCGCGTGTCGACCCCGTACAAGCTGGTCAGCAGGGAGAACCATCCGGAACGCTCCACGGTCCACGTGGGCGGCGTGCCGATCGGCCCCGACACCGTGACGCTGATCGCGGGGCCGTGCGCGGTGGAGACGCACCAGCAGACGCTGGACGCGGCCAGGATGGCGCAGGCGGCCGGGGCGGTGCTGCTGCGGGGCGGGGCCTACAAGCCGCGCACCTCGCCGTACGCCTTCCAGGGGCTGGGCGAGCAGGGCCTGCGCATCCTGGCCGAGGTGCGCGAGGAGACCGGGCTGCCGATCGTGACCGAGGTCGTGAACGCCCAGGACGTGGAGCTGGTGGCCTCGTACGCCGACATGCTGCAGGTCGGCACCCGCAACATGCAGAACTTCGCGCTGCTGCAGGCGGTCGGCGCGGCGGGCCGGCCGGTGATGCTCAAGCGCGGCATGAACGCCACGATCGAGGAGTGGCTCATGGCCGCCGAGTACATCGCCCAGCGCGGCAACCTGGACATCGTGCTGTGCGAGCGGGGCATCAGGACGTTCGAGACGGCGACCCGCAACACGCTCGACGTCTCGGCCGTGCCGGTGGCGCAGCGCCTGTCGCACCTGCCGGTGATCATCGACCCGTCCCACTCGGGCGGGCGGCGCGACCTGGTGCTGCCGCTGACCCGCGCGGCGATCGCGGTGGGCGCGGACGGCGTGATCATCGACGTGCACCCGCAGCCCGAGCAGGCGCTCTGCGACGGCCCGCAGGCCCTGGTCGACACCGACCTGGGCGAGCTGGCCCAGGTCATGAACGACTTCCCGGCGCTGCTCGGCAAGACCGCCGCGGTCGCGGTCGCCGTCTGACCTGCTGATCCGGTGCCGTATCCCTGTCTGCCACAAGCGATCCCGCACGTACGGCCGACCGCCGCCACGAGCCGAGCGGCCGGCCGTACTCAGGAGTAACTTGAGTACGTGACCCCATGCGGCGGCCTGCCGCGCGGCATGACGATGGCCGCATGACAAAGCCCATCCAGCCCACGCAGACCACCGCGTTCTACGCCCAGGCGATCCTGTCGTTCGCCGTCTCGCTGTCCTCCGTGGTGATCGCCCTGGTCTACCTGCCCGTCGAGGGGTGGGTCAGGGCTTTCCTCGGGCTCGGCCTGCTGTACGTCGTCACCTCGACGGTCACGCTGTGCAAGGTCGTACGGGACCGGCAGGAGCAGTCGGAGGTCAGCCAGCGCGTCGACCAGGCGCGGCTGGACAAGCTGCTGACCGAGCACGACCCCTTCAAGGCCAGCACCTGAGGGCGTTAGTCGAGGGTGTACTCCTGGATCGAGTCGGCGAGCTGGACGCAGAGCTCCTCGGCGTCGAGCCGCTTCTCGATCTGCTTCAGGTCCTCGATCTTGGCCCGGGTCTCGGCCCGCTTGGGCGCCAGCAGCGAGCAGCAGTCTTCGTCGGGCAGCTCGGAGATCTCCAGCGTGCCGATGCGCCGCGCCTCGGCCATGATCTCGGTCTTGTCCCAGCCCACCAGCGGCCGCAGGATCGGCAGGTCCACCGCGTTGTCCTGGGCGGTGATGTTGGTCAGGGTCTGGGAGGAGACCTGGCCGAGCGCGTCTCCGGTGACCAGCGCGGCGGCGTGGATGCGGTGGGCGACCTCCTCGGCCGTCTTGAGCATGAGCCGCCGCTGCGCGATCACGGCCAGGCGGTCCTGGCCGGAGGTGCGGATCGACTGCTGCGCCTTGCCGAACGGCACCACCCACAGCCGCGACCTGCCCTGGAACCGGTCGAGCTTCTTGACCAGCGCGTACGCCTTGTAGATCGACTCGGAGGTGGTGAACGGGATGCCGGAGAAGTGCAGGAAGTCGACGTGCAGGCCGCGCCGCATCATCCGGTAGGCCGCCACCGGCGAGTCGATGCCGCCCGACATGAGCACCAGCGCCCGGCCGCTGCTGCCGACCGGCAGGCCGCCCTGACCGGGGATGCCGCCGGTGAAGACGAACACCTCGTCCCTGTCGACCTCGATGGACACCGTCAGCTCGGGGTTCTTCAGGTCGACCGGCAGGCCGTACTCGTCGTTGATCGCGCCGCCCACGAGGCGGTCGAGCTCGTTGGAGCGCAGGGGGAAGCGCTTGTCGCGGCGGCGGGAGCGGACGGCGAAGCGGGCGCCCCGCTTGGCCTCCTCGGTCTCGCCGACCAGCTCGACACCGGCCTTCAGCACGGCGTCGGGGTCTTTGGCGACCCGCCAGGCCCGGTGGATCCAGACCAGCCCGGGGACGTCGGCGACCCGCTGGGCCACCGCCTCCGCCTGCTCGGCCGTGGCGCCCTGGGGCAGGAAGATCGCGATCACGCCGTGCCGCTTGCGCACGTCGAGCTTGAGGTCGAGCGACTTGAGCGCCTCACGGATGTTGCTGATCAGGCGGCGTTCGAACAGCTCGCGGTTCTTGCCTTTCAGGACGATCTCGCCCAGCTTGAGCAGAACGCACGGCTCGCCCAGGGCGGACATCGTCATGGTGGAACCTCCGGGAAGACGGGGAAATGGCACGCGTCGAAGGGAACATCGCGCCCCATCGAGTTTAGTCCGCGTCCAGCCCGTGCTCGATCGCATATCGCACCAGCTCCACCCGGCTGTGGAGCTGGAGCTTGCGCAGCGCGTTCTGGACGTGGTTCTGCACCGTGCGGTGAGAGAGCACGAGCCGCTCGGCGATCTGCCTGTAGGACAGGCCCTTGGCGACCAGCCTGAGCACCTCGGTCTCGCGTTCGGTCAGCCGCGGCCCCTCGGCGGGCGCCGGCCGCGCGGCCAGCCGCCGGTATTCGCCCAGCACGAGCCCGGCCAGACCCGGGGTGAACACGGCGTCGCCGTCGGCGGTACGGCGTACCGCGTCGAGGAACTCCTCCCGGCTGGCCGATTTCACCAAATATCCGG
The DNA here is from genome assembly GCF_040605375.1 of Nonomuraea sp. NPDC005650. Lineage (NCBI taxonomy): Bacteria > Bacillati > Actinomycetota > Actinomycetes > Streptosporangiales > Streptosporangiaceae > Nonomuraea > Nonomuraea sp. NPDC005650. Next base: position 574,398 of record NZ_JBEXCR010000001.1, read on the forward strand.
ACGCGCCTGCCTTGACCGCTTCCAGCACGTCGTCCTGCTCGGCGCTGGCCGACAGCACCAGCACCCTGGGCGCCGGCTCCAGCGCGGCCAGTCTGACGGCCACCTCCGCGCCCGACATATCCGGCAAATGCAGGTCGAGCACCACGACGTCCGGCCGCACCGCCCCGGCCGCCCGCACCGCCTGCCGCCCCTCCCCCACAGTGGCGACGACCTCGTACCCGGCTTCGGCGAGATCCCTGGCGACGCCGTCACGCCACATCGGATGGTCGTCCACCACCATGACCCGCACCATGCCGCAACTCTAACCGCGCCGCCCGGCCCCACCCGGCGGCCCCGACTCGGGCCCGGGAACAGGCACCGCGATCTCGACCTCCGTGCCCTCCCCCGCACCGGTGGTGAAGGCGACCGTGCCGCCCAGGTCGGCGATCCGGCCGCGGATGGACTGGGCGACCCCCAGGCGGCCGGCCGCGGCGGCCTCGGCCAGGCGGCCCTCGGCGATGCCCGGGCCCTCGTCCCGCACCGTCACCGTGATCACGCCGTCCGACGACTCGGCGAAGACCCACGCGCGGGCGCCGGGCCCGCAGTGGTCCCGTACGTTGTCCAGCGCCGCGCGGACGGCGGCGGCCGTCCCCGCGGCCACCGGCGCGGGCAGGATCATCGGCGTGGCGGGCGTGGAGACCGTCACCCCGGACGAGGCGTGCGACAGGAGGAGCGCGCGCAGGTCGGCGGAGCCCACGGGGACGGGGGCGGAGCCGGGGGCGACGAGCTGGCGCAGCACGGCCTCCTGCTCACCGGCCAGCCGCCCCAGCTCCGCCGCCTCGCCGCCGATCTGCCGGCCGCGCCGCTGGACCAGGGCCAGAACTTGCAGCACCGAGTCGTGGATGTCGCGGGCCAGCCGCTCGCGCTCGCGCTGGGCGGCCTCCATCTCGATGGCGCGCTGCATGCGCTCCTCGGCCTGCCTGGCCAGCTGGGCCACGTGGCCGACCACGACGCCGGCCAGGAAGAGCAGGACCGCGCCGTTGACCAGGATGGGCGCCTCGCCGGTGCGGACGCGCAGCCACAGATCGCCCGCCGCCATGACGGCCGCCGCGACCGCGCCCAGCCGCCTGCCCCAGTGCACGGCCCAGGCCAGCACGGGACCCGCCACCCACGTGGCGGGCACGGGCATGGTGCCCTCCGCGCCTTGACCGGCGCCCTCGACGTACGGGGAGGCCAGCAGGCAGGCCATCGTGACCAGCAGGTCGATCGCCAGCAGCGGCCACCGGCGCAGCGACCGGGCCGAGTAGGCGAACGTCGCCCCCGCCGTCCACAGCGCCATCACCCCGATCACCAGCCAGCCGAGCACCGGCTGCTCGTAACCGCGGTGCTGGGCCATCAGCGCGGCCGCGTACACCAGCGACGCCACCCGGAAGACCGCGATCGCGCGCCAGAACGGCCCCTCGATAGCCATGAGCCCTTCTCACGTTCCGACTGAGAGGTTGACAGATAGTGGTGATATCTATGCGAATGGGACATGCCGGATGGCACAATCCGGGAACCCCTAATACCAAGGAACCGATAGATGACCTCCGCTGTGAATCATTTCACCTACGGCCTGCTGACCCCCCTGCTCGCCTACGTGATGTCCTGCATCGGGTCTATGCTCGGACTACGGCTCACCGCCCAGGCTCACGCCTCGCGTGGGGGTTCCCGGGTGCGCTGGTTGCTGGGCGCGGCCATCTCGATCGGCGGCACCGGCATCTGGGTCATGCACTTCATCGCCATGATGGGCTTCGAGGTCGAAGGCACCCAGATCAAGTACGACGTGTGGCTCACCGTCGCCTCGGCCGTGGTGGCCATCGTGGTGGTCGGCACCGGCCTGCTGCTGGTCTCCTACGGTGGCGGCCGGGTCCTGGCGCTCCTCGGCGGCGGCCTGCTCACGGGCCTCGGCGTGGCCTCCATGCACTACCTGGGCATGTACGCGATGAACATGTCCGCCCACGTCTCCTACGACCGCATCACCGTGGCCGTCTCCGTGGCCATCGCCGTCGTGGCCGCGACCGTGGCTCTGTGGTTCACGCTGCGGGTCAAGAGGCCCATCTGGATCACCCTCGCCGCCCTGGTCATGGGCGTGGCGGTCTCGGGCATGCACTACACCGGCATGTACGCGATGCACGTCAAGGTCGACACCGAGCCCGGCATGGTCGGGGGCGCCGACGCGCTCGACTTCCTCGTGCCCCTCATGACCGTGATCAGCCTGATCACGCTGACCATGCTCCTCATGGTGATCCTCTCGCCCTCGGAGGAGGAGCTGCACGAGGACGCCGAGCTGGTCGCCAAGCTGGAGCTGCGCCGGCGTACCACCCAGCAGCAGCAGCTCACCTACCCCGCCCCGGCGATGCCGGTGCCGCAGCCGCGCCGCCAGGCCGTGCAGGGCAGAAGGAGATAGTTGCGTAAGCGGCCACTCCCTGCTCATACTCCCTTATCGGTGCGTAAGGGGTTGGGGTGGGGGTCGTGTCGCCGATCGATCATTTTTCCTATGGGCTTTTGACGCCCGTGCTCGCGTACGTCATGTCCAGCGTGGGCTCCATGCTGGGCCTGCTGCTGACCTCGAGAGCCCGCCTGGCCGGCGGGCGCGAGGGCAAGTTCTGGCTGGTGGGGGCCGCTTTCGCGATCGGCGGCACCGGCATCTGGACGATGCACTTCATCGCCATGCTCGGCTTCTCCGTGACCGGCGCGCCGATCCGCTACGACGTGCCGCTCACCGCCCTGTCCGCGTTGATCGCGGTCGTCGTCGTGGGGATGGGTCTGCTCCTGGTCTCCTACGGCGGCGAGCGGGCGACCTATCTGCTCAGCGGCGGCGTCCTGACCGGCCTCGGCGTGGCCACCATGCACTACCTGGGCATGAACGCGATGAACATGTCCGCCCTCGTCTCCTACGACCCCGTGGTCGTCTCCCTGTCCGTGCTGATCGCGGTGGCGGCGGCGACGGTGGCGCTCTGGTTCACGGTGCGGGTGAGCGGCGCCCTCAAGATCGGCGGCGCGGCGCTCGTCATGGGCGTGGCGGTCTCGGGCATGCACTACACGGGGATGTACTCGATGTCGGTGGCCGTGCACTCCGACACGATGCCCGTGTCCGGTGTCAGGGCCGTCGACCTGCTGCTGCCGCTGATCGTCGGCATCAGCGTGATCACCGTGGGGCTGCTGCTCGCCGTCATCCTCTCCCCCTCGGAGAAGGAGCTGCGCAGCGAGGCGGAGTACCGCGCGCGGCTGCGCGGGGAACACGACGAGGGCGCGCCGGAAGTGGATCTCTTCGGCACGCCCCGCGGTTGAGCTATCTGACAGGTACGGCTTGCGACGCGTGGTGGGCCGCCGACTCGCCGCGGCGCAAGCCGTACCTTGAGGCGGAGTTTCAGGACCCCGCTGGTTCAGAAGGTACGGCCGCGCGCTTGCAGGCGGCTTTCACTCAGCCGAAGAACACCTCCGCCTCGGAGTAGCGCGAGACGGGCACGGTCTTCAGCTCGGCCGTGGCCTCGTCGAGCCCGACGCGGACGATGTCGGTGCCGCGCAGCGCGACCATCTTGCCGTAGTCGCCCTCGTGGGCGGCGTCGATGGCCTGCAGCCCGAACCTGGTGGCCAGAACCCGGTCGTAGGCCGTCGGGGTGCCGCCGCGCTGGATGTGGCCGAGCACCGTGGTGCGGGCCTCCTTGCCGGTGCGCTTCTCGATCTCCTTGGCCAGCCTCTCGCCGATGCCGCCGAGCCGTACGTGCCCGAACGCGTCGAGCTCGCCCGTCTGCAGCTCCATCTGGCCCTCGACCGGGTGGGCGCCCTCGGCGACCACGATGATCGGCGAGTAGCGGGTGCGGAAGCGGGACTCGACGTACTCGCAGACCCGGTCGATGTCGAACGGCCGCTCCGGGATGAGGATGACGTTCGCGCCGCCCGCCATGCCCGCGTGGAGCGCGATCCAGCCCGCGTGGCGGCCCATGACCTCGCAGATGAGCGCCCGGTGGTGGGACTCGGCGGTGGTGTGGAGGCGGTCGATGGCCTCGGTCGCGATGTTGACGGCGGTGTCGAACCCGAAGGTGTAGTCGGTGCCCGACAGGTCGTTGTCGATGGTCTTGGGGACGCCCACCACGTTGACGTGGCGGTCGTAGAGCTGCTTGGCGACGCCGAGCGTGTCCTCGCCGCCGATGGCGATCAAGGCGTCGACGCCGGTGGTGGCGAGGTTCTCCTTGATCCGGTCCACGCCGCCCTGGATCTTGATGGGGTTGGTGCGGGAAGAGCCCAGTATGGTTCCGCCGCGCGGCAGGATGCCCCGCACGGCCTGGATGTCGAGCGGCATGGTGTCGCCTTCAAGGGGGCCGCGCCAGCCGTCACGGAATCCGACGAACTCGTGACCGTAGACGCTCACCCCCTTACGCACCACTGCCCTGATCACGGCGTTGAGACCAGGGCAGTCGCCGCCCCCGGTCAGCACTCCAATACGCATGGCGGGTTCCTCCCGATGGGGGTCACCTTGATGTCAGACTCGCATTGTGCCCGTCGTCACGGGCAGTGGTCTAGACCAAACACCAGGCTGCCCAGATTGCGGGGATATTTCGTGAGTGTGTTGGCCATTGACGCCGGGACGACAGGCGTGACTGCCCTCGTAGTCACTGAAAACGGGCAAATCGAGTCCAAAGGCTACGAGGAGTTCGCACAGCACTTTCCTTCCCCCGGTTGGGTGGAGCACAATCCCGAAGAAATCTGGCAAGCCACACTCGCCGCGTGCGGCGCCGCGCTGAGCGGAGCCTCCGGCTCCCCGTCCTGCGTCGGCATCACGAACCAGCGCGAGACCGCCGTGCTCTGGGACCGGCACTCGCTGGCCGCGCCGTGCCGGGCCATCGTGTGGCAGGACCGGCGCACGGCCGGGATCTGCGACCGGCTGCGCGACGCCGGACACGAGCCGCGCGTGTCGGAGCTGACCGGGCTGCGGCTCGACCCGTACTTCACCGCGACGAAGCTCACCTGGCTCGCCGAGCACGACGAGAGCACGTGGGCGGGCGTCCGGTCCGGGAACATCGCCCTGGGGACGGTGGATTCCTACCTCATCGCCAGGCTCACGGCGGGCGTGCGGCACGTGACCGACCCGTCCAACGCCTCGCGCACCCTCCTGTACGGCCTGGCGTCCGGCGGCTGGGAGCCGGAGCTGTGCGAGCTGTTCGGGGTGCCGATGGAGGCCCTGCCCGAGATCGTGCCCAACTACGGGCCGCTGGGGCACACGGAGCCGTCCGCGTTCCTCGGGCTGGAGCTGCCGATCAGCGGGGTGGCCGGCGACCAGCAGGCGGCGCTGTTCGGGCAGACGTGCTTCGACGTGGGGGACGTCAAATGCACCTACGGCACGGGGTCGTTCGTGCTGGCCAACCTCGGCGGGGAGATCATCCATTCGGACACCGGGCTGCTGACCACCGTGGCCTGGCAGACGCCGTCGGGCGAGCGGACGTTCGCGCTGGAGGGGTCGATCTTCGTGACCGGGGCCGCCGTGCAGTGGCTGCGCGACGGGCTGGGGCTGATCGGCACGGCGCCGGAGTCGGAGGCCGTGGCGCGCACGGTGCCCGACAGCGGGGGCGTGGTGTTCGTACCGGCCCTGACGGGGCTCGGGGCGCCGCACTGGGATCCGGGCGCGCGCGGGCTGATCACCGGCATCACGCGCGGCACGACGCGGGCGCACCTGGTCAGGGCCACGCTGGAGGCGATCGCGTTCGAGGTGCGGGACGTGGTGGAGGTGATGACCGGAGGCACCGTCCCGGTGCTCAAGGCCGACGGCGGGGCCAGCTCCAACGACCTGCTCATGCAGCTCCAGGCGGACCAGCTCGGGGCGGCGGTGGAGCGCCCGGCGATCCAGGAGACCACGGCGCTCGGGGCGGCCTTCCTGGCGGGGCTGGGCGCGGGCGTGTGGTCGTCGCGGACCGAGCTGCGCCACACGTGGCACCTCGACCGCCGCTTCGAGCCCGGCGCCCGCGACGACGCCGCCTACGAACGCTGGCGCGCGGCCGTCGACCTGGCCTCCCGGGGCGCGGACGCCTCCCGGCCGTAGGACGGCGCTCCGGACCCGCCCGGTCGGCGCTACCGCCCGGCCGGCGCGTCGGCCACGGCCGTCACGTCCGATGTCGCGATGGTCCCGCCACCGGGGGCGTCCCGGTAGGCGCGGGAGTCCAGGGCGACGTGGCGGTTGTCGTTCATGATCCAGAGCCGGCCGCTCGGAACCCGGACGTCGAACGTCACCTGGGAGGCGGGAGGAGCCGCCACGTACGGCTCGTCCAGCGCCTTGCCGTTCAGCTCCAGCCGTCCCTTGGCGTCGCAGCACCTCACCGTGCTCTCCGGCACGCCGATGACCCGCCCCACCCGCTCCTCACCCGCCGTCGTGCCGGACCAGCCTTCGGGCGTGCGATAGACGACGATGTCGCCGGGACGGGGAGCGTAGTCCGCGGTCCGCCGGGCCGGCAGGCGCGACCCCATCTTGATCGTCGGCTCCATGGACTTGCTCGACATGGTGACGGCGTAACCGCCGAAGGCCGAGTCGACGAGCCCGCAACCGGCGGCCGGGGCGAGCAGCAGCAGCGCGAGGGACAGCGCGCGTGAACACGTACGAATCACCAGAGCATTGTGCCGAAGCGCAAGCCGCCACCCGGACGGCGACCTGCTCGAAGAGCTGACCGAAGCCGTGTGGCTGGGTGAGCACGGCGGGTCCCTGGGCGAGGAGCTGCGCGCCTACACCCGCTACCCCGCCGAGCGCGAGGTCGTCCGGACGCTCGGCGAGGTCCTGCGGGAGAGCATGGCCTAGCGGGCCACGTCAGTGGCGCCCGCCGGGCCCCGGGCGAAGCGGGTCAGGAGGTTGGTCGTCGCGCGGCGGGTGAAGGCGGCGGCGCGGTCGGGGACGCCGTGGCCGCACCGCCGTCCCCGCATCGCGCACACCCAGCGCATCGTCCCCGACGCGAACACCCCCGCCCCGCTGGGGGCCACGTAGTACGTGCTGTCGGAGTGGGTCGCCCGCCCGCCGCCGCAGGAGTACGGCGACTCCGCCAGCACCTTGACGTTCCCCGGCGACCCCCGCGACACCTTGTCGGACTCCACGCCGACCATCCCCGGGAACCGCCTCCCCTTGGTCCCGGCGAAGATCCAGTGGTGCGGCCGCGTCACCCGGTAGGCGCCCTCCGCCGGGAAGCAGTCGTACATCTGCCCCACCAGCGCGCTCTCCGGCCTGGAGTCGCGCCACAGCCGGCACAGCCGCTCCTTGTCGCAGGCGACCGTCCTGCCGTGCGTCGCGATCCGCCAGTAGACGGCGTTGGCGCCGAGGAAGGCCAGGTTCGTGCCGGCGTCCCTGGCCCTGGTGACGGCCGCGCGCATGCCGGGCGACCAGTACTCGTCGTGCCCGAGCGACACCACCGCCCGGGCGCCGTCGAGCACGCCGGGCTTGAGGTCCAGGTTCGTCAGGTACGCCAGCGGCACGTGGCTCTGCTCGGCCACGGCCAGCGCCTCCTTCTCAAAGTCCAGGAAGAGCCGGGCGCCGTCGTCGTCGTACGGGCGGTCGAAGGTCACGGCGCGGGAGCGGTCGGCGAACCCGCCCGGGCCCGTGTAGAGGCTGCGGCCGCCCCACCGGTTGTACGCCTGCCAGGTGGTGACCGCGTTCACCATCACCACCCGGCCGGCGGTGGAGGCCGAGCGCACGGTGACCGGGACGTACCGCTGGGCGCCGGTCGAGGCGTCGAGCCGGATCAGGTACGCGCCCTCGGGCCAGCCCGCGGTGTCCACGGTGAGCGAGGGCCGCCAGTGGGCCGCGCTCACCGCGCCGTCCACGAGCCTCATCGGCGCCTGCCGGACGCCGCGGACGGTGGGCGACTCCCACACCTTGACCGGGTTCGCGCCCATGCGGAAGGCACGCGCCGAGAAGCGCGGAGCGGTCGTCGAGACGCGCAGCCCGAAGCGCTCGCCCGGCAGGACGCTCACCTGATCCGCGTAGCCCTCGATCTCGTGCTCCGCGCCGCGCCGGGTGATGTGCCACGACTCCTGCACCTCCGCGTTGGGCGGCGGCGTCGTGACCGGCTCGGGGCGCTGGACCGGCACGGGCGCCGGGGCCGGGGGCGAACCGCCGCACCCGGCGACGACGACCAGCGACAGCAGCATGACGAGGAACTTTCGCACGCGTCCATGGTCATGACCGAACGGCCCGATGAGCCGTGACTTGGCGAACTCCTTACATGATCAGCACACAGCCCGGGCTTTCGGCCTCGTACACCTCTCCCGTGGGCTCGGGCACGCCGTCCTTCAGCTCGAAGGCGGTGACGGTGTCCGAATGCTGGCCGGCCACGTACATCGTGGTGCCGTCGATGGCGAAGTGCCTGGGCCACTCGCCGCCCGCCGGCACCTCGGCCACGTACGACAGGTCGTCGGCGCGCAGCACGGTGATCGTGTCGGGGCCGCGGTTGGCGACGTACACGAAGTCGCCGTCGAGCTGGAGGTGGGACGGGAAGTTGGTGCCCTGCTCGGGCGAGGCGGGGACGACCGTGTGGCGCCCGTCCTCGATGAGGGTGACGGTGGCGGCGAGCTCGCCCGCGACGTAGAGGCGCGATCCGGAGAAGGCGAAGTGGCGCGGGCCGGTGCCGGGCTGGAGCTTGATCGACTCCAGGGTGGTGCCGTCGTAGCGGTAGCGGCGGATCTCGTCGGTGCCGAGGTCGGAGACGTGCAGGATCCCGTCGTGGAAGACGGCCTGGTGGGCGTGCGGGCCCTCCTGGCGCTCCGCGTTCGGGCCGCAGCCCTGGTGGCGCAGCACGATCGGCTCGCCGTCGAACGCGCCGCGGGCGTCGAGGCGGTAGATCACGGCGACGCCGTCGCCGTAGTTGGCCGCCGCGAGCACGCTGCCCGTCGGGTCCACGGCGACGTGGCAGGGCAGCGAGCCCTCGCTCGGCCTCTCGTCCAGCGGGGCGAGGGTCTCGCCGGCCTCCAACGCGGTGAGCCAGCCGCGTTCGAGCTCACCCGCCGCGTACAGCACCGGCAGGGTGGGATGGGCGGCCAGGAACGACGGCGAGGCCAATCTGGTGAGCCCGCCGCCGACCGTGACGATGCCGGGGCCGTATCCGCCTATGTAGACGCGCTTCACAACGGGATCCTCTCATGGTTGACTTAGGCAATGAGTTCGTTGACAGAGGCAAGGGTTTCTGAGGTCAGGACCTTCAACCGGTTCTATACGAAGATGATCGGCGTGCTGCAGGCGGGCATGCTCGACTCGCCGTACTCGCTGACCGAGGTGAGGGTGCTGTTCGAGCTGGCGCACGCCGCGACGATGGAGACCGGGGCGCTGCGCGCCCTGCTCGACCTGGACGCGGGCTACCTCAGCCGGATCCTGGCGCGCTTCGAGACCGACGGGCTGATCTCGCGCGAGCGCTCCTCCTCGGACGCCCGCAAGCAGCTCGTACGGCTCACCTCCGCCGGCACGGAGACGTTCGGGAACCTCGACAGACGGTCGGCCGAGGAGATCGAGCGGCTGCTGTCCGGGCTGCCGGACGAGAGCCAGGGGCGGCTGGTGTCCGCCATGGGCACGATCAGGGGGCTGCTGGGCGACGGGGACGCCGGGCAGCCGTACGTGATCAGGCCCCCGCGCGCCGGCGACCTGGGCTGGGTCGTCTACCGCCACGGCGACCTCTACAGCCGCGAGTACGGCTGGGGCATCGAGTTCGAGCAGCTCGTCGCCAGGATCGTCGGCGATCTGGACTTCTCCCGGGACGCCGGGTGGATCGCCGAGGTGGGCGGGGAGCGGGCTGGGTGCGTGTTCTGCGTGCGGCAGGACGAGACGACGGCCAAGCTGCGGATGCTGCTGGTGGAGCCGTCCGCCAGAGGGCTGGGGCTCGGGCGGCGGCTCGTGGAGGAGTGCCTGCGGCACGCGCGGGCCGGGGGGTACAAGCGGATCACGCTGTGGACCCGCGACTCGCTGGTGAGCGCGCGGCGGATCTATCAGGGGGCCGGGTTCGCGCTGGACTCGGAGGAGAAGGGCGTGGAGAACGGGGTCGAGCTCACCGAGCAGATGTGGTCACGCGACCTTTAGGCCACCAGTTGAGCGGGCCCGCCAGGCGCATCAGGCTCGGCACCAGCACCGCCCTGATCACGGTCGCGTCCACCAGCACGGCCACCGCCATGCCGACGCCCAGCATCTGCACGAACATCACCTGCGCCGTGGCGTAGGCGGCGAACGTGAGCGCCAGGATCCCGCCGGCGGCCGTGATCAGCGGGGCGCCGCGCTGCAGGCCGGTGGCCACGGCCTGCTCGGTGTCGCCGGTCCTGTCGTACTCCTCCTTGATGCGGGACAGCAGGAACACCTCGTAGTCCATCGACAGGCCGTACGCGACGCACAGCATCAGGATCGGGATGCTGGGGTCGAGCGTGCCCGTCGGGGTGAAGCCGAGCAGGCCGGAGAGGTTGCCGTCCTGGAAGACCCAGACGACGGCGCCGAACATGACGCCCATGCTGAGCAGGTTCAGCAGGGACGCCTTGAGCGGGATGACCAGGCTCCCGGTCATCCCGAGGAGGACCAGGAACGTGACGCCGAGCATCAGGGCCAGCACCAGGGGGAGCCGGTCGACGACGGAGGCGCGGTAGTCGGCCAGCTCGGCCGGGTAGCCGCCGACGAGCACCTCGAAGGGGGGCTCCACGGCGCGTACGGACTCCACCAGCCGCACCGGGTCGCCGGCCAGCGCCTCGGCGGACGGGACCACGGACAGCCAGGTGTCCCAGATCGACCCCCGGCGGAACCTCTCGGGGGCGCCGTCGCCCACCCGGCGGCCGTCCGCGAACGAGCCGGCGACGGAGTCGACCTGGGCGACCCCGGGGACCCGGGACAGCGCCACCGCATACCGCGAAATATCGCCTGACGTCTGATTTTTGGGGATGATCTGGATGGCGTCGGTCTCCTCCGCCGGGAAGGACCGGCGAACGACCTCCTGCGTCTGCCGGGACGACGCCTCCGGGGGCAGGACGCGGTCGTCGGCCACGCCGAAGCGCAGCCCCAGGAACGGCGAGGCGAGCAGCAGCAGGACCGCCGTGGCCAGCCCGCCGGACACCAGCGGCCGCCGCATCACCCGGGTGGCCAGCGCGTGCCAGAACCCCGAGTCCCGCTCCGGCCGGGCCCGCCTGGGGAGCACCGCGCCCCCGATCGAGGCCAGCACGGCGGGCAGCACGATCACGGCCGCGAAGAGCCCGCCGGCGACGACGGCGATGCCCGCGTACGCGAAGGACCTCAGGAAGTCGAACGGCAGCGCGAACAGCACCGCGAGGGACGAGGCCACCGTGAGCCCGCTGAACAGCACCGTCCGCCCCGCGTGCTCCACGGCCCCGGCCACCGCGCCCGCCCGGTCCGCGCCGCGCCGCGTCTCCTCCCGGAAGCGCTGGATGACGAACAGGCAGTAGTCGATGCCGAGCCCGAGCCCCATCGCGAGGGTCAGGTTCAGGGCGAACGTGGAGATGCCGGTGAAGGCCAGCGGCACGCGCAGCAGCGCCAGCCCGATCACCATCGCGACCAGCCCGGCCAGGATCGGCACCAGGGCCGCCATCGCGCGCCGCTGGTAGAGCCAGAGCAGCGCGAACGCCAGCGGGAAGATGACCAGCTCGGCCCGGACGAAGTCCTGCCTGGACAGCGGCACGGTCTCCCTGAACACCTCCTCCCCTCCCCCGGCCCGCACCTGGAGCAGCTCGGTGCCCTCGGTGATCTCGGGCACGAGCCCGGGCAGCACCTGCCCGCGCACGTGGTCGGCGTCCCCGGGGATGCGCACCACGACCAGCGCGTGCCTGCCGTCCTCGCTGCGCATGGTGGCGGGCTTGCCGCGGGTCCAGTACGACGCGGACTCCGCGACCCCCTCCCGCCCGCCGATCCGCGCGGTCAGCGCCCTGCCCTGAGCCTCGACCGCGGGGTCGTCCACCGTGCCGGTCTTCGCGGTCACCAGGAAGATCATGTCGGGGCTGCCCGTCCCGAACCGCTTCACCAGCTCGGCCTGCGCCCGGTCGGACTCCGACCCCGGCGCCTCGAACCTGGCCAGCGACAGCCGCGGCACCGCCCCCGCCGCCAGCGCCGCGGCGACGGCGAGCACGACCAGGGCCAGGGCGAGCACGGCCCGGCGGCGCCGGACGAGGAGGAAGCCCAGCCTGCGCAGCGGCGGCCCGGCCGTCTCCGCGTCGTCGACCGGTCGTTGCCGCGTGTTCAGCGCCATGTGAGGTGCCCCCGAATCAAAACTCGGTAAACTACTCGTGTTTGCCCTTCCGCATCAGAAATACAAGTGAATGCTCGCATTTGTCAACGAGGAGACCCATGCCTGAACGCACGGTTCGCCGGCAGGCGCGCGGCCTGAAGCGCATGGCGGAGATCCTCGACGCCGCCGAGTCGGTGATCGCCGAGGTCGGATACCCGGACCTGACGACGAACCACGTCGCCGCGCGGGCGGGGATGTCGCCGGGGTCGCTCTACCAGTTCTTCCGCAACAAGGAGGAGATCCTGGACGGGCTGGTGGCCCGCTACACCGACGACCGGCAGGAGTTCTGGGCCGCCCGGCTGGCCGCCGTCACCCCCGAGGTGCCGCTGGAGGCGCTGGTGGAACAGGTCGTGGACGAGAGCGTCAGGTTCAAGGGCGCGTCACCGGCGTACTGGTCGCTCCTGTACGGGTCGGCGACGGGCGATCAGCTGGCCGCGGCCTCGCAGCGGCTGCACGCCGACATCGCCCGGCAGGTCGCGACCATGCTCCGCCGCCGCTCCCCCGGCCTGGCGGAGGAGCGCGCCGAGCTCATGGGGACGATGGCGGTGGCCATGGTGAAGGCGGTGATGCCGCTGGCCACCACGGCGCCGCCGGAGCGCGGCGCGGAGCTGGTGGCCGAGCTCAAGCTCGCCCTGGTCCGCTACCTGCGGTGACGGCGCCCCGCGGTCAGCTACGGAAGGGGCCCGCCACCTCGAAGGTGTGGCCCTCGGTGCGACCGCGCCGGGCCGAGAAGTAGAGCCGATCGCCCACCGGCGAGAACGCCAGCCCGGTCAGCTCCGCCCCGCCGTGCCCCTCCAGCCTGAGGAACGGCGTGACCGCGCGGTCGGGGGTGATGACGTCGATCTCCGTGGTCTCTCTGGCCACGTAGAGGTCGCCGGAGGGGGCGGCGGTGATGGCGCGCACGCCCTCGCACAGCCGGTCGAGTGTGGAGGTCTGCGCGTCGTAGGCCCACAGGGCCGTGTCGCCCTTGGTCGTGAAGTAGCACACCCCGCCCGCGTAGTGGCAGCCGTCGCCGCCGTCGAAGTGGCGGGCGTCCTCGACCTGGTGGCGGGCCTCCGTGAGCAGGGCCGCCGGCGAGGGCACCGCCTGCCAGTGACCCGAGGAGCACAGCACCTCCAGCGTGCCCTCCGTCAGGTCGCCCCAGTCGCCCGGCCTGAACCGGTAGAAGCAGCCGTCGGGCTCGTCCTCGGTCATGTAGACGACGTGCCGCTCGGGGTCGCAGGCGGCGGCCTCGTGCTTGAAGCGGCCCATGGCCAGGCGGGGCCGGGCGGCACGGGCGCCGTACGGGTCGCACTCGAACACGCGGCCGCGGTGGCCCAGCTCGCACGACAGCCAGGTGTGCCACGGCGTGGCGCCGCCCGCGCAGTTGAGGTCGGTGCCGGACAGGATGCGGTACGCGTCGCCGACGGTGCCGTCGGCGCGGAAGCGCAGCGCCGACGCGCCGCCGAGCAGGGGCAGCTCGGAGTTGGACACGTAGATCCAGCCGGCGCCGTCGGGGAAGCAGGCGCCGCCGTCGGGGGCCGCGTGCCAGGTCAGCCCGGCGACCTTGTGACCCGAGCGGGCCACTACCCTGCCGGTGAAGCCCGAGGGCAGCGCGAGACCGTCGGCGCCCGCCAGGCCGAGCGGTCCGTACGGGCTGATGCCGCCCGGCAAGAGCGGGCCCGTGCGGAGAAGAGTCTTGTGGGACATCGTGGGGCCTCCCTCTAGGTGCCACGCTAGTCGACCGCACCGACATGAATGGCAGGGACTCGCGACATCAAACTCTGCGCAAACCCCGGACTCCCACTGCGCGATCATCCGGCTAACTCACGCCCGCGAGCCGCTGACCTGCACTTCTCCGGCCGGGCCCGAGTCTCCCTCACGACATGCCAAAGCCCGGGCTCCCGTCCGTGCGGGCTCCCGGGCTCGCCGGCGGGTCAGCCCTGGGCCTGGAACATCCAGTGCTGCTTGTCGATGTCCTGCGCTACCGCGATGAGCAGGTCCTGGGTGACCGGGTCGGGCTCGTCGGTCGTCCGGACGCGTTCGTGCATCCGCTTGCTGATGCCCTGCAGCACGTCGGTGATCGTCGCCACGACCTTGCCGTCCTCGATCCAGCCGGACTCCGGCTGCTGAAGCTTCGTGGACTTGGCGACCGTGGCCGAACGTCCGTCGGGGTTGACCCCGATGGCGACGGCGCGCTCGGCGATGGCGTCCATGTGGGTCCGGGCGAGATCGGTGAGTTCGTCGAGCTGGAGGTGGATCGGGCGGAAGTGCGGGCCGACCAGGTTCCAGTGCGCCTGCTTGGCGACCAGCGAGAGGTCGATCAGATCGACCAGGGCGCCCTGCAGGGCTTGCGCGACGGTGTTCTTGGCGTCACCCGAGAGTGGGCCAGTGATCATGGCCATGTCCTGTTCCTCCCCGTCGGTCGGACTTTTCCCTATTTAGAACGACATGGCGGCGGTCATTCTTCCGTCTCGTTGACAGTGTAATAATGACAGTGTCATTGTGGAGGTATGAGCGACACCTGGACCATCGGCGAACTGGCCGAGCGCGCGGCGCTGGCGCTGCGCGCGAGCCCGGACGGCGCGCCGCTCGTCAACGGCCGGGTCCGCGATGTGCCCGGCGAGCGGCTGATCAGGTGGTATACGACGATCGGGCTGGTGGACCCGCCGCTGACCAGGCGCGGCCGCATCGCCCAGTACGGCCGGCGGCACCTGCTGCAACTCGTGGCCGTGAAACGGCTGCAGGCGGCCGGGCGCTCGATCGCCGAGATCCAGACGGCCCTGGCGGGCGCCACGGACCGCATGCTGGAGACTGCCGCGGCCCTGGAACCGGCGCCCGGGGTGGCCGCGAACCCGGCGCCCGGGACGGCGGCCGTGGACACGCCGCCCAGCGCCCTCCCGCCGGACCGTGCACACGCACCCGGCCATGGGCACGTGCCCAGCCACGGACCTACGTCCGGCGCACCCGAGCAGGGCGCGGCCGACGCGGCCGACGATCGGCAGGGTGGTGCGCGGGCCGACGGGGAGTCGGGGCGGAGCCGGTTCTGGGCCCAGCGGCCGGGGCAGGGCAACGTGGGGCCTTCGGAGACGGCCGGCCAGCCGCCCGATGCGCCGGGGACCGTACCCAGAGGCGTCGTGAGTGGCGTCACGGGCGCTGCGCCTGGAAGCGTCCCGAGCGGCGCGTCTGGAAAGGCCACGGGCGGGGTGCCGGAGGGCCGGGGTGGGGCGGTCGTCGTGGGGGTCAGGTTGGGGGGTGGGGTGCGGCTGGTGCTGGACGCGGGCCGGGTCCCGTCCGAGGAGGATGTTCAGGCGGTGCTGGCGGCCGCAGGGCCGTTGCTCGCGGTGCTCGAAGAGAGGGAACTGATATGAAGATCACTTCGCTGGAGCCCGCACGGTGCCTGCCGGTGCCGGATGCCGGGTTCGGCGCGCTGCGGACCGAGCGCGGCAACCTGCCGCTCGAGAGCGTGGACGTGGCCGCCGACATCTCCGGGCTCATCGCCGGGGTCGAGGTCACGCAGGGGTTCAGGAACCCGTTCGACGTCACCCTGGAGGCCACGTACGTCTTCCCGCTGCCCGACCGGGCGGCTGTCACCGGGTTCAGGATGGAGGCCGACGACCGGGTGATCGAGGGCGTGCTGAAGGAGCGCGCCCAGGCCAGGGCCGACTACGACCAGGCGCTTCGCGAGGGCAGGCGGGCGGCGATCGCCGAGGAGGACCGGCCCGACGTGTTCACGATCCGGGTGGGCAACATCCTGCCCGGCGAGCGCGTCTCGGTCCGGCTGACCATGAGCCAGCCCCTGCCGTACGAGGACGGCGCGGCCACGTTCCGCTTCCCGCTGGTCGTGGCCCCGCGCTACATCCCGGGCAGTCCCATCGACGGCGCGCCCGCGGGCGACGGCGTCGCGCCCGACACCGACGCGGTGCCGGACGCGTCCCGGATCAGCCCGCCCGTCCTGCTGCCCGGCTTCCCCCACCCGGTGCGCCTCTCGCTGAGCGCGAGCGTGGACGCGGCCGGGCTGGAGCTGCGCGAGCTGGCCTCCAGCCTGCACGTGGTGGAGGAGGAGGGCCACACGGTACGCCTGCGCCCCGGCGAGCGGCTCGACCGCGACTTCATCCTGCGGCTGTCGTTCGACGCGTCCACGTCGCTGCAGCTCGACGGCCCGCCCGGGCAAGGGGGGACGTTCGCGCTCACCGTCGTGCCGCCGCCGCTCCCGTCCACGCGCACGCCGCGCGACCTGGTGCTGGTGCTCGACCGTTCCGGCAGCATGGGCGGCTGGAAGATGGTCGCCGCGAGGAGGGCCGCCGCCCGCATCGTCGACACGCTGACGGCCGCGGACAGGTTCGCGGTGCTGACGTTCGACTCGGTGGTGGAGGAGGCGTTCGAGGGCCTGGTGGAGGCGTCCGACCGCAACCGCTATCGCGCCGTCGAGCACCTCGCGCGGGTGGACGCCCGCGGCGGCACCGAGCTGCTGGAGCCGCTGCGCCGGGCCATCGCCCTGCTGGGCGGCGGGAACGAGCGGGAGCGGGTCGTGGTGCTGGTCACCGACGGCCAGGTGGGCAACGAGGACCAGATCCTGGAGCAGGTGGGCGGCGCCCTGTCGGCGATGCGCGTGCACACGGTCGGCATCGACCGCGCCGTGAACGCCGGATTCCTCGGCCGCCTGGCCGGGCTCGGCGCGGGCCGGTGCGAGCTGGTCGAGTCGGAGGACCGGCTGGACGCGGCCATGGAGCAGATCCACCGCAGGATCGGCGCTCCCCTGGTGACCGACCTCTCGATCAAGGGGCTCGAGGTCGAGCCGGACACCGTCACCCACCTCGGGTCGATCTTCCCGGGCGTGCCGCTGCGCGTGTACGGGCGCCACCGCGAGGGCTCCTCGCTGACCGTGCGCGGGCTGGCGGCCGGCGGGCCGTGGGAGGAGCAGGTCACGGGCGTGACGGTGGACAATCCGGCCATCCAGGCCGTGTGGGCGCGCGCGCACCTGCGGGAGCTGGAGGACCGGTACGCCATGGGCGAGCACGACCTGGAGCAGCGGATCGTGCGGACCTCGCTGGAGTACGGCGTGCTGTGCCGCTTCACCGCGTACGTGGCGATCGACACCAGGCAGGTCGCCGAGGGCGGGCCGGAGCACCGGGTCATCCAGCCGGTCGAGCCGCCCAGCGGGTGGGAGCTGCCGCAGAACCCGCCCATGATGGGCTTCGCGGCGCACGTGGCGGTGATGGCCGCCCCGCCGGCCGCCCCGCGGATGCGGCTGCCGGACCCCGGTCTCGGTTCCGCCGACGCGTCACCGGATTTCCTGACCGGTGGACCTGCCGGCGGGTTCAGCGGGCCGCCGATGCCGCCTCCCGCCGCGCCGAGCATCCCCGGCGGCGTCCCCGGCGGTGGCAGGCCCGGCAGCGGGCGGGCGCCGAAGTTCGCGCCGCGGCCCGCTCACCCGCTGGACTCGGTCAGGCCGCAGTTGGTGGCCGAGCTCGACCGGCTGAAGGCACTGCCCATGGCCGATCTGCTGTACCTGGCGGACCTGGGCTCGCGGCTGGCGGCGCTGGCGGCCTACCTCGGGGGGAACGCGGAGCTGGAGTCGCTGGCCGGCGAGCTGGAGGCGGCCGAGCGGCCGGGCACCGACGCCCAGGCCCTGCACGACCGGGCGGTGGAGGTCCTCACGGCCCTCGTGGGCGGCCCCGCCCCAGGCGATCACGGCTCTCGCCGCGGGCCCTTCTGGAAGCGCTAGACGGCGTTCTCCGGGGGCCCGGCCGGGCCTCCGGAGAACGCGGCTACAGGATCGGGGTCCACCGCTTCATGAGGACGATCTCGTAGCCGTTCACCGCCGTGTACGGGTCCTCGCGCAGGATGTCGCGCAGCTCGGCCTCGTCCGCCACCTCGTACACGTGCAGCGCCCCCGAGTCGTCCGCCCACGGCCCGGCGGTCACCAGCCGCCCCTGGTCCTTGAGCCGCCGCAGGTGCTCCCGGTGCGCGGGGCGCGCCGCGAGGCGGCCGGGGGTGCCGTCGAAGGCCAGTTGGAGTACGTATCTCGCCATGCCCGCACGCTAGGGGCCGCCGGTGCCTGCGCTCAGCATCGCCGGGCACCGGTGTGGTGTATATCGGGATACATGACGTACACGCTGGCCGACCTGCCGATGTTCGCCGGGCTCGACGACGGGCGGCTGCGCGGGCTCGCGGCGCTGTCCCGGCGGCGGCGCTACCCGGCCGGGCAGGTGCTGTGCACCGAGGGCGACCCGGCCGAGCACCTGATCGTGCTGCTCGACGGGCGGGTCAAGGCCGGGCGGGTGAGCGCCGAGGGCAGGGAGGTGGTGCTCGCCGTGGAGGAGGCGCCCGTCGCGTTCGACAAGACGGCGCTGCTCGTGGACGGTCCGCACCGGGCCACCCGGACGGCGATGACGGCCGTGGA
Source organism: Nonomuraea sp. NPDC005650 (assembly GCF_040605375.1). Classification (NCBI taxonomy): domain Bacteria; kingdom Bacillati; phylum Actinomycetota; class Actinomycetes; order Streptosporangiales; family Streptosporangiaceae; genus Nonomuraea; species Nonomuraea sp. NPDC005650. Next base: position 593,037 of record NZ_JBEXCR010000001.1, read on the forward strand.
GGTGGCGTACGTGCCGCGCTCCCCGGTGCTGGAGCTGGTCGCCGCCGAGCCGTCCGTCGCGGCGCGGCTGCTGCGCACGCTGGCCGCCACCGTACGGGACCTCGACGAGCGGCTCACCGACGCGGCGGTGCGCGACGTGCCGTCCCGCGTGGCCGGCTGGCTGGTACGGCGCTGCGCCGGCGGCCGGGTGCCGCTGCACGCGGGCCAGGCGGGTCTGGGGGCCGAGATCGGCGCGACCAGAGTGAGCGTCAACCGGGCTCTGCGCGGGTTCGAGCGGCGGGGGATGATCGAGATCCGGACCGGCGAGGTGGTCGTGCTCGACCCGCCCGCCCTCTCCCGCCTGGCGGCCCTCCCGGCCCCGGATCAGGCATCCTGATCATGAACGGCGGGTGGCGGGCAAGGGCCGGGAAATTCACGGGAAGGCGTCTATCGGAGCCGGTCACGCTGTTCTATCGTCACTGAGCATGGCGACCTCTCGCGCCCCGCTCCGCTTCGCCGAAGCAGTGTCCGCCACCGTCTCGGAGAGCGCCAGATCCGGCTTCTTCTTCGACTACGACGGCACCCTCGCCCCGATCATGCGCGACCCCCGCGCGGTGCTCCCCGTGGCCGGCGCGGTGGCGCGGCTGCAGGTGCTGGCCAAGCTGGTGAGCAAGGTCGCGATCGTGTCCGCCCGCCCCGCCGCCTACCTGCGCGACCGCTTCTCGGGCGCCCCCCAGGTGCGGCTGTTCGGCCTGTACGGCATGCAGACCGTCGTCGACGGCCGGGTGCGCACCGACGCCGAGGCCGAGCCGTGGGCCCCGGTCATGCGGCGCGTGGCCGAGGAGGCCGGCCGCGACCTGCCGCGCGAGATCCTGGTCGAGGACAAGGCGCTGATCGTGGCGCTGCACTACCGCTCGGCCCCGGCCCTGCGCGGAGCGGTCGAGCGGTGGTCGTCCCGCAAAGCGGCCGAGCTGGGGCTGCGGGAGCAGCACGGGCGCATGGTCGTCGAGCTGAGGCCGCCCGTCGAACACGACAAGGGCACGGTCGTCGCCCGCGAGATCGAGACGCTGACCCGCGCCTGGTACTTCGGCGACGACCTGTCCGACGCGCGAGCCTTCGAGGCGTTGCGCGGCGGGGAAGAGCGCGACCCGGCCTTCATGGGCGTCCGGGTCGCGGTGGCCAACGCCGAGACGGGCGACGAGCTGGCCCGCGTGGCGGACTTCACGGTGGACTCCCCCGAGGACACCCCGGCCCTGCTCGACCACGTGATCAGCGCCTTCCCCGGCCGGCCGCCGGTGGTGGGGGCGGGCTCGCGGCCCAGGTAGGCGGCCTCAGGCCCGCCCGCGGGCTCGTACTCTGGTGGGGTGACTGCACTTGTCCTGGACGGCGGCCTGTCCACCCAGCTCGAACGGCTCGGCGCCGACCTCGGCGACGAGCTCTGGTCGGCGCGGCTGCTGCTGGAGCGGCCCGAGCTGATCCGGCGCGCCCACGCCGACTACTTCGCGGCGGGCGCCGACGTGGCCACGACCGCCAGCTATCAGGCCACGATCGCCGGGTTCGTCCGGCGCGGCCTGGACGTGGCGGCGGCCGAGCGGCTGATCAGGTTGTCGGTCGAGCTGGCCGAGCAGGCCCGCGACGAGGCCGGTCGCGGGCTGGTGGCGGCCTCGGTCGGCCCGTACGGCGCCTATCTGGCCAACGGCGCCGAATACACCGGCGACTACGACCTCGACGAGGACGGCCTGTTCGACTGGCATCTGCCGCGCTGGGAGATCCTCGCCTCGACCGGGGCCGACCTGCTGGCCTGCGAGACGATCCCGTCCTACCCCGAGGCCCGGGTGCTGGCCAGGCTGCTGGCCCGCACGCCCGGGGTGAAGGCGTGGGTGAGCTTCTCGTGCCGCGACGGCGAGCGGCTCAACGACGGCACGCCGATCACCGAGGCGGCCGCGCTGTTCAGCGGAAACCCGCAGGTGGTGGCCGTGGGGGCCAACTGCACCGCGCCGCGTCACATCCCCGGGCTGATCTCGTGCCTCGCGGGCGGGCTGCCCGTGGTGGTCTACCCGAACTCGGGCGAGACGTGGGACGCCGGGCACCGCCGCTGGCTGGGGCTGGCCGATCCGGTGGAGTTCGGGCAGGCGGCCAAGGAGTGGGAGCTGGCGGGCGCGTCGCTGATCGGCGGGTGCTGCCGTACCACTCCTGAGCACATCGCGCAGATCCGCGCCCACCTGTCCTGAAAACGGCGGGACCCCGCGCGGGCGCGCGGGGTCCCGGAGGAGCGGGTGTCAGGCGAGCGCCGACTCGGGGCGGCGGCGGCCCAGGACGTTGTCGAGGGCCAGCGCGCCCCCGCCCGTGAAGCCGACGGCCAGGCTGGCCGCGGCCAGCGCCAGGACGAACTCGTAGCCGCCCTCGCCGGCGCTGAACCCGCTCGCGCCGTGCACGAACACGATGGCGCCCAGCATGTCGAGGGCCAGCAACGTGCCCACGATCGGCAGGGCCGCGCCCAGGATCAGCGCCAGGCCGCCGGCCACCTCCAGCACCGCGACGGCGGGAGCGGCCACCGAGGCCAGCGGGATGCCCGCGGACTCGAAGAACTTGGTCGTGCCCGCGATCCCCATGGTCGCGAACTTCTGGTAACCGTGCACGAGGAAGATCACGCCGATGGCGATCCTCGCGAGCAGCAGGACGACGGGGCGCGCCTGGCCGATCATGCGATCTCCTTCAAGGTCGTTCAGATTTGAACAACAACCCTAGCACCGAAAGTTAAAATCTGAACGACAAGTACACTGAGCCGGTGACGAACCCCCGATGGCTGGACCCTACGGAGATGGCGGCGTGGCGCGCCTTCCTGTCCACCTCCCACCTGCTCGAACGGCGCATCGAGGAGCAGCTCAAGGCCGCGGCCGGGTTGACGCATCCCCAGTACGAGATCCTGACGCGGCTGTCGGACGCCCCCGGGCGTCAGATGCGCATGACCGAGCTGGCCAAGGGCGTGGTGGTGTCGAAGAGCGCGCTGACGTACCAGATCAACCAGCTCGAAAAGGCGGGCCTGGTGGAACGCGCCACCTGCCCCAGCGACGAGCGCGGGGTGCTGGCGGTGCTCACGGAGGCGGGCGCGCGCTGCCTGGAACGGGTGGCGCCGGGCCACCTGGAGGTCGTGCGGGCCTATCTGATCGACCGGCTCAGCCGCGAGGAGCTGCACACGATGACCACGGCCATGAAGAAGACCGAGGAGGTCTTACGCTCCGCCGGGTGAGCTCACCCCTTGGCCGCGGCGGCGCGGGCGGCGCGCTCCAGCTCGACCTTGGCGCTCGCGGCGTACTTGTCGACGTATTCCTGCCCGGACAGCTCCATCAGGGCGTACATGATCTCGTCGGTCACGGCGCGCAGCACCAGCCGGTCGTCCTCCATCCCGTAGTAGCGGGAGAAGTCGAGCGGCTTGCCGAACTTGACGCCCGGCCGGATCCCCATCTTCGGCAGCGCCCGCCCGGGCGGCATCATCTCGTACGTGTTGATCACGGCCCACGGGATCACCGGCACCCGCGACTCCAGGGCGAGCCGGGCCACCCCGGTCTTGCCCTTGTAGAGGCGGCCGTCGGGCGAGCGGGTGCCCTCGGGGTAGATGCCGAGGATGTGACCCTCACGCAGGATGCGCAGGCCGGTGCGCAGCGCCGCCTCGCTCGCCTTGCCGCCGGAGCGGTCGATCGGCACGGTGCCGACGCCGCTGAAGAACAGCCGGGTGAAGAAGCCCTTGACGCCGCGCCCGGTGAAGTAGTCGGCCTTACCCAGCGAGATGACCTTCCGGCGGATCTGCAGCGGGCCGAAGAAGTGGTCGGCGAACGACAGGTGGTTGCCGGCCAGGATCGCGGGCCCCTGTTTGGGCACGTTGTCCGCGCCCTCCGTCCACGGCCGGAAGACTGCGAGGAGTATCGGACCCAAGATGGCCTTGACCACCCAGTAGAACACCCCGGCACCTCTTCTCCAGCGCGTTACGTGTGAGCAGAGTCATCTTCCCACCTTGAACACGATGCTCCTACACCAGCTCTCGCACAAACACCCCGGAACGTGCGACGATCGGGCCGTTCCCGGAGGAATTCCCGGAATGAAACTGCATGGAGGAGCTGTTATGCCGCTCATGCCAGGCGCGGAGCCCTACCACCATCAAGCAGGCCAGGTCGGTGTGCTGCTCTGCCACGGGTTCACCGGCACGCCGCAGTCGCTGCGGCCATGGGCGGAGTACCTGGCCGGTCACGGGGTGAGCGTTTCGCTGCCCCGCCAGCCGGGGCACGGGACCACGTGGCAGGAGATGAACAGGACGCGCTGGGAGGACTGGTACGCCGAGGTGGAGAAGGCGTTCGCGGACCTCCAGGGGCGCTGCCCGGACGTGTTCGTGGCGGGGCTGTCGCTGGGCGGCTGCCTGGCGCTGCGGCTCGCCGAGGTGCACGGCTCGGCCATCGCCGGCGTGATCGCGGTCAACCCGTCGATCGCGAACGACGTGCCGCTCCTCAAGCTCGCTCCGCTGCTCAAATGGTTCGTTCCGTCGGTGCCCGGCGTCGCCAACGACGTCAAGAAACCCGGCGTGACCGAGCTGGCCTACACCCGCACCCCGGTGAAGGCGGCCGCGTCGCTGCCCGCGTTGTGGTCGCTTGTGCAGGCCGACCTGGCTAAGGTGACGCAACCACTGCTGGTCTTCCACAGCACGGAGGACCACGTGGTGAAGCCGACGAGTGTGGCGATCCTCCGTCAGAGGGTCCCACAGGCCACGATCGAGGAGCTAAGCGATAGCTACCATGTTGCGACGCTTGACAACGATGCCGACAGGATCTTTGCCGGGAGCCTCGACTTCATCCGGACACACGCCTCGGTACCCTTGCAGAGGGACTGATCGCACCCAGGGGGAAGTCGCGATCGCTGTGGAGAGGTCCATCTAGGTGACGCCCCAGAGTGACGAGGACGAGGTCTGGCGGCAGATCGTCGCGTCCTTCAACGACACCGCCGAGCGCGACTCGGCCGACCAGCCATGGCCGGACAGCGAGAACGTCCCCGCCGAGCCCACCCGCCGAGTGGTGAAACCCTCGGAGGAGCCCGAGCCCGACGAGGACCCGTACAAGGATTCGTACAAGGATTCGGGGGACGACGAGGACGAGGGCCACTTCGAGCCGCCTCCTCCGCCTCCGCTGCCCAAGCTCGACCTGGCCACCAAGCTCGCGTGGGTGGCGCTGTTCGGCGGCCCCGCCTATCTCCTGGTGGCCGCGATGGCGAGCTGGCACATGGAGGGCTGGGCGCTGTTCACGGCGGTGGCGGCGTTCATCGGCGGGTTCGTGGCGCTGGTGGTGCGCATGGGCGACGGCCCGCCCAACGACTCGGGCTGGGACGACGGCGCCGTGCTCTAGGGGCAACGCCGTTCAGTTAAGGGAGAGGGCTGTTCGTCAAGAACAGTGAACAAAGCAGCGGAGCCGCTGTAGAAGAGGTCTGTCACTCCAAGACATCC